>NZ_JBHSQN010000010.1:183392-289641 GCF_042658545.1 Nocardia lasii
ATGATCACGTTGTCGGGGCACAGATCCGACGGGCTGAACGCGCGATAGCGACCACCGGTGAACAGGCGGTTGCCGTGCACGATGCGCTCGGCGATCTCGCCGGGCACCTCGATGCCGAACTCGGCCTCGAGCAGTCCCGGCACCTCGGCGATGGCGGCCTGGGCCTGCTGGGCGATCCCGTCGACCCGGTGCGCGGAGTCGACCCGGCGCATCAGGGCGATGAAATCGGGTTCGCGCCCGACCGTCGCGGCGTGCATGCGGCCCAGCGCCTGCGCGAAGGCCATCAGCGCGTTGCGGGTGCCCGGCTCGACGCGCGCCTGCAACACCGAGGTGAGCAGGGCGTTGTCGCCCAGATCCGACAGCACCAGAAGGCGATCGGGAACGCTGGAGGCGATCAGGAACGCCCCGGGGCGCTGCTCGCGGCTCAGCGCGGTGGTGAACTGGTAGGACACCGCCTCGCGCAGGAACGCCGCGTCGACACTGGCGACTCCGGGCGCCATGCCACCGGTGCGGCGGTCCTGAGCGGCACCGCGCACCTGTTTCACGATCAGCGTGCGCGGCAACGAGAATGCGTTCTCCGCGACACGCACACGTAGGACTGTCGTCCTACCACTGCCGCTGAGTTCGATCGGATCGCTCAGCTTTACCGGAGCACCCATTCGCTTTGTGAGCAACTGTTGTGCTGCGGATACGACGTCGGCGGCGCGTTCGGCCAATAGTGCGGTCATCGCCTCTCACGCTACTCGTGCTCGGTCTCTTATAGCGAGCGGTTACACAACCTTTCCGCGTCGCTCGGCGTGTTGGCGCCGAGGTTGCGCGGATGTGCCTGTGCGCTTGACACATCACTCACGCGTCGGGTTTTCTCAACGTGAACTGCTGTGCGCCACACCGCAAACCGGTTGAGTCGAAAGGTCTACCACAGTGACCGACACACCGTACGCCGCATCGAGCGATTCGCCGGGCGGGTCGCCGGTTCCGGGCGGTGGCGGACCATTCTCCGGCCACCCGGGCAGGCACGAGAGCTCCGGGCCACCGCCCCCGGCCGGTCAGGGGCCGGGTCGGCACGGAATGGCCGGTGGCGCAGGTTATCCGCAATTCGAGGGCCCCGGCGCCGCCCAGTACGGGCAGGAGCCCGTCGAACCGCCGCCCCCGATCACCCAGGGCGGCCCGCAGTACGGGCCCGCGGGGACGGGTTCGGATTACGCGGTCCCGCAGACGAAGCCGGAGAACCTACGCCGCTCCACCACCCCCGCGTCCGGCGTGTCCAACGGCGGCGCCGGGCAGACGCCCGGTTACTACCATTCGGGAGCACAAGCCCTCGATGTGGGGCGGTCGCTGAGCTACGGCTGGGAGCGCTTCCGGTCGAACACGGGGCCGTGGCTGGGCGTCACCTCGGTGGGGGTGTTGATCTATCTCGGGTTCGTCGGCGTGGTCCAGCTTTTCAACCCCACCTCGCCGTTCAGCATCCTGCTGCTGTTCCTGGTGGTGATCGTCGCGCTGTGGCTGTTGCAGGCGGCGATGGTGCGCGGCGCCCTCTACGAAACCGACGGATACCCACCGGCTTTCGGGTCGTTCTTCCGATTCGTCAACGCGGGCAATGTCTTGCTGACCTCACTGTTGGCCTTCGCCGCGACCCTGCTGGCGTCGTCGCTGTGCCTGGCGCCGGGGTTGATCGTCGGGTTCCTGTGCATGTTCTCGATGCACTTCGTGATCGATCAGGACTACGGTCCGGTGGAGGCGATCAAGGCGAGCGCGCAGTTGGTGCTCGCCAATCTGTGGGCGGCACTGCTGCTGGCGCTCACCGTCGTCCTCGTCACCCTCGTCGGCGCGGCCCTGTGCGGGCTCGGCCTGTTCGTCGCCGGGCCGGTGTGCGTCATCGCGGTCACCTACGCCTACCGGATGCTCACCGCCGGACCGGTCGCCCGCGTCTGATCAGCGCTCGAGCACGGTCCGCATCCCGATGGCCCGCTTGAACCGACCGAGCGGGCCGGTCTCGTCACCGGATTTGGGTCGCAGCTCGAGCACAAGCACGCCGGCGATCACGATGCCGACCAGGTTCACCGCGAGCTGACCCACCGACTCGAACGCGCGATGCCACTGCCCGATCGTCGCGGCCACCACCGCGTACCCGGCCGCGGGCACGGTCGTGACCGAGATGAACACCCCGATCAGCGCCGCCGATTTCGCGGTGACCAACGACAGCATCCCCGCCGCCCCGGCCAGCAGCGCGACCACCAGCGAGAACGGGCCGACCTCGTAGATGAAGTCGACGCTGTGCGCGTCGATCACGCGCGCGGTGGTGATCCAGCCCAGCCGCTCCCACACGATCGTGGCGCCCAGGGTGATCAGCAGGGCGATCGGGAAGGCCACGGCCAGCGCGATCACCGACCGCCGCGCCAGGCGCCAGTTGCGCCGCACCAGCGCCACCGACAGCGCCGCCAGCGGACCGAACTCCGGCCCCACCACCATCGCCCCGACGATCGTGACCGGCGAATCCGTCGCCACCCCGATGGCGGCGAGCAGGCAGGCGATGGTCAGGAACGCGACGAAGGTGGCGTTGAGCGAGGACTCCTCGCGGGTCTCCTTGAGCAGTTGGTCCCAGACCACCGCGTCGCTGGGATCGCCGGGGGCGTTGCGGACCGCGCGGTCGGCGGCATCGGAGAGCACCGTGGTGACCGGGCCGAGAGTGATCCCGCCGTGCTCGACGACGCCGAGCGCCTTCACATCGGCGAGCACCTTGTTGGCCGCTTCCCTGGCCACGTCGGCCTGCACCAGATCCCCGGCGGGCATGAGCGCGACACCGCGCGCCACCGTGAGATGGGTGACCCCCGGGTCGGTTTCGAGGATCCGCACCAACTCGTCGGTGCGGTCGGGCGGGCTGATCACACGCAGGTGAAGCACCGGTACCTCCTGGTCGGCATCGCGTCAGCGATATGACCAGAAGGTACCGGGCTGTCCCGCGCTGTCGTTACTTCTCGGCCGCGGCGTCCTTCGGCGCGTCGGCGGCGGCCTTGACCTCCGGCTTGGCGTCGATCCCGGCTTCCTTACGCTGCTGCGGGGTGATCGGCGCGGGCGCGTCGGTGAGCGGGTCGACGCCGCCACCGGTCTTCGGGAACGCGATCACCTCGCGGATGGAATCCTCACCGGCCAGCAGCGCGGTGATGCGGTCCCAGCCGAAGGCGATGCCGCCGTGCGGCGGGGCGCCGAAGGCGAAGGCGTCGAGCAGGAAGCCGAACTTGTCCTGGGCCTCGTCGTTGTCGATGCCCATCACCGCGAACACGCGTTCCTGCACGTCACGACGGTGGATACGGATGGAACCGCCGCCGATCTCGTTGCCGTTGCAGACGATGTCGTAGGCGTAGGCCAGCGCCGAACCCGGATCGGTGTCGAAGGTGTCGAGCGACTCGGGCTTGGGCGAGGTGAACGCGTGGTGCACCGCGGTCCAGGCCGAGTGGCCCAGCGCCACGTCGCCGCTGGCGGTCGCCTCGGCGGCGGGCTCGAACATCGGGGCGTCGACGATCCAGACGAAAGCCCAGGCGTTCGGGTCGATGAGGTCGCACTTGCGGGCGATCTCGCCGCGGGCGGCGCCGAGCAGGGCCCGGCTCGACTTCACCGCACCGGCGGCGAAGAACACGCAGTCGCCCGGCTCGGCGCCGACCTGCTTGGCCAGCCCCTCACGCTCGGTGTCGGTCAGGTTCTTGGCGACCGGACCGCCGAGGGTGCCGTCCTCGTTGATCAGGATGTAGGCCAGGCCCTTGGCGCCGCGCTGCTTGGCCCATTCCTGCCAGGCGTCGAGCTGACGACGCGGCTGGCTCGCGCCACCGGGCATCACGACCGCGCCGACGTACTCGGACTGGAACACCCGGAAGGTGGTGTCCTTGAAGTAGTCGGTGAGTTCGGTGATCTCGACACCGAAGCGCAGGTCCGGCTTGTCCGACCCGAAGCGACGCATCGCCTCGGCGTAGGTCATGTGCGGGATCGGGGTGACGATGTCGTGGCCGATCAGCTTCCACAGCGCGGTCAGGATGTCCTCGGCCAGCAGGATCACGTCCTCCTGGCGCACGAAGCTCATCTCGATGTCGAGCTGGGTGAACTCGGGCTGACGGTCGGCGCGGAAGTCCTCGTCGCGGTAGCAGCGCGCGATCTGGAAGTAGCGCTCGATGCCGCCGACCATGAGCAGCTGCTTGAACAGCTGCGGGCTCTGCGGCAGGGCGTAGAAGCTGCCCGGCTGCAGGCGCGCGGGCACCAGGAAGTCGCGGGCGCCCTCGGGGGTGGAGCGGGTGAGCGTGGGGGTCTCGACCTCGACGAAGTCGTGTTCGGCCAGCACCGTGCGCGCGGCCGCGTTGACCTTCGAGCGCAGGCGGATGGCGTTGCCGGGGCCCTCGCGGCGCAGGTCGAGGTAGCGGTACTTGAGGCGGGCCTCGTCGCCGGGGGTCTCGTCGAGCTGGAACGGCAGCGGCGCGCTCTCGTTGAGCACCACCAGTTCCTTCGCGTCGACCTCGATCTGGCCCGTGGCCAGCTCCGGGTTCTCGTTGCCGTCGGGCCGCCGTTCCACCACACCGGTGACCTGCACACAGAATTCCGCGCGCAGCTTGTGGGCCTGCTCGGCCGCCTCGCCCTCGCGGAAGACCACCTGCGAGACGCCCGAGGCGTCGCGCAGATCGATGAAGGTCACGCCACCATGGTCACGACGCCTCGCCACCCAGCCGGTGAGGGTGACGGTCTGACCGGCGTGCTCGCTTCGCAGCGAACCAGCCAAGTGGGTGCGCAGCACGGTATTCCTTTCGACGAGGTTTCACGCCGACGCGAAGAACCGCACGGCACAACCATCGTAGTCACACCCCCACCCCCACCTCGAACCGATATCGACCCGCGCGCACCCCACACCGATCGAGACAATCCTGCGGGCGTGCGCAGGTGCCCGACACCTGCCACCGTTCCCGACCGGGTCGTCCACCGAGACCCGCAGGGACTCCCCACGAGTGACCCGCTCGCCTATTCGCCCCTCCGCCAACCGCTGCCCGACGGTCGACGCCACCTCGACTGCTGTGCCCACCGATGGATCCGACGACGGACCGCGGCAGCGGCGCATTCGGCGTCGGGGACCGGTATCCGCGCGGGGACGCTTCCCGGTGCCGTGAACTCCAACACCAGCACTTCCCGCCTCCTGGTGAAGATCGTCGGCATGGCAACAGACACGGAACGGTCATTTCGGGCAGTCGGATGGGCTGTCGGTGGGGTTCGTCGCGCTGGTGGGAACACGAGCGTGGAACGGAAAACCGGTAGCGCCGTGTGTGTGTCAAGCTGTTCTGCACAGAGCGCCTGCGTGAGCGACGAGACATAGAGAGTGACGGCGATGACCTTCAACGAAGGTATGCAGATCGATCCCAATCGGGCATCGTCGGGTGGTGGGCCCGGGATGGGTGGCAAGTTGGCCATCGGTGGTGGTGCGGGTGGTCTGATCCTGCTGGTGATCAGCCTGCTGCTCGGGGTGGACATCACCGGCGGGGACGGGGGCGGCGGTCAGGTCTCGCAGCCTGCCCAGGCGGGGAACACCGCGCACTGCAAGACCGGCGCCGACGCGAACAAGTATGTGGACTGCCGGGTGATCGCGACGGCGCTGAGCTTGGACTCGGTGTGGTCGGTGCAACTGCCCCAGCAGACGGGCAAGCAGTACGTGAAGCCCGAGGTGATGCTGTTCACCGGGGCGATCAACACCGGCTGCGGTAATGCCACCAGCGATGTCGGCCCGTTCTACTGCCCGGCCGACCAGACCGCCTACTTCGACACCGCCTTCTTCCAGGAGCTGACCGATCGCTTCGGGGCGAGCGGGGGCCCGCTGGCGCAGGAGTACGTGGTCGCGCACGAGATCGGCCACCACATCCAGAACCAGCTCGGCGATATCGGCAAGGCGCAGCGCGACCCGCAGGGCGCGACCTCGGGCGCGGTGCGCACCGAACTGCAGGCCGACTGCTACGCCGGGCTCTGGGCTCACTTCGCCGACAAGCAGCCCTCCCCCGGCGGCGGCGCGCCCTTCCTGAACCCGCTGTCGGACACCGACATCCGCGACGCGCTGTCGGCGGCCAATGCCGTGGGTGACGACCGGATCCAGCGGGCGGCCGGGCGCGGGGTCAACCCCGAGTCCTGGACGCACGGGTCCTCCCAGCAGCGCCAGAAGTGGTTCCTGGTCGGTTACCGCACCGGATCGGTCCAGTCCTGCGACACCTATTCCGCGCGTGACCTCGACAACCCGACCGGGCTACGCTGAGCGCCGAACGCGACACCGACGCATCGTCTTTCGACCGAGGGGAATCCATGCGCCCGACCATCACCGGCCTGCTCGTCTGCGCGCTCACGCTGACCGGCGCGAGCGCGCTGGCCCACGCCGAGCCCGCGCCACTGCCGTTGCTGAGCCTGACCACGATCCCCGACGGCTGGTCGCAGCGCACCGATCTGCGCCCGGTGCTGCAGGTGTTCGCCGACGGCAAGGCGGTGCACATGCCGGACGCGGCGAGCAAGGACCGCAAGCCCGAGAACCCGCCGAAGAAGGTGACCGGCAAGGTCGCCGAGGACGTGATCTCCGCCGCGCGCGACGAGATCAACGCACTGAAGGACATCGACTTCGGGCTGCCCGCGGGCGATAACCGTGGCACCCAGATCATCGACCTGATGCCCGACGATCCCACCGACGACGCCCACCTGGTGGTCTACTCCCCCGATGCCGCCGACGGTCTCAACGCGGAGCAGAAGGACGCGCGCAAGCGCTTCACCGATCTGTACAAGAAGCTGATCGACGCCTTCAAGAGCTGATCCGCTCGAAGCTCAGCTCCGACACCCAGTTCCGGGGCTGAGCTTCACCGGTCGGACCAGAAGCGAATCCGCGCACCCTGGATCGGCTTCGCGACCACCCGGCGACGACCGAGGACCGGGGTTCGACGACCGAGGACCGGGGTTCACCGAGCGCATCGGCGAACCCCGTTCGGTCAGAACCGATCCGCGGACGTTTCCTCGACATCGCGCTCGTCCGGGTGCACCGCGCCGATCACATCGGGCGTGGCCTCGCCCAGCGCACCGGTGAGATCGTCGTTGCCGGTGCGACTCTGGTACGGCTGCACGGTACGACCGTGTTCTTCGTCGTTGTTGCCGCCACGACCGGCGCCGGCACCCGCGCCGCCGCCCATCATCCCGGACGTTCCGCTGGAACCGGCGGCCATCGTATTGCCCATGCCGCCCATCGCCATCGCGCGACCGGCGGGCACTGCCGCTCCCGGCACGGCCGCGGTGACCTTCGGGGTCGCGGCGCTCGGGGTGCCGCCACCACCACCGCCACCGCCACTGCCGCCGCGCGCGGTACCCAGTGCGCCGAGCGCGGCACCGCCACCGCCGCCACCCGATCCGCCGGAGCCGAGGCCCGACGGGGTGGTGGTGCCGGGATTGGCCGTGGCGGCCGGATTCGCGCTGGCTGCGGCAGTATTGTCGCCGCCGCCGGAGATCGCGTCCTGCGCCTGGGTGAGCAGCGGTTCGCCGATGTTCTCCGACACCGCGCTGAGGACCTCGTCGGGCGAGGGCAGCCCGCTCGACCCGACCAGCTGCTGCACCACACCGCTGAGTTCGGCGGTGTGCCCGGCCAATTGGCCGCGGGTGATGTTGACGACGGTGACCGCCTCACCGAGATGCTGGGTGGCCAGTCCGATCAGCGCCGCCTGGGTGGGCGGCAGCATGATCGTGGGCGCCAGCGCGACCGCCTGGGCGGCGAACGTGCTGGCGATCGTGGACAGCTGGGTGTTGCCGGACTGGACGACGGCGGCGGCCTGCTGGGTGAGCGCGGCGATATCGAGTCCGCGCTGGCTGGTCTCGTCGCCCTGGACCTGGGCGGTCTGGCTGGCATTGGTGGCCGCGTCGGCGGCCTGGCCCTCCCACAGCTGCTGCACCGTCTTCACGCCGCCCTGGGCCAGACTCATCGCCTGGTCGATCACGGCGGAGGAGTTGCTCAGCAATGTGGTGGGGTCGAGCGAGCTGAATACGCCGGTGCCGAAGCTGCTCAGCAGTTGCAGCAGCGGCTCGAACAGCGACTCGATGCCGGGCAGCGCAGGGAGTGACAGCCCGTTGAGCAGCGCGGTGACCGGATCTTCGGTCAGCGTCGTCGCGGCGGCGGCCGGATTGGCGGCGGTGGCCGCGCCACCGCCGGAGGTGCCGCTCAGCGCCGACTTGGCCTGGTCGAACGCGGTCTGCGCGGTGAGCAGGGCGGGCGCGGCGGCGTCGGCGATCTGCGCCTGCACGCCGCCCAGCGCCGAGGAGGCGTCCTCGGAGATCCCGGCCAGGATGTCCTGCGGCAGTACCGATCCGTTGCCGAGGCCGCCCAACCCGCCGAGGCCGGCCGGGGCCATCGGGCTGCCGCCGACCTCGTCGGTGATCTTCTGCGCGAGCGTGAAGACCGCTTCCTCGCCGGCCGCCACATCCTCGGGCATCTGCATCAGCGACACGTCGGGGAACGCGGGCGCTTCGACCGGCACCGCACCCAGCGCCGAGGCCGTCGCGGCGTCGGCGGTGGCCATCGGGGACTCGGGGGCGATGACGCCACCGTCGGCGCTCAACGGCTTCATACCGCGCCGCCGATTCCGGCGGCCTGGCGCGCGATGTCGGCGGCATTGTCGATGTCGGTCGTCTCGAAGGTCACCGAGGACTTGAAGGCGGCGTCCGAGAGCGAGCTGAACCGGGCCGAGAGATCGTTGATGTCCTTGGCCTGCAACGCCTGCGCGGCGGCGAACATGGCCAGGTAGTCGGCGCCGATGAGCCCGAACACCGGGGTCATCGCGGCGACATTGCCCGCGGCGTCGGTGATGGCGCCCGAGGCGACCTGACTGGCGACCGCGGCATTCGTCGCGGCGAAGGCCGCGACGCCGTCTGTTTGCACCGAGAGATCGGTCATGCGAATCCCCCCAACTCGTTGTGAAAATGGCTGCCCTGACCCGCGATCGGCGATCGCGAAACTCCCGACGCGACCACCCGATGACGAGTGGGTCCGAATATAGCCGAACACCACGACAGTTTTCGAGTCGTCCCCGATTCCGCGGGCCCGATCCCCTGTCAAAACTAGAACATGTTCTATATCCTCGCCCCATGAAGGTCGCAGTGACCGGCGCAGCCGGCTATCTCGGTACCAATCTGATCCCGCTGCTCGTCGAGCGCGGCCACACCGTCGTGGCCATCGACCGAGCCGCCCCCACCCTCGACGATCCGGCCGTCACCTGGGTCGACGGCGACGTCCTCGACCCCGCGTCGATGCGCGCGGCGTTGGCCGAGACCGAGGTGGTCTACCACCTGGTCGCGCTGATCACCCTCGCCGAGCGCAACGATCTCGCGTGGCGGGTGAACACCGACGGCGTGCGGGTGACCGCCGAGGCCGCCCTGGACGCGGGCGTGCGCCGGTTCGTGCACACCAGCTCCATCCACGCCTTCGACCAGTACCGCGCGGGCGGACACATCGACGAGACCTCCGCGCGGTCCGACGAACCGGGACTGCCGGTGTACGACCGCTCCAAATGGGCCGGTGAGCTGGCCCTGCGACCGGTGATCGAGCGCGGACTCGACGCGGTGATCGTCAATCCCACCGGCGTCTTCGGCCCCGCCGACCACCCGGGACGCCTCTCGCGCCTCAACCGCACCGCCGCCGAGGCGATGCGCGGCCGGATTCCGGTGATGATCGGCGGCGGTTTCGACCTGGTCGACGTGCGCGACGTGGCCCAGGGCCTGATCCTGGCCGGGGAGAAGGGCCGCACGGGCGAGAACTACCTGCTCGGCGGCACGATGACGACCATGATCGACCTGTGCCGCCAGGCCGCGGCCCGCACCGGTGCCGCGGGCCCCCGGTTCGCCATCCCGGCCAAGCTGCTCGGCGCGCTACTGCCGGTGCTCGAGCCGATCGGCAAACGTCTCGGTTCCGACATCGTGTCCAAAGCCGCACTGGGCGCGCTGATCTCGGCGCCGATCGTCGATCACGGCAAGGCCGAACGCGAACTCGGCTACCACCCGCGCCCGACCCCGCAGACGATCGCCGATCTGGTCGACTTCCTGCAAACCGCGCGCCGCGCTTGACACGAACTCGAACACCTGTTCGACTAGGGGGGTGCGGTGGCAAGCCCAGACCCTCGACGCCGACGACGGCGCACTACCCGGCCTGACCAGGGCCGGGTTGGTCCGTTCGGTCCGCACCCCCGAGTTCGACGGCATCACCTTCCACGAGGTGCTGTGCAAGAGCGCGCTGAACAAGATGCCCGAGAGCTCCGCGCTGCCCTTCGCCTGGACGATCAACCCGATGCGCGGTTGCTCGCACGCCTGCCGCTACTGCTTCGCGCGCGGCAGCCACGAGTATCTCGGCCTCGACGCGGGCGAGGATTTCGATTCCGAGATCGTGGTGAAGACCAATATCGCGGCCGTGCTGCGCCGCGAGCTCGGCCGCCGGTCCTGGCAGCGCGAGCCGGTGGCGCTGGGCACCAACACCGACCCCTACCAGCGCGCGGAGGGTCGGTATCGCTTGATGCCCGGCATCATTCGCGCCCTGACCGACGCGGGTACGCCCTTCTCGATTCTCACCAAGGGTCCACTGCTGCGCCGCGATCTGCCGCTGCTGGTGGAGGCCGCCCGCACGGTCGAGGTGAGTGTCGCGGTGTCGATCGCCATCCTCGATCCCGACCTGCACCACAGCCTCGAACCCGGCACGCCCGAACCGCGCGCCCGCCTGGATCTGGTCCGCGCCCTGTCGGACGCGGGTTTCACCGTCCATGTCATGGCCGCCCCGATCATCCCCTGCCTCACCGACAGCCGGGCCCACCTCGAGGCCCTGTTCGCCGCGATCGCCGACGCGGGCGCCACCAGCGCGATGGCCTTCCCCATGCACCTGCGCGGGCCCACCAGGGACTGGTTCCTCACCTGGTTGGCCGCCGAGCACCCGGCCCTGATGCGCCGCTACCGCCAGCTCTATCCGCGCGGCGGCAATGTCACCACCCTGTACCGGGACTGGTTACGCGAACGCGTGAACCCACTGCTGACCCACCACGGCCTACGCCAGACCCAGGGCCCCACCACCCCCACGCCACCCCGACCCGCCCCGATCGACCCACAACTGGCCCTGTTCGCTTGAAGTCCACGCACCGCCCCCATCGACCCACAGCTCGAACCGACACGGCCAGCGTTGCCGGTGGTGGCGGCGATCCCACGCGCCCTTCGGACCGGTGTGGCACAGACGGACCGGTTCGATCACGGCAGACGCCGGGGACCTGCCGCCGATCGTCGCGGACCGAAGGGACGACGCGTCACCAGGGAGAACCCGGTCGACGCGGCGGCAGCACCCGGTCACCCCGCACGTCAGGAGCATCTCAGGACAGCGCGGCGACTTCGGAATCCGTCAGCGCGACCGGCGCCACCCCCGGTGTGGTCGGCGCCGACTGGACCGCGCGATACAGCGGACGTTCCCCGAGCGCGGCATCGCGGGCCTCGGCGCGCAGTTGCTGGACCAGCACCTCCGAGATCGCGATCGCGGCGACCAGTTCGCTGGCGGCGAGCGCGTCGGCGAGCTTGCGCAGCCCGAGCAGGTGCAGTTCGCGACCGCTGCCCGCGTCGGTGTACATGGCCAGCGGCACCAGCTGGGTGTCGGTGTCGGTGCTGAGCTTCAACACGATGCGCCGCAGCCGTCCCGGGTAGACCAGCAGTTGGACGCCGGTGGCGGTGGCGATGTCGAAGGTGCGCTCGCCGAGCAGCCGGTGCGCGCGGATCACCGTGCCGCTCAACCACATCCGTCGCCGCGCGAACGCGAAGACGTAGGCGATGGTCGGCACCGCGACGGCGAGACCGATCAGGATCGCGACCGGCCAGCTCAGCCACACCGCCGCCAGCAGGGTGGCGCCGACCCCGACGCCGAATGCGGCCAGCGCGAGCCTGCGCAACATCGGCGCGAACACCTCGGGTGCGACCAGGTCGATTCCGACCGGTTGGTTGGCCGCCGACTGCCCGTCCACGATGTCCCTCTCCACCTCCGCCGGCCCACCCGGCGTGCGGCGCGGTCAGATTACCGCGCCGCACCCGGCGGGGCAGCCGAGTGGCTAGCGCCCGAGCGCTTCGCCGAGCACGCCGACGACCTCGTCTAGCGCCACCGGCCGCTGCTCACCGCTGGCCATCTCCTTGACCACGACGGTGTTCTCGGCCAGGTCGCGATCGCCGAGCACGAGGGTGTACTTCGCCCCCGACCGGTCGGCGCCCTTCATCGCGCCCTTCATCCCACGGTCGCCGTAGGCCAGGTCGACACTGATGTCGGCGGCGCGCAACTGCCCCGCCAACGCCACCATCCGCGCCTTGGCCGCGTCGCCGAGCGCCACCCCGAAGACCTGGCAGCGCGCCGGATCGGCCGCGGACTTGCCCTCGGCCGCGAGTGCGAGCACTGTGCGGTCGACCCCGAGCCCGAAGCCGATGCCCGAGAGCGGTTGGCCGCCGAGTTCGGACATCAGCCCGTCGTAGCGTCCGCCGCCGCCGATGCCCGACTGGGCGCCGAGCTTGTCGTGCACGAATTCGAACGTGGTCTTGGTGTAGTAGTCCAGGCCGCGCACCATCCGCGGATTCACCACGTACGCCACGCCGAGCGCGTCGAGGTGGGCCAGGACCTGGTCGAAGTGGGCCTTGGCCGATTCGGACAGGTGGTCGATCATCAGCGGCGCGTTCGCGGTCAGCTCGCGCACCTCGGGTCGCTTGTCGTCGAGCACGCGCAGCGGGTTGATCCGCGCGCGACGGCGGGTCTCCTCGTCCAGCGGCAGGCCGAGCAGGAATTCCTGGAGCAGTTCGCGGTACTGCGGGCGGCAGGTCTCGTCACCGAGGGAGGTGATCTCGAGGCGGAAACCGTCCAGGCCCAGCGACCGGAAGCCGGCGTCGGCGATGGCGATGACCTCGGCGTCGAGCGCGGGATCGTCGACCCCGATGGCCTCGATGCCGACCTGCTGCAACTGGCGGTAGCGACCGGCCTGCGGGCGCTCGTATCGGAAGAACGGGCCCGCGTACACCAGTTTGACCGGCAGCTGGCCGCTCTTGTCCAGACCGTGCTGGATCACCGCGCGCATCACGCCCGCGGTGCCCTCGGGGCGCAGGGTGAAGCTCTCGCCGTTGCGGTCGGCGAAGGTCCACATCTCCTTGCTGACCACGTCGGTCGACTCGCCGACGCCGCGGGCGAACAGGGCGGTCTGCTCGAATACCGGCAGCTCGACGTGCCCGTACCCGGCGAGGCGGGCGGCGTGGATCAAGCCGTCGCGAACGGCGACGAACTCGGCCGAACCGGGCGGCAGGTAATCCGGGACCCCCTTCGGGGCGGTGAAGCTGCTGGTCTTGGTCACGATGGTCCAGTTTTCCCCACGGGCGCCCCTCGCGTCCAACCGGTTACCCTCTAACCGAACCTGACGAACACGGGAGGAACGCGGTAGTGCCGAGTAACGAACAGCGACGGGCGGCGGCCAAGCGCAAGCTGGAACGCCAGCTGGCACGACGAGCCGAGCAGGAGAAGAAGCGCAAGCGCTTGACGATCGCGGGCTCGGTACTGGGTGTGATCGTCGTCGCGGCCGCGGTGACCGGGGTGTATTTCCTCACCAAGGGCGGCGACGAGGCCGACACGAACGCCGAATCGTCCTCGGCGGTGCCGACGACCCAGTTCGTCAACACGCCCCTCGACATCCCCGGCCCGCCGCCGCCCGCGGCCAAGCCCGCCACGGTCGACTGCGGCTACCCGGCCGATCAGGAGCCCTCGGCCAAGCCGGTCACCGCGCCGACCACGACCTCGGTCGCCACCGACGGCCCCGAGGTGAAGGTGTCGATCGACTCCACCCAGGGCCCGATCGGCCTGTCGCTCAACAGCGCCGCGGCTCCCTGCACGGTCAACTCGCTGGTGAGCCTGGCGAGCCAGGGCTACTTCGACAAGACCAGCTGCCACCGCATCGTGGCCACCCCCGGCTTCGGCATCCTGCAGTGCGGTGACCCGACGGCCACCGGCAAGGGCGGTCCCGGCTACAGCTTCGACAACGAGTACCCGACCGACCTGTACCCGCTCAACGATCCGGCCCTGCAGCAGCCGGTGAACTACCAGCGCGGCGTGATCGCGATGGCCAACGCCGGGATCTCGCCGGAGGGCAAGGGCACCAACGGAAGCCAGTTCTTCCTGGTCTTCGGTGACACCCAGCTGCCGCCGAACTACACCATCTTCGGCACCATCGACGACGCCGGTCTGGCCACCCTGGACAAGGTCGCGGGCGGCGGCGTGAAGGGCGGCGCCCAGGACGGCGGCCCCGCCATTCCGATCTCGTTCAACTCCGTCAAGGTGGGCTGACACCGCTTTCTCGGCAAGGAAACGGCCCGGACACGCTCGTGTGTCCGGGCCGTTTTCCGCTTTTGGGCCCCCGACATGCGAAGAAGATCATCATCAGGCTAGGCAACCCTACGATTCGTCCGAATCCGACGCCGTCCGCCGAACGTTCTCCCCCACCGACGCGCCGCGCCCGACATCGCACCGTATCCTTCGCGCGGTAGGCTCAGATGTCCACTTCCACAGCAGCATCGGGGAGCAGTCATGGCGGAACTCGACGACATCGGCAGCGAAACGGCGTCCATGATGCGCACGATGCTGCAGATGGCCACCCTGGTCGCCCTCAAGTCGCGCGAACACGGCCAGAAAGAGGCCGAGTCCCGCGCGAAGGCGATCGAGGCCAAGATGAAGGAAGCGCGCGAGTTGCAGATTCGCGAGGCGCGCGATCTCAAGGCCAAGGATCCGCGCAATCTCGAACTCAAGGAGATGATGTCGCTGAGTCCGCGGACGATCGAGTCGCGCGGTCTCGAAGCGCGAGGGGTGGAAACGCGCGGAATCAGCCTCCACAAGGACGTCGGGTCCCCGTTCGCGACGAGCGGCGTCGCGCAGGCGGCGAACTACGACTCCACCGAGCGGCGTTCCGCGATCGCGGCCCATCTGCAGCGCGCGGGCGTCGCCCCGGAACTGAGCCAGGTGCGCATGCTGGTCGAAATGGGCCACGGCATCTCACCGGACGACGCGATCCGCCTGCGTGACGCGGCGGTGCGCACTCCCCAGGTGCGCGCGCGCGGCCCGGAGCTCGGGATCGAGCTGGGCATCGAGCGCGGGATCGACCCCCGGCGCTGAGCTCGGCGGCACGAGTCCGATACCGCCGAGCTCTCGGACGCACCGCTAGGCGGTGAACCGTCCACTCTTGTCCCAGAGTCCGTTCTCCGGTTCGTTCCACTGCTCGAGGTCCGGCGTCTTCAACGGCAACGAGGACAGCATCTCCTTGTGGCCGTTGCGCACACTGCAGTACTTGAACGGCCCGCGCGGGTCGAACAGCTTGCTCATGTGTGGGTCGGCGTGTTCGAGGAACCACACGCTGATTCCGGGACCGCCCTTCATCCGGTAGTACTCCCAGGCCTGCCACAGCGCGTCCAAACGCACGGCGGCCTCCGGGTGGCGCCACCACTCGGGGCACCACACGGTGTCGCTGATGTCGGTGACCTGCCGCTGGTACAGCTGGCTCAGGTACTCACCCACGAACTCGGTCACGCCGGTATAGACCGCCGACGGCCGGTCCGTACTCGAAATATCGTCGCTCACAGTGGCTTGACCTCCTCGATTTCACCGATCTCATCCGGCGGGGTGGATTTCACTAGGGCAGGCGACCCGAACAGATCATCGATCCGCGTCTTGCGGGTCGGATCGTTGTCCTCGATGGACGCCTTGACAACGGCTTCGTACTCGGACTCCCACCAGGGCACTGTGCGCACGAGCACCGCGGGCTGACCGGAGGTGAACACGACCGCGCGACCGCGCGGCAACGTGGCCAAGCCCTGCGGCGTGAACGTCACCGAGGAGCTCAACGAGCGCGAGTAGCTCTTGCTGTTGCCCGACTGCGACATCGACGACGAGATCGAGTCGTACTCACCGATCGCCTCGGAGCGGTCACGCAGGAAAGCCATGTCGTCGACACCGCTGCCGAGCACCTTGATGTTGGCGGCGGACCACAGGGCGTTCATCCCGTCCTCACCCCAGCAGCGCGCGCCCTGGGCCCATGACTGCAACACCGTCATCACCACGATGCCGCGCGAGCCGAAGTGGCTGTACTGCTTCGGCAGGTCCTTCCAGCGAACGACGTTCGCGGCTTCGTCCAGCACCGCGAGCAGCGGGATCGGCAAGCGACCGCCCGAGGATCGCGACGCTTTGCGCATGGCCACATCAATGACCGCTTCGGTCAGCGCGCTGACCAGCGGGGCCGCCGATCCGCGCCCTTCCAGTGACAGTGAGTACAGGGTGCCGTTCTTCTCGAGGAACTCGAGTTCGTCGAACTGACGGCGGGAGTCGCTGCCCGGCGTGATCCAGGCATGGATGTTCGACAGCTGCAGGCAGCGAATCATCTTCTTGGCGTAGGAGAAAGTGCCGCCCTTGGTGCGCGGTTCGGCGTTGTACTGCATGGCCAAACCGGAGGCGAGGTAGTGGTGGCCGACATCGCGCAGGATCTGGATCGCCTCGTTGTTCTGCGGGCTCGTCACCCATTCCCACACCTGCGTGATCGGCTTGCCCGCGACGGCGGCCGCGAGAAACAGTGCCGCCAGCAGATCCTCGGCTTCGGGTCCGAAGAAGCTGTCGCCGTCGTCGGTACCGCCGCCGATCTCCGCGTCGGCGAAGTGGCCCGCCAACCGTACGGCCCGCATTTCGCAGCCTTCGGCACGCGGGTTGACCCAGGCCAGCGGATCCCAGAACCAGGTCGCGCGTTCACCGGCGACGCCCTGTGGGTCGAAGACGAATGTGGGGCTGCCCTTGGCTTCTCGAACGTTACGGGTTGCGTCGACCACATCACGTTTGTTCGACGTCGCCAGCACCGGCCCGATCGCCGACAGGATCGCCGGGATCACCCGCGAGCTGGATTTGCCCTGCCGGGGTCCCCAGATATCGAGGTGCAGGTCCTCATAGGAACCGTAGAGCGGGGTTCCGTCAGCCACAGCGACCCCGATCGGCACACCGGGCGCGTCGTCGGCCAGCAGTTCGACACCGAGAATTCTCGCCTTCTCCCGCACCCCCGCCTCGGTGATCGAGGCGATCGCGCTCCCGCTGCCCATGTAATCGGCCTTGTCGTCGATCGCTAGACGGCCGATGACCGCGCGTTTGCGCAACTGCTTGCGCAGCACCACGTAGGCGATCACCGAGCCGACGACGAGCAGCACGATCACCGTGGACGACCGCGGCCAGACGAGCTTGCCCCTGGCCAGGTCGGCGATCACCGCGATCGGGTTGAGCGGGATGTCCTGGCGCACAACGGCCAGCGCGTTGCCCAGGTGTAGGGCCACCGCCAGGGTGGCCACCACCGCGAAGCCGAACACGATCATGATCAGTGTCGTGTCGGGTCCGACCGCGGCCGGGTCCGTCACTTTCTTCTTCGCCACGGCGTGCCTCCTTGGGACGTGGTGAGTGGGTGGTCAGCGGAAGGCGTCGAGGCGCCAGCCGAGCGGGGTCCGCACGACCGTGGCGATCACGGTGCTCGGTGGTAGTTCTTCGGTGCGGCCGTCGGGGTAGACGACCGTTTGTTCGATGCCGATCTTGTATTGCGCGACAGCGGGATCCGCGCTGGGCGGGGCGGGTTCCCCGGAGGCGAAGGCGAAGGCGCGCACCTGCGCTTTCGCCCGCGCCCAGTCGGCCCACCGCAGTGACGGTTTCGGGGTGTCGGTGGTGCCGACGGAACTGTCGAGCATACGTATCATGGTGGGCCCCAGCCATTCTCGCGCGCGTTGCACCGATGATCCCGGTTGTTCGGTGGTGGGGTTCCAGGTGTAGATCTCCCGCAGGGCCACCACCGCGACACCCTCGGGGGTGGCCGGGTCGACCGCGGCCTCGACCAGGCGGGTGGTGGTCGGGGCGGCCGGGGGGTTCGGCTCGGTGACCTCCCCGCCGCAGGCGGGTACCGCGAGCAGGACGGTCACTGCCATCACCGCCGGTGTCGTGCGGATTCGTGTTCTGTCCCACCAGGTTATCGCTGCTCGCGCGCTCACAACACCCTCCTCGCCCGTGCGTCGCCGGGCATGGGAGTCTCGGCGACCCCGCTGCCGCCGCGGGTGCTCGTCGGCGCCAGTGCGGTGATCACCTGTCCGTTGCCCGCGTAGATGCCGACCTGGGTGGGTCCCTTCGGCCCGAAGCCGCTGAACACCAGATCGCCGGCGGCCACCCTCGCGATCGGGACCTCCCGACCGGCCTCCCACTGCTGTTCGGCGGTGCGCGGCAGACTCACCGCGCCCGAGGACGCCGCGAACACCGCCGCCGAGGTCAGCCCCGGCCCGTCGAAACCGCCGCCGCTCGGCCCCTGCGGTCCGCCGCCGCCCCACACGTACGGGGTGCCGAGCCAGTCGTGGGCGGCTTCGACGATCTGTTCGCCGTCGCTGCCCTCGCCCGGGGTGAACCGGCCCTGCGCGCCGGGCGCCCGGTACTGCGGTTCCATCGACAAGATGTTGGTGACGTAGGGCCGGGTCTCGGAGAAGTGCGCCGCGTACTGGTTCGGCATGCCGCCCGAGGCCAGCACCGCGCCCTCACCGGCGTTGTACCCGGCCAGGGTGAGCGCGGCCAGGTCGCCCGAAACCCGCCCGGCGGCCAGCCAACCCGCGATCTTGTGGGCGATCGCGCACATGTACCTGGCCTGGCCGATGATCGCGTCGCCGTCGTCCCACACGCTCGCCTGGCCGTTGCCGTCGGCGTCGAGGACGTACGGTTTGCCGTCATCGGGATTGATGCTCACCGCCGTCCCCGGCAGGAACTGGGCCAGGCCCTGCGCGCCCGCGGGCGAGGTGAGCCCGCGCCGGAATCCGGACTCCTGCTTGGCCTGCGCGGCCAGCAGCGACGAGGAGATCTCCGGGCACACCGTGCCGGCGCGGCGGTACCAGATCTCGAGCTCGGCGGGCACTTTCCCGTCGGCCAGCATCCCGCCCGCACTGCCGAAGCCGCGCACACAGTTCGGGTCGCTCGAGAAGGCCCGCGCCCCACCGACATCCGGGGTGGGCGCGCCGTCGAGCCACGGCATCGGGTCGATCTGGCGGCCGCCGGTGAACCGGCCGCCGGGCACGATCTCGAAATGCAGGTGGGGGCCGCTGGATTCGCCCGCCGAACCGACCATCCCGATCGGCTGACCGGCGGTCACGGTCTGGCCCGTGCGCACTTTCACGCCGGAGTCCCACATGTGCCCGTACACCGCGGAGTAGGCGCGCCCGTTGGTGTCGACGGAATCGACGACGATCCAGTTGCCGAACCCCGAGGCGGCGCCGGCGGCCACGACCCGACCGTCGGACACCGAGTAGATCGTGGTGCCGTCGGTGGCGGCCATGTCGATGCCCTTGTGGTCGCCGCCGCGCGAACCGAACACATCGGAGATGGTGAAGGTGCCGACCTCGAGCGGCAGCGTGCGCCGCAGCGGGCCGACCCCGGCGGCCAGCGACGGCGTGCCGGTGACGGCCGGATTCGACGAGGGCGCCACGGATTCGGTGGCGTCGGCGCGATGGTCGGCGCCGAGTTCGGGCAGGGTCGGCACCGAGGAACCGACCAGCACGTCGCCGGTCTCGCAGGACTCGTCGGAGGAGGGCAGCACGATCACCAGCACCAGTGCCACCAGCCCGATCACCGCCCCCATCACCGTCAGCACGAGCGAGCGGACGTTCATCGCCGGTCTCCCCGCGTTCCGCGCCGGGCTCGACCGTCGCCGGACGCGGCGGGGGTCATGTGCGGCGCCGGGACTCGTTGAGCGTGTCGGCGAGCGTGCGGTTCATCTCCGCGGCGGCGGCCAGCTGTTGTTGCAGCAGGGCCACTTTGCGCCGCAGCGCGGTGACGTCGAGCCGGTCCAGGCTCGGGTCCTGGGTCGCGCGGACCCAGTTGCGCACCGAGTTGGCGTGCACGCCAATCTGCTCGGCGACCAGCCGACACGCCTGCGATTCGCTGCGCATCGTGTCGGTCAGCGCGCGGACCTGGGCGACGGCGGCCTTGCGGACCTCGGGCGAGACCCGGCGGTAGGACCGGTGCGGCATCATCGCTGCCCCCTCGGGTTGTCTCCGAATTCGCTGAACCGCTGATTCGTGTCGTGGATTCCGCTCTCCCGCTCCGACACCGTGAACTCCATGTGGAAGGGGATGCCGGGGCGACGATCCTCGCCGACCTTGAGCAGGAACTTGCCGGTGCCGGGCGGTGAGGGCCGCTGCTGGCCGGGCTTGAGCGCCTCGCCGGTGAGCGCTTGCGGCGCCGACCAGCCGGTCACCATCTCCTGTTCGGCGGAGGTGAACGGCACGGTGGAGTCGAGTCGGCTGATCTCCTCGGCGGGCAGCGCGCCGAAGATCTTGGCGCGTGCGCGTTCCAGGAAGCCGATGGCCTTGGCGATCGCGGCGTCGGAACCCAGCGCCTGCAGGTCCTTGATGGTGTGGCTGATCATGATCAGCGCGGTGGCCAGGCCGCGCTGCAGGCGGGTCAGTTCGTCGACCCGGTCGACCATGAAGTCACCGAGGCCGAGCACCTGCCACAGCTCGTCCATCACGACCTGGAAGTAGCGTTGCGGGCCCAGATCGGCGTCGGCCAGCACGTGCGCGGCCTCGACGGAGGCGAAACCGTCGGCCCAGCAGGCCAGCATGACCGCGGCCTTGAGTTTCTTGTCGCCGGTGGGGATGTGGGACACGTCGATGCACACCGCGACGGCGCTGGTGTCGATGGGCACGGTGGTCTGGCCGTTGAAGATCGCGCCGAACGGGCCCTGGGTGAGCGCGCGCAGCGAGCGCCGCAGGCCCTTGATGGCGTTCTGGTATTCGTCGGGGTTGTCCGCGCCCGCGTCGAGCATGAGTTCGGCGCCGCCGCCGACGATCACCTCGAGGAGGTTCTCCATGATCGGCGGTTTGTCGGGGGCGAAACCGCCGGGCTGGTAGAGGATTCGCAGCGCGGTCGCGATGAGCGTTTCCTCGAAGTCGGCCACGCGCGCGCCGCGCACCAGTTCCACCAGGCCGGCGATCAAGGTCACCTGGCGGGCGCGCAGATCCTGTAGCACCTGGCGTTGCAGGGCGGGCTTGTCCTCGAGCAGCGGCACGACCGAGCCGAGCACGCCTGCGGCGAGGGGGTTGAGTTTGCCGTGCCCGTAGCCCAGGTCGATGACCTGGCCGCCGACGAGTTCGACCATCTTGCGGTAGTCGGGTTTCACGTCGGCCAGGATCAGCGGGGTGATGCCCTGGGCGATACCGCCGAGCACGATCCGACGCACCAGCGAGGACTTGCCGAAACCGTTGAGTCCCAGCACGAACAGGCTGGGCGCGGTGATGAAACTGCCGCGCATGAACCAGTTCATCGGGTCGAAGCAGACCGGGGCGCCGGTGTGCAGGTGCGAGCCGAGCGGGGTGCCGATCAGCGGCGCGCCCGCGCCGACCGACCACGGCCACAGGCCCGCGACCTGGGCGGTGGTGGCCCGGTACTCGACCGGACGCCCCACCACGTTCATCTTGCCGCCGCCCGCGCCCGAGTACCCGCGGTCGGTCAATTCGGCGGTGGTGCGGTCGAATCCGTCCTTGACGACGGCTTCGTTGCGGGCCTGGGCGTTGTTGCGACGCAGGTCGTCGGTGTGGATGCGGAAGGTCGCCCAGGCCGCGCGCAGGCCCGACTGCTCGCGCGCGATCATCTCGTAGCGGGCGCGGGTGGCGTCGTCGAGCAGACGCGGTCCCGACTGCGCGCGCCGGTCGGGCTTGGACGATTTCGCCGAGCGCCCCGAGCCCATCGCCCGATCGGCGGCCTCGTCGGGTCGCAGCGCCTTGGTCGGCCGCGGCTTCTTCTTGGTCAGTCTCGGTTCGACCGGGCGCTGCCGCCGACGCGGATCACCCTGTCCCCGTTCGTCTTCGAGCCGAGGCCCGTGGTCCTGCGCACGCAGTCCCCGCTGTCGGGCCCCACGCTTGGGCGGCGCACCACGCTGACGTCCCTCCTCGCGGCGCACCTCACCCCGCCGCGAATCCGCACGCCGAGGATCCTCGCGCCGAGGCCGAACCGGCCCGACCTCGGCCGCCCGCGCCTCCTCGGCCCACGCCTCGTCCGCCCGTCGCCGCGCCTCCTCGACCCGCCGCTGTTCGGCCCGCGACCGACGCGGATCCGCGCCCCGCGAGCCCCGCCCGTCATCCTCGCGAGCCCGGCGCGACTCCTCGTCCGCCCGCGCCCGACGATCCTCGTCACCGCGTGACCGACGCTGCTCCTCGCCGCGCGGTGCCCGCCCCTGATCCGCGGGGACCCGCCCGCGCGGACCCGGCGGTCGACCCCGATCAGCGCGCAACTCCTCGCGCGAACGCTCACCGTCCGCGTGCTCCTCGGCCGTGCGTGCGTCCCGCGCCGCGTTCTCGCGCGCGTCGCGTTCGGTGCGCTCGTCGAGGCCGAGCACGTCCTCGCTCACGCGCGGCGCGCTCCCCGCGGGCCGTGGCTCGCGTTCGCCGCGGATGCGCGGCGGGCGGTGGACCGGGCGCAGCGCGATGTCGTCGCGGTCGCGCACCGGAGGTTCGTAGTCGCGTGCCATGGTCGCCTCACCCCGCCAATGCCTTCGGAATGGTCGCGTGTTCGGGCAGGATCACGCCGCATCCGAGCGAAGCCGCGAACGCCGCGGACTGGTAGCGGTAGCAGCGCCGGATCTTGAGCCGGGCCTGCGTGGACAGATCGCGGGTGATCGCCTCGATGCGGGGCAGGTCCCCGCGCAACGGTTCGGTGATGGTGACCAGCGCGCCGAAGCGGGTCACGCCGTGCCCGCGCGCCTGTTCCTCGCGCGCCTGCTGGGTGGCGCCCACACGCAGCGTCGCCGCCGCCGAGACCACACCGCGCTCACTCTGCTGGGCGACCAACGCGTTCTTGAAGTCGTCGTCGACGATCTCGGCGGCGTCGGCGGCCGAGTGCGGCCGGTAGACGATCGCGATGCGCTTGCGCGGCACCTCGGGATTGGGCGCGAGCAGTCGCTGCAGCACCCGCTCGTCCACCGCGCCCTCGGGGGCGGCGTCCATCTCCCAGGTCACCGAGCGCCCACCGTCGTGGATCAGGTGGTCCCACTTCTCGTCGTAGGACACCGGACCCGCGTCGTCCCAACCCAGCCCGTGCCCACCGGGATCGGCCGCGGCCACCTCGAGATCGGCCTGCGAGGCCGGGTCGTAGCTGCGCCGGATGAAGGAGATGACCTCCTCGGCCGACATCGGCTGGGCGCGCACCCCCGCCTCGGCCAGCGCCGCGCAGATCCCGGGCAGCCTGCGCCCGATCTCCACGGCCTCCTCGGCCGGGTTCTTGCGTCGTTCGGCGGTGGTGGCCTTGAACGTGATCGCCACCCGGGGCAGCAATTGCACCCGCTCCTGCGGCAATTCGGTGGCCAGCTCGTACATCACCTGCTGGGCCAGCTCCGGCGCCTCGGGCCGGGTGATGGTGGAAACCTCGTTGAGCAACCGGTTCCCGGTCTCGGGCACGGTGTCGATCACCGGCACCACCGCCACGATGTCGCTGGTCTGGCCGACCGAGGCGAGGAAGGTGCCCCAGGCCGCGACCCAGCGGTCGATCACCGGCTGGTCGACGGCCTCGTGGCCCTGCGGCCAGGCCCGCAACACCACCGTGTACTGCGCGAACGCGGGCAGATGGATCATCCCGAAGTGGTAGCCGCCCGCGTCGATGCCCTCGTAGAGCTTCGACGGCGCCAGCAGGCCGGGCAGTTTCGTGACGCCGCCGGGGATCCGGGAGAACCGGCCACCGCGGTACACGTGCTCGCCGTTGTTGCGCGAGCGCCTCCAGTTGAACATCATCAGTCCCGTCTCATAGCCCGAACGGCCCCCCGTCCGCCACACCAGCGGCAGCATCACCAGCACGCCGAGCCCGCCGACGATGAAGCCCCACTTGAATCCACCGACCATCGCACAGATCAGTGCCGTGATCACCACGACGAAACCGATCACGGTCTCTTCCCAGCGCAGCCCGAAAAGGCCCGCGCTGCGCGGTTTCTGCCACAGCCCGTACGAGCGGCGCTCGTAGGTGTCCGTCGGTGAGGTCGTCATCGCGGAATCGTGCTCCTGCCCAGGTCGGGTGAACGGTTGGACCAGCGGTCACCGGCGACATCGCCCATCGATTGATCCGAACGGGTGGCGCCGCCTGCCGCGGTGCGCGCGGCGACCACATTGCGCGCGCCCGCCGGTACCGAACTCGCGCTGCTCGCCGGGGGCGCCGCACCACCACCTCGCGGCGGCGGGGTCGGGCGCGGCCCGCCGCCACCGCCGCCGCCACTGCCACCGGCCGCCGAACCGCCACCGGCGAAGTATCCGGCCGAGCCGGGCGCGGCGACCGGACGCGAGGCCACGGCCTTGGTACCGATCGCGCCCAGCGCCATCGCGCCGAGCCCGACACCACCGGCCACCACCAGACCCGAACCACCCTGACCGACCGTGGCCACCGCGGGCGCGACCAGGCGCATCAGCGCCGGCAGCACGAACGCCACGCTGCACAGCAGCACCAGCGCGACCAGCATCCGCTGCGCGTCCTCACCGCTGGGCAGCCCGCCGGACTCGGTGGTCTCGTCGACGTGGCCCGCGGTGGTGAACGCGATCATGTACACGATCGCGGCCACGGGTTTGAACAGCATGAACGCGATGATCCAGCCGACCAGCTTCTGATACGACTGCTTGCCGGTCCCGGTCGCCGAGGCCGCCGCGGCCAACGGCAGCACGCCCGCCGCGACCACCAGCAGACCCTGGCGCACGATCGCCAACACGATCTGGGCCAGCGCCCCGAGCAGGCCGACGATCGCGATGATCAACACCAGACCGGGCGAGAACGCCTGCAGTTTCGAGGTTTTCACCATCAGCTCGGCCATGTTCTTGGCATTGCCGCCGGTGGCGTCCTGAATGATCCACTCGGAGAACTTGTCCGAGGCGCGCGTGCCCGCCACGACCACCGCGCCCAACATCCACGAACTGAACACCACCCGGGCGAACAGGCGGAACGACTCGGCCGCCTCGCTCACCGCGGCGCCGCGTCTGGCCTCGGCCAATCGCCCGCCGGTGATGATCACCGAGGCGATCAACAACAAGATCTGTATCTGATAGGTGTAATCGTTGATCTTGGTGAACAGTTCGCCCGAGTTGCTCACCGCCTCGTTGGGCACCTTCATCCAGAAGGTCAGGGCCAGGATCAGCGCCTCACCGAGACCCTTCATCAGCGAGTCGACCACCTTGCCGAAGGTGGACTCCCACGCCTTGTCCTTGACCGCGGTGGCGGCCTGGCCGGGATGCGACGCCGCGTTGCCCGCCTTGCAGACCGCCGAGGCCGCGTCACCGAGGGAGACGCCGGGAATCGCGACACTGTCGAGGGTGTCGTGCAGTTCGTTGCATGCCTCGTCGAAGCCGTAGGTCTGGCCGTAGGCCACCGTCGGCGTCGCGATCATCACGGTGAACATCACCGCGAGAATGGTGACGATCCGCCTCAGCATTGTTGGCACCCCTCGATGGTCCGCGCGGAATCGATCCGGGCTGTGCTTGTCCTCGATCGTCACCATGTCGTCCACCCCGCCAGCGATTCCACGTATTCGGTCTGGGTATTGGCTGTTGTCGACGGCTTGAGTCGCCAGTCACCGTCGTCCCACACCACGATCATCCGCATGGCGGCATAGAGCTGCTTGCCATCGATGACCGGGCCGCGGGAGGCCAGCCGCACGATCGCCAGATCGTCGGCGTAGTCGTCGATCTTGAACGCGTCGGAGGCCACGAAGTAGCGCGTGACCTTCTCCGGCTGCTGCTTCGGTAGTCGGTCCCCCGACAGCGCCGAGTCGTAGGCGGCCAATTGCGCGGTGCTGACCCGCAACTGGGTCACGTACAGGTCGCGGTCGGCCGGGCGCGCGTTGAGCCGGTAGGTGATCTGGGCGGCGGCCAGCGCGGCGCCCTGGGGGGTGCGCGCGTAGCCGACGGCCAGCCCGTCCTCGATCCGCGATGGCCCGTCGGAGGTGGAGAACGGCACCGACGCGCCGTAGACCCGCTGCCAGCCGTGCGGTTTCGTCGTGCCCGCGGGCGCGGCGGTGAGCCAGTCGGGGTCGCTCGCGCGCCGCTGGGTCCCCGGTTCCTGGGCCAGCGGTTGTCCGGCCGGATTGTTCGGGATGTCCACGCGGCGCCCGAGCAGATCGACCTCGGGCTGGGCGAAACCCGTTCCGCCCGCGGCCTGGGCGGGCGGTGGCCCACTGTCGATCTCGTCGGCGCCGCCGCGGCTGAAGTACACGACCGCGCCCGCGACCAGGATCAGGGCCAGCAGGGCACCGGAGGCGATCATGCCGAAGGTAGCGCGGTCGCGCGTGCCCGGCTCCTTCTCGCTCACTGCGGTGCCTCCGATATCACGATGTCGTGCCGACGATATTCGTTAATTTTGTAACCCAACAATCTCGACGCGGACCGCACCGCCCACCGACCATCCGGTGTCACCGATAACCGGAGGGGGTGGGGCCGTGCGGAGTTCATGCCGGCAGGAAGGCCAACGCGGTCGCCGACGCGGTACTGGCCACCGAGGCGCCGATCAGGCTCATCAGCACACCGTGTGAGGCGTCGTTGACCGCGAGGTCGCTGCGGAACGCGATCCACAGCCGACCCGCCGAGAGGATCATCCAGGCCAGGCACGACAGCAGCACGAACCACAGCAACCAGTTGAGCAACTGCATCAGCGGCGCGAGCACATCGGCCGGGATCTGTTTGTAGGCGAGCACGGTGATCACTAACCGATGACCGCGCTCATGATCGTGCCGGCGCTGGTGGCGACGACGCCGCCGATCATGGCGCCCGCCACCATCTTCGGCGATTCCAGCCCGCCGCCGGTCCAGCGCTCCCACGCGAACTTGCCGCCCGCGTAGGTGATGCCGCAGATGCCCGACAGCAGCACGAACCAGGTGAGGTATCGCACCAGCTGCAGGATCTTCTCCGAGCCGGGGGGAGCTTCCGGAGTCGGATTACCGACCTGGGCCAGCACGGTGCCGTACGTGTCCTGCACGGCGAGGAGGAGCATGCTCATCGGGTGCCTTTCTCCCACAGTAAAGGTGTTGTGCCACAAACACTTCGACGCCGACACACGTTTGTACACCACCGACCGTGGATACGCTCGGTGTTCATGGTCGATCCTGTGCGGACGCGGGCGGGCCGAGGCTCGCCCTGATCGCGGCCACCACATCGGTGCCCAGATCGCCGATCTCGACCGGTACTTCGTCGAGCGGGTCGGGGCGGCGTTTGCGCGCCGCCGCCTCGTCGCCCGGCGACCACACCGGCAGCACGTCGGACTCCACCAGGGTCCATTCCTCGAACCACGGCACCTGCCACATGTGCCCGGCCAGTGAGCCGACCACCTCGCGGTAGCGCCGGATCTCCGGCGCCATCCGACCCGGTCGCGCCGCGACCGTGATCAGGCCCAGCACCAGCGACGGACCGGCGAGCCCGGCGTGGTGCTGGCGCAGCAGGTCGTGGGCGCGGGTGAGCCCGGAGATGGTCTCCCTGGCCACCAGCACGACATAGGGGGATTCGCGATCGAACACCCCCGGCCAGCGCCCGCGCGCGTCCGCGGCGGGGGCGAGCACATGGGCCAGGGTGGTGGTGCCCGAGCCGCCGTGCGCGCCGAGCAGCCACACCAGCGGCGCCCGGCCCACCCCCGGCACGGGTCGCTCCCAGATCTTGGCGCGCAGCGATTCGGGCGGCGCGACTACACCGGCGGGGGCGTCCGGTTCTCGACGACGACGAAGATTCATAGCTGCCGTCATGATGCCACCCCCGCGAGCAAGCTCCCATATGCCGACCGCGTGGTCTGCGCCAGCTCGGCGTGGCGCACGAGTTCCCCGCGCGCCAGATGCGGATCGTAGGGAATCTCGACGACCTCGCGCACCCACCCGGACAGGTGTTCGCGCAAATGCTCGGCTACGCGCGAGTCGTCGTGCGAATACTGGTGCGAGACAACGATGGTGGTATCGGCCACCACGCCCGCGCCGTCGTCACCGTAGTGGTCGTCGAGCCATTCCAGGGTCACCCGCAGCCGGTTGGCGGCGTCGACGCGCGCGGGAATGGTGAGTACCAGCGCGATGTCGGAGTCGTCGAGCAGCGGCCGCAGTTGCCGTCCGGCAATCGGATTGCCGCCGTCGTATACCGCGGTGTACCCGCCGGTGTCGAGCGCACGCGCGACAGTGAGATATGTCGCGCGCCGACGCAGCGGGGTCGCGTCGCGCCAGAGCAGGCCGAAGCCGGAGGTGGAGCGCGACAGGCACTCTTCCAGCGGTGCCGGTTCGTCGTCGCCGCGGCCGTAGACCCACGACTGCAGGTTCACCGGGTGCAGGTGTTTGTCGGCCCCGCGCAAGGCGATATCGCTGCCCGCGGCGGTCGCGTCGACCGCCACCGTGGTCGCGCCGAGGGCGGCCAGTTCCGCGGCGAGGCCGAGCGCGGTCGTCGTGGTGCCCGCGCCGCCGCAGCCGCCGACCACCAGGATCGGCCTGCGGGTGCCGTCGCCGCGGGTGGTGTCGCGGCGCCGTAACCGCACCACGGGGGCCGGATCTCGGGTCGGGTCGTCCCCGTCGGGTGCCTCGTCGAGCCACCGGCTCCAGTCGTCTGTCATCGCCTCTCCTTACCCTGCCGCGATGCCCGTGATGAGCGTGCGATCGCCGACCAGCGCGGTCCGCACCGATTGCTTGGTGTAGGTGGCCGGTGCGCCCGCGGGCCGGAACTCGGTGACCTCCACGGTGAACCGCCCCGGGGCGACCGTGGTGATCCGCACGCAGTGGGTGGTCCCCACCGGGATGGAGTCGATACCGCGCTGGATCACGGCGGCCGGCGAGACGGTGGCGTCGGGAGCGACCACGGCGCGCGCCAGCTCCCCCGATCGGGTCACGTAGTAGGCGTGTTGGAAGGCGAGCACGGCGTCGGGCCCGGACTGGGTGCCGCCGGGTTCGGCGCTGCGCACCACGGTGGCGGTGCGCTCGGTGGGGCACGCGCCGGTGGTGTCGGCCATGACGTTGCCGACCGCGAAACGCAGTGCGGCGTCGTCGGGCTCGACGGTGTCACCGCCGCGCCCGAACAGCAGGAACAGCACCCCGGTGGCGACGAGCGCGAGCACCAGCACCGCGACCCCGAGCACCACCCACACCCGCTGCCCGGTCCGGGCGGGACGCAGACTCCCGGAGGGGGCCAGCACGTGCGCGTCGTCGTAGTCGTCGTCGACGGCCTCGGGCCAAGGGAATTGGACGAGCTCGGCGTCGTAGTCGTCATCGGGACCCGGCGCCGGCTCCGCGACCCAGTCCGACCACCCACCGGTGTAGTCACTGCGCCGACGTGCGGCCAGTTCTGCCGGAGGTGCGAGGGGAGGTTCGGGCTCGATGGGCGACGGGCGCTTGCTGTCGGTCGAGTGCGCGACGTCCGGTTCGGGCTCGACGGACGACGGGCGCTTGCCGTCGGTGGGGTGGGCGAAGGCCGGTTCGGGCTCGATGGGCGACGGCCGCTTGTCGTATTCGGTGGGGACCGCGTCCGGGCGTTCAGCCGTGAGTTCCTGCCCGACTGCGGGGAGTTCGATGCCTCGGCCGCGCGGGTCGGTGGTGGGGATCGGCTCGTAGTCGAGGGCGAGGCTGAACGGGTCGACCTTCTCCTCCGGTGCGGTGGGCTCACCCGCGCGCTCGGCGACTTCTCGGTCCGCCCACGGGATCACCGTCTCGGTCTGCCCGCCGTGCGACCCGGACGGCTCGACCACCTGCGCGGTCGATGCGACTACCTCACCGTCACCGTGCCCGGATACCGCGAATGCCTCGCTCGCGGGATCGGTTGCCGTGTCCGGCGGGGACTGCGACGAGTCGTCTGACGCGGTGTGCGCTGTGGAGGGTTCCTCGTCGCTCGCACCCTGCTCGGCGGTGTCGCGGCGCGCGGGGACGTCGGTGGTCTCGGGCTCCAGCGCCGAGTACCAGCGCGACAATTCGTTGTACGACTTCAACATTCCCCCCTTTCCACGGCGCCGGGCACAGTACGCATCGAAAACCTCTCGGTGATCAGTTCACAGAGAACGGACGGGTGGTGGGTGCGGTGGTTCGGGTGTCGCGGCAGGCGGAGTCGTCGCGCCGCCGGATGAGGCGCCATCGGCTCCTGTCCCGAACGGAAATTGTCCCCCACCCGAGGGTCCGGGTGTCGTAGACGCGCCGGTCGGGCTCGTGAATATTCCCGAACCACGCGAATCGGACCCATCAACGGCGCCGTTGCCGTCTTCCGTCACCCGCGCCGCGTCACGGCCCGCCGGGGCGAACCGCGCCCCCACGTACCGGGCCGGACTCGCCGCGTCGGCGCCGACTCCCCTGCGGGAGTGGGGATCACGCTGCGCGGTGTACCCGTAGCGTACCCACGCGCCGACACCGAGGAGTTCGACCTCGTCGATGACGGTCGTGCGCACCGCGCCGACCGGTCGCGTGGATGACACGAGTTCGGTCGGTTTCGACCGGCTCATGAGTCCGACGACAGTTCGGACAGTCGGCGCACCGAACACGAAATCTGGTGCGGCACAAGGACTTTGGACACAAACGCCCAGTGTACCGAAGCCGGGTGCGCCGGGCGCGGATTCGCCGGTTCCCCGAGTTCCGCACGCGGACAGTACCGGACACGCCGAGATCGGTACGTGCGCCGACGGCGCGGGGGGTGTAGCGTCTGGCGCGCCGGGTACCCCTGCCACAGGCGAGGGTGCAGCGACGGTGAACGCGCGAGGCGCCACCGTGAGCCGTGTCGTGCACCGAGCAGTATCGTTCCGCATCACAGTCCGTTTCCGCTGACCAGTGGAGCGTTGAAACGCACTAAACCGTAACAGATTCCGGCTATCCCAACCGCTGCCCTTGTCGGCCCTTTCACTGCCACCGGCAAATCCGCTGCGCGCGGCAAACTTTCGGCGACCCCGCGAACATACGTCGGCCCGGGGCACTCGCGCAAGGCGAGCGGCCCCGGGCCGAGTGTGGGTCAGGCGGCGGAGGTGACCCGGTACACGTCGTACACGCCTTCGACGTTGCGCACCACGTTGAGCAGGTGGCCCAGGTGCTTGGGGTCGCCCATCTCGAAGGTGAACTTGCTGATCGCGACCCGGTCGCCGTGGGTGGCCACCGAGGCGGACAGGATATTGACCTTCTCGTCGGCGAGCACCTTGGTGACGTCGGAGAGCAGGCGGGTGCGGTCCAGTGCCTCGATCTGGATGGCGACCAGGAACACCGAGGACGGCGAGGGTGCCCACTCGACCTCGATGATCCGTTCGGACTGTTCCTGCAACGACCCAGCGTTCGTGCAGTCGGTGCGGTGCACGCTCACCGCGCCGCCGCGGGTCACGAAGCCCATGATCTCGTCGCCGGGCACCGGGGTGCAGCACTTGGCCAGCTTCGCGACCGTGCCGGGGGCGCCGGGGATGAGCACGCCCGCGTCGCCGGTGACGCGCTGTCGGGCCGGCGTGGTCGACGGGGTGGACCGTTCGGCCAGCTCGTTCTCGACGTCGCCGATCCCGCCGAGCTGGGCCATGAGCCGCTGCACCACGTGGTGCGCCGAGACCTGGTGTTCGCCGACGGCGGTGTAGAGCGTGGTGATGTCGCTGTAGTGCAGTTCGTGCGCGACGGCGGTCATCGCCTCGACGCTCATCAACCGTTGCAGCGGCAGCCCGACCCGCTTGACCTCCTTGGAGATCTGCTCCTTGCCGCTCTCGAGGGCTTCCTCGCGGCGTTCCTTGGCGAACCACTGGCGGATCTTGGCCTTGGCGCGCGGGGACACCACGAACTTCTGCCAGTCGCGACTGGGGCCGGCGTTCTGGGCCTTGGAGGTGAATACCTCCACGACCTCGCCGTTCTCGAGCTGGCGTTCCAGCGCGACCAGGCGACCGTTGACCCTGGCCCCGATGCACTTGTGCCCGACCTCGGTGTGCACCGCGTAGGCGAAGTCGACCGGGGTGGATTTCTGCGGCAGCGTGATCACATCGCCCTTGGGCGTGAACACGAAGATCTCCGGCGACTTCAGGTCGAAGCGCAGCGATTCCAGGAACTCCGCCGGGTCGGCGGCTTCGCGCTGCCAGTCGAGCAGCTGCCGCATCCACGCCATGTCGTCGACCTCGGCGGCGTCACCGGAGTGCTTGCCCTTGGTCTCCTTGTAGCGCCAGTGCGCGGCGATGCCGAACTCGGCGGTGCGGTGCATGTCCTGGGTGCGGATCTGCACCTCGAGGGGCTTGCCGTCGGGCCCGACGACGGTGGTGTGCAGCGACTGGTAGACCCCGTAGCGGGGTTGGGCGATGTAGTCCTTGAACCGGCCCGCCATCGGCTGCCACAGCGAGTGCACCACGCCCACGGCCGCGTAGCAGTCGCGCACCTCCTCGCAGAGGATGCGCATGCCGACCAGGTCGTGGATGTCGTCGAAGTCCTTGCCCTTGACGATCATCTTCTGGTAGATCGACCAGTAGTGCTTGGGCCTGCCCTCGACCACCGCGTTGATCCGCGAGGCGGCCAGGGTGTTGGTGATCTCGGCGCGCACCTTCGCCAGGTAGGTGTCGCGCGAGGGAGCGCGGTCGGCGACCAGGCGCACGATCTCGTCGTACTTCTTGGGGTGCAGGATCGCGAAGGCGAGGTCCTCGAGCTCCCATTTGACCGTGGCCATGCCGAGGCGGTGCGCCAGCGGCGCGATCACCTCGAGGGTCTCCTTGGCCTTCTTGGCCTGCTTCTCCGGCGGCAGGAACCGCATGGTGCGCATGTTGTGCAGGCGGTCGGCGACCTTGATCACCAGCACGCGGGGATCGCGCGCCATGGCGATGATCATCTTGCGGATGGTCTCGGCCTCGGCGGCCGCGCCCAGGTTGACCTTGTCGAGCTTGGTGACGCCGTCGACGAGGTGGGCGACCTCGACCCCGAACTCGGCCTCTAGCTGTTGCAGCGAGTAGCCGGTGTCCTCGACCGTGTCGTGCAGCAGGGCCGCGACCAGGGTGGTGGTGTCCATGCCGAGTTCGGCGAGGATGTTGGCCACCGCGAGGGGGTGGGTGATGTAGGGGTCACCGGACTTGCGGAACTGCTTGGCGTGGCGTTCGTCGGCCACGTCGAAGGCCCGCTGGAGCAGCGCCAGGTTGGCCTTCGGGTACAGCTCGCGGTGGACCGTGGCCAGGGGTTCGAGGACGGGCTTGACCGCCGCGATCCCGCGCTGACCGGTCATCCGCCGGGCCAGCCGCGCACGGACCCGCCGCGACGCCGAACTCGGCACCGACGCGGTGGGTGAGGCCTTGGCGGGCTTGGTCGGTTCCGGGTTCACCTGGGCACCGTCGCTCGGCGTGGCGCCGGCGGATTCCTGCCCAACCTTCGCCTCGCCCAAGTTCCGAGTCATGCCACCACCTCTCACGCCGCAGTCGGGCCTCTCGGTCGACCGCGGCAACCGCCCAGGTCCCTAACTTTAGTCCCCGCACCGACCTGGTGTTCGAGTCACCGGGGTCACAGGCCTGCGACGGTAGTGCCTCGACCACGCCGCGGCACTCTTTCGCCGTAGAACGGGCGCCGTTTCCGCCCGAATCCCCGGTCACATCGCCCGCGCGCGTCAGGTCTCGTCGGCGAAGGCCCACACGACCGCCGGGCGCCCGGTCGCCTTGACCCGGCGCCGCTCACCGGTCCGCTCGAGGCCGGGGATGGCGGCCAGGGTGCGGTTGAGGTTGGCGGGGTCGGGGCGGGTGCCGTGCAGGGAGGTGCTCAGGTCGACGGCGCGGGTGGCGGGGAACTCGGTGCCCGCGAGGGCGCGGGTGAGAGTGGGGTCCTTCCAGAGCAGGCCGGCCAGCAGGGCGCGGCTGGTGTCGACGATGAGGTTGTGGTCGAAGGCCAGCGGGGGGACCTCGTCGAAGTCGACCCAGTCGGCGGGGCCCTCGTGTTCGGCGACGACCGCCCACATGGCGATGGCCAGGGTCGGGCCGCGCGGGTCGCGGTGGGGTTCGTCGAAGGTGACGAGCTGGCCGACCGCGCCGATGGCCTCGGTCGGCACGCCGAGTTTGGTGTGCACGGCGCGGCGGGCGGCCTCGGCGAGGCGTTCACCGCGGCCGAGCAGCACGCCCGGCAGGGCTAGTTCGCCGGTGAACGGTTCGAATTCGCGGGGGGCGATGCCGACGCGGACGCCGCCGTCGGTGTCCCAGCAGCGCAGGGTCACCACATCGATCGACACCACGGATTGCTCCACGACACTCCCTCCTGCCTCGCGCGGCTCTGGCGTGAGCCCGTCGCCTCGTCGATGCCGCGGTTCACGGCACCTGCGCCACGATTCTTCCCTGTGCGATCCGATCGTGGGATCGGCCCCGCCGGTCGACGCGGTCCCGCCGGTCCGGTCCGTGCCCGGTCAGCACCACCGGCACCCGCAGCCGTTCGGCCAACCACGCGGCCGGGTCGTCGCCGATCGGCGCGAGCACCGGTGTCGCGGTGAAGAGTTGCTCGGTGAGTCGAGTCTGGTGCTCGAGATCGCGCCAGGTTCCGGGAACCAGCTCGGTCACCTTACCGGCGGCCGTGTCGTATTCCGCTGCCGCATACAGCCTTCCGGGTACGTCGAGATGGTTGACGACCAACCCGTCGACACCTCCGCACACCGCCACGGCGTAGCGCAGCAGGATCGGATCGAGATGCCCCTGCCGGAATTCGCCCTGATAGTGCCCGGTGCCGTTGTGCGGTTCCGGAATGCCGAGGGGCGCTTCCGTCGGCAGCGGTCCCGCGCCGTGGCGGGTCATGTAGGTGCGGGTGACGCCGAGCACCGTGGCGGTGCCGCCGATCTCGCGGATCATGGCGCGCGCGTTGCGCGGTTCGACCGTGGACCAGGTGGTGTGCGGGTGCAGCCCCCGCCACTCGTCGAGCAGCACCCCCTGCGCCCCCTCGAACACCAGCCGCCCGCGCCCCGCCGAGCGCGCGAGTTCGTCGGCGTCGACGATGCGGACGGCCCGCGCGAAATCGCGGTACATCGCCACCAGGTCCTCGACCGCTTCGTACCCGTGCGCGCTGGGTCCGATCAGCGTCTCGTAGTGCGACGCCAGCCGATCCAGCTTGGCCCGCAGCACCGCCGGGTCCCGACAGTCGGCGACGGTGGGCGCGTCGTGTTCGAGTGCGTACCAGGCCGTTTCGCCGATGCCGCGTCCGCACGAACCGTGCCGCGAGGAACCCCTCGCGTCCTCGCGCGCACGGTTGGCCGCGATGTGGATCGGCGTGGTCAGCGGGGCGCGTCCGTCGACGGCGAGCAGGCCGAGCGGATCGCGGACGCCCAGCGCCGCCAGCTGCTCGGATTCGGCCGCGAGCGCGATCGGCTCGACCAGCATGTGCCGCGACAGCAGCGTCGGAACCCCGGCGAAGGTCCCGGACCCGAACTGGGCGAAGGTATGGTGGCGACCGTCGACCACGACATTGTGCGCGGCCTGCGCACCGCCGTTGAACCGCACGACCGCCGCCACCCCGAGATCGGCCTCGGGCGAGCACAACCAGTCGACTGTCGCGCCCTTGCCCGCGTCACCGAAGCCCAGATCGACGACGACGAGATGATCCGCGCCGAACATCACCGCACCCCTTCCTGTTTCGCGATCACCGACCGGGCGGCAGCGCGCGCGGGGCCCGTCCCGATGTCGTCCCGAACGCCCGTCCGACCGCGTCGGCCTCGGCGCTCGACCCGACATCACGCAGATCGGCCAGTCCGGTATCCAGATCCACCCGGTCCTCCCCCAATCCGATGGTGAGCGCGATCAATTCGCAGACCGCGGCCGGATCATCGAGTTTCAGGAAGTTCTGCCCGAGCAGTTCGCGCCAGTGCTCGGCGATCTCGGGATCGCGGTAGTACGAGGACTGGTCGGGCAGGATGTAGAACACGTGCCACCGCCGCTCGAGTTCGCGGTAGATCGACTCGACCGAAACATCCTGGCGCACATGGTCACCGATCACCGCGCGGATGTGCCGGGCGGCCAGGCGCGCCTTGTTCAGCTCGTCTCCGATCAGGAACAGGTACCCCTTCTTGCCGCGCTTGTCCCAGGCGTCAGTCGCCACGTGCTCGGCCATGAAATAGGCCGCCAGCTCGTAACTTTCGGACTTCTGTCCCCCGCCGCCGCCCTCGAGCAGGATCGACCGCAGCTGCTCGTCCATCCGGTTGTCGGACTCGAACTGCCCCACCTGCAGGGGAACTCGGTCCGTGTCGGCGTCACCGACCGCGCCGAACAGGATCTGCGGATCCTCGGCGTATCCCTTGTTCTTCAGCAGCCCGTGCAGTTTTCCGAGCTTGTCCTGCATGATCCGCGGCACCCGCCCCATCGACCCGGTGACGTCGAACAGCACCGCCACCGGCAGCGAGTTCCCGTGCTCGGCGGAGTCCCGACACTCCCGCTTGTCGACCCCGAACGGGTCGAGCAGCGGATGCGCGCACCAGGTGTCGTAGGGCTTGTCCCGCATCTGCGCGGTGTAGCCGAAGTCGTCCTCCCCTGCCCGCGCCCGGTAGGTCTTGCCCGCCCGATAGGCGGTGTCGTCCCAGTTCCCGTATCCCATCCGAACCACTTCCTCTCACGATCTTCGTTTTAGTCTAATCAACTAAAACTCGGATCGTCAAGGCTCGCCCGCGAACCCGCCCCCCGACGAGCCCGCTACTCGAGCAGGCCGTCGGGAGTGAGTTCGAGGCGACGGGTGACGCCGATCTCGGTGAGGAACCGATCGTCGTGGCTGACGACGATCAGGGCGCCCTCGAAACTCGCCAGCGCCTGGGTGAGGTGCGCCAGGCTGGGCAGATCGAGGTTGTTGGTGGGTTCGTCGAGCATCAGCAGCTTCGGCGCGGGGTCGGCCAGCAGCAGCGTCGCCAACGCGGCCCGCAGCCGCTCCCCGCCCGAGAGCGCCGAGGCCGGAATGTCGGCGTCGGTGCCACGGAACAGGAACCGCGCGAGCTGGCCCCTGATCTGCTCGGCCGAGGCGTGCGGCGCGGCCTCGGCGACATTGTCGAACACCGTGCGCGACTCGTCGAAGACGTCGAGCCGCTGCGGCAACAACCGCCACGCCACCCTCGGCTGCTCGGCCACGATCCGACGCAGCAGCGTGGTCTTGCCCGCCCCGTTGCGCCCGGTCAGCGCGATCCGCTCCGGCCCGCTCACCCGCAGATCCACCACCGGACCGTTGGCCAACTCCACCTGATCCAGCACGATCACGTCCTGGCCCGGGTAGAGCCGGGTGCCGGGCAGCTCGACCCGGATCTCGCGATCGGCCCGCACCAATTCCTCGGCCTGGTCGAGGTTCTCGCGCGCGGAGTCGAGCTTGTCGAGATGGGAGTTGCGCAGTTTGCCCGCCGAGACCTCGGCACTGCGCTTGCGCATTCCCATCACGATCTTGGGTTCGCGCTTGTTCTCGAACATCTTCTGCCCGTAGCGCTTTCGGCGATCCAGTTTGATCCGGGCCGCCTCCAACTCCCGCGCCTGCTTGCGCACATCGCTGCGCGCGTCGCGCACCGCCGCGGCCGCCGCCTGCTGTTCGGCCTCGATGATCCGCTCGTACTCGCTGTAGTTGCCCCCGAACAACCGCACCTCGCCGGCGCGCAGTTCGGCGATGCCGTCCATCCGGTCGAGCAGTTCGCGGTCGTGGCTGACCACAATCACGGTGCCGGTGAACTGCCGGATCACCGCGTAGAGCCGCCCGCGCGCCACGGTGTCGAGGTTGTTGGTCGGCTCGTCGAGCAGCAGCACGTCGGGTTCGCGCAGCAGTTCGGCGACCAGCCCGAGCAGGACCGTCTCGCCACCGGAGAGGGTGTCGAGCGTGCGATCCAGATCGGCGACGGACCCGGCCACGTAGTCGAGTCCGAGCTTGCCGAGCAGGGCGATCGCCTCGTCCTCGACCTGCCAGTGCGTGCCGACGGTGTCGAAGTCGGCGGGGTCGCCGGTGCCCGCCTCGATGCGATGCAGCGCGGCCCGCAACTCGGCGATGCCGAGCAGCGAATCGACCCGCTCCCCGGTGCGCATGCCCAGGTCCTGACGCAGGTACCCGAGCGTGCCCGGCCGGGTGATCGACCCGCGAACCGGGCCGAGCTCACCGGCGATCAGGCGCAGCAGCGTGGATTTGCCCGCGCCGTTGGCGCCGACCAGACCGATGTGGCCGGGACCGACCACCGCGTCGAGCCCGTCGAAAACAGGCGTGCCATCGGGCCAGTGAAAAGTGAGATCGGAAAAAGAAAGAGAGGTCATGCGGATCCCCTGGAGGTGCGACGGGTACACGGCGCGCGAATGCGGACCGCCCGGAAACGTCACCTCAAGAAATCAACGCACAGACTCCGATCGTCGGGAACAAGACTCTCTATTGATAGCACCGCCCCACCACGACGCGCCACCCCTTTTCGCATCCCGTGAGGCGCGTCATGCCAACCGCTAGCCTGGACTCCGGGTCGTCGACCCATGATCTAAGGAGTGCGATGTCGACCACGATTGTGGTACGTAAGGCCAGGTCCAGCGATATCGACGCCGCGGCGCACACGCTGGCCGCAGCGTTCCAGCACGACCCGGTGATGAGCTGGATCCTGCCCGAGGCGAACCGGCGCGCGCGGGGCCTGCCCCGGTTCTTCGCCACCGTGGCACGGCATATCTTCCTCCCGGCGGGCGTGTCCGACCTGGCCCTGCGCCCGGACGACACCGTCGGCGGGGTCGCGCTGTGGACCCCGCCCAACCACCCCGACCCGTCGCTGCTGACCGAGCTGCGCATGCTGCCGGGCATCCTGTGCGCGCTCGGCCGACGCGCCTCGGCGGGCAAACAGGTCGCCGACCTGCTCCAGAAACACCACCCGAGCGAACCGCACTGGTACCTGGGCATGTTCGGCACGGCACCCGATGTGCGCGGCGCCGGCTACGGCCACGCCCTGCTGCACAGCGCGCTCGATCGCGTGGACGCCGAACACGCCACGGCCTACCTGGAATCGAGCAACCCCGACAATGTGCCGTACTACGAGCGCTTCGGTTTCACGGTGACCGACGAACTGCGGCTGCCCGGCGGCCCACCGCTGTGGCCGATGCTGCGCGCGGCCCGCTGAGAACCGCTCAGAGCTTGACGATCGAGGTCACCGGGTAGTCGCCCTGGTGCTCGCGGCCTTTCAGGAATTCCAGTTCCAGCACCACGGCGGCGGCGACCACCTCGGCGCCGACCTCGGTGAACAGCGCGGCCGCGGCGGCCAGGGTGCCGCCGGTGGCCAGCACGTCGTCGAGGAGCAGGATCTTCTTGCCCGCCAACTCGACCCCGTCGGCGGGGATTTCCAGTGCGGCCGAACCGTATTCGAGTTCGTATTCGCGCGAGACGACCGGCGGCGGGAGCTTGCCGCCCTTGCGGATGGCGAGCACGCCGGTGCCCAGCGTCGCCGCGACACCCGCGCCGAGCAGGAAACCGCGCGCGTCGACCCCGGCCACCAGGTCCACGTCGGGGGCGAGCCCGGCGAAGCAGTCGACGACCGCGCGGAACCCGACGGCGTCGGCGAAGACCGGCGTGAGATCGGCGAAACGCACACCCGGCGTGGGGAAGTCGTCGTGCCAGCGGGTCAGCCGGGCGACCGCGTCGGCGGCTTGCGCGTGGCGCGCGCCGGTCTGCTCGTCGGACTCGGCCACCGCGTGCTTGCTCATCGACTCTCTTTCGTCACCGTTCATCGCTGCAACACCCAGCGATCCATGTTCCACCCGGTACCGGCCTGTGTCGGCCCGGCGATCCCGTTCTGCATCCCGTGGCCGAAGGCGATGGTGCGCGGCGTCGCGAACAACGGGATGCTCGGCACCTGTGCCCACAGCAGGTTCTCGGCCTCGGTCAACAGGTTCAGCGTGGTGGTCGAGTTGGCCTCGCCCGCAAGCTGATCGGTGATCGCATCGTAGCGACCGTTAGCGAAGCCACCGAAATCGAGGCCGCTGCCCGGCCGCAGCGCCGCGAACGCCGCCACCCCCGCGCTCGACCCCGCCGGGCCCGGCGCCGCGCCGGTTCCGGCCAGCACCGCGTCGACCGCGCCCTCGGGAAGTCGGACCGGGGAGAAGTCGGGGGCGCCCGCGTCGAGGACGGTGATGCCCGCGCCCCGGCAGGACTCGGCGATCATCGACACCGTCTGCGCGCGCCGCGCGTCCGGGGACCGGTACCCGATCCGCACTGTCGGCTGCGCGGTCCCCGAGGAGGCCAGCGTGGCGGTGGCCGCGGGGATATCGGCCCCGCGGTAGCGCTCGGCACCGCTCACCACCGCCGGGTAGTAGAGCGAATCCTGCTGCACCACACGGGAGTTCAGCACGCTGGCGCCGAGCCCGTGCGTCGGCGGCTCCCCCGCCTTGCCCAGGGTGTCGAACAGCGCCTGGCGGGGCACGCACTGGGCGAACGCGCGCCGCACCTCCACCCGCGAGAACACCCCGTCCGAGGCGAGCACGAGTTGTTCGGCGCCGCGACCGGCCACGGTTCGGGCGTCGAACCCGTCGAGCTTCAGGTCCGCGACCGACCCGGCCCCGAGATCGATCACGCCGAGCGCGTTCTCCTTGGACTTGGCCGCGTAGTCGGTACCACGGGGCCACACCACGATCCGCTTGGTCTCGGGCGCGTCACCCCACCACTTGTCGTTGGCGACCAACACCACACCGTCGCGCGCGCTGAACGATTCGAGCCGGTACGGGCCCGACGACGGGAACCGCGCGAGATCCAGCGCGCCGGGCGCGAGCGTCCAGCCGGTGTTCCAGAAGTCGGCGATGCGGGTGATCAGCGCGCCGTCACCGCCCTGCAGGGCATTGACCACATCGGGCACGCCGACCGCCTTGGCCACCACGTGCGCGGGCATCATCTCGGCCGCGGCGAACAGCGTGCGCCACGGCAGATAGTGCTTGCCCGGCCGGAACACCACGGTGGCGTCCTTGGATCCGGGCTGGCAGTCGATGCGCTCGATCTCGTCGTAGCCCAGCGTGCTCGCCGCGTCGAACATCGGCACCTGACCGCGCTCGCCGGTGCGGGTGTGCTTGCCCGAGCGCGCCATCCAGGCCAGCACCAGGTCGTCGCAGGAGGTCTGCACCCCGTCGGAGTACACCCCGTCCGGGTTGAGCCGGTACTGCACCGTCTGAGTCTCGCCCGGCACTTCCTTGGCCGTGCCGACATCGGTGTCGGCCACCTGCTGACCGTCGGGTCCGGTGTAGAAGAACCCGGTCAGCACGCGGCCGAACACCGCGCCGGTCCCACTACTGGCACCGAGCGTGCTCGCGCCGTTGTAGGTGGTGACCGCGGCGTCGACCGCGTACCCGATGGAGGGCACCTGGTTCTTGGTCGAACACCCGGCCACCACCGAGGTGGTCACCGCCGCCGTGGCCAGCACGGTGATCAGTCGAATCGTGCCGCGTCGCATGATGTGTGACCCCCTGCTGTCGTCGTCAGTTGCTTCGCTTGTGACGCTTTCCGCTGGGACGCGCACCCGGTCGCGGCGCACCGGAACCGGTACCACGCGAACCACGGGACGCGCCCGCACCCACCGGAACTCGCGCGGGCGCGCCGACTCCGGCGCGCTTGTCGAGCACCTTCTTGGTGTGCGCGGCCACCGGGCCCCAGCGTTCCTTGATCGACACCAGCACCGGCACGGCGAAGAAGATCGACGAGTAGGCGCCGACGATCATGCCGACCAGCTGCACCAGCGCGAGGTCCTTGAGCGTGCCGACGCCGAGCAGCCAGACCGCGATCACCAGCATGCCGATGATCGGCAGGATGCCGATCACGGTGGTGCTGATCGAGCGCATCAGGGTCTGGTTGGCGGCCAGGTTGGCCTGTTCGGCGTAGGTGCGTTTGTTCAGGTGCAGCACGCCGCGGGTGTTCTCCTCGACCTTGTCGAAGACCACGACGTTGTCGTAGAGCACGAAGCCCAGGATGGTGAGCAGACCGATCACCGCGGCCGGGGTCACCTCGAAGCCGACCAGCGAGTAGATGCCGGCGGTGACGACCAGGTTGAAGAACAGCGACACGATCGCCGCGATCGACATGTCACGCTCGAACCGGATGGCGATGTAGACCATGGTCAACAGCACGAACACCGCCAGCGCGATCAGCGCCTTCTGGGTGATCTGCCCGCCCCAGGTCTCGCTGATCTCGGCGAAACTGATGGCGTTGCGGCTGACCGTGCCGTCGGAGTCCTCGGGCTGGAACCGATCGAACAGCGCGGTCTGCACCTGCTCGGTCTGGGCGGCGTCGAGGGTTTCCGAGCGCACCTGGATGGTGGCGCTGGCCCCGGAGCCGACCTTCTGCACCGAGACGGGGCCGTGGCCCAGCGCCTGGGCGTAGACGTCCTCCACCTGCTGGGTGGTGATCTCGTCGGTCGCCGGGATCTGGATGCGCGAACCGCCGGTGAAGTCGATGCCGAGGGTGAATCCGCGCACCGCGATGCTCAGCAGCGAGATCAGCACCAGCACCGCGGCGATGGTGTAGAACATCTTGCGCTTGCTGACGATCGGGAAGCCACCGGTGCCGGTGTAGAGCCGTTCGAAGAACCCGTGCTTGGGGCCGGACTCGGCGGGATCCTTGTCCAGGTTCACCGATTCGTCGGTGGGGTTGGCGTTGGTCATCGTGACATCTCCTTCGGCCGAGCCTGGCCGCGTTCCCTGGCGATCTGCTGGACCGAGCCGAGTCCGTTCACCGACGGCTTCGCCCAGAACGGCGAACGCGCGGCGAGCATCATCAGCGGTGCGGTGACCAGGTAGAGCACGATCACGTCGAGAACGGTGGTGACGCCGAGAGTGAACGCGAAGCCCTTCACCTGACCGGCGGCGAGGATGTAGAGCACCACCGAGGCGATCAGGCTGACCGTCTTACCGGACAGGTTGGTGCGCTGGGCGCGCGCCCACCCGCGCGGCACGGCCGAGCGGAAGCTGCGGCCCTCGCGCATCTCGTCCTTGATGCGTTCGAAGAACACCACGAACGAGTCGGCGGTCAGACCGATACCGATGATCAGACCGGCGATGCCGGCCAGGTCGAGGGTGAACCCGATCCAGCGCCCGAGCAGCACGATGATGCCGTACACGGCGAAGCCGGCCGCGATCAGCGAGAACCCGGCGATCAGGCCGAGCATCCGGTAGATGAGCAGGCAGTAGATCAGCACCGCGATCAGACCGATGGCGCCGGCCAGCAGACCCGCCTTGAGCGAGGACAGGCCGAGCGTGGCCGAGACCGTCTCGGCCTCGGAGGTCTGGAACGACAGCGGCAGCGAACCGTACTTGAGGGTGTTGGCCAGCTCGGCGGCGCTGTCGGCGGTGAAGCTGCCGGAGATGGACGTGCGACCGCCCAGCTGCGGGCCCTGCTGCACCACGGGCGCGCTGACGACCTTGGAGTCGAGCACGAACGCGACCCGCTTGTTCACGTACTCACCGGTCAGCGTCGACCACGCGTCGGCACCGGCGGACTTGAACTCGAGGTTGACCTCGTGGCGGGCCTGCTGCGAGTTCAGGCCCGAGGTCGCGTCGGCGATCTCCTGGCCGTCGATGCGGCTGGGGGCGAGCAGCAACACCTCGGCGCCGTCCTGCGAGCAGGTGACCAGCGGCAGGGTCGGATCGTCGTTACCGGCCAGCGGGTCGGGCTTGGTGCAGTCCATGGTCGTCACGGCCAGCTGCTGTACCTGCTGATCGGTGCTCTGCCGCAGCGCCTTGGCGTCGGCGATCTCCTTGGCCTGCTGCTGCTGGAAGGTCAGCTCACCGGGCTCGTCGGCGCCGGGCGTCGGCGTCGGGGCCTGCGCGGGGAACACGCGCGGCTGACCGGCCGGGGTGGTCGGAGCGGCCTCGCCCGTGGTCGGGGTGGCCTCGCCGGGAGCCGGTGTCTCGGTCGCCGGGGGCGTGCCACCCGGCGGCGCGGTGTCGGTGGGCACGGTCGGCGCCGGACCGCCCGCCTGCGGCGTGGTGGCGCCGAGGACCGGGCGGATGTAGAGCTTGGCGGTGGTGGCCAGGGCGCGGGCCTGCTGGCTGTCGTCGCCGGGCACCGTGATGACCAGGTTGTCGCCGTCGATGACCACCTCGGAGCCGGAGACGCCGAGACCGTTGACACGGTTCTCGATGATCTCCTGCGCCTTCTTCAGGCTGTCCTGGCTGGGCTTGTTGCCGTCGGGGGTACGCGCGGTCAACGTGACGCGGGTACCGCCCTGCAGGTCGATGCCGAGCTTGGCCGACGGGGAATGGTCACCGGTGAAGAACACCAGCGCGTAGATCACGGCCAGCAGCGCGGCGTAGACGCCGAGCAACCGGAACGGATGCGCCGATCCTTGGGAAGGTGGCACAGCAGGTCATCTCCTAGGCGGAAGTCGAGGCTGGATCGGTGGGCACAGCGGTGCCCGGCCCGCGACGCGATCACGCGCCGCCGGGCGAAGGGTAGGACGTGTCAGTCCTTGGTCAGCCGGGTCTCGGTCTGTTCCACGGCTTCCTCGGCGGGAGCGTCGAGGATCGCGGCGGTCTCCTCGACCGTCGGCTCCTCGACCCGCACCTCACGGATCGCCTGGCGCAGCCAGGTGGTGACGACGTCCTCGGCGATCTCCAGGTCCACGGTGGTCTCGTCGAGATCGACGATGGTGCCGTACAGACCCGAGGTGGTCAGAACCGCGTCGCCCACCTTCAGGCTCTCCTGCATCGTCGAGACCTTCTCGGCCTCCCGCTTCTGTTTGCGGATACCGAAGAACATCGGCACGAGCAGGGCCAGGATCAGCAGCGGAAAGAGGAAGTCCATCGTCGAAGTCAGTCCCTAGTCAGTGGTGGACGTGCGAGTACGCCTGACAGTCTGCCAGTTCCCCGGCGCGGCGACACACCGGACACCTGCACACCTGTCGAAGGTCACCTTCCGGCGCCGCGTCCGTAGGTGTAATCGTCGAGCGGGAACGACACCGCTTCGCGGTGGGCGGCGGCGGTGCTGGTCGGGCGGAGCAGGGTGGCCTCCCCGTGCGGATCGAAGTAGTAGCTGCGCGAGGTGGCGCAGTCCCCGCCGTAGAACACCGAGGAACCCAACTTCTCGGTCATCCGGTCGAGGAACTCGGCGTTGGCCCGCTCGGTGACCTCGAAGGTCCGCTCCCCGCGCCGGAACAGTTCGGTGAACAGCCGGCCCATGTGCTTCATCTGGGCCTCGATGGTGGTGAAGTAGGACAGCCCGCTGTAGGAGTAGGGACTGTTGAGGCTCAAGAAGTTGGGGAACTTGGGCACGGTGATGCCCTCGTAGGCCTGGAATCGGTTGTCGCGCCAGAACTTTCCGAGGTTCACGCCCTCGCGGCCGACGATCTCGATGGCCGGGAAGTTCACGTCCCACAGGTTGAACCCGGTGGCCAGCAGCAGGGTGTCGATCTCGGTCTTGTGGCCGTCGGCGGTGACGATGCCGTCGGGTTCGACGTGGTCGATCGCGTGCGTCTCGAGCCGCACGTGCGGTTGGTTGAAGGTCGGGAAGTACTGGTTGGAGAACGTCGGGCGCTTGCACCCGAAGTCGTAGTGCGGGGTGAGCGCGGCCCTGGTCTCCCGGTCGCGCACCTGCGCGAACAGGTGCGCCTTGGCCAGCAGCGCGGCGGCGCTGTTCAACGGCTCGGCCTGGCGGTAGTGCAGCACGCCGATCACCATCAGCGCCTCGAGCATCCCGGTGTTGACCAGCCGCGCCGCCTTCTGGGCGAGCGGCACCCGCGCGAACAGTTCCTGCACCACCCCCGGGATCGGGGCGTCGACCTTGGGCACCACCCAGATCGGGGTGCGCTGGAACACCGTCAGCTCGGCCACCCGCGCGGCGACCTCGGGCACCAGCTGGACCGCGGTCGCGCCCGTGCCGATGACGGCGGCCTTGCGCCCGGTCAGGTCGTAGTCGGCGTCCCAGTCGGTGGTGTGGATGATCTTGCCCGCGAAGGACTCGATGCCGGGGAACGGCGGGGTGTAGGGCTGGGACAGGAATCCGGTCGCGGTGAGCAGGTAGCGCGCGGTCAGCGTCTCGCCGCCGGCGATCGAGACCACCCACAGCTGATCCTGCTCGTCCCAGCGCGCGCCGTCGACGACCGTGCCGAAGCGCATCCGCGTGCGCAGGCCGTACTTGTCGGCCACGTGCGCGGCGTAATCCTTGAGCTCCGCGCCCGGCGCGAACAGCCGCGACCAGTGCGGGTTGGGTTCGAAGGAGTACGAGTAGGTGACCGAGGCGATGTCGACCGCCAGCCCCGGGTACCGGTTCACATGCCAGGTGCCGCCCAGGTCGTCCTCGCGTTCGAGGATGACGAAGTCGCGCAGGCCGAGCCGGTCGAGTTCGATCGCGGCGCCGATCCCGCCGAAACCCGCACCGACGATGACGGCGTCGAACTGAGGTACCACGTCGAACCTCCCACCCACTGAGAATGACACGTCATTCCGCTTACATCGACTGTAACATCGTCAACTGTGACGAAGCCGCCCTCGCGACTGCATCAACGCAAAGAATTGCTGCGCCGCGAGATCATCGATACCGCGTTCGACTGCTTCGCCGAGAAGGGCTATCACGCCACCGGAATCGCCGATATCGCCACGCGATTGAGCATCGGGCACGGCACCTTCTACCGCTATTTCGCCAACAAGCGCGACATCGTCGATCATGTCATCGACGAGGTGAGCGCGCGCATCTTCGGCGCCCTCGATCGCGACCTGGAACCCGACAGCCCCGCCACCCTGGCCGAGTACGTCGCCATGGTCGACCGGGTGGCCGACTCGCTCGGGCGCGTCCTGCTCGCCGACCCGCGCACCGCGCGACTGCTGCTGTTCCACGCCACCGGGATCGACGACGAGCTCACCGAACGCGTCTACGGCCTGCTCGACGCCACCGAGATCCTGGTGCGGCAGTACCTCGAACACGGGGTGCGGGTGGGTTACCTGCGCGCCGATATCGACACCGCGGGCACCGCCAAAGCCACCCTCGGCATGGTCGTGGCGGGTCTGATCTCGGCGATCAGAACCCCTGATGCGGCCTCGATGGCGGTGTACAGTCACGCCGTGCGGCGACTGCTGATCGAGGGCGTGGCCGTCGCCGCCCGATGATGAAAAGCTATGGGATAGAAGGGCGATCCTGACACAATGACCGCTGTGACGCCCGACGATGTGAGCCGTACCCACTTCGCCATGCCGAACCTGGGCCATCGCGGCTACCACGCAGACGAAGTCGACGCCTTCCTCGAGAAGGTCTCGGCCACCCTGGACGGGCAGGGCGGGCTCACCGCCGACGACATCCGCCACGTGCACTTCGGCGCACCGCGATTCGGCGGGCGCGGGTACCAGGCCGACCAGGTCGACGATTTCCTCGACCGGGTCCGCACCGAACTCGAGCATCGCCAGAAGGGCGCCGCCCCGGTGCCCGCCGCGCGGGCGGGCGAGCAGGTCGCGGAGATGCTCACCCCCGACGACGTGCACCGGATGCGGTTCACCCAGTCCGCCGTGGGCCATCGCGGCTACCACGAGGAAGAGGTCGACGCCTTCCTCGACCTGGTCGCGGCCACCCTGGCCCACAACGGACCGGGCAGCCTCACCACCGCCGATGTGCGCGGCGTGCGCTTCAACGACACGCGCCTTGGCACCCGCGGCTACTCCCGCGACGAGGTCGACGCCTTCGTCGACCTGGTGGTCATGGCGTTGGAGCACGCCGAACGTCGGGGCTGAGCCCGGCTCAGCCCTGGATGCTGTGCATCTCCGCTTCGCGCAGGTCGTCGGGGAAGACGTAGCGGCGGAAGGCCCAGAAGCGGAACGCCATCGCCAGCAGCACGCCCAGGATCTGGCCGGAGACGAAGTTGGCGACCATCTGCACCGTCGGATCCACGTGCGGCACACGCAGATTCAACGCGTACAGCGACAGCGCCTGCGGGATCATGGTGACCACGATGCCCAGCGCGCTGACCGTGAAGAACAGCGCGGCCTCGTGGCTGCGCTGGCGGCCGCCGCGCGAGCGGAACGACCATTCACGGTTGAGGATGTAGGAGGCGATGGTCGCGATCAGCGCGCCGAGCAGACGCGCGGTGAGCGGCTTGTCGCCGAGCACGGTCAGTTTCACCGCGTAGACGACACCGGTGTCGATGAACCAGGTGATCGCGCCGACGACGGCGAATTTCAGGAGTTCCCGATGCTTGAGGAGCAGGGAACGCAACGGCTCGGGGAGCCGTTGCACCACCTCTAGGAGTGCCACCGAATCGACAGTAGACGACGCCACCGTGGTACGCCCGCCGGGTACCCGGTGTCTCAGTCGGACAGGTCGATGACCGGTTGCGGTTCGCGCCCACGCACTTCGATGGCGCCGATCACCAGATCAGGCGGCGGAACCAGGCCCAGATGCTCCCAGGCCCCCGCCGTCGCGACCCGCCCGCGGGGGGTGCGCGCGACCAGGCCGGCGCGCACCAGGAACGGCTCGCACACCTCCTCCACGGTCGCGGCTTCCTCGCCGACGGCCACCGCCAGGGTCGAGACCCCCACCGGTCCCCCGCCGAAGCCGCGCACCAGCGCGCCGAGCACGGCCCGGTCGAGGCGGTCCAGGCCGAGCGCGTCGACGTCGTAGACCTCGAGCGCGGCCATCGCGATGGGGTGGGTGATGATGCCGTCGGCTCTGACCTCGGCGTAGTCGCGGACCCGGCGCAGCAGCCGGTTGGCGATGCGGGGCGTGCCGCGCGAGCGTCCGGCGACCTCGGCGGCGGCGTCGGGGTCGATCCGCACGCCGAGGATCCGCGCGGAGCGGGTGAGGATCTCGAGCAGTTCGACCGGCTCGTAGAAGTCCATGTGCCCGGTGAAGCCGAAGCGGTCGCGCAGCGGGCCGGTGAGGGCGCCAGAGCGGGTGGTGGCGCCGACCAGGGTGAACGGGGCGATGTCGAGCGGGATGGAGGTGGCGCCGGGGCCCTTGCCGACCACCACGTCGACGCGGAAGTCCTCCATCGCCAGGTACAGCATCTCCTCGGCGGGGCGGGCCATGCGGTGGATCTCGTCGATGAACAGCACATCGCCCTCGACCAGGTTCGACAGCATGGCGGCGAGGTCGCCCGCGCGCTCCAGGGCCGGGCCGGAGGTGATGCGCAGGGCGGTGCCGAGTTCGCCCGCGATGATCATGGCCATGCTGGTCTTGCCCAGACCCGGTGGCCCCGAGAGCAGGACGTGGTCGGGGGTGGCGCCGCGTCGGCGGGCGCCGTGCAGGACCAGGGCGAGCTGTTCGCGCACCCGGGGTTGGCCGATGAAGGTGTCGAGCGAGGTGGGGCGCAGGCCGGTCTCGGCGTCGCCGTCGGTGCTCAGATACCGTGCGGTGAGGTCGGATTCGTCGTTGGGGAAGTCCTCGTCCACGGGTTACCTGTTCTTGCCGAGCAGGCTCAGGGCGGCGCGCAAGGCCACGGAGGTGTCGGCGGCGGGCTGGTCGGCCAGGACGGTGTCGACGGCCTGGTCGGCCTGTTTGACGGGGAAGCCGAGTCCGACGAGCGCTTCCGAAACCTGTTCGCGCACCGGGGTACTCGGCGTCTGCGCGCCGGGCGGGCCGGTGGGCACGGCCACCTGGTTCACCTTGTCGCGCAGTTCCACGACCATGCGTTCGGCCCCGCGCTTGCCGATGCCGGGGACGCGGGTCAGCGCGGCGACATTGCTCTCCGCCAAGGCTTTTCGCAGCGCTTCGGGTTCGAGCACGGCCAAGACCGCCATGGCCAGGCGCGGGCCGACGCCCGACACGGTTTGCAGCAGGCCGAACAGTTCGCGGGCTTCGGTGTCGGCGAAGCCGAACAGCGTCATCGAGTCCTCGCGCACGATCATGGCCGTGTAGAGGCGGGTCTGCTCGCCGCGGGTGAGTCCGGCCAGCGTGGCGGGGGTGGCGCTGAGGCGGTAGCCGAGGCCGGCGGCTTCGATCACCACGTGATCGAGCGCGATCTCGAGTACCTCGCCGCGTACCGACGCGATCACCCGCGCACCACCTTCCGTTGTTCGGCGAGCCGCTGTTCGTAGCGGCGGCGGACCTGTTCCGCCTGGGCCTGCGCGGCCGCCATCCGGTCCATCAGCGGCGCCCGCCAACAATGACAGATCGCCAGGGCGAGCGCGTCGGCGGCATCGGCCGGTTTGGGCGCCACCTGCAACCCGAGAATCCGCGTCACCATCGCGGTGACCTGAGCCTTGTCCGCCGAACCATTACCCGTGACCGCCGCTTTCACCTCACTGGGCGTATGAAACGCCACCCGGATCCCCCGCCGCGCCGCCGCCAGCGCGATCACTCCCCCGGCCTGCGCGGTCCCCATCGCGGTCCGCACATTGTGCTGCGCGAACACCCGCTCGATTGCCACCGCCTCGGGCTTGTGCGTATCCATCCACTCCTCGGCCGCGTCGGCGACCGCCATCAACCGCAACGCCAACTCGTCCTCCGGCGGCGTCCGCACCACCCCCACATCCAGCGCGACCACCTTCCGCCCCGGCCCACTCTCCACCACACTGAGCCCGCACCGAGTAAGCCCCGGATCGACGCCCATCACCCGCACCGGCCACCCCTTCAACGAAACGAACAGTTGTTCGAAAGTCTAGAGCATCCCCGCCTTCCCGCCGACCAACGACACAGTCGCGCATGCCACGGGTACGGTCGAGGGGCAGGCTTGGTGGACTCATTCGAGGCGAGGGAGAACCGCAGATGGCCATACCCACCGGGGAGATCGTGGTGACCGCGCGGGGGCGGGATCTGGTGATCGGGCGGGCGTTGGGGTTGCCGATCGAGGAGGTGTGGGCGCGGTTGACCGATCCGCATCTGACCTCGGCGTGGTACGGGACCTGGGAGGGGCAGCCGGGGGCGGGGCACACGATCAAGGTGCAGATGCGGTTCGAGGAGGGGGAACCGTGGACCGACATGCGGATCGACGAGTGCACCCCGCCGATCCACCTCGCGCTGTCCTCGACCGACCAGATCGGGCTGTGGCAGCTCGAGGTGACCCTGCTCGATGTCGGCGCGGCCACCGAGTTCCGGCTGGTCCACCACCTGACCTCGGAGTACCAGCTGGCCGAGATCCCGCAGATCGGGCCGGGCTGGGAGTACTACGCGGACATGTTCGTCGCCGCGTGCACCCACACCGAACGCCCCGATTTCGCCGACTACTTCCCGGCGATGTCGGGCTACTACGCCGCCCGCGCGTCCTGAAACACGAACCGCCCCGGCCGAATTCACGACCGGGGCGGTATCGGAACCGCGACTATTCGTCGTCGAGTTCGGCGGCGACCTCGTCGGAGATGTCGACGTTGGTGTACACGTTCTGCACGTCGTCGCTGTCCTCGAGCGCGTCGACCAGCTTGAACACCTTGCGCGCGCCCTCGGCGTCGACCGCGACCAGCACCGACGCCTGGAACCCGGACTCGGCCGAGTCGTAGTCGATGTCGGCGGCCTGCAGCGCCGAGCGCACCGCGATCAGATCGCCGGGCTCGGAGATGATCTCGAAGGCCTCACCGAGGTCGTTGACCTCTTCGGCGCCGACGTCGAGCACGTGCTCGAGCACGTCGTCCTCGGACAGCCCGTTCTTCTCGAGGGTCACCACACCCTTGCGGCCGAACAGGTACGACACCGAACCCGGGTCGGCCATGTTGCCGCCGTTGCGGGTCATCGCCAGCCGGACCTCGCCCGCGGCGCGGTTGCGGTTGTCGGTGAGGCACTCGATCAGCACGGCCACGCCGTTGGGCCCGTAGCCCTCGTACATGATCGTCTGCCAGTCGGCGCCGCCGGCCTCTTCACCGCCGCCGCGCTTGCGCGCGCGTTCGATGTTGTCGTTGGGGACCGAGGTCTTCTTCGCCTTCTGGATGGCGTCGAACAGCGTCGGGTTACCCGCAGGGTCACTACCACCGGTGCGGGCCGCCACCTCGATGTTCTTGATCAGCTTGGCGAAGAGTTTGCCGCGCTTGGCGTCGATTCCCGCCTTCTTGTGCTTGGTGGTGGCCCATTTGGAGTGGCCGCTCATGCCCTACTTCCTTCAAGTCGGTTGCGCGTCTGCCCGGGCGGACAAGCTCGATCCAGCCTACTCATCGACTGTGACGCACGCCGACGCGGGCTTTCACCGCGCCGCGCGCACCAGGTCGACGAACAGTTCGTGCACGCGCAGATCGCCGGTGACCTCGGGATGGAACGAGGTCGCCACCACATTGCCCTGCCGCGCGGCGACGATGCGCCCCTGCGCGGGACCGTGCGGCACGCGGGCGAGCACCTCGACGCCGTCGCCGACCCGTTCCACCCACGGCGCCCGGATGAACACCGCGCGCACGGGCGTGTCGAGCCCGGTGAAGTCCAGGTCGGTCTCGAACGAGTCGACCTGACGTCCGAAGGCGTTGCGCCGCACCGTCATATCGATCCCGGACAGGTGCTGGGCGTCGGCGCGGGTGTCGAGGACCTCCGAGGCGAGCAGGATCATGCCCGCGCACGAACCGAACGCGGGCAGCCCGTCGCGCAGTCGCGCCCGCAGCGGTTCGAGCAGGTCGAACGCTTGCAGCAGCTTCGAGATCGCGGTCGACTCGCCACCGGGCAGCACCAGCCCGTCCACGGCAGCCAGCTCCGACTCGCGCCGCACCAGCACCGGCGTGGCGCCGCAGTGTCGCAGCGCGGCAACGTGTTCGCGCACGTCGCCCTGCAGGGCGAGCACGCCGATGGTCGGCCGGGTCGGGGTGGAGGTCGCGTTCACAGTCGTCGAGCTTACGAGCGCGGTCGATGTGGGCCCGCTCACGCTCACTTCTTGCGCGGGGTGCGGATCAGGCCCTCCTGGACGACCGCGGCGACCAGGTTGCCCTCGCGGTCCCAGATCTTGCCGCCGGTGAGCGCGCGACCGTAGCCGGCCGAGGGCGAGGACTGGTCGTAGAGCAGCCATTCGTCGGCGCGGAACGGGCGGAGGAACCACATGGCGTGGTCGAGCGAGGCGTTCTGGGTGTCCTCGTCGGGGTGGATGACCTTCGACGAGCCGAGCAGGGTCATATCGCTCATGTAGGCCAGCGTGCACACGTGGAACAGCGGGTCGTTGGGCAGCGGGTGCCGGTAGCGGAACCACACCTGCTGCTGGGCCACGGCGCCGTCACGCTGGGAGATCTGTTCCGGCGGGACGGTGCGGATGTCCCAGTGCTCCCATTCGCGCATCGCCCACAGCCGCTCGGGGGTCATGGTCACGCTGGCGTCGGGCAGGTTCTCGGGCCCCTCGACCTCGGGCATCACGTCCTGGTGCTCGGGCCCTTCGTCACCGTGATGGAACGAGGCCGACATCATGAAGATCGCCTGCCCGTCCTGCACGCCGGTGACGCGGCGGGTGCAGAACGACCGCCCGTCCCGGATGCGCTCGACCAGGTAGACGGTGGGTTCTTCCGGGTTGCCCGGTCGCAGGAAGTAGCCGTGCAGCGAGTGCACCTGGAAACTGGGGTCCACCGTGCGCACCGCCGAGACCAGTGCCTGTCCCGCTACCTGACCACCGAAGGTGCGCGGTAGCTGGGACTCCGTGGACGCGCCGCGGAAGATGTCGCGCTCCAGCCGCTCGATCGCGAGCGCCTCTTCGATTGTCGCCATGCGCTCGAGATTATCGCCTTCCCGACCGGGCGGTATGTCCGGCTCTCCCGCAACGGCCCGAGATTTGCTGAGATGGACCGGTGCCGACCTTCACGCCCACCTCCCCCACGGCCGTGGCCCGCCTCGTCGCCGCGGAGTTCGCGACGCTGCCGGGGCGGCGGGTGCTCGCCGTCGACGGGGCCGACGCGGCGGCGCCGGTGGAGTTGGCCGAGCGGATCGTGGACGCGCTCGGCGCGGGCGGCCGCTCGGGCGCGGTGGTCTCGGCGCACGACTTCGTGCGGCCCGCGTCGTTGCGGATGGAGTACGGGCGCGACGACGAATGGTCTTATCGCACAGCGTGGTTCGACTACGAGGCGATGCGGCGCGAGCTGCTCGACGCACTGCGCGAGCACGGCCGGTGGTTGCCCGCGCTGTGGGACGAGGAGCGCGATCGCTCGGCGCGGGCGGCGATGCGACCGGCGCCCGCCGATCTGGTGCTGGTGGTGGCCGGGCCGATGCTGCTGGGGCGCGGCTTGGCTTTCGATCGCACGATCCGCCTGGAACTCAGCGCCTCGGCGGCCGCGCGCCGCACTCCCGCCGACCAGCACTGGACCCTGCCGCCGTTGCGCGAGCACGAGACGGACAATCCCGAGCGGGCGAATTGGACGCTGCGCTGGGACCATCCCGACCGGGCCGCGCTGCGCCACTGAATCCCGTGCGACACAACGACCGAGCCCCGCCCGGACCAGGTCCGAACGGGGCTCGCGCGTCGATGATCAGGCGCAGGCGGGCGAGGTCTGGCCCAGGTTGGTGAGCATGGTGCAGGCCCACGACTTCTGGACCTTCCACTTGCCGTCCTCGGCCACGAACGGCACGTCCACGACATTGGTCTGGCCGTTGACGGTGAAGTTCGCCTTGGCGGTGACGCTCTCACCGAAGGAGGTCACCTCGGTGACCTGCACCTGGACATTGGCCGCCGTCGCGGCCTCGGCCAGGCGGTTGGGCAGCTCGGGGTCGGCCTCGATGCCCTGGACGAAGTCCAGCTTCTGGTCGTTGGGGACCGTCGGGTCGAGCGCGGTGGTGAGCTGCTCGTTGAGCTGCTCCACGGTCGGCACGGCGGGCAGCTCCGCGGTGGGGGCGGCCGCGCTCGAGGCGCTCGCACTGGTGGTGGTCTTGGCAGCGGGCTTGTCGCCCTTGTCGTCGCTGCACGCGCTCAGCCCGAGGGCCGCGACCATTGCCAGACCCACGATCACGACTCGTCCGGTCCTACGAAACATCATCCACTGTCCTCACTTCGGATCGACTTCTCGCCCGGGGGCGACGGCCCCGAACCGGCGCCACACAGCGCAGGCCTCGATGCCACGGCCCCGGACGCTACCCAGCGAGTGTGAGGAAATTCTGAGACCCGGACAAAGTGGATCTGTGAGCTCGGTCAACGTAATCCGGTGACCGCCTCGACGAGTCGCGCGTGAGTGTCGGCGTCCGCCGCGGCGATCAAGCCGTGCGGCGCGGTGTGCAGCGGTTGCCCGGCGAGCCCGGTGACCACGCAGCCCGCCGCCTGACACAGCGCGATCGCGCTGGTGAAATGCACGCTGTCGCGCAGGTCGCCGCCGGTGACGTAGGCGGCGCGTCGACCCGCCGCGACCCAGGCCAGCGCCAGCGAGGTCGACAGCACGCGCGGATGGAACTCGCCCGCGAAGCCCGCGGCGTCGAAGAGGCGGGCCGGGGTCGACCAGGGGAACGGGTTGTCGAGGTCGATGTCCACCAGGCGGCTCGCGGCGTGGGGGCGCAGCGGTTCGTCGTGGCCGTCGACGCGCCGGAAAGCGCCCCGCCCGTCGGTCCAGAAGATCTCGTCGGCGAACGGGTCCGCGGTCGCGGCGGCGGTGACCATCGCGCCGTCGCGGAGGGCGACATTGACGGCGACGAGCGCGGTCTCGACCGCGAAATTCCTGGTCCCGCAGAGTGGATCGATGAACCAGGTCCGCGGACTGTCGGCCGCCCCGGTGATTCCGGATTCCTCGGCGACGTAGCGGTCCCCCGGACATGCTGTCGCGAGCACGTCGAGGATGGCCTGCTCGGCGGCGATATCGGCCTGGGTGGCGAAATCGTCGCCCACTTTGGCGTAGCGCGTGAGCGGGCCGTGGAACGCCGAGCGGATCGCCGCCGACGCGACTTGTGTTGCGCGGAGGGCTGTTTCGCTGTCTGACTGGTGCACGGGCCCAGGCTACGGACCGCGACGTGTCCTAGGTGGCGAGGTAGACCGCGAGGCCGATGCCGCCGACACCGACGCCGACGCGCAGGGCGTTCGGGGGGATCACCTTCACCACCGGGGGTCCGCACCAGGCGCCGACGAACGCGCCCGCGCCCAGTGCCAGGGCGGCGCCCCAGTGGACCGGGCCGAAGATCGCGAAGCCGATCGCGGCGACCAGATTGGAGATGCCGAGCAGGAAGCTCTTGAGGATCGAGGCGCTCCAGATCGACTCCGAGGTGCACAGCAGCATCATCGACAGGTAGATCACGCCCGCGCCCGCGCCGAAGTAGCCGCCGTAGATCCCGATGAGGAAGATGCCCAGCGGCACGATCCACGGCGCGTTCAGTTCGCCGACGTGGCGTCGGACCAGCGGTTGGACGAGCAGTGCCAGCGAGGCGACGGCCACCAGGAACGGCACCACGGTTTCGAAGGTGCCGTCGGGGGCGACCACCAGGGCCAGCGCGCCGAGCACCCCACCCACGGCCGAGAGGATCGCCCAGCGCACCAGGGTGGGTCCTCGGCCGACCAGTTCGCGCCCGGAGTTCGCGGTGGCGCCGACACCGACGGCCACCATCGCCACGGTGTTGGTCACATTGGCCGCCACGGGCGGCAAACCGACAGCCAGCAGCGCCGGATAGGAGACGATCGAGGCCATCCCGGTGACGAAACCGATCAAGCCGGTGAAGAATCCCGCGACGACCAGCAAGAAGAAGTCGAGCGCGGTCACGGACCGACTGTACGGTATGCCCAGATGGCAGCAACTGCGGGGCGTCCGCGCGCCCGGCGCCGGGATCACTCCGACACGCCGTGGGCCGTGTGAGGATGGTCGGGTGCAGATGACGACTTTCGAGCCGGGCGAACCACCCGTGGGACGTGACCGGCTGGATTCCAACACCGTTGCCCGCCTCGACGACGTCACCACCTTCGCGCAACTGCTCGACGCGGCCGAACTCGTCCGCATGGATCATCCCGATGCCAGGATCGTGTGCACGCTCGACGACCTCGGTCAGTGCGCGTACACGTCCATGCACGCCACCCTCGGCCTCGACCACGACGACGACATCGACCACGACGATCCGGTCGCCGCCCACCGCGCCGAGAACGCGACCGTGGCCCGGATCGCCGCCCTGCTCGACGACCCCGAGGCGCGGGTGCCGTGGGAGTCGTTGCGCGACACCCGATCCGCGAGCGAGGACGAACTCAGCGCCCTCGTCGCCGCCAACCGCTGTCCCGATCGGGTGGTCGACGACGTGGTCCTGATCCAGCGGGTCCCCGTCGACCGCGACGACCTCGCCATCGCCGGCATCCCCAACGGCTATTTCGCCGACGACTGGTCCACCTACGACAACCACACCGTCATCGTGCGCATGGCCGCCCACGGCTACCGCCACCTCGCCATCGGCGCCTCCCTGCTGGCCTTCGCCCGCCCCACCCCACCCACCGCCGAACAGGCCGCCGCCCTGATCACCGACCTCACCCACCTCTACGGCTCCCCCACCGCCATCGCCTGGCACGAACTGGCCCTCCAACTCCCCACCCACCGCCACCTGATCCTCGGCTACGCCGAAAACTTCGCCGACGCCCTCACCACCGACACCGAGGACGCGACGGGCCAGCCGTAGTCCCCTCCGCGCGGTCGCCGGCCCGTGCCGAACGGCTACTTCACCACCGACTGGAACATCTTCGCCGGCGCTCCAAGTCGCTGTTCTGCAATCTCGAAGTCGCCGATTCTGCAGGATATCGGTGACCTACATCACAACGAACAGCCGAGACCGGAGACGATGGTGGGCCCGTCCATATCGGACAGGCCCACCGGAATTACCTACTGCCCGAACACCTTCGGGCGGCAATTCACCAACCGCGCCCGGCGAGGCGGCGGGACGAGACGAGCGCAGTGCGTAGCGTCACGCTAGCCTCAATTCATCACGACCGGTTCCGCCTACCTCGGTAGGTCCAGGGCCGGTCTTCAATTTTTCGGGCGGTCCGCGTGCACGACCAGGTGAAGGCGTACCCGCCCTACACCGGGTCGCCCGACTGGGATCGGCCACGTTCTCGGTGCGCGCACTGATCGAGCTGGTACTTCGCTCTGCTCGGTCACGAACTTGGGCGATCGGGAGATGTCAGCCTGTGCTCACCACCGCGAGGGCAGCAATCGCCCGTCCGACAGCGGCAGTGTCGGCAGGTTCGATGTGAAGGTCGTTGTGTTTGCGATAGGACAGATACCGTCCGTCGCTGGTGACGTCGAACCAGCGGACATAGCGGGCCGGATGCGGGCGGCTGGTATGTAGACCTACCCGCGCCTCGATATGTCCGGCGCCGACACGTGGCGCACGGGCGAGTTGTCGCATTCGCTCGGCAGTGGAGTCAGCCGGGCGCTGCCATGAATCGAAATGCCGAGTCAACCTGTCGACATCTTCGACGAGCGGTCCTTGTCGACCTGCGGGAACCTTGCCGAGAAAGCTCGCGAAGCCTTTCGCCACAATATCGCTCGCGCCCGCATAGACGATGACATTCCCGCTGTGGTCGGCGCCAGAACTCAATTGTCGCAGCAGCACCGCGTGGTCGCCGGTTCGCGCACCGTAGGCTCGGATTGGTTGCCCTGCGGTCGTGAGCAACGTGAACGCCGATGCCGGATCCGCCGCGTGCCGCAGCGCGGCGCCAAGATCCGAATCAGCTCCCGGTGGCCATTTCCGACGTGCCGCTGCGGTCAGCCGCTCGTGCTCGTACTCCCACTGCGCGGTTGACCGCATGATCATCGGGAAAGGACAACGGTCCGAACGGGTCTCGGCATGCCATAGATGCGCGAACTCATCGACGGTGAACTCCCAACTCACCGATCCCGACCCTCTTCCGGTGCGGCGGCAGGGGTATCAGCGCCAAGCGTTTGCGGAACCGTCGCCTCTTCGTCCCCGAGAAGTTCACGATGGAAGCCCCGGAGATACTCGGGAGCCTGGTGTTCCTCATCTTCTGATCGTTTACCGCCGCGCGCGCCAGGCGGAGGCATCATCCCAGGCGACATACTCCGACCATTCGCGGAACCACCAGCACCTGCTTGTGTTGCCGACGCGGCCACCGGAGTGCCTGCGACGCTCCGCCCGGGAACAGGCGCGCCGACCGCTGGGGTACCGGATCCGGGAGCTCCGGTACCTGGACCCGTCGCACCGGACCCGGCTGAGCCGATACCCGGCGAGGTTCCGCTGGGGGCTGCGGCGTTCATCGCGGGCATTGTCGATGCCGGAGCTGTGTTCGATGGGTCGCTCGTTGACGGCTCGGAGGTCGTCGGGTTCGTCGAACTATTGCCGGAATCCGTTGCCGCAGTAGGCGATTGCTCATCGTCGATAGTCTCATCCTGCGGAGCCTTATCCTGCTGAGCCCGAGTTCTGACTTGGTCGTCAGAACTCTGCTCCGACCGGCCGCTGCCGCCTCCCGCGCCACTACCGCCGGGCGACGCCGCACTCGGATCGCCACCTTCACCAGGTACCGTAGGCGCCACGAAGGTCGGGACGTTTTCCCCCGCAGGTCGGAACGTGGGCTTGTATCCGGAGTTCATCGCCGCGACGGCCTGTAGCCGCAGTTCTTCCTTCTGTTGCTCAGCCGAACTCGTCGCGCCGGGCGACGCGGCATCCAGCAAGACAGCGACCGAAGGCGGAATCGTGCTGTCAGCCACAATGTTCGGAGTATCGCCTACCGGTGCGGGCACGGTCTTACGCACCACTTCAGCACCGAAGGCGGCGGCCTTGACTCGGTGCCCGACTGTTGAGACCACTTCGTGGACGTCGGCGATCTCGGTCAGGAACCGCTTTCCCGCTGCTGCCGCCGCATCGGCCATCGCTCCTTCCAGATCCGCCGATGCCTGCATGGTTTGCAGGGTCAAACCAGCCGCGGCGCCCGAGATCTCGGTCGAGATGTTGAGCCATTGGTCCCCGAACTGCTGCATAACTCCGGGCTGCATCTGCTGTACTTTGGCGTAGATGTCGACGTGCGAGAGGCCTTCGAACGCTTCCATTGCCGTGATATAGGCCGGATCGGTACCGTCGTGGCCGACGTGCTTCTGCTGCTTCTCGGAGCCCGACTGCTGCTGATTGGCAGCGACTATGGCGCGGGTGACCGACGGATCCAAACCGGGAAAGAGCATGCCGGTGAGTTCAGGGCTCAGCTCGTCATCGGACATCGTCAGTTTCCCTCGCCGATCGACTCTTCGACGATCGAGGCGACGCCCATGATATCGGCACAGGGGTCGAGATCCTGCGCCTCACCTTGGATCTTGAGCCGCGTGCTGACGAAGACGACGCCGACGGCGGTACGCATGTGCACTTCGCAGTCCTTGACACCGGTCCTGATAGTTTCCGGCTCTCGTCCCATTGCGGCTTGTCTGCGATTTACGGTCGTCGGTTGCAGCCAGGTGCCGTTTTTTTGCTGGTCCTCGTCCCACGTCACGTTTCCGGACATCACGCTCAGTGATACAGCATCGGTCTGGAAACGACAGTTGAGAAACGAGTATTCCGCTACGAGATCTGCGCCGCGTTTACGTGATTGAGCTGGGTACCCTGCTGCGATCACGTCGTCGTCACTGAGCCATGTGCACGGGTCGTACACGACCTTCGGCCGGCCACTCGAGCGTGTGTACTCGTTGTCCTGGGACGGGGGCTGAAATGCCGGATTCGTCAACGTCGGCCGGGCCGGGGATTCCGATAGCGCCACCGCTGGCGCAGAAGCAGATTCCGTGGAATCCGGCGTATTCGATGAGCATCCAGGCAGAACCGCCATCACCACCGACAGCGGTACCGCAATCCCGACGGATCGCTTCGAATTCATGAATCCACCTCCTGCACAGCAGCTTTGAGCGCGCGCGCGTTCATGGCATCGACCTCCTCGAACAGCTCACCGGCTTGCAGGTATCCGGCCGCCATGCGCAGGGCCGCAGCCTTCATCGACTGCAAGACCTCGACCAAGCCGAAGGCCTTGCGCTCGAATCCTTGCTGTAACTGCTGCGCGGAGGTCAAACCCCCGAACCCCGACAGTCGTTGCAATTCCTTGGCATCGTCTATCCAACCGTCACACTGGTCCGCGAAGCGTTGGTAGCCCTGGGCAATCCGTCGCGCTGCGTCGCTGTCCATGCGCAACTGCCCGGACGTCGCGGCCCGCCACAACTCATCCGCCGCACCCCCACCCGCAGACATTTCCGCCCCCCTGACGCCGTCATTTCGCGCTTACTGTACCGGACCATCGACCAGCTGAGCGGCCGTCACCGACGCATCTCTAGCCACCAACTACACCTGACCAGGTCGCTCCTACTGTCACTCACCGATGACAGTAGGAGACCAGTAGGTTGTGGGCTCAGCCTTCTTCGGCCCCCGGTCACCACCATGCTCCAACCAGCTCTCGCGCTGGTAATAGCTGTCCATAGCCTCCTCCTCTTCGAGGGTTGGCTGTCGGCTCCGCTGGGAATCCACTGCGGGACTGGCACTCTGGTCGACTGTCGGAGCAGCGGCAACGGCGGATTGTTCGCTCGCATCGAGGAGGGCGAGATACTCGGGTGGGAGTCCCGCGTACGGGTCGCTCACGGATCAACTCCTTCGATCATGAACCTGTCGGACGAGTGACCATGCTGCCACACAGGGCAGCCATCCCAGCCACCATCATGCCGACCCACCTCCGGCGTTATCACCTGGATGTTGGCGTGCGCACACTTCGAGTGCTCGGTAACCGGTTCGGATTCTCTGGCAGGTGGCGCCGGGATGAAGCGCGTTGGCAGGTGGATCGAGGCTTGTTACCGTGTCTCGACTGGATTCGAGGCCCCGGCGATCGGGGCGAGGGGGTAATCATGCTGGTTGATCCGGCGATCCTACGAACATTCGCCAACTCGGTGGACGAGGCATCGCAGACCGTCGCGGCAACTGACCTGGCCGGCAAGATCGCCGCGGTCTTCGAGGGGCTGCCCGGCTCGCAAGCTCAGTGGGCCGCCCGCCGAGCCGGTGAGGTAGTTCGCACGCCACTGAACGAATTCGCCGGCGATATCGCATCCATGGGGACCGCCGTGCGCGGCGCGGCCAGCACCTACGAGGTGGCCGACGACGACCTGGCAGCAAGTTTCCGGGCCCTGCAGAACTCTGACCCCACCGCCAAAGGTTGGGGGCTGGGAAGTTGAGCCTCCAGTTCATACCCACACGTCCGATATTCGCGACCTGGGACATCAACGGCCTGCTCGAGAAGTCCAAAACGGTCCTGATGGCGGGACAGGATCTCGAGATGGCCGTACAGACGTTGCGGCACGAGTGCACCAATCTTCCCGAGATGCGTGGATGGGAGGGCTCGGCGCACACCGCTGCCGAGGACATGTTCGTCCGGACCGCGAAACATGCCGGTGAGTTCGCCGACATCGCCTACTCCGGTAAGCGCTCGAGCCATCAAGGCGTCTCGAACATCGCCGACCAAGCCTATGACGCATTGTCGTCGGTGAAGGGGCGCCTCGACAGCCTGATCGCGACCATCGAAAACGGCCCGCTGGAAGTGAACGATCTCTGGATCGTGGTCCTGAAGCCCGAGCCTATGGACGATGCGCGTTTCAAGGTGCTCAAACAAGCCCAGACGGCATTTCAGGAACAACTCAACCCACTGGTCACCGAACTCGGCAAGGCCGATGACGAAATCCGCACGAAGTTGTCGTTCCTCGTCAGCCGAGTCAACAAAGACTACGAGATGGACCCCACCAGAGTCACCTACGGCTCCGAGTACTTGCCTCGCACCGGAGTACCGGACCCGAGCACTGAGCAAGGCCGTACGGACCAGCGCGAGATTCAGCAACTGGAGGCGGCAATTACGGTCCGCCACACCGATACCGGAGAACCCGACATAAACGGTTCGATAACTACCACAATGACTATGCAGGACGGCAGCAAACAAGTCGTCCTGACAAATAAAGACTGGGGCCTAACAATCGCCTCGTCGTACGATCCTTCCGGCGAACTGAAATCCACGACATCCACGAATGAGAACCGCTACACCGGACTTACCACTACCACCACTGAAACGCCGGGACAGGCTAAAGTGACAGTCTGGAAGGACAAAGACGGGAAAACGGGCGGAACGGTAACGGACCTCAGAACGGGCGAAACCTTCCCGATACCGGAAAACAGCCCCATTTTCACACCGAACGCGGACGGATCAAGCTTCTTCACCCACCCGTACCTGACATCGGTGGGCTCGGGTCTGAGCGCGCTGGAAACATATACCGGAAATGCCCTGGAGAACAGCAAGGGAATTCCGATCCTCGATCCATCCCAAACAGGAAAACTCCACGTTGGAGCGAAAGTATTAGGCCCGGGCCTCAGTCTCGCGGTGGCCGGATGGGACGTCATCCAGGAAGAAGACTGGCATAAGAAGTGCGTCGCGGGAACATCCGGGCTCGCAGGTGCTGCGGGAGGCTGGATGGGAGGGGTGGCAGGAGCGAAGGGTGGCCCATTCGGCTCCTTCGTAGGGGGCGCCTTGGGCACATGGACATTCGGTTGGGCAGGGTCGAAATTCGGTGAGAAGGTTGTTTGCAATTGAGCGCCGAGAAAGAATTCTCCTACCCGGCCCCGGGCGAGTGGGAGACGGCCCGATGGTGGGAGTATCCGTTCCTTGCGTTCATCGCAGGATTCGGAGTGTTCCTCCTGCTTCAAGCGGTCGGGTCGACGGAGCAGAGCGAGTGGTCGAAGGCAATCTTCTTCATATCACTAGGTCTGACGTCAGTGCTGATGTGCGTCCATCTACTGCTATTGATCAGACAATCACACAATAAACCTCCAGTACTGTCACGAGTTTCCGTAACAGATGGCAGGCTTTCGATCAAATCTGCGCGCCCGATCGAGCTCACCAATATTGCCATGCTTTTATGTGGCACCGTGGCTGCTTCCGTATTCATAGTCACGGTGCCTTCCGGCGAGATGGACTTGCCACTCACCGACGGGCAGCGAACATTTTTCCCATTTTTCGCGGGGGCCGCCCTCGTGTACGGAGTCATCGATCTTCTCAGATCAGTCACGCAAGCACCGATCGGCAGACTGATTATTACTCCAACCGAAATTTCGTTCAAGCGGACATTCGCGGGACGCACAACACTGAACTTTTCAGATATTACCGATGTGACAGTCCCGGCGGGCGGGCGAAGCAAGGTCAGCAGTGTATCCGTGAAATGCGGGCCAGAGGGTTCCGGACAGGGCGCGGGCCTCGACCCCCGCTGGCCGTCCGTCGGTGCCGCAGCCACCTTTTGGCTTGTCCGCTTCTACCACCGGCACCCCGAGCTGCGTGACGAGCTCGCCGATCATCGCGTCATCGACCGCATCGAATCTGGCGGCCTTCTGGATCCGGAGGATCCGAAAGCCCGCATGGCTATGAGAACGATGTGAAGTTCTTCATTGCCGCGCTCTACGGGCTGCGTCGCGGGTCGAGCCGAACGCCGGATCCCCGGTCAGAGCTCCCAGAGGGCGGCGATAGGTAACCCGACGAGGTTTTCGCCGAATCGCACGCCGTGGTCCGCGGTGCCTAGCACGACCCCACCGAGGAACCGGTCACCGAGTCGCTCGGCAAGTCGCTGCAGGCCATGGAAGTGCTCGGGCTTATACGTCTGCTTCGCCTTCACCTCGAGGCCGAGGACTCGGCCGTCGTCGAGCTCCAGGAGAACGTCCACCTCGGCCCCTGATGACTCGCGGTAGTGGAAGACGGAGAATCTGGTGTCACTCCAGGTCTGCTGCTTGCGCAATTCGGAGACCACGAGACCTTCGAGCAGCGGGCCGAGCAGTTCGCCACCGCCGACGAGCGCGGCGGCACGGCCGGGCGTGACGCCGGCCAGATGCATCGCGAGCGCGGAGTCGGTGATGAGCCCCTTCGCCTTGCCGACCTGGCGTGCCGTGAGGTTTCCGGTCCACGGCCGGATCCGCTCGACGAGATACAGCGTCTCGACGAGGTCGAGATAAGCGGTCATCGTCGTCTCAGGGACGTCCGCGTCCCGGGAGAGGCGGGCGCGGACCACCTCACCGGCTTGGTTTGCTGCGATCAGACGTAGGACGGTGGCCAACCGATTGCCATCGACAAGGCGCCGGACGTCGCGGGCATCGCGCTGGACGATGCGGTCCACGTAGCCGTCGAACCAGGCCCTGCGCAGTCGCGGTGACCGTCGAAAGACCTCCGGGTACCCGCCTGCGGCAAGGAGATTCGCATAGTCCGCGCGGGAGACGTCCGAGCGGACGTCGAAAGGGTCCACGCCGGCGAGGAACCGGGTCACGAAGTCATCGAGGCGGCCGTTGATCTCGCCCTGGCTCAGAGTCCGCAGCGGCAGTGTGACAGCTCGGCCCGCGAGCGAGTCCGGTGTCCGTTCGAGTCGAAGCAGATCAGCCGATCCGGTGAGGAGGAACCTTCCCGGAGTGCGGTGTCGGTCGATGGACGCCTTGATCGGTAGCAGCAGTTCCGGGGCACGCTGGATCTCGTCGATGACGAGCAATCCGTCGGGAAGCTGATTCACGAAGGCCTGCGGATCATTCTGCGCGGCGGCCCGCAGTATGTTGTCGTCCAAGGTGAGGTAACGCCCGGGGCGTTGCGAATTCTCGACGAGCATCGTGGCGAGCGTGCTCTTGCCTACCTGTCGAGCGCCCTCGATCACCACGGCAGGAAAAGACTCGACGAGCTCAGTCGCCCACGGGAGGGCATGCCTGAACAGGATGTTTGCTGAGGTCACGCCACCATGACACCGCACAAGTCGCTGATCTGCAAGCATCAAGTCGCTGTTCTGCCGAACCCAAGTCGCTGTTCTGCAACCTCGAAGTCGCTGTTTCTGCAAATTGTCAGTGACACATATCACACCGTTCGAGGCAAGCCTAGAGACGCCGGTGGGCCCGTCCATATCGGACGGGCCCACCGGAATTACCTACTGCCCGAACACCTTCGGGCGACAATTCACCAACCGCGCTCGGCGAGGCGGTGGGGCTGGGGGATTTCTTCGACGTTGATGCCGACCATGGCTTCGCCGAGGCCGCGCGAGACCTTGGCCAGGACGTCGGGGTCGTCGTAGAAGGTGGTGGCCTTGACGATGGCGGCGGCGCGCTGTTCGGGGTTGCCGGACTTGAAGATGCCGGAGCCGACGAAGACGCCTTCGGCGCCGAGCTGCATCATCATGGCGGCGTCGGCGGGGGTGGCGATGCCGCCTGCGGTGAACATGACGACCGGGAGCTTGCCGGACTGGGCGACCTCGCGGACGAGTTCGTAGGGGGCCTGCAGTTCCTTGGCGGCCACGAACAGTTCGTCCTCGGACAGCGAGCTCAGGCGGCGGATCTCGCCGCGGATGGTGCGCATGTGGGTGGTGGCGTTGGACACGTCACCGGTGCCTGCCTCGCCCTTGGAGCGGATCATGGCCGCGCCCTCGGTGATGCGACGCAGGGCCTCGCCCAGGTTGGTGGCGCCACAGACGAAGGGAACGGTGAAGTTCCACTTGTCGATGTGGTTGGCGTAGTCGGCGGGGGTGAGGACCTCGGACTCGTCGATGTAGTCCACGCCCAGGCTCTGCAGGATCTGCGCCTCGACGAAGTGGCCGATGCGGGCCTTGGCCATGACCGGGATGGAGACGGCTTCGATGATGCCGTCGATCATGTCCGGGTCGCTCATCCGCGACACGCCACCCTGGGCGCGGATGTCGGCGGGCACCCGCTCGAGCGCCATCACGGCCACGGCGCCGGCGTTCTCGGCGATCTTGGCCTGCTCGGCGTTGACCACATCCATGATCACGCCGCCCTTGAGCATCTCGGCCATGCCGCGCTTCACGCGGGCGGTGCCGACGGTGTTGGTGGTCTCAGGCGTAGTCACGGCTGTCTCCTGTGTCATGGGCGCCAATCAAGTCGCTCGGTGTGTGGTCGGTGTCGATTCTAGAGCTGCCCGATTTCGGCCTTCATAGCCAGTTGAGCACCACTGGCCTTGTCACGACCAGCGCGTATGCGAACACCGCCCCCGCTGGCCTGCTCGACCGGCTATCAGCGGATCGAGCGGACCACGTGTTGGGTGTCGTCGGTGGCGGCGGTGATCGCCTCGGTGAGCAGCTCGTCGAGGTGGTACGGGTAGACGGCCTCGCCCGCGGCGTCGAGGGCGCGGATGTCCTCGGCCGAGCACCAGCGGTGGTCGGTGATGGTGCGTCGTTCCAGCGCGGTGAGGTCGGCCGGTCGCCATTGGAAGCCGGGCGAGCGCAAGGTGAAGAACAGTTCCTCGGAGCGGATGAGTTCGCCGTTGAACGGGAACACCGCCACGCGCCGCCACAGCGGACCGCGCAGGGCGCCCGGGTCGACGCGCTGGCCGGTCTCCTCGTAGATCTCGCGCACGGCCGCGTCGCGCAGGTTCTCCCCCGGTTCGACGCCGCCGCCGACGGTGAACCAGAACGCGACCTCGGGGATCATCGGGTCGTGTCCGCGCAGCAGCAGCACCCGGTCCTGGGTGTCGAGCAGGATCACTCGCGCGGAGGTGCGGGTGGTGTGGACGACCAGGCCGGTGGCCGCGGCCGGGGTGGCGCGTTCGGTGATCTCGAAGTAGTGCGGCAGCGGCGCGGTGCCGCCCAGGTGCAGCAGGCGCACCGGTCGACGGGTGCGCAGGGCCAGGGTGTCGCGCACGGCGTCGTTGTGGAAGCGGCGCGCGATGAGCACGCGGGCCTCGGCGTCGGCGAGTTCGGCGACGAGTTGGGGGCGCAGGTGGTCGATGTCGACCAGGGTGAGCGCGGCCGAGAGCTGGTTCTCGACCGTCTCCCGGTCGCCGCGATCGGCGCGTTCGGCCCGATCGGCGAGCGAGGCGAGCTGCGCGGCCCGTTCGGCGTGGCGCGGGTCGGTGCTGACCGGTCCGGCGACGGCCATGGCGACCGCGCGCGCGACCACCGCGCGCCGCGCCAGTGCCGAGTCCAGCGCCTGCCAGGACTGGTCGGAGCGCACGTGCAGCCGGTCGAGGCGGTTGGCGGTGGAGTACGCCCACACGCCGAGGGCCAACACCAGCAGCGCGATCAGTCCGAGAACGAGGACCGTGGTGGCGGAGAAGGTGATCATCCGGCGGCCCGCACCCTGGTGTCGCCGACGGTGACGGTCTCGTAGACGCGCAGGATCTGTTCGGCCACCACGGGCCAGTCGTAGCCCGCGACCACCTGGGAGGCGGTGGTGACGAGCCGTTCGCGGGTCGCCGCGTCGGTGAGCACGGTGTCGATGGCGGTGGCCAGCGCGTCGGAGTCGCCGATCGGGGTGAGCAGTCCGGCGGTGCCGTCGCGCAGCACCCGCCGGAAGGCGTCGAGTTCGCTGGCGACCACCGGGGTGCCCGCGGCCATGGCCTCGATCAGGATGATGCCGAAACTCTCGCCGCCCAGGTTCGGGGCCACGTACACGTCCGCGCTGCGCATCGCGGCGGCCTTCTCCTCGTCGGAGACCTGCCCGAGGAAGCGCAGGTGTTCGGCGTGCTCGCCGGCTTCGCGCCGCAGTCGTTCCTCGTCGCCGCGCCCGACGATGAGGATCTCGACGTCGGGATGGCGGCCGATGAGTTCGGGAAGCGCGCCGAGCAGCACGTCCATGCCCTTGCGTGGTTCGTCGTAGCGGCCCAGGAACAGCACCGTGCGGCCCGCGCGCGGGTAGCCGGGCAGGCGCTCACCGCGCGCGAACGCGGACACGTCGACCCCGTTGGGGATCTCGACCGCGTCGGAGCCCAGTGCCTCGACCTGCCAGCGTCGCGCCAGCTCCGAGACCGCGATCCGGCCGCTGATCTTCTCGTGATACGGGCGCAGCACGCCCTGAAAAGTGCTGAGCACCAACGACTTCGTGGTCGAGGTGTGAAAGGTCGCCACGATCGGACCCTCGGCGATCTTGAGCGCCAGCATCGACAGGCTGGGGGCGTTGGGTTCGTGGATGTGCAGCACGTCGAAGTCGTTGCTGTCGATCCAGCGCCGGATCCGGGTGTAGGCCATGGGGCCGAAGGACAGCCGCGCCACCGACCCGTTGTAGGGAATCGCGACCGCGCGACCCGCCGAGACGACGAAGTCGGGCAGCGGGGTGTCGTCGGAGGCGGGGGCGAGCACGCTCACCTTGTGTCCGCGTTCGATGAACACCCGCGCGAGCTCGACCACGTGGGCTTGCACGCCGCCGGGCACGTCGAACGAGTACGGGCAGATCATGCCGATCTTCATCGCGATCCCCCGCTCGCGGTGATGCGCGCCAGGCGTTCCGGCGAGAGGTCGCCCTCCCAGAGTGGTTGCAGCATGTGCCAATCGGCGGGGTGTTCGGCGATATTGGCGGCGAACCGGTCGGCCAGCGCCTGCGTGGCGGCGGCGACCCCACCCGAAACATCCAGTGCCGGTTCGGCTTTGAGCCCCCAGCCCTCGGTGCCGTCGTCCTCGACGGTGAACCAGCCGTGCACCGGGACCAGCGCGGCCCCGGTCTCGATGGCGAGCTTGGCCGCCCCGGCGGGCATCCAGGTGCGTTCGCCGAAGAAGTCGACGGGCACGCCCTTGCCGGTGAGGTCGCGTTCGCCCATCAGGCACACGATCCGGTTCTGGCGCAGGCGTTCGGTGAGTGCCACGAACGGCGGCTCCTCGCCACCGGTCAGCGGGAACACCTCGAAGCCGAGGCTCTCGCGGTAGGCGACGAACCGCTCGAACAGCGATTCGGGCTTCAACCGTTCGGCCACGGTGGAGAACGAGGCGTAGTGCTGCACCAACCACACCCCGGCCATGTCCCAGTTGCCCGAGTGCGGCAGCACCAGGATCAGCCCGCGACCGGCGTCGAGGGCGGCGTCGACGTGCTCGAGGCCGCCGACGTAGTAGTCGATCGCGGTGTGGTCCATCGTGGGCAGTCGGAACGCCTCGCGCCAGTAGCGGGCGTAGGAGCGCATGCTCGCCCGCATCACCTCGTCGGGCACCTGCTCGGGCGGCACGCCGAGAACGCGAGACAGGTTGCGGCGCAACTGTTCCGGGCCACCGTCCTTGGACACCCGGTCGGCGCCGAAGTCGAAGACTTTGCGCGCCACGGATTCCGGCGCCGCGCGCACCAGCCCCCAGCCCGCGGCGTACCCCCAGTCGCTGAGCTGATCGGTGATGCTCACGAGGCCGATCCCGGGGCCGCGTCCGGCTGCGGCGCGGGCGGGATGACCTCGCGGGCCCCCGGCGAGTTACGCACCGCGAGCACCCGCTGGAACACCGTCACCACGCTCAGCACCGCCAACACCCACATCGCCACATAGACGGCCCAGGTCAACCACTCGATCCCCCAGTGCCCGCCGATGCCGGTGAGCCCGGCGCCGACCAGCACGAGAACCAGCCGGTCGGGGCGCTCGATGAGCCCGCCGTCGGCGGAGAGTCCGCTGGCTTCGGCGCGGGCCTTGGCGTAGGAGATCACCTGCGAGGTGACCAGCACGACCAGGGTCACCGCGAACAGTTGCCTGCTGTGCTCGTGATAGACCGCCCACCAGGCCAGCCCGGCGAAGATCGCGCCGTCGGCCACCCGGTCACAGGTGGCGTCGAGGACCGCGCCGTACTTCGTGCCGCCGCCGCGCGCGCGAGCCATCGCGCCGTCGAGCATGTCGAACATGACGAACAGCCAGATGACGATCGTTCCCCAGAACAGGTGTCCGGTGGGAAACAGGGTCACCGCGGCCGCGATCGTCGCGGTGGTCCCGATCAGTGTCATCGCGTCCGGGGTCAACCCGGTCGAGACGAGCGCTTTGCCCAGCGGCGCAGTCGCTTTCGCAAACGTCTGGCGGCCGAAGAAGCTGAGCACGTGTTTATTCCTCCTGCGACCCGCGGGACACCCGCACCCGGTCGGCTTCGATGTGCGCGGCTGCGCGATGATCACACATCTACGCCTCCCATGCCTCCGCCAGCAGCTGTCGCGTGTCGCGCAACAACTGAGGCATGACCTTCACCCCGCCGACCACGGTGATGAAGTTCGCATCCCCGCCCCAGCGCGGAACGATGTGCTGGTGCAGGTGGTCGGCAAGCGAACCACCGGCCACACCACCGAGATTGAGACCCACGTTGAATCCGGCGGGTCGCGAGACCTGCTTCATCACCCGGATGGCCCGCTGGGTGAAGGCCATCAGTTCCGCGCTCTCGGCGGGCGTGAGGTCCTCCAGGTCGGCTACTCGGCGGTACGGCACCACCATCATGTGCCCTGGGTTGTACGGGTACAAGTTGAGCACGGCGTAGACGAGTTCGCCACGCGCGATGATCAACCCGTCCTCGTCCGACATCTTGGGGATATCGGTGAACGGGTGCCCGGTCGCGTCCTTGGGCCGCACCTCACCGGTGATGTAGGACATCCGGTACGGGGTCCACAGTCGCTGCAACCGGTCGGGGTGACCGGCGCCTGCGTCGAGGATCGAGCCCGCGTCGGACGCGAGGTTCTCGGTCATGACCCCACCGCCGCGGAGACGACCTCGAACCCCTCGGCCGTCGGCGAGGCGTTCTCCCGGTTGGCGACCCAGGCGGTGACGGTGGCGATCGCGTCGGCCACCGGCACGCCGTTGACCTGGGTGCCGTCGCGGAAGCGGAAGCTCACCGCGTTCGCCTCCACGTCACGGGCGCCGGCCAGCAGCATGAACGGGACCTTCTGCGCGGTCTGGTTGAAGATCTTCTTCTGCATCCGGTCGTCGCTGCGATCCACCTGCGCGCGCACCCCGGCGGCGCGCAGCTGCTCGATCACCGCGTCCAGGTGCGGGGCGAAGTTCTCCGCCACCGGGATGCCGACGACCTGCACCGGCGAGAGCCAGGCGGGGAAGGCGCCGGCGTAGTGCTCGGTGAGCACGCCGAAGAAGCGTTCGATGGAGCCGAACAGGGCGCGGTGGATCATCACCGGGCGGTGCTTGGCGCCGTCGGCCCCGGTGTATTCGAGCTCGAACCGTTCGGGCAGGTTGAAGTCGAGCTGGATGGTCGACATCTGCCAGGTGCGGCCCAGCGCGTCCTTGGCCTGCACGGAGATCTTCGGGCCGTAGAACGCGGCGCCGCCGGGATCGGGCACCAGGTCCAGGCCCGAGGCCGCGGCGACGTCGGCGAGGGTGGCGGTGGCCTCTTCCCACAGCTCGTCGGAACCGACGAACTTCTTCGGGTCCTTGGTCGACAGCTCGAGGTAGAAGTCCTCGAGGCCGTAGTCCTTGAGCAGCGAGAGCACGAAGTTCAAGGTGGTGGTGAGTTCGCCGTGCATCTGCTCTTTGGTGCAGTAGATGTGGGCGTCGTCCTGGGTCATGCCGCGCACGCGGGTCAGACCGTGCACCACGCCGGACTTCTCGTAGCGGTACACCGAGCCGAACTCGAACATCCGCAGCGGCAGTTCCCGGTAGGAGCGCCCGCGCGCGCGGAAGATCAGGTTGTGCATGGGGCAGTTCATCGGCTTGACGTAGTAGTCCTGGCCGGGCTTGCGCACGGTGCCGTCGTCGTTGAGTTCGGCGTCGAGGTGCATGGCCGGGAACATGCCGTCGCGGTACCAGTCGAGGTGGCCGGAGGTCTCGAACAGCGCGCCCTTGGTGATGTGCGGGGTGTTGACGAACTCGTAGCCCGCGTCGATGTGGCGCTGGCGCGAGTACTCCTCCATCTCCTTGCGGATGATGCCGCCCTTGGGGTGGAACACCGGCAGGCCCGAACCGAGCTCGTCGGGGAAGGAGAACAGGTCCAGCTCGAGGCCCAGTTTGCGGTGGTCGCGGCGCTCGGCCTCGGCCAGCAGGGCCAGGTGGGCGTCGAGGGCCTCGGTGGACTCCCACGCGGTGCCGTACACGCGCTGCAGGTCCTCGCGGTCCTGGTCACCGCGCCAGTAGGCGGCCGAGGAGCGGGTGAGCTTGAAGGCGGGGATGAACTTGGTGGTGGGGATGTGCGGGCCGCGACACAGGTCGCCCCAGATCTTCTCGCCGGTGCGCGGGTCGAGGTTGTCGTAGATGGTCAGCTCGTTGCCGCCGACCTCCATGATCTCGGGATCGTCAATGCCGGACTTGTCGCTGATCAGCTCGAGCTTGAACGGCTCTTTCGCCAATTCGACACGGGCCTCGTCGATCTCGACCACGCGACGCGAAAAGCGTTGCGCGCCTTTGATGATCTTCTTCATCCGTGATTCCAGCTTGGCCAGATCCTCGGGGGTGAAGGGCTTGTCGACCTGGAAGTCGTAGTAGAAGCCGTCTTTGATCGGCGGGCCGATCCCGAGTTTGGCGTCGGGGAACTCCTGCTGCACCGCCTGGGCCAGCACGTGCGCGGCCGAGTGCCGGATCACGCTGCGCCCGTCCTCGGTGTCGGCCGCGACCGGCTCGACCTCGACGTCTTCCTCGGGAATCCAGGACAGATCCTTGAGCGCGCCCTCGGCGTCGCGCACGACCACGATCGTGTCGGGACCCTTGGTCGGCAGTCCCGCTTCTCGCACCGCCGCGCCCGCGGTAGTCCCGGCCTGCACTCGAACGAGGGCAACTGGGCTCAGGGGTGCAGAGGTGGTCACGGGAATGTTCTCCTTATGTCCGGGTCAGTCCGGGTGTTCGGGGCCGGGGATCCGGCCTCGCGCGCGGCGACTCTCGCGCCGCCCCATGCTATCGGGCGTGTCCGACACCGGTGTCGATGACCTCGCGCCGCGCCCGGTCCGAGCCCCGGTGGCCACCACGCCACCGGGGTGGTCGACCGTGTTCGCGAACGGCCGAACCCCGTTGTGCCAGGTCAGCACCGGGCGCGCGCGGCGGCGGCCAAGCGTTCGGCGCGGTCGGCGGGCGCGCGTTTCGGGCAGCTCGTGCACATGTCCTGACCGGGCACCTCGTGGACCAGGCAGCACGAGGCGCGTCGGACGAAGGCGCGGCCCTCGACGGTGACGAAGCGCGGGGTGGGCATGTCCGCGCCCACCGCCGCCGCCAGTCGGGTCGCCGCCGCCGGGGCGCCCGCGTCGAGGGCGCGGTTGCCGATGGCGTCGGCCACGATCGCCCACAGCGACCGCTGCCCCGCGCCGGATACGGCCGCGACCTGCGCGATCATCGCGGTCAAGGTGTCACGCAACGCGGTCGCGACCTCCTCGGCGGCGGCCGCGCCGGTCTCACCGCCCAGGTCCGAGCGCACCGCGCGTCCCCCGGCGTCGACGGGCACCCGCCGGAAGAAGGCGTGTTCGACGCCGCCGTCGGGACGGACCGCGCAGTCGAACTCCCCGAGCGCGGCGACCGGCGCGGGCGTGCCCGCCACGTAGGCGGCGGCGATCTGTTCGACCAGGGTCGAGGCGGTCATGCACCACCACAGGGTGCCCGCGACCCGGGGCACGTCGGTGCCCCAGGTGTGGCTCATCGCGTCGATCCGGGCCGCGATCCAGTCCGGCTCGGTCAGTAGCCGACCGGGAACCGTGCTCACGACATCAGGGGACTGCGCAACCATGTCCAATCCACTCCGATCCAGCCGCCGACCATCGAGAACGTACCGAGCAGCCACAGCGTCACCACGACGAGGGCGCAGGTCCCCACCGCGCCGAGGGTCTTGATGAACCAGCCGCGCGAGGTGTACCAGTCCATGACGATCCGGTACTTGCCGCGCACCCAGGTCAGGGCGTGATGGGCCCAGGTGAACTCGGTGGCGAGGATGCCGAAGCCCGCGAACACCAGCGCCCACCCGGGTCCGGGGTACGGGATCGTGATGATGCCGACGATCAGTACCACCGAGCCGACCAGGCCGACCAGTATCCGGTAGGCGAGGTTGAGGGTAGGGCGCCGCGCGATGGACGCGCGGAAGGCGCGCCAGCGCTGCTTGAAGGCGTCCCACCGGCCGCCGGACCCGGCGTCGTCCTCCGCACGGTCGGTGCGGTCGGGGGCGGCGGGTTCGCTGGTCATCGTTCCAGCCTACGAGTTCGGCCACGACTAGCGCGCCACGACGAGCGCGGGGTGATCGTCGATGGTGGCGATCCCGTCGACGCCGACCTCGAGCACCCGCGAGGTCGCGATGTCGAAGAACAGCCCCGATACCACCAGCCCCCGCTCGGTGATCGCGCGGCGCACGGCGGGATGGCGGCCCAGCGTCTCGAGCTGCACGGCGACATTGACCATGCTCAGCTGGTCCACCTCGTCGAACCCGGCCGCCGCGGCCGCCGCGGCCACGGGGTGCCCCGCGCGGAACCGGCTCACGCTCGGCTCGACGTGGCGCAGCCACGAGCTCAGCCCGCCACCGGCGTCGACGGCCGACAGCGCGGCCTTCATCGCCCCGCACGAGGAGTGCCCGCACACCACCACCGAGCGCACGGCCAGGGTGTCGAGGGCGAAACTCAGGGCGGCTTCGACCGAGTCGTCGCCGCGCACCGGCACCAGGTTGCCGACATTGCGCACGGTGAACAGGTCGCCGGGGCCGCTGTTGGTGATCACGTTGGGCACGATGCGCGAGTCCGAGCAGGTCAGGAAGAAGGAGTCGGGGTCCTGGGTGTCGCGCAGGCCGTCCAGGTGCGGTCGGACCACGTGGGCGTGGCCGCGGTGGAAGGCGGCCACCCCGGCGGTGAGGGCGTCGCGGCCGGATTTCTGGTGTCGCCACGGCCGCACCATGTCGTCGATGGCGGCGCGACCGAACCCTCGGGTGGGTGGCGCGGCGGGGGTGTCGGCCATTTTGGCGTGCCCGATCTCGACGAAATCGACGCGGCCGCCGGTGCTTTCCTGCAGTCGCTGCCAGTCGCCGATGGCTTCGAAGGCGGCGTGGTCGAGGAAGTCGACGGTCATCTCGACGATCACGTCGGCGCCCTCGGGCACGGTCGCCAGTTCGGCGGACAGTTTCGGCAGGGCCAGGAAGGTGCACGATCCGTCGATGCGCACCTGCCAGCGCCCGTCGGCCAGCGGCGCCGCCGACACCTGCGCGCGCACCACCCGCCACAGCAGCAACCCGAACGCCAACGCGAGCCCGATCAGGACCCCTTCGAGCAGGTTGCCGAACACCACCCCGAGCACGGTCGCCACATAGACGAGCAGGTCGCCGGTGCGCCGCGCGAGCCGGATGTGGGCGAGTTTCACCAGCTGCATGCCGATGACGATGAGCAGCCCCGCCAGCGCGGCCTTGGGGATCTGTTCGACCACCCCGACCAGCGCCACCGAGAACACCAGGATCCAGATCCCGTGCAGCACAGTCGAAGCCCGGCTCCGCGCCCCGGCCCGCACATTGGTGGCGCTGCGCACGATCACGCCGGTCACCGGCAGGCCGCCGATCAGTCCCGACAGCAGATTGGCCGAGCCCTGCCCGAGCAGTTCCCGGTCGAAGTCGGCGCGTTCCCCGCCGCGCATGCGGCCAACAGCCACCGCCGAGAGCAGGCTCTCCACGCTGGCGATGAGCGCGATGGTGAGCACCGCGAAGGCCACGTGCCACCACTGCCCCGTCGGAATCTGCGGCAGGGCAAGGGAATCGAGCAGTGAGGCGTTCAACACGATGCGGTCGATCGCGGTGGGCAGCACCATCGCCAACACCGCCCCGGTGAGGATCGCGACCAGCGGCGCGGGCACCACCCGCACCTTGGCGGGCACGTACTTCCAGCCCAGCAGGATCGCCATCACCGTGGTGCCGACCACCACGTCACCCCAGTGCGCGTGGCTCAGCTCCACCGGGATCGCGCGCAGATTGGCCAGGCTCGAACTGGCCGACACCCCGCCGAGGACCACCAGGAGTTGTTGCAGCGCAATGGTGATGCCGATCCCGGCGAGCATGGCGTGCACGACCACCGGCGCCACGGCCAGCGCGGCGCGCGCGATGCGGCTGAGCCCGAACAGGATCTGCAACACCCCCGCCGCGGCGACGATGAAACAGGTTGTCCGCCAACCGAACTGCGCGATCGTCTCGGCGACCACCACGGTCAGTCCGGCGGCGGGTCCGCTCACCTGCAATGGCGACCCGCCGAGCACTCCGGCTACCACCCCGCCCACGACGGCGGCGATCAGCCCGGCGGCCACCGGTGCGCCCGAGGCCACCGCGATGCCGATCGACAGCGGTAGCGCGACCAGGAACACCACCACGGACGCGGGAAGATCATGGCGCAGCACAGATTTCCACATAATTCTCCTTCGCCGGAAGCGTGCTTCCGGTCCATCGGGCGAACATGCACGGGGAGTTGAACGGCTTCGTGGAGCTTCGGACTCATGACGCGAAGGCCGCGACAATAGTAAAGAGATACCCAAGCATTAGGAAAGCTTTTCGGCCGCATTGATGCGTATCGGGTATCAATTGTGATGTGAGTCACTACCGTCTCGGCCGGTCGACAACGATCAGGAATCGAGAAGCCGCCCGGTCCGACGGCGTGGCAGCATCGAGACCATGAACGGTATTCGACGAGGTCATCGCTGGTGCGGGGTGGCATTTCTGGCGGCGGTGGTCATCACCTCGGTGTCGTTGGCGGTGGGTGGGCCCGCGTGGGTGGTGTATCTGCCGCTGATCCCGCTGGCGGGGTTGGTGCTGTCCGGGATCGTCATGTTCGTCGGGGTCTACCGGTCCGCGTCGGGACCCCGGACGCGGCCGGTGCCGCGCGTGCACCGGTGGTCGGCGGTGTTGCTGGTGCTCGGCGTGCTCGTCACGATGGTCTCGTTCGCGGTCGGTGGGCCCGAATGGGTGGCGTATGTGCCGCTGCTCCCCCTCGCCGGGGTGGCGGTGTCCGGGGTGGTCATGCTCGTGTCGCCGGGGCGGCGCGCCGTCGCCGGGGCGCGGGGCTAGCCGATGTCGACCACGCGCGCCCAGCTCGGCGGCGGTTTCGGGGCGTAGTCCGGGTCGCGCTCGCGCCAGTCGACCGGACGACGGAACAGGCCGACGACGGTGCGGCACGGTGGGGGTTCGCTCGGCCACGGGGTGAATCCGTCGGTCAGGGCCACGATGACGTCCGGGCGCGCGGCCACGGCCTTGGCGAACCCGCGGCGCAGATCGGTGCCGCCCCCGCCGATCAGCGACATCCCCTCCGCGCGGCTCAGCGGGTGGGCGATATGGGCGGCGGCGTCGCAGGAATAGACGCTGACCTGGTCGCGGCGACCGGCGACGGCGCGGGTGATGGCGGCGACTTCGAGCAGGGCACTGCCGAGTTCGGTGTCGCTGACCGAGGCGGAGGTGTCGATGACCACGCCGACCCGCGGCGGCATCCGGCGCAGACTCGGCAGGATCACGCCGGGCACACCGGCGCCGCGCCGGGAGGGTCGCCGGTAGGTGTAGTCCTCGCCGACGCCGGGCGCCGAGACCGCCGCGCGCAGGGCCGCCCCCAGCAGGGCGCGCCACGGTTGCGGTGGGTGCAGGGCGTCCTCGGCCCACCGCCGCCACCCGCGCGGGGCAGCACCCGGGCGACCGGAGATGCCATGGGCCACCCGGAATCGGGCGGCTTCGCGTTCCTGTTCGCTGAGCCCGCCGGCCCCGTCCGGGCCCAGATCCCACTCGCGATCGGCCCCGTCGGCGCCGCTGCCGCAGTCGAGCCAGGCCATTTCCTGCGTGCGGGGTCCGAGGGTGAACCGGCCCAGGTAGTCCTCCATGAGCTCGCCCTCCGGCAGGCCCAGTTTCGCCGGGGTGACCACGTCGGCCGGTACCACCAGGCCGTCGCCGAAGGCATCGTCGTTGATCTCGGCGTCGGCGGCGATGTTCATCCGCAGGCGTTCGGCCGGGCCGGTGAGTTCGTGCGCGCGGGCGTAGCGGTCGCTGCGTGCGTGGTGCTCGCGCAGCAGGTGCGACACCTCGTGCACCAGAATCGAGGCCAGTTCCGCCACGGACCGGTAGTCCACGAACGCGGGTCCGATGTAGCAGCGCCAGTGCCGGTCCACCGCCATCGTCGGGGTCGCGGGCGACTCGACGATATGCAGGGCGTACAGCGCGGTCGCCAGATACGGTCTGGCGTTGACCGCGAACAGCCTTGCGGCATAGAGCTTTTCGAGGTCCATGGGGGAGGTCATCGACCCACCTCGACGACGACGGCCGCGGCGCGGTCGGCGCTGCGCGAAACCGACACCACCCCGGCGAGGCGTTCGATCTCGGCCGGGATCGTCCAGTCGTCGCGGCGCAGGGTGGCCAGGGTGGTCGCGGGAACGACGACCAGATCCGGGGCGCCGGTCTCGGCGGCGGCGACCAGGATCGTCCAGGCCGCCGCCCACCGGGCCCGCTCAGGACGTTTGCGGACCGCGGCGACCACCCCGTCGAGCACCGCCTGGCGCTGATCGCCGCGCGCGGGCAGTTCGACGCCGTCCGGGTTCGCGAGCAGGTCCTCCGGGTCGGGCAGATCCATGCGGTCGATGCTGGTCAGCAGCTCGAAACCGGCCCCGTCACCGACCGTGCCGCGGATCAGCTGCGAGAGCACGTCGCGTCCGACCCGCGCGGCGGTGGCGAAGGCGATCAGCCGGATCGTCATCTCCCAGCTGCGCGGCGAGGGCCACGCGCCACCGCGCCGGGTCTCGGTGGTGGGCAGTTGGTGCACGAGGGCGGGGCGCGCCGCCAGCAGCGTGCACACCGCGCGCCGCGCGAAAGCCACTGCCTCGTCGAGGTTCTCGGGTGCCAGGCGAGGCAGGGTCGCCCGCGGCCACGTGCCGCCGAGCCCGCGCACGACGACATCGTGATCGTGGATCCACCGCAGATGCACGAACCGGTTCGCCAGCGGCGGACTCAACTCCCACCCGTCCGCCGCCGAGGCCCGCGGATTCGCGGCCGCCACGATCCGCACCCCCTCCGGCAACCGCAACGCCCCCACCCGACGTTCGAGCACCACGCGCAACAGCGCGGCCTGCACGGCGGGTGGCGCGGTGGACAACTCGTCGAGAAACAGCAGCCCACGCCCCGCCCGCACCAACCGCACCGCCCAGTCCGGCGGCGCCATCGGCACCCCCTGCGTCGCCGGATCGTCCCCGATCACCGGCAACCCCGAGAAGTCCGACGGCTCGTGCACACTCGCGATCACGGTGGTCAGCGGCAGCTCGAGCGACTCGGCGAGCTGGGTCAACGCGGCGGTCTTCCCGATCCCCGGCTCACCCCACAGCAGCACCGGCAGGTCGGCGGCCACGGCCAGGGTGAGGGCGTCGAGTTGGGTGTCGGGGCGGGGTTCGGTGGTGGAGTCGTTCAGCAGGGCGAGCAGGTCACCGGCGACATCGAGTTGGGTGGACGGGTGAACAGTCATGGATGAATCACCTTGGGGGTGTGGGGGATTCGCCGGGTGGGCGAATCGGGGGGGTGGGCCGGGCCGAGATACGGGAGGCCGACTGCTAGCGGTGGGTGGCGTGGCGGGGGTGGGCGCGGGCCAGTTCGCGAACGCGGGTGATGTGGCGGGAGCGGTACGCCGGTGGGAGGTGGGCGTGACCCGGAGCGGGGAGGTTCGCGCGGAAGAGGCTGTAGGTGATGCGTTGGTGGAGAACGGTTTCCAGGGCATCGCGCAGGGGGCCGTCACGCAGGACCGCGTCGGGGCCGAGGAGTTCTTCGACCACGGTCAGCGCACCCGCGAGATCGCCGTGGTCGAGGCGTTCGCGCACGCCCGCGAGGTCGTCCGGGTGGCGGTGCAGGTGGTCGATGACCTGCAGGCACGGCAGTGGGGTGCCGGTGAGAGCTACCAGGAGTTCCTCCCGGCGGATCTCAGCCGGGTCGTGGTCGAGAGCGGCGAGAACACCCTTCACCAACCCGATCCGGTGCCGCTCACCACGACACAGCACAAGCCGCTGACCTGCGGTGATCAGGGGCACACTGTCGCCCCGACCGACCACGCGAGCGCCCTGTCCAGCAGCTCCGACCACACCGTCACGCACCGCCCCAGGCTCGAGCGCCGCACCGGGCTGACCCACCACACCAGGCTCGAGCACCACACCGGGCTGACCCTTCGTACCAGGCCCGAGCGCCACACCGGGCCGGCCCACCACACCAGGCTCGAGCACCACACCGGGCCGGCCCACCACATCGGGCCCGAGCGCCGAACAAGGCTCGAGCGCCGCGGCAACCAGCGGATGTAGCCGGTCGATCGTGATGGTTCCCGTGCGGAGCAGCTCGAGATCGGGCAGCGCCCAGGTTGCCGCGTCGGGCAGTACCGGTAGCGCCGACACTCCCCCGCCCAGCCGGTCCCGCACGATGCGCGCGCTGGGCCGGGCTACCGAATTCGCGTACTCGCCGCTGTCGGGTCGGTCCGGGTCCCGTTCGGGGTCGAGGTGGCCGGATGTCCCCGACACTGCCGGTCGAAGGCCATGGGACCGGCGCCGATCGCCGATCATCAGGGGCACATCGTCCGCCTCGATCGCTGAACCGGAATTCCCGGCAGCGGAGTCGAACTCGTCGAACCGCACGTCCAGGACGACACGTTTACGCGCCCCGCACCGCACCAGCACCGGCCCGGAACCCCGCCGCTCGGCCCGCAACAGAATCGCCGCCTCGTCCGCCCACCGGTCGATCGCGCAACCAGCGGGAACACCTACCGGCGGTTCAGCGTCGGGCAAGGCACCTCCACCGCGCCGCGAGACCGCACCGATACCGCCCTGGGCAGCGTCGAATCTTTCTGCCCCGCAACGCATCCGCAGCTCGTCGGCGCGGCGGGCATCCCAGAGGTGCCGGTGCAGGTCGAGTCGGTAGCGCCGATTCGGTCGAGGGTGGGGATGCAGAGTCGAGCTCATCGAAGACCGGGACTCGTCCCAGAGCGTGAGGCCGATCCGCTGCCCCCCAGCCGCCCAGGCGGGTGGTGTCCGAACGACCAGGTACACCGAACCACCAGGCGCACAACCTGTTCCACCATCGCCAGGCGCAGTGTCGTAGCCGGCCAGCACCATCGTCAACCCGGGCCGCACCAACCCGTCCGGCGCGATCCTGGGTAGATGCCAGCGCAGCAGATCCGGCGCCAGCTGACGCAGATCGGCCCGCACCCGCGCGGCGATCTCGCGCCCACGCGTCCGCGCCAGCGCACGAAGATCGATATCGACGTCGACATGAGCCGCGGCGCACGCACCGACCCAGTCCCCGACGTCACGTCGTGTGGTGGCGGTGGCGATCATCCCGGGCGGCACCGCGAATTCGCGCACCCGTATCCAGAAGTCGCGTCGCGCATCGTCAACGGACGCGCCGGATCGCCGCGGATTTTCGGAGAGTTCCTCGCCTACAGGCGAGAGGGAAGCCGGTTCGATGACCGGCGAGGGGCTCAACGGCCCGGGCGCAGGACGCCCTTTCCACGTGTCGTCATAGGGCCAGTATGCACAACGCCGGCCTCCCCGACAACCGCGGGGAGACCGGCGCGAAGCCACGCGAACACGCACTGCGCCTCCATACACCGGGAGATCCCCCGGTCGGAGGCGAAGTCCGCGATCAGACCACAGCCACCTTTCGGCTACGTGCGTCTAGCGCGCGTCGGTCAGCTCGCGCGTGTCCGAGGCCGCACCAAGCTGCGGGTAGGTCGGGTACTCGATGCCCGAGATGTACTGCACGGTCCGCACCACCTGGCACGAGTAACCGAACTCGTTGTCGTACCAGACGTAGAGGATGGCGGTGTCGCCCTCGACGATGGTGGCGTTGGCGTCGATGATCGAGGCCGCGCGCGAACCGATGAAGTCGCTCGACACCGCGTCGGTGGCGGCGGTGTAGTCGAGGTTGCGGCTCAGCGGGCCCGCGAGGGAGACCTGACGCAGGTAGGCGAGCACGTCCTCCTTGGTCGTGTCCTGCTTCAGCTGCAGGTTCAGGATCGCGACCGACACATCCGGCGTGGGAACGCGGATCGAGTTGCCGGTGATCTTGGCCTTGAAGTCGGGCATCGCCTTGGCCACCGCGGAGGCGGCGCCGGTCTCGGTGAGCACCAGGTTGAACGGCGCGGACCGGCCGCGACGGTCGGCCTTGTGGTAGTTGTCGAGCAGGTTCTGGTCGTTGGTGAACGAGTGCACCGTCTCGACATGCCCACGCACGATGCCGAATTCGTCGTCCATGGCCTTGAGCGGCGGCACGATCGCGTTGGTGGTGCAGGAGGCGCAGGAGTAGATCTGCTGCGACAGGTCAAGGTCGCGGTGGTTGACCCCGTGCACGATATTGGGCACGTCGCCCTTGCCCGGCGCGGTGAGCACGACCTTGTCGATGCCGGGGCGCAGGTGCTGCTCGAGGCCGGCGCGGTCACGCCAGCGGCCGGTGTTGTCGATCAGGATCGCGTTGTCGATGCCGTAGGCGGTGTAGTCGATCGTGGTCGGGTCGTCGCTGTAGATGAACTTGATGACGTTGCCGTTGGCGGTGATCGTGTCGTTGTCGGTGTCGACCTTGATCGTGCCGTTGAAGTGCCCGTGCACCGAGTCGCGGCGCAGCAGCGAGGCGCGCTTGGCCAGGTCGTCGTCGCCGCCCTTGCGCACCACCACCGCGCGCAGGCTCAGCCCGTTGCCCGAGCCTGCCTTCTCGATGAGCAGGCGGGTGACCAGGCGACCGATGCGCCCGAACCCGTAGAGCACCACGTCGCGCGGGCCCTGCGAGACGGCCTTGTTGGCGTCGGTGACCTCGGCCAGCACCGAGGTGGTGTACTCCTCGATCGACAGGCCGCGCTCGTCGGCGTGGTAGGCCGAGACGAGCTGGCCCAGGTCGATCTTGCACGGACCGAGGTCCAACCGGCTGATGACCTGCAGGAACGGCAGGGTCTCGTCCACCGACAGCTCTTCGCCGCCGATCTGGCGGGCGAAGCGGTGCGTGCGCAGGATGCTGATCACCGACTTGTTCACCAGCGACCGGCTGTGCAGCAGAATCGTCACGCCCTTGCCGCGGTACAGCGTTCCGATGATCGGGATCATCGCCTCCGCCGCGGCTTCCTGGGCGTTCCAGCGATCAAGTTGTTCGGTAGTCAACACACGTCCTCTGGTTCATCGATATTTGCGCTGCATCGATGCTAGTGAGGTCCGAATTATTCACCGGCGACCACTCCCCACCGGTGAGATCACGCCCACTCTGCGCGCGCTCAGGCCTTACCGCTGTGATGCTCGATCCGGTGCCCCAGTCGGGCGACGAATTCGGCGACGAAGGCGTCGCTCAGCGGGGGCCAACCCCAGAAGTCGAAGGACAGGGCGCCGAGTGCGTAACCGTCGGTCCAGGCCCAGTCGGTGACCGGGCTCACCGTCGCACACCGCCCGCACCGGACGGCCCCTGCCCCCGTGCGTTCCCACTCCTCGACGGCCTCCGAAAACGGTTGCCACACCACGGGATCGGCCTCCCACGCCTGCGGGTAATCGATGATCACCGTGGTCGCCCGGCAGCTCGGACAGACCGCGCCGCTCGGTTCGACCTCACCCTGCCCGGGGTGGTGGGCGCGGCGCCCCAGAACCACCGCGACCGGCCCCGAAATCCAGTCCGCACCCCAGTCGTCGGCGATCTCGGCCCCCGCGGGCCCCGCCACGAACCCCTCGGTGACGCCACGGGTGTACACCCCTTCCGCGGAGGTCTCCCGCAGCACCCACCCCCGCGCCGCCATCCACTCGAGCATCCGCTCCGCCGCCGCACCCGCGTCCGCCGCGCTCACCTCGAGATCGACAATCCGTTCGAAGAAGTCACCCACTCCACCATCCTGCCAGCCGTCACCCCCCTCGGTGACGCGTCACCGTGCCGCGGGCATCAACCGTTGCAGGACGTCGGTGATGGTGATCAGGCCGATGGTGCTCGATTCGGACTCCGCGGGCGTCACCAGTGCGAGGTGGCTGCGCGACTCGCGCATCACCTCCAGCGCCTCGTAGACCGGCACGGTCGCCCGGAACCGCAGCACCGGGCGCATCAGGTCGGCGGCGGTGGTGTGCGGGGCGGCGGTGAGGCTGTCGCGCACGTGGACCACGCCGCTGATGTCGGCGCCGGCGCGCACGAGCAGGCGCAGGTGCCCGGTGCGCCGGGACATGTCCTGGATGTCGCGCACGCTCGCGGTGGGCGCGACGGCGCTCGGGGTGGGGTTGGGCGCGACGATGTCGCCGACGGTGAGCTTTTCGAGTTCCAGTGCGCTGGTGAGGTTCTCGTGATAGTTCTCGTCGAGGGCGCCGGTGGTCGCGGAGTGTTCGACCAGGTGGCGCAGGGCGTCGGGGTCCTGGCCCGCGTCGACCTCGTCGACCGGGGTGACCCCGACCTTGCGCAGGCACCAGTTCGCGGCGTGGTTGAGCGCGGTCAGCAGCGGTCGGGTCAGGGTCATGAACGCGCGCATCGGGATCGCGAGCATGGTGGCCGACTTCTCCGGGTGCGCGATCGCCCACGACTTGGGCGCCATCTCCCCGACCACCAGGTGCAGGAACGTCACCACGATCAACGCCAACACGAACCCGGCCGCGTCCGCCAACCACAGCGGCGCGCCCAGGTGTTCGATCACCGGCGTGATCCAGTGGTGCACAGCGGGTTTGGTGACCGCGCCCAGGGCCAGCGTGCACACGGTGATGCCGAGCTGGGAACCCGCCAGCAGCACCGGCAGTTCCGCCGAACTGCGCAGGGCGGCCCGCGCCGCGCGACTGGTGGGCGCGGCGTCCTCGAGCCGGTGGCGCCGCGCCGCGATCAACGCGAACTCGACCGCCACGAAGAACGCGCTGGCGGTGATCAGCAGGATCGTGATCGCGACGACCACCCACGGATTACTCATCCTCGCCCTCCGCTCGCACCGTCAACCACACCGACGAGGGCACATGCTTGCCGACGGCCCTGACCCGCGCCAGGACCACCCGGCCGGGCCCCGGCTGCTCGCTGAGATAGTCGGCGCCACTGCGCGGCACCGGGATTCGCACCTCGTCACCCACCGCGGGCAGGCCACCGAACTCGGCGATCACCAGCCCGGCGATCGTCTCGTAGTCCCCGCCCGGCAGGTCGACGCCGATCGCGCGCTCCACCTCGTCGAGGTGCACGTCGCCCGGCACCAACCAGCCGCCGTCCTCGGGCAGGATCTCCGGGGTGGTTCCCGAATCGTGTTCGTCGGCGATCTCGCCGACCAGTTCCTCGGCGATGTCCTCGACGGTGACGATGCCGGCGAAGCCGCCGTACTCGTCCACGACCAGCGCCATCTCCTGGCCCGCCTTGCCGAGCCGAGCCACCACATCCGGCAGCGGCAACGACTCGGGCACCAGCACCGCCGGATGCATGTGGTCACCCGCGGTGCCGGTGGGCTGCCCGCCGAGCAGGTCGTGCAGTTCGATCACGCCGCGGATGTCGTCGCTGGAGGTGCCGATCACCGGGTAGCGGGTGTGCCCCGAGCTCATCCGGGCCAGCACCGCCGCGACCGGTTCGTCGAGCGGAACGAGGTCCACCTGCGAGCGCGGGATCATCGCGTGTTCGGCCGTGGCGGAAGGGAAGTCGAGGATGCGATCGAGCAGCGTCGACAGCTCGCTGGGCAGTTCCCCGGCCTCGCGCGAGGCCGCCACGATGTGTTCGAGATCGCGCGGGGTCGCCGAGTGCTCCACATCGTGGACCGGCTCGATCCGCAACGCGCGCAACAGCACATTCGAGGACTGGTCGAAAAGCCAGATCAGCCACCCGAAGACGCGCAGATACAGCGTGGTCGAGCGGGCCAGCCGCCGCGCGACCGGATCGGGCCGGGCGATGGCGAGGTTCTTCGGGAACAACTCGCCGAACAGCATCTGCACCAGCGTGGAGAACGCGATCGCCAACACCGTGCCGACCGCGATGCCCACCGCGGTCGGAATGCCGATGCCGCCGAACAGTTCCCCGAGGCCGCGCCCGATCAGCGGTTCGGCCACGTAACCGACGAGCAACCCGGTGACCGTGATCCCCAACTGGGCCCCCGACAGCATGAACGAGGTCCGTTTGGTGACCGCGAGCGCGCGCCCGGCCGAGGCGTCACCGGCCTCGGCCTGCGCGGCCAGCCGGGACCGGTCCACGGCCATGTAGGAGAATTCCTGGGCGACGAAATACCCGGTCACCGCGGTGATCAACAGCACCACGACCACGCCGAGCAGCACGCTCAACGCGGTCAGCACACCGCTGTCCCCTCGGTGCGGGATAACCGAGACGGACCGGTGTCGACCTCACCATCGGGCATACGCCGCACGCTAACACGCGGCACTGTACGGTTCGCCGACCGTCATCGGCGTGCCGCTCGGCCTACTGGGCCAGGCCGCACTGGGTGCAGAACACGCCCCCGACCTGGAGTCGATGCCCGCAGCCGCGGCAGTCCACGCGCGCGTCCAACGCCGTTCCGCAACTGCCGCAGAACCGCCCGCCCGCCGTGGTCGCGGCGCAGGTCGGGCAGGTGACCCGCGCGGCCGTGGCGTGGTCGTGCTGGGACGCCCAGTCCTGGCGCTGAGCGGCGTCGCGGATCTGCGCGCCACGCGCGTCGGCCTGGGCGCGGGCGATCTCGTGGGCGACCAGCGGCGAACACCGCGTGCACTGCCCGACCTGATCGTTCCAACAGGTCCGCGCGCACATCCACGACCCGCACCCCGCGCACAACCGGAACTGATGTGTCACTTCGGCGACCGCGTTCGCGAACGCCCGGTCCTTGGTACTCGACGCCCCCGCACCCCAACTGTTGGAGAAGCTCTCCGCGGCCGAGGAAGTCTTGTGCAGCAACGGCACCCGATCACCGAACAGATCCCGCAGCGACCGCAGCGCACCCCGACCCCGCGAGAGGTAGTTCTGCTGGAACGCCGACCGATGCACGGTGCTGCACCGCTCGCACCGAAAGTCCCATTGAAAACCGTTGTCGTTCGACTGATCGGAGTAGTTGCTGGTGAAGACCACTGGTTCGGCCACAGGTGCTCGGTTCCTTCTACGACTCAGGGGCAACGACGTACTGCTCGCAGGCATTAGATTCGCCGAATCTCTATCGCGGCGCCACCGGAGAACGCAACACGAGGCCGAATCCGCGGCGGTGAGGGCATTCGGTCCCTCCCGATAGGGACCGAAGACCGTCTCGGCAAACACCGGGCAAGGACGAAACTCGAGAGATGAGCGAAGTCCGCGTCTCCCTTGTTCCCGACCATCCCACTGTTCGCGCGGCGATCCGACTCGGTTGCCGGGCGCCCTCGGTCCACAACACCCAGCCGTGGCGGTGGGTGTTCGACGACACCGGGCTGCACCTGTTCGGCGACCCCGATCGTCAGCTCACCGCCGCCGACCCGCACGGGCGGCAGGCGGTGATCAGCTGCGGCGCGATGCTGCATCATGTGCGCACCGCGTTCGCCTCCCAGGGCTGGCGCACCGAAACCGCCCGCTTCCCCGACCCCACGCGCCCGAACCTGCTGGCCACCCTCGGTTTCCTGGCGCGCCCCGACTCCCCGACCGGCACGTTCGGCCGCGCCGCCGCGATGGCCCGCCGCCACACCGAACGGCGCGCGATGACCGCCCCGATCGGGTGGGAGTCGATCCGCCCGACCCTCGACGATCTCGCCGCCGCGCACGACACCGCCTTCGACGTCCTCGACGGCAGCGCCCGCGCCCGCCTCACCGTCGCCTCCGAACAGTCCGAGGCCCTGCGCCACTACGACATGGACTACCAGGGCGAATTGCGCTGGTGGGCAGGACATCCCGGCACCGTCGACGGCGTTCCCCCGTCGGCGCTGATCACCGAGTCCGAACTCGTCGGAGTCGGCGTGGCGCGCAAGTTCCCGACACCGGCGCCCGCGCTCGGCCGGTCCGAACTCCACGACCGCGCCCGACTGGCCGTCCTGTCCACGACCGAGGAGACCCCGGCGGCCTGGTTGCGCACCGGCGAAGCCCTCTCGGCGGTCCTGCTCGAGTGCACGGCCGCCGGTCTGGCCACCTGCGCCCTCACCCACATCACCGAAGTCGGCGCGGGCCGGCGACTGCTCAGCGGGCTGCTCGGCCACCCGGGCGTTCCCCAGGTCGTGCTGCGGATCGGCACCGCGCCCGACGACCGGCGACCCGACCCCACCCCGCGCCGCCCACTGGCCGAGATCCTCACCGTCGAATGACCCCCGATCGAGGACGCGGGTCCTCACCTGCCGGGACCTTCGGCCCTCGCGATGACCGGCGCGCACGCGCGAGGCTGAACCCATGATGTCGACCCTGCGCCGCCTCGACCCCCGACAGTCGGTGCTGTGCCTGATCGCGGGTCTGCTGGCGATCTGGGCGTTCGCGGGCGCGTTCGCCCTGATCACCGGCGCCCTCGACCTCGGCCCCCTCGCGCGGGCCCGACTGCCGTGGCAGAGCCCGGTCCTGGCCGGGGCGATGCTGGCGCTGGTGGTGGGGGTGCCGATGACGGTGGTCGCGTTCGTGCGCACCGCGCAGACGACCATGCTCGCGGCGTGCGCGCTGATCGGCTGGATTCTGTTGCAGCTGTTGGTCTTACGCGAATTCAGCTGGATCCAGCCGGTGTGCGTGATCCTCGCCGTCATCGTGGCCGCGCTCGGCGCTCCCCCCGTGCCCGCGCGCGGTGCGACACTGAGATGAGCACACCGCGAGAAAGGGGCAGGCGATGACCACGGTGTTCCTCGTCGACGACCACGAGATCGTCCGCCGCGGCGTCGGCGATCTCATCGCCCTCGAACCCGACCTCGAGGTGATCGGCGAGGCCGAGTCCTGCGCCCAGGCTCTGGCCCGCATTCCCGCCCTTCGCCCCGACGTGGTGGTGCTCGACCTGCGCCTGCCCGACGGCAACGGCATCGAACTGTGCCGTGAACTGCTCTCGGCCGAACCCGGCCTGCGCTGTCTGATCCTGACCTCGTTCACCGACGAACAGGCCATGCTCGACGCGATTCTCGCCGGTGCCAGCGGCTATGTCGTCAAGGACATCCGCAGCCTGGAACTGATCAACGCCGTGCGCGAGGTCGGCGCGGGCCGCTCCCTGCTCGACAACCGGGCCGCCGCCGCCCTGATGGCCAAACTGCGGTCCGAGGCCGAGGAGAAGACCGGCCCGCTGGCCCGGCTCACCGACCAGGAACGCACCCTGCTGTCGCTGCTGGGCGAGGGGCTGACCAACCGGCAGATCGCCGCGCGCATGTTCCTCGCCGAGAAAACCGTCAAGAACTATGTGTCGCGGCTGCTGACCAAACTGGGTGTCGAGCGACGCACCCAAGCCGCGGTCATGGCCGCTGATCTGCGGCGCGAAGACCGCCGATGAGGACTGTGGGCGGCGGCAGCGTGGAACAATGCCGCTATGAACGAGACCTCGGGGCCGGGAGGTCGGCTTCCGGTGACCGAAACCCTGTCTCAGCTGCGACTGCGTGAACTGTTGGCCGAGGTGCAGGACCGGATCACCCAGATCGTGGACGTGCGCGACCGGATGGACCGGCTCATGGAGGCCATGCTGGTGGTGACCGCGGGCCTGGACCTGGACAACACCCTGCGCACCATCGTGCACACCGCCATCGAACTCGTCGACGCCGGTTACGGCGCGCTCGGCGTGCGCGACACCGACCGGATGAGCAATCAGCTCAGCGAATTCGTCTACGAGGGCATCGACGACCGCACCCGCGTGCTGATCGGCGACCTGCCGCGCGGGCACGGCGTACTCGGCTTACTCATCGCCGAACCGAAACCGCTTCGCCTGTCGACGCTGTCCGATCATCCGGCCTCGGTGGGCTTCCCGGCCAACCACCCGCCCATGCGCACCTTCCTCGGCGTTCCGGTGCAGGTCCGCGACGAGGTGTTCGGCAACCTGTACCTCACCGAGAAGGCGGGCGGGCAGGAGTTCACCGAGGACGACGAGGTGGTGGTGCGGGCCCTGGCCGCGGCCGCCGGTATCGCGATCGAGAACGCGCGCCTCTACGAGCAGTCGCGGGTGCGCCAACTCTGGCTCGAGGCGATCCGTGACGTGGCGACCGAACTGCTGGCGGGCAGCCCGTCCAAGGACGTGCTGCGCCTGGTCGCCGAACGCGGACGCTCACTGACCGGCGCGGCCTGCACCTTCCTGGCCCTGCCCGAGGACCCCGATGTCCCGCACGACGAGATCACCGAACTCGTCGTGGTCGCCGCGGCAGGGCTCGGCGCGGATGCCCTGGTCGGCAAACACATCCCGCTCGCGACCTCGCGCTCGGCGGCGGCCTTCCGCCACGGCGAGGTGGTCGCCACCGACACCCCGACCTCCCTGCTCGAATCGGCCGAGGAGTTCGGCCCCGAACTCACCCTGCCGCTGCGCGCGAACGGCTCGGTGACCGGCGTGCTGACCTCGGTGTTCCCCGCGGGCGCCGGGCGTCTCGGCGAATCCGACCAGGCCCTGATGACCACCTACGCCGACCAGGCCGCCGTCGCCCTGCAGTTGGCCGACACCCAGCGTCGCATGCGCGAACTCGACGTCTACGCCGACCGCGACCGCATCGCCCGCGGCCTGCACGACCACGTCATCCAACGCCTGTTCGCGGTCGGCCTGTCCCTGCAGGGCACCATGCAGCGCGCCCGCTCCGCCGACGTCCGCGACCGCCTCGACGAGACCATCGACGACATCCAGGCCATCGTCCAGGACATCCGCTTCTCGATCTTCGACCTGCAGAGCAACACCGCCACCGACTCCTCCACCTACCGAAAACGGTTGCACGACATCATCACCGACATGACCGCCGAAACCGGCCTGCGCACCACCATCCGCCTGGCCGGCCCCGTCACCGTCCTCGAACCACCCCTGTCCGACCACGTCGAAGCGGTCCTGCGCGAAACCGTGAGCAACGTGGTGCGCCACGCGAGCGCGAGCACCGTCGGCGTGGAACTGACCGTCCGCGACGAGGTCACCATCGAGGTCACCGACGACGGCACCGGCATCTCCCCCACCCCCACCCGCCACAGCGGCCTGGCCAACCTCACCCACCGCGCCACCGAAATGGGCGGCACCTTCACCATCGGCCCCAACACACGCGGGGGAACGACGGCCCGCTGGACGGCACCATTGGGATGAACCGATCGCACCCCAACACTGTGTCGTACCACCGAATTCCGCGGTCGTAGCGCACAATCTCCGGCATGACACGGTCTCTGCCCGAGGGCGAATCACTGCTGGTGCGTACTGATTTCACCGACGATGCGGCGTGGGCCCAGACCCTCGCGGCGGTCGTCGCGTCCTATGACGAAGACACTGTGACGGGACTGACCCCGGTCGACGACGCGGCCTTCGACAACCTGCCCCTCGCCGCGTTGCCGAACCTGATCGCCGACCAGTCCTACCTCTTCCTCGCCGACACCACCACGATGACCGACCCCGACCACCCGATTCTGGCCGTCGACACCGCGAGTGACGACCTTGCGACCTTCCGAATCGCACCGAGCGCGATGGCCGGCGTCGAGGTCAACCTCTTCCTCGCCAATATGGATTTCGACGACTTCGCCGACAATGTCGACGCGAACGGGGTGTATCGCGGCTGGGATCAGTAGCCGGTAGGGCGCCGGTGGTCTTGTCGGCGGCAATCCACCGACAGCGGTCACCCGCCTCGGGTCGTCGCCTGGCGCAGCAGTTCAGTCGTTCGAGGGCCGCGTCGCAACGGACCGTGTGGTCGCCCAGTCGGGTAGCGGCTCGCAGCGGGCGAGCCAGGTCGGGGGTGCGGCGGCGAGGATGCCGCCGACGATCGCGCAGGTGGTGTCGATGTCGCCGCCCGCCGCAGCGGCGGTCCAGCACGCGGCGGCGAAATCGGGGGCGTGGTGGGCGACGATCCAGAGACAGAAGGGGACGGTGTCGAGGGCGGAGGTGTGGTGTCCGACGCCCAATTCTGTTGCGGCGGCGGTGGAGTCGGTGATCAGCCGGGCTTGTCGGATCTTGTCGCGGACCGGGCCCGACGGCGTGTGGGCGGCCACCGCGTCGAGGAAGTGGATCCCCCGCATCGGTGGGTCCGCCGCGGTGATGGCGGCGGCCAGCGCAACCGCGACCGCACCGGCTACCGCGTCGGGGTGGGTGTGGGTGACCACCGCCGACGCCGCGGCCTCATCGATGACGCGGTCCGGATCGTCGGCGAACCACGCCCCCAGCGGCGCCACCCGCATCGACGCGCCGTTGCCCCAGGATTCCCGCCCATCCCGCGCCTGCCGAGCGAGTTCGCGCCAGGGGTAACCCTTGTGGCGGATCAGCCGCAGGATCCGACTCGTCCCGGGCCCGTATCGGCGGTAGATGTCGTACCGATCGGCGAACGAACGCGCCAGCGAATCCTGATCGATCCGGCCGTGCGCACTCAACACCGCGAAGATCGAGCACGCCATCTGCGTGTCGTCGGTCCACAACCAGGGACCGGGCAGCAACGTGCGGGATCGCAACGCCCCGTGATTGATCGCGTCGTCGAAGCAGGCCCCGAACGCGTCCCCGACCGCCAACCCTCGCAACGAGCCCAACGCCCGCGCCTGCCTCTCCGCGTCCATCGAACCAGTCTGCCAGTCGCGATGACCGGGCCGGCGGGCCAGATGCGCATCGAGACTGCGATCGATGTAGCCGACGAGGTCAGTGACAGTGAGCGTCACGTCGAGAGTGGGGAACAGGGTTCGACAGGGTCGACCGGGTGTCGAATCTGAAATGAAACTGTGTCTGAAAAGTCGGCGGAATCGGTGGGCAGTGGCGAGAATTGGGGCGGATGCGAATCCCCTTCGGTGACAGAGGAAGTGGACCATGGGCAGGTTGTCGAGATCTGCGGCGGCGGTGCTGGTGGCCGTGGTCGCCGCGGGGGGAAACGCGGGGGTCGCGCGGGCGGAGACACCCGGTGGGCAGGCGTGCACTCCCTATACGGCCGTGCTCGCGCCGGGGACGTGGGAGACCACGCTGGGTGCGGATCCCGGGATTCCGGTCGGGATGCTCCGGCCGATCGGCGATGGTCTGCGACGGCAGTTCGGCCGTGACATCACAGTGCTCTACGCCCCCTATGCCGCCAGCGCTTTCGACCTGGGGCTGACCTACGCGGAGTCGCTGAGCACCCTGGATTCCCGCTTGCGTCAGATGCTGCGCGGCCTGTGCGACTCGACGCGGGTCGTCCTCGCCGGGTACAGCCAGGGCGCGGACGGTGTCGGCGACCTCGCCACCGAGATCGGCAACGGCGAGGGGCCCATCGCCGCCGATCGGGTGGTCGGGGTCGGACTACTGGCCGATCCGCATCGCGATCCGAACACCACGGTGTCGCTGGGGAATCCACAGCCCGGTCGCGGCATCGCCGGATCGCGCGACCGGGACTTCGGCGCGCTGACCGACCGGGTGCGCACCCTGTGCGCCGACGGCGACCTGTACTGCTCCCTCGATGCCGCCGCCTCCCCGTTCCTGGCCGTCCTGGGCCGGGTCCTGAGCGGTGATCCCACCCCGATCGCGAACCTGCTTCCCGCGACAGCGGATCCGAGCAGCCTGATCAATCAGGCCGTCACCATGGGTGCGGGCTGGTCCGCCACCGCGGCGAACCTGCCCGGCATCGCCGAGGACCTCACCCGCCTGCCGGAGTACCTCGCCGCGGGTGACATCCACGGTGCGCACCGCACCGCGCGCGCGATCAACCTCGCCCTCGCCCCGCTGGTCCAGGCCGCCGCGGAGGTGGATCGGGTCCTGGTCGCCCAGGTCATCCGTGCCGCCGCCGCGGCCGACCCGTCCGGTCGCGCCGCGGGCGTCAGCGTGATCGCCGACGCCCTGGAAACCATCGACTTGCTGAGCATCGCCGACGGTGCGGGCCGCATCCAGGAAATCCTGTGGCGCGCGATCGAATCCCTCGAACGCAACGACCCCCTCGCCGCTGCGGCCGACCTGGCCACCGTGCTCGCCACCGGCGCCGACCTCACCGGTTCCGTGCTCGGCCCCGTCGCCGCCGGTATCCGCTCCGACCTGCACGCCACCACCCGCACCCTGCTCAGCGTCACCGACCCCGCGACGGTGGACGAACTGTTCCAGCTGGGCCGCCAGGGCCTCGATGTGGCGAACTTCTATGCCTCCGCCGCCCACATCGACTACGGCGACGACGTCCCCCTTCTCCTGAGCTACCTGAGCGCCCAGGTGGTGTCGTAGGACCGGATCAACACGACACCGCACCACCGGACGGGCTGTCCAGACGCACGCCGAGGACCCGCTTCAACTCACCGACATTGTCGGGGTTGGGTGTTACCACGTCGCGTTCCCAACGGCTGATCTGGTTTCCGTCCGTGATTCCGATCCAGTCGGCCAACTCCGCCTGGGTGAATCCGGAGGCCATCCTCGCCGCCCGAATGGCTTTGCCGATCGTGGACATGGTCTCCCCTTTCTCTCGATGCCCTCGGCACGGACCACATCGGCGCGGGGTGTCCATCGGCGAACACTCCGTCTTGCTGATGTGGTCTCGCGCAACCACATTCGAAAGATATCGGTGAATCGGCCCGCGAAGGAGGCTGTGACTGCACGGCACCTGACTGTGCACGCACAACCTCGCGCCCCGCCGACAACTACGTCGGCGAGTTGTCCGAATCGGTGGCGCTGCGACGCCAGTCGCGGGGGGTCATGCCGAACGCCTCACGGAATCGACGGGCGAAATGGGCGGGGTCACGGAAACCCACGGCGCCGGCCACCGACGCGATGGACCGGTGCGCGTAGCCGATATCGACCAGCATCTCCCTGGCCCTGGCCAGGCGGTGTTCGATGATCCACTGCTCGAGGCTGATATCGGACTGCGCGCAGACCTTGTACAGGTGCCGCACGGAGATGTTGTTGGCGGCGGCGATGGCGGGGATCTTCAAGGCCGGATCCGACAGGTGCGCGCGCACGTACTCGAGGATCTGCTCGATCAGCAGTTGATCCGGGATGGCGCCGCCGTCACCCGGTCCGCGCCCGGCCGCCGAGATCAGCAGCGCCCGAACCATTTCCAGACACGACTCACCCACCGAGGCGGCCGCCGGATCGGCCTCGAGCTGATCGGCGATCCCGACGAGATACTGGATCTGCGCGGTGACCATCGGATACAGCGGCGAGGCCGCCAGCCGCCCGTGCGCCGCGACGACCGTTTCCGCGGAGATGCCGAGGCGCTCGCGCGACAGTTGCAGGCACAGCGTGCCGCCGAGCCCGTGCCAGCCGGAGGCGAAGGTGGGGGCCAGGTCGATCACTTCGCAGGAGCCGGGTTCGATCAGCGTTTGCGCACCGAACTGTTCGTGCCTGCGGACCTGGCCGGTCTGCACGGTCACCGTCAGAGTGTCGCTGGGCGTGGATCGTTCGTGCCGACCGGTGCGACAGACCTGGTGACCGGACACCTCCGAGCGGGTCAGCGCGATCGGACCCAACATCCAGGCCTGGTGGCGGCTGACCACGTCGGCGGGCGCGTCCCACATCCGCAGGTTCGCCCCGATGTCGGCTTCCTGCAGGATCGCGGTGACGGCCTCGCGCCGGTCCGCCGGGGTGAAGTAGTCGGAGTCGATCAACACTGCCATGGGTGATCTCCACTTCGGTTTCTCGCCGACGATGGAGGCCCTCCCGTCGACGGCCGCTGCGCGTTTCGGGTGGTGGCGATTCGGACAAAAGCGATGGCACGGGCCGGTATTCGGCGATGTTATCGCGCTATGGCCCGCTCGGTGCCCGATTCGTCAGAGTCGCGCACCGACTTCACCGACCGACGGTGAGGTGTTCCCGTGCCGCGCCGGGCCGTAACGCCAGGATCCGCCGTTCCGCCGGTGTCGCCGTCGCAGCCCACTCCGGTCGCAACGCCGCGTAGGTGCACACATCGCGCCACTGCCCCTGCGTTCGATAGAGCTGACGCAGTCGCGCTTCCGGTGTCAAGCCCACTCCCGCCATCACCGTGTCCATCACCGGATGGTCGTGGCGGTGCCCGGCCCACACCCGGTGGATTCCGAGCGGGCCGAAGGCGAAGGCCGCCATGAGCCGCCCCGCCTCGATGCCACCCGCGCGCAGCCCGCCGTCCGGGAGCACGACCAGACCGCCGATCATCGCGTTGCTGCCGAAATCCTCCACCAGCAGGCCGATGGTGCCGAGCATGGTGTCCGCGCCCGACGCCGTGATCGCGAGTGTGTACTTGCGCCGCGGACTCTCCCCGCGTGAGCACATGGCGGCCTCGAACGACGCCGCGGCCGCCTGCACCCCCATGCTGTCGGTGCCCATGTACCGGGTCAGGTGCGGGTCGGTGAAGATCCGCTGATAGACGCCGAGATCGCCGGCCCGCAGGTCACGCAATCGCAGCCGCGCGCCGACCAGGTCCACATCGCGCAGGTCGATCGTCATCGCAGCACCTCCACCGCGCGCGCGAAGGCCGCCGCGACCCGCGGATCCCGCGCGGGAACGAGCTCCTCGAGGTCGATGTAGGTTCGCCCCGATTCGATCGACTCGCCGAGCAGGATCCGGCGCGCCGTGTCCGCCACCAGGGCGCCCCCGAGCATCACCCCGGAGGCGAGTTGCGGCCAACTCGACAGACTCCGCCCGATCTCGCCGATGGCCTCGCGCATCGCCGGACTCAGCCGCTGCTCATCGACCACCGCCAGCAACAACGCCAGCAGCTCACCCCGATCCATCCCGGCGACATCGGCCGAGGTCACCGTGCCGATGCGACCGTGGAACAGCGGGCGGTGCGGTTCGCGATCGAAGCGCTCCACATCGAGCAGGCCACGATCGTTGGCGTCCATCAGCACCGGGATCCCCCGGCCCCGCGCGTACTCGCGCGCAGCGACTTTCGCCCAGACCGTGTCGCATTCCTCCACCAGCAGGTCCAGCGGGTCGGTGCCGTCGACGCCGTCGAAGAACGGCCCGATCGACTCCTCGGTCAACCCGTCGCCGCACACCTCGATGTCGAGATAGGGGTCGATCTCGAACATTTGACGCGCCGCCAGCACTCCTTTGGCAACCCCGAGATCACCCACCCCGGCCCGCAACCGATTCAGATTCGACAGCCCGAGCGTGTCGAAGTCGGCCAACCGGAACGACCCGCCGACCCCCTCCATCGCCAACGTCACCGCCGCGCTGTTGCCCACCGACAACCCCACCACCCCGATCCGCCGCCCCCGCAGGTCGCGCTGCTGCTCCCGGTCGATCTTGTCGCGATTGCGATCGGTGCGCACCCGCTGGAAATCCTCGCGCCCCAGCACATGCACCAACCGGCCGCTCCACGGATAGAACACCCAGATTCCCCACTGCCACAACGGCATTCCGTCGAGGACTCGCTCCCGTGCCGCGACCGACGACCGCGCGAGCGCGGGATCGTCACAGCGAATCAACTCGTCGAGCTGATCGGCGATCGTGTCGTGCACCGCACCGACCGAACCCGACGCCGCCAGCGCTTCCAGCCCCCGCAGCCCCTCCGCTGTCGACGCGTCGAACAGCACGGGCCGGAACTGCGATGTCGCGGCGCCGGGCGTGAGTACCGCCGGACGCGGAGCCGAGCGTTCCCGAATCATGTGCAACCTCCGACGCTCATGAGGCCTCGAACTCTCGCTCGCCTCTCTCGACCAGACGCGGCAAGAATACACACAGCACACTTTCAGCTAACACATTCGCGATTCCTCGGCACGGCGCGAAAATCGTTCAGCCAGAACACGACTCCCACCGAGCAAGTCGACGCGAACAGCAACGGCTCGACGACCGCGTCTCGAGGACGCGATACTCCAGCAAGCACCATCTCTCGACGCGCCCGACTCCGGCACAGCGCGAACGCGACCGGCTGCGTTCATGTCCGCGGTCCACCACTGGCAGCGCATCGCGAGATAGATCAGCAGTCCGGGCAGGACGCTTGCATGCCCATCACGTTCCGGATCGACCGGATCATCGGGGATCGTCCCTTCGCCGAAATCGGTGATCCCGTCCTCGTCGTCGACGACAGGCGCCGACAGGTGCTGGCAGTGGCCGGGGAAGCTGTCCGACGGCAGGATCATCGCCGCGCTCGACGGCGTCGGGCTGGAATCCTGGTCGCCCTCGGGGCAACGGCAGTGGGCTGTCTCCGATCAGATAGGTGGGCGTGACATCGTCGTGGCGGCCGACGAGCGGTCGGCCTGGACCGCCCTGATCCGCCCCGGACGCGACGAGCCGCAATCGGTGGTCCGACTCTCCCTCGACGACGGGGCGCGGCTCGACCACCTGAACCCCGGCGCTCCGATGTCGCTGGTGCGCTGCGCCGATGGTTCGGCGGCACTGGCGCCGGAAGGCTCCAACAACGAACGCAGCAGGCTTCATATCCGGCGCGGCACCCGCATCTACTTCTACGACATCCTGCACGACGAAGACGCGGTGGGAATCGACGAGCACGAAATATGGCTGGCGGTCGCCGATCCGGAAGCGACACCGACAACCCGATATCCGCGCGCACCGAAGCCCGCCGACTTCACCCGAGTGTTCCCGTTCTCCTGGGAACCCGGCGAAACACACTTCGCCGGGCCCGGCGTGGAGACAGTCGACGGTGACCTGGTCTACGCGGGGACCGTCTACCACGGTCAGGGGTTACAGCCCGGCGGGTCATTCGTCGTGCGGCGCACCAGGACCGGAGAACCGACCTGGATCTTCCGCACCGACCACAGGGCCACCGCGCTGGATGCCGACGAAGGGACCGTCTACATCGGTTACGACGACGGTGAGCTCGTGGCACTCGAACTCCGCTCCGGCACCGTACTTCAGCGCCGACATCTCACCATCGACACGATCCCTGTCACACCGACCGCCCTGACCGTTACCGCAACCGGTCGGCTCCTCATCGGCACCGAAGACGGCCGAATCCTGACGTGTTCGAATCGGCCGAGGGTCGGTGTCAGTACACCCGGAAGTTCGTGACGCTCGGGGCGTGGGGCAGGTCGGTGGTGAGGGTGAATTCGACTTGGCCGGGGCCGGTTTCGAGGCGGAGGTTGCCTACCACCGGGGCCGCCCAGAAGAAGGGTTGCCAGGCGCCGAGTGGGGTGGAGGCGTGGCCGGTGGCGCCGGTGTCGAGGTTGCGCCAGTGGACGGTGGGGGCCAACGTGCACCAGGGGGCGGGGATGTCGAAGACCTTCAGCCAGCCTTTGAGTTGGAGGTCGACGATGCCGGGGACGTCGCCGTCGGGGTAGACGTTGCCCACCGCCCAGACGTCGCCGGCACATCCGAGGCCGTGCGCGGCGGTGGTGATCATGGGGAGCTCGACGGGGATGTAGTTCGAGGCTGCGGCGGGGGCACTGGTGGCGACGAGAGCGGCGACTACCGCACCGGTGACCAGGGAGATCTCAGCAAGTTTCCGATGGGACATTTCAGCCTTTCGACTGCGAGTGCTGCACGGGCGATGGCATGAGAGAGGTTCGGCGTCGATTGTTCCATCGACTAACGGTTTGCTGCCGTTACCTCGCCGGAATCTCGGCTGTCCGCTCCGCGAAGGACTAACCCGCAGGGCCAGCGTTCGATCTCTCCTGCGCCACCGGCTCCTCGGCACGGTTCTGACTATTGTTCCGAGTTGATCCGGCCGGTGATTCACAACGACGTGCCGTTCACGGCCGATCCCGATCGAGTCCGTCCGCGACGACAAACAGCAAGGTCGACGGCGCGCTCACCCCGATCATGCCGCGGGTCCGGCGGTTCGTGGCGACGGCATCGGCAGGATTCGACGAGGGCGAATTCCTCGACCGCTACCTGCGGATGCTTGTCGAGGAAGACGAGTAACCGGCATGGGCGGACGACCTACGATCTTGATCGTTAGTTGTCGGCCCTCCTCGACAGCGCGCCCGGGTCGCGTCGATCAGCACGTCAACGAGCCGCACCAGCACCAGTGCGGCGGCGTGGTCATCGGCGCGCCTGCTCACCGCGAGCACCGGTCCGGCCTGGTCGAGTACCACCCCGCCGCGAGCGAGCACGTGGTAGATCGCCAGCATCGCGGCGCGGGCGTTCCCGTCGGAGAACGGGTGAAAAAAGCACACATCCGAATAGACCCGGGCCGCGCGAGCCGCCAACGCCACCGCGGGGTCGGCGGCCTCGAGCAAGTGGTTCTCGAACTCCGCGGACGTGCCGGCATCCACGCCGTAGCGTTCCCGGCCGCCCTTGGCGAAAGCGGGGACGGTCCGAAACGACTGAGCGCGCCTGGCGCCCATGGCAATTCGATGCCAGTCCGCGAGCCGGTCGAGAGTCAGATCCGGAGCTGCCCGCGCCGCAGCGAGTGCGACTCGCAGCCGATCTGTGCGCGGCGAATCCCAGCCCGCGCCGTCCACGTAGGACACGACACCGTCGCGGCGCCCAACCACCGGTTCGACAATCGACTCGCCGATCTCGGCCCAGGGCACCGCTGCCCGCACCGCGAGCCAGGCCCGCAGATCATCACGCACCAGCATCTGCGAGTCCCGCGGCCAACTTTTCGGCAACCGACACCACGACCGATCCCTCCGGGCTGATCCAACTGTGAAACCGTCCGCCGATGGCCTCGTCGATCAGCTCAGCGGCACACCCGGCGGGGACGCCCTCGCGCTGCAAGAACCATCCCAGGACCTGCTCCGCGTGCTGATACCACGCGTCGCCCGCACCGGTCTGGGTGACGACCTCGGTAACCAGCACGGGAACCGCCTGCTCCCACGCCGAGGCCCTTTCTTCGGCCGGGCCGTCGGGCAGCGCCAGCGTGTCGAAGCACGCCGTGAGCCGTTCGAGCCAGGCCCGCCACTCGACGAGCGCTCCCAGCGTGCGCGCTACCGTCTCCTGCGGCTCACCGACCGAATGATCCAGGCAGCACCACGCCGAGACCGGCCCACCACCGAAGTCCGACTCGTCACGCCCCCAAGACCAACCATAGGTCCAGACGCCGACCTGTTCGCCCAACGCTCGAGAGACCGAAACGACCCAACGCTCGCGGTCCGCAGGGTCCGGCGGCGGCAGGGTGCCGACCAGCGCCGTCGCCGCGCCGACGTCGAAGGCGTGGGTCGCCGGATCGATATCGACCCAGGACAGAGTTCTCGGATGGTAGTCCCACATCGTCACGAAGCTCATTGTGTAGCAACGACACAGCGATGCGGTGCCGACGAGAGCCGTCGACGTCTCCTGATCGCGTGGATCCCGCGAAAGGCTTCGCGGCGCCGACCCCTCTATTGTGCGGTGCATGCGCGCTTCGACCGATGAGATCGTTCAGTTCGCCGCCGGGTTGGTCGTGGAGGGTGCGCGATTGGACACTCGGGAGATCGCTATCCGATTCGAGATGTCGCGGACGACGCTGTTCCGGCGGGTGGGCAATCGCGAGGAGTTGATGGGCAAGGCGCTGTGGTGGTTGGCCGATCGGGCTCTCGTTCGTGCTGTCGCCCGCTGGGAGGAGCAGTACGGGCAGGCTGTGCGCGATGAGCGGGGTGTGCTGCGCTGCTTGCGAATTCTGGAGTTCTACGGCGAAGTGGCGGTCAACGACGCGGGGTTCGTCGAGCTGCTGGAGAAGGAGCCCGTGGTCGCGATGCGGGTGCTGACCGATCCGCACGGCCAGGTTCAACCGCGAGCGGTGGCCGCGCACGTGGCACTGTTCGACAGGGATGTCGCCGACGGCGGATTGGTGCCGCTGATCGACCTTCAGACCTTGGGGTACGCGGCCGTGCGTCTGCAAGAGGCGATCCTGTACTCCGATGTGTTGACCGGTCACACCGCGAATTTCCCCACCGCGGTGTTGCTGGTTCGCCAGCTCGTGGAAGGTGTCCTGCGGGCCCCGGCGGCGTAGTGGGTGGCGGTTACCGCCGATCGACACTTGTGTAACACTTCGTTTAGGTGTTTCATATGTGTGTCACAGATCACGCGCTGTAGGGCCCATGGCGCGGCGGTCCTCGAACGGCCCATCCCCCGGCCTGATCCATCGGAGCATCCATGAGACCCCACAACGCCAAGCGCTGGCTTGTCACCACGATCACCGCGGCCGCGTGCCTGGCAGGGACCGCGGTGAGCGCCGCCCCCACACACGCCGAGACCACCCCGCCCCAGGCCAACAACTGGAACTGCCGACCCAGCGCCGCCCACCCCAACCCGGTCGTGCTGGTCCACGGCACCACGGCCAACTCCGCCCTCAACTGGTGGGTGCTCTCCCCCGAGCTCGCCGACGCGGGCTACTGCGTGTTCACCTTCGACTACGGCATGACCCCGTTGTCGATGGGCCTGGTCGGCGGACTCGGTGACATCGCCCGATCCGCCGAGACCATGCGCGTTTTCGTCGACAAGGTCCTGGCCGCCACCGGTGCGTCCAAGGTCGACGTCGTCGGGCACTCGCAGGGCGGCATGATGCCCCACTACTACATCAAGCGGCTCGGCGGCGCCGCCAAGGTCGACACCCTCATCGGCCTGGCACCCAGCAACCACGGCACAACCGCGCGCGGCCTGGTCGAACTGGCCGATGCTGCCCGCCTCACCGGCTGGATCACCGACGCCTACACCCTGCTGGGATACCCCGGCGGCATCCAGCAGACGGTCGGCTCGGATTTCCAAAAGGCCCTGTTCGCCGACGGCGACACCGTGCCCGGCGTCCGATACGTCGTCATCCAGACCCGTAACGACCGCGTCGTGACCCCCTACACCAACGCCTTCCTGCAGGGCGGCGACGTCACCAACATCCTGATCCAGGACCAATGTCCCAGCAATCCGGTCGGCCACGTCGGCCTGGCTCTCGACAGCCCCACCCAGCAGAACATCCTGAACCAGCTCGGCCGGGGTGGTCCTGATTTCACGCCCACCTGCACCGACTTCGGACCGAGCTTCTAGGCTCCGCCCACCGATCAGCCCGGACGTCTCGCGCTGCGCGAGACGTCCGGGCACCTGTCCGCTACGGGCCGGAAACGCCGAGCAGGGTCGATGGCGTCCGTCCGGCCCGAGGCCCGAATGGGTTCATCTGCGCACCATGCGCTGGAACAGTTCCTCCTCGACCGCTTCCCGGTGCCGTCGCGCGTCGGCCCGTGCCGACGATGGGCGCCACCGGCCCACCATCAGCCACACCGAGGGTAGGAACAGCAGCTGTGCCGCCAGGCATACCCACCACAACTGTTGCCACTGGCGCGGGGCGTTGCGAGCCGCACGACGGACGTCCTCGCCGTGTTGAGCCAGGTATTGGAGGTCCGCTGCGGGAACCTCCGCACCGGCCCGTACCGCCGCCGAGGTATGCGTTACGTGGGGACCGAACTCGGCGAGCACCCCGGCGGCGGGAATCGCGAAGACCAGCGCGGTCAACGACAACGCGACAACCACCCGCACGCACGCGCCCCATACCGCCAACCCGGTCATCGTCGCCGCCGGATTACGCGCCTCCACCGTTTCGGTGAAGGCCGCCATCCAGGTCGCGAACGTCATCCCGGTGCCGAGGGCGATCACCACGATGATCGTGGCGAACAGGGCGTAGGGGGTGCCGCTGTCGCCGGTGGCGACCGCGAACCAGCCGATCCCGAACGCGCTGATCAGCCCGCCGACGATCATGAACGGTTTGCGCACCCCGACCGCGTCCGACAACACCCCGAACGCCAGGAGGCTCACCGCGTTCACGATCCAGTACCAGGTGGCCAGGCTGTTCGCGCGGGCTTCGCTGTAGCCGAAAGTGGTGACCAAAAACAGCACCAGGAATCCGACGGCCACGTAGTAGAACAGCAGGTAGCAGCTGATCGCGCCGGCCGGAATGATGATCCGGCTGGTCATCATCTGCCGCCAGTGACCGCGCGTCGACCGATCCGCCGAGCTGTCGCGTGCCCGCGCTTCCACCAGCGCACGGTCACGGATGCTCACCATCCGCTGATCGCGCAGCGGTGGTGCGAGTTCGCGTAACCCCACGAACGCGACCACCGAGATCACCGCACCGACGATGCCGGCCACCTGGAACTGAAATCGCCAATCATGGTGCGTATCAAGGGTGTTACTCGAGACGGCGGTGACGAGCAAGCTGCCCAGCACCGGTCCGAGCGTCCAGAACCCCATGGCCGACGCACGGCGCAGCTGTGGCGAGAAGTCGCGGATCAGGGCGGGAGTCGCGACCAGCACGACCCCTTCGACCCCGGCGATCAGCCCGAAAACCACCATGTAGGCGAGGGCGCTGTCGACGTTCGGCGCCCCGATCCCGACCAGTAGCGACACCACGATCAAGCCGTAGACCACGAGATTCGCCCGGCCCCACCGATCGGCGAGACCGGCCGCGAGCGCGCCGAGCACCCCGACGAGACCGCCGACGACCTGACCGAGAATGAAGTAGGTCAGCGACATATCCAGGTCGGCAAGGACTTTCGTCGCGACCGAGCCTTGCACGTAGAGCTGGTAGTACAGCACCACGGTAGCGGCGACGGTAATCGCCAGATAGGTCGCTCGCTTTCCGTTGGTGGGGAACCGATCCAGTTGCCGATTCCAGAGTTCGAACGATGATCCAGCCATGGTCGCGGGTCAGCCGTTGCGGGGGCGGTCGAGGCGGTCCACCGGGTCGAGTGTGTTGCGGTAGTGCTGCGCGCCAACAGCATCCCCGCCGACACCCGCGTGATCGACCGGGGTGAACGGGCGCTGCGGTGCGGCGGCGGGTGTGCCCGCTGCGGCCGGCGCCGGCCGTTTCACGGCACCGGGACGGCGGCGCGGGAAGGTGATTCGGACGGAGGACGTCATATGAGCTCCTAGGACATCGTTGTTCTGCCACAAGTCCTATCACCGCTTTACTGCCAATAAAGCTGAAATCGATACTTCTCAGGCAATTCAGCCGCGCGGGTTGACACAGGCTCCGCCCTGATGGAACGTCTATGGCTACTCGTTCCATCGCAAGGAGTCATCTGACGTGTTCCCGGCATCCGCGCACAACACCGGCAGCGCTGCCGAGTCGGCCACCTCGCTGGCCTCGGCCCGCGCCCTGGCCCAGGTGCACGCCGTCGACCTGGCCGCTACCCGGCTGAGCGACCTGGCCTCCCACCGCCCCTACGCCGAACGGCAGCTCCGTCGCTGGTCCAGGCAGTGGGAACAGTCCCGCACCCGGGAGTTGCCGCGAGTGGACCAGCTCACCGCACGACTCGCCGCCGCCATCCCCGAACAGCGCGAACTGACCCTGGTGCACGGCGACTTCCACCTGCGCAACCTGATCATCGCGCCCACCGACGGCTCGATCACCGCGGTCCTGGACTGGGAGTTGTGCACCCTCGGCGACCCGCTCGCCGACCTCGGCAGCCTGCTCGCCTACTGGTGCGAACCGGGCGAACCCGCCGTCCCCGGGTTCGAGATGACCGCGCTACCCGGGTTTCCCAACAGGCGGGAGCTCGCCGACGAGTACCTCGACCACACCGGACGCGATCGCGCCGCACTGGCCTTCTGGCACGCGCTCGGGCTCTGGAAGCTGGCGATCATCGCCGAAGGCGTCCGACGCCGCACCCTCGACAACCCGGACAACAGCACCCACGCCGGAGCCCCCACGACCGCGCAGATCGACCACCTCGTCGACCTCGCCGACGCGGTGGCCACCGCGGCCGGCCGGTGACCGAGGACCACCAGGCGATGACCTTCGACGAACCGACGAATACGCCACCCGGCAACCCTGACGACAGGACACGATCATGGCAAACCTTTTCGACCCCGTTCGTCGGCACGCGGACTCCCATCCCGACACGGTGGCGATACGCGGTGACGGCACCTCCCCCGGTGGTGTCAGCGCCTGGACCTATCACCAATTACGTTCGGCCAGTATCAATTACGCGGCAATACTGATCGACTCCGGGCTTCGCGCCGGCGATCGGGTGCTGCTCGTGGCGCCGTCGGTTCCCGAATTCATCGTCGCGTACATGGGCATTCAAGTCGCCGGTGCTGTCGTCGTTCCGGTCAACACGATGTCGACTCGAACCGAAGTCGAATATGTGCTCAGCGACGCGACCTGCGCGCTCGTGATCGCCTGGCACGCAGTGGGTCCCGCCGCGTCGGCG
>NZ_JBHSQN010000010.1:289654-328071 GCF_042658545.1 Nocardia lasii
CCGACACGTACGGCATACCGATCCGCACGCTGCCGCCGGGCGCGGACTCGGGTCCGGCGTCGACGGAGGTTCGAGACCGCGACCTCGACGACACCGCCGCGATCCTCTACACCTCGGGCACCACCGGTCGACTCAAAGGCGCGCAGCTGACCGTGGGAAACCTCCTGTCCGCGGGCGAGATCGGCGTCGCGTGCAGCCGGTCGACGCGCGCGGACCGCGCCGGCACCGCGCTGCCGCTGTTCCACGTCTTCGGCCAGGCCTCGGTGATGATGACAACCTTCACCGCCGGCGGATCGCTGTCCCTGCTGCCCAGGTTCGACGCGGCGGCGATGACCTCGATGCTGCGCCGCGACCGGCTCACCGTGCTGGCCGGAGTCCCGACCATGTGGAACGCGATGCTGCACGCGGCCGACGAGGCCGACCCGGACGATTTCGCGCACCTGCGGATCGCGATCTCCGGCGGCGCGTCCCTGCCCGCCGCGGTGACCCGCCAGTTCGAACAACGCTTCGGCTGCACCATCCTCGAGGGCTACGGACTCACCGAAACCACCGCCTTCGGCACCTTCACCGACATCGACCGGGGTCCGAAGCTCGGCTCGGTCGGCAGCGCGACCCCGTTCACCCGGATCGAGGTCCGCGACGAGGCAGGCGATCCGTGCCCACCGTCGACCGTCGGCGAGATCTTCATCCGCGGCGAAACGGTCATGAAAGGGTACTGGGAACGCCCCTCCGACACCGCCGCGGTTCTCGATGACAACGGCTGGCTGCGCACCGGCGACCTCGGCGCCATCGACACCGACGGCGACCTACGCATCGTCGACCGAGCCAAAGACCTCATCATCCGCGGCGGCTACAACGTGTACCCGAGCGAGGTCGAGGAAGCCCTCTTCGCCCACCCCGACATCGTCGAGGTCGCCGTGATCGGCATCCCCGACGACCACTACGGCGAGGAAGTCGCCGCCGTCGTCGTACGCCACCCGAAATCGCCCCTCACCGCCGACGACATATCGACGTGGGCCCGCGAACGACTCTCCGCCTACAAGATCCCGCGCCTGATCCAGTTCGTCGACACACTGCCGAAGGGAGCAACAGGCAAGATCCTCAAACGCTCCATCGACCGCGAGTCACTCGCACGGACAGCCGACCAGCCTCGGGTGTGAGACGCGAGGGTCGCGCACCGAGCACTGAACCCTCCGGCCCTCGACGCTTCACGACCCGAGACCGTCTGCTACACGACCTGGATCGACCGATCCCGCGATTATTCGGCACGAAATTGGCACGAAAAAAGCAGGCCAACACCGAAACCGGTGCTGACCTGCTTTTTCTCTGTGGTCCCAGCTGGTTTCGAACCAGCGACCTTCCGCGTGTGAGGCGGACGCTCTCCCGCTGAGCTATGGGACCTAACGGGGTGTCGGGCGGATGTTTCGAGCCGCTCGAACGAGATGGAACATTAGCACGGGGGGATGGGATGTTGCCAAATCGGCTCGTTGGGAGGGGTTTCGGTGGTGTTGGTCGCGGCTTCCGTGAGTGGGGCTGCCTCCCTTCGGGTTGGCGTTCCGGCCGGGCTCGCGCGCGTGGGTGGGCGCGGGGGCGAGACCGGGTCGCCGGGGGCCGGCTTCGATCTGCATTCGGTCGCATAGATCAGTGCGCATATCTATGTCTCGCGATTGGGCTGCGCGTGCCGGGGAGCGATCCGGGCGTGGGTCACCCGCATGCGAGCGCGTGGCGTCGGGAGGTCCGCGGCTGGGGGCTTCCGGGGGGATCGAGCCCACGAGCGGCCGGGCGACACGCTTGTAATTCACATTTAGGGGTGTTTACCAGGCGATTTGTAGTCTGCGGTGAACGTCGGCTAATGTTCTCATCGCACCGCAGAGAGCAGCAAGGCCAGCCAGGCCGAGCCGCTCCTCTACAGTGTGAAGTAAATGCGGATGTGGCGCAGTGGTAGCGCATCACCTTGCCAAGGTGAGGGTCGCGAGTTCGAATCTCGTCATCCGCTCGAGAGGTAGGTAAGGCACTAGCCCCATCCTCCTTTGTACGGTGGAGTGGCCGAGTGGTGAGGCAACGGCCTGCAAAGCCGTGCACACGGGTTCGATTCCCGTCTCCACCTCGCGCGATTAGCTCAGCGGGAGAGCGCTTCCCTGACACGGAAGAGGTCACTGGTTCAATCCCAGTATCGCGCACCACCGTACCGAGTCAGGCCCCCTTTCGAGGGGGCCTGACTTGTTTGCATCGCCAGGTGCATTCGGTGCGGGTCCTGCGGTATGGAGGGGCATGCAGTGAGGCAGATCCTGTTGGCGGCGGGGATCGCCCTGATCGTCACCATCACACTCACTCCGGTATTGATCCGGGTGTTCGCGCGGCGCGGGTTCGGGCAGGAGATCCGGATCGACGGGCCCGCCAGTCATCAGACCAAACGCGGAACACCGACCATGGGCGGGTTGGCGATCGGCGCGGGCGTGTGGGCCGGTTATCTGGGCTCGCATCTGATCGGAATGCTGTGGGACGCACCGGGACCCAGCGCCTCGGGCGTGCTGGTGCTGCTGTTGGCCTCGGCGCTGGGCGTGGTGGGATTCCTCGACGACTCGATCAAACTGCGCAAGCACCGCAATCTCGGGTTGACGGCGGCGGGCAAGTACATCGGGCAGATCGGCGCCGCGGTGGTGTTCGCGGTGTTGGCGCTGCGATTCCCCGGCGCCACGGGGCTCACCCCGGCCAGCGCGAACCTGTCCTACGTCCGCGATATCAGCACGATCACCTTCGCCTCGCTGTTCTTCGTCGCGTTCATCGCGCTGCTGGTGGTGGCCTGGTCGAACGCGGTGAACATCACCGACGGGCTCGACGGGCTGGCTGCGGGGTCGATGAGCCTGGTGCTCGGCGCGTATGTGGTGATCACGCTGTGGCAGTACGAGAACTCGTGCGAGATCAGCCCGGGACGCGCCTGCTACACGGTGCGCGACCCGCTCGATCTGGCGGTGGTCAGCGCGGCGGGCGCGGCGGCGTGCATCGGGTTCCTGTGGTGGAACGCGGCGCCGGCGAAGATCTTCATGGGCGACACGGGGTCGCTGGGTCTGGGCGGGCTGCTGGCGGGGCTGTCGATCACCAGCCGCACCGAACTGCTGGCGGTGGTGATCGGGGCGCTGTTCGTCGCCGAGATCATGTCGGTGGTGCTGCAGATCGTGGTCTTCCGCACGACCCACACCCGACTGTTCAGGATGGCGCCGTTCCATCATCACTTCGAACTGAACAACTGGCCCGAGACCGCGGTGATCATCCGGTTCTGGGTGCTGGCCGGGATCGCGGCGGCGACGGGGTTGTGCCTGTTCTACGGCGAGTACATGACCGCGCTCTAGGTGTCGGAGGCTGCCGCTACGCTGAGCCGACCTAGCCAGGGAGGTCGCCGCTGTGAGTGCCGAGATCGTCAGGGAACCGGGATACGACATCGCCGGCGACGTCTCGTTCGAGCTCGAGGAGCTCGACGACCTGGTCGGTGAGCTGGTCGTCGAGTACGGCGAGCGGGCGGCACGGGACGCGCGAATCGTCGCGTTGCGACTGGGGCTCGGCGGGCAGCGGCCGGAGACGCTCACCCGGATCGGGGCGCGCTACGACCTGGCCCGCGACCGGGCGCGTCAGCTGTATACGAAATCGGTGGGGCGGATCGTGCGCGAGGCCGCCCGCTCGGGGCACCGGTCGGGGCCGGTGTTCGCCCACCGCTACCCGCTCGACGTGGGCGATCTGCGGCTCGTGCGGATGCTGCTGGCCGAAACCTACGCCACCGACACCGACCTGGTGGCCATGGAATGGTCGTATCTGAAGTTGCGGCTGGCGGGGCACGAGCAGGCCGATGCCAAGCGGGTGGCGGGGTATGTGATGCAGCGAATCCTGGGGTGGCAGAAGAAGACCGCGAGCATTCTGGCCAAGCTGCACGTGCCCGCCGACGGGGTGGCTCCGCTGCCGCTGGACGATGTCGAATGGTCCGGTGGGGTGGCGGCGCCGCTGCCGGTGGAGTCGGCGCGGGTGGCCGACGCCGACGACGACGGGCGCGGGCGGTTCTATCTGGCCAAAGCCGGTCGTGACGTCGCCTACGACTCGGCGATGACTGCGCGACTGCTGCGCACGCTCGACGCCGACCCGGCCGTGGCGGCCTTTCAGGAGGAGCCGACCGCGCTGACCTACCGGTTCGACGGGGACGAGCAGGTGCACTATCCGGCGGTCGCGGCGCGCCTGGTGGACGGGCGCACGATGCTCGTCGACGTGGTGCCGCTGGGGCGGATCGCGTTCCACCGCAACCGGATCCAGAGCGCGCTGGGTCGCGAGTACGCCCACGAGCGGGGCTGGGGGTGGCTCGCCTGGACCGGCAGTGCGCTGGGCGCGGCGCAGCTGCGCGAGCGGTCCGTGGACGCGGCGCTCGCGCAGCAGCTCGCGACCGAACTCGAGCAGGGGCCCTACGACCGGACCGCGCTCGCCACGATCAGCGCCGACACGGGGCTGGAGCTGCTCGATCTGGCCGGGCTGGTGCTGCGCAACGACTGGCAGTGGGACCGGATGCCGATGCGGCTCAGGTCATGACCAGGGCGCCGACCATCACCGTGAGCACCAGCAGCATCGCGCAGCAGGTGAGCCACTGCCACTGATTCAGGGTGCGGTCCATACGTTTGATCGTGGCGCGCAGGCTCGCCGAGATGCGCTGCTGGGCGACGATCTCACTGCGCAGACCGGCCACGGTGATCGCCTCGGCGTCGGCGTTGGCCCCGGCGCGGTCGATCCGGTTGTGCAGGCGGCCGACCAGCTTCTGCTTGTCGCGCACGGTCTGGCGTGACACGGCCAGCTCCACCCGCTGATCGCGCAGTTCCTTGCGCTGGTGTTCGATCATCGCGGCCTGCGCTGCGGTGTGCCGTTCCCAGGTGCCCACGTCGGCCCACCCTCCTGTCTCTAGATCCGCGTGCCCCCAGTGGATTTCGCCACGAACCCACCCTTCGAGGAAGTCACGCAATGCCGCGCCGCCCGCGACGGGGGCGGCGAAACCGGTCCGACCCGCGCCGAGCATGCCCTGTTCGACACGGTAGTCCGCCGCCGACGGCGCGAAATCGGCGATGCCGACCGCGGGCACAAGGGGTACCCAGAATCCCTGCGGGCACACCCACAGCACATCGTCGATCCCCGCCGCCCGCAGGCGCTCGCGGTGCTCGCGGGCCGCGGTGCTGTCGAGCGGGCCGCTGCGGACCTCGACCACGCCGCGCCGGTCGCCGCGACGCCAGAGGATATCGACCTCGAGGTCGCCGATGCGCGCGTCGACCTGGGCCTCGTCGGCGCCCGCGGCGGTGAGCCGAGCGCAGATCCAGTGTTCGAGACGTTGCGTATTCCACTGTGTCGCCGCGCATTCGGGGCAACCACAGCCGTACCCGGTGCGCTCGGTGACCGCGCGCCGACTGCCCTCGGAGATCCCGAGTTCGTCGAGCAGCGCGCGCCGACCACACACCACCTGGGTGTCACTGATCCGCTTCGTCCTCACACCATCACTCCCTCACCAGGGGACCCGTCGTGCGCCCGCACGCACGCCCTGGACAACAGGTTCCCGCAGCCACCGATGAGGCGCCAGCCCCCTTGACCCGCGTTCGGGTGCGTCACCACCCGGTGATCGAGATCACAAATGCGAGTCTTCTTGTATATCAAGCCATTTCATTGTGCCAACGTCGCACTGAGACGCCTATATCTTCACCATTTCGATACACAGACCGGGCCTGTTGCCTGTCTATTTCATCCTGATTGCGAATCAGTTCGGCGCGTCGCTGGAGCGGCGACCACATTACGTGCTGTTGCCCCGATGGATATGATCGCTGCGGCCGAGGCGGGCACGCTCGGGCGACCACGGGAAGTAGGGTGTGCATGAACCACGCTGAGCACGACGAATCCATCGGGTCGATGCTGGCGAGTATCGCCTCGGCGCTGCGCGACGTCAGCGACAAGCTCGATCTCGTCGCCGCGCGGGTGAAGCTGGACGTGCCCACCTTCCCACTCGACGAGGATCTGCCCGACCAGACCCGGATCCGCAGGCTCGAGACCTGGGCATTCCATGCGTCACAGGACATTTCACGACTGAGCTCACGGCTGGACAGCCTCGACGGCGGTGACGCCGAGGCCGTGAGACCGCCGCGGGGGACGCGCAGTCGACGCGAGGTCCGCGAGGCCGCTGAGGCCGCCGAACGGGCCGCGGGGGGACTCGGAGACACGGAATCCCCACCGGCGCAGCAGAATCGCGATGAGGGCGGTTCGCGACCACCGCTCGAGCGACGCCAGTCCCCCGCGCGGACGCCCGCCACGGATCATCTGGGTGATCCCACCGCGCTGGGGTCCACACCGGTCGCGCGCACCGCCGCGGCGGAGGTCACGGCGAGCTTCGTGCCGCCGGTCTCGGTGGGGTCGGTCGCGGAGGCTCGGTCGGTGTCGAGTCATCGGCCCGCGCCCGCGCGGCTCGGTGGGTCGGGTGCGGATGCGCCGGTGAGCACCGAGCGCTCCTTGAGTGGGGCTGTGAGTACGAACGGTGTCGCGAGCAGGATCGGTCTCGGTGCGAGCGACAGCAACGGCTCGGCCTCGACGCAGCCGGTTCTCAACGGCGCGACCCGCAACGTGGCCGCGAACGGCCGCAACGGCAGTGCTCCTGCTGCGCCCGACATCGACGCGACCGTCCGCAACGGCAGTGCTCCTGCTGCGCCCGACATCGACGCGACCGTCCGCAACGGCAACGGTCTCGCTGCGTCCGGATTCGGTAGTACGGCGAATGCGACCGGGGCGAACGGCACGGCTGGCACCGGGACGGCGATCAATGGGTCTGCTCGCAACGGTGCCGCCGGCGCGGGCCTCAACGGTGTCGCGTCCGAGGTCGCCGGTGATATCGCGGCTGCGCGGAATGGAAGGCCGGTGGCTGTGGTCGGCACCGCGCTGACCGAATCCGGTGTCGAACCCCGGCGCGAGTCGAACGAATCGGTCACCAGCGATGACGCGGCTTCCGTCGATCGTGCGTCCGTGTCGTCGGCGCGACCCGAGACATCGGCGCGACCCGTGTCGTCGGCGCAGGCCGGTCAGTCCGTGGTCGAGGAGTCGGCGCGGGTCGACGGGTCGGCATTCACGGCGCCGGTCACGGTCGACGAGGGCGCATCGCCGGTTCGACCTACGGTGCCGTCGACCACGCCTTCTGTTCCGGTCGCGGAGTCTTCCGACGAGACCGCCGCGTCGCCCACACCGTTCGGCACGCATTCCTCTTCGACGCCGTTCGACCGGTACCGGTCACTGGAGGTGTCTTCGGAGCGGCCCGCTCCCCCGGCGTCCCTTCGGCACACTTCGTCGGCGCCCGATCAGGCTGAGCAGCCCACTCCCCTGCCGTCTCTCCGGGACATGTCCTCGGGTGGTCCGGCTGAACAGCCGGTGCGCCTGCCGTCCCTCCGGGACACCTCGTCGGCAGCCGAACGGCCCGCTCCCCCGGTGCTGTCCGACGAACGCGGAGCGGCACTATCCGGTACGCCGCTGTCCTCCGAGCAGCGCACCTCCGAGTCGGCTGATGAGCGTGCACCGTTCCGGTCGTCAGCGAGCTCCACGTCGGTAGCGCGATTCGTGGAGCCCACCGCACCAGTTCATACCGAGAACACCAGTGGCAGTTCAGCTTCGGAGGGTGGCACGGGCTGGAATCAGGCCGTCATCGGGGATCTTCGAGCGAACGGGGTCATCGGGGGCGTCGATGCCGCGGCCGGGTCGGCGAACGAGCTCGCTGGTTCCGCTGTGGGAGAGAAGGTTTCCGATTCGTCCGCGACGGACAGGGAGCTATCGGACTCGATGGTGACCGGGCCGCTACCCGTAACCGGAGGCGCTGCCGGCGGAGTCGAGCGAGCGCGGCCGGTCAAGAAGCCGGAGGGAACGTCCGCTCCGCACGGGGAGGCGACCCGAGGGGCGGGGTACGGCGGCGGGAACGAGGTGGCGCGGTTCGCCTCGGGCGAGCCGTCTCCGGTCGAGGGCGGTCAGTACTCCGGGTTCACCGGTGCCGAGCGTGCGGACGAGAGCCCGGAATCCCAGGTGGGCAACAGTTTCGGAGCGGCCGTCTCGGGGGCGAACGGTGTCCCGGTCGATGACGTCTTCCACAGCGCCGACGAGGACTCCGCAGGACCTGCCGATGCCGGCATTCGCTGGTCGTTCTCCGACGAGAGTGCCCCCACGGCACCGTCGGCGGAGCGGAACGGCCACGCGCGCAACGGTTTCACCACCCACTCCGAGCGTCGACCCGACTCGCTCTTCGGGGACTTCACCCCGCGCGAGCGCCTGTCGGCCGCGCCGGACCGCCTCGGCACCCCGCCCGCCCGGCTCACCCCGCCCTCGGAACTCACCGCCTCGGCTGATCCAGGAAGCGCCGCAACACCTCTGGACGACGCCCCGGCGGCCTACGACTCGGGCCCGCCCACGCTCGATCTCCCGACGGGACGCGGGACCGGATCGGATCCGCTCACCGACCCGGCCCCGCCGACCGCGACCGACTCGGCGGGCATCACCGTCACCGGCACCTACCGGGCCTTCGATATCGAGCGCGCCCACGTCGACAAGTTGCAGGCCATGCTCGACGAGTTGAAGCGCTCGGCGGGGTTGCCGCCGGGGCGGCGTGACGTGTTCGGGCCGCCGACGCAGGACCTGCCCTAGCGGTCAGGCGGGGGTCGCGAGGGAGACCGGACCGACCTCGGGAACAGGGGGCTCCCGCAGCACCGAGCCGATGAGTTCGCGCAGGGCGCGGTGGCCCACGTCGGCGGTGTTGCGCGGATGCCAGGCCATCGCTACCACGGGAGCCGGCAGCGGGAGCGGGATCTCGAACATCGTCAGGCCGAGGGCTTCGCGGGCGGCGCGGGAGAGCAGTTCCGGTGCGGGGCAGACCAATTCGGTCGCGGCCAGGGTGAGCAGCGCGGTGGGCAGGTCGGCGACGGTGGCGACCACGCGGCGGGTGCGGCCGTGCAGGGCGAGGCGGTCGTCGATGGGGCCGTGGGTGCGGCCGGTCGGTGAGACCTCGAGGTGGCGCGCCGAGGCGTAGGCGGCGACGGTGGGGCGCGCGGCGGCGAAGGGGTGGTCGGGGGCGGCGACGCCGATCCAGCGGTCGGTGAACAGGCGCTCGACCACGGTCTCGGGGTCGGTCTGGCCGATCATGCCGACCTCGACGTCGACGCGGCCGTCGCGCAGGGCGACCGGACCGTCGGTGGCGTCGGCGGCCAACAGGCGCACCGTCACCCCGGGCAGGTGGGCGTGCACGGCGGCCAGCAGCGGGCCGGACAGGCGGGCGCCGACGGAATCGCCGACCCGGACGACGAAATCGCGGTGCCTGCCGGGTTCGGTGGTGGCGCGGGTGGTGAGCAGACAGCGACCCTGATCGACCAGGCTGGCCACATCGTGGCGCAGTTCCAGCGCGCGCGGGGTGGGCACCATCTGGCGACCGGAGCGCACGAGCAGCGGGTCGCCGAGGACCTCGCGCAACCGGGTCAGGGTGCGGCTCATCGCCGAGGTCGAGGTGTGCAGTCGCCGGGCCGCCTCGGTCACGCTGTTGGTGTCGAGCAGCGCGTCGAGGGCGAGCAGCAGGTTCAGATCCAGCGCATCCACGCGAGGATTATCACCAACGCCGCGAGTGCGGCCAAGCGAGCCCGAGAGCGATCGGGCGTGTCGGGCTACCGCTCGGCTACGGGTTCGGGAGTGGGGGCGGCGGGCGCGGGAACCGAATCCCCGCGCAGCACCGCGCGATAGGACGCCGGACGCACCGGGCGCACCCATTGGGCCAACCGGGTGGTGGCAGGCAGGCGGGTGCCCAGATCGTCGAGCATCTCGTCGATATTGCCCAGCGAGAACGGCACCACCGAGGCGCCGTGGGCGTGCTCGCCCGCGCTGCGTTCGCGCGACCACTCCAGGCGGGCGTCGATGTCGTTGTTCATCAGCTCGTCCACCGGTGGCACGAACCGGCCGGTGAGCAGCCCGGCGATCCAGTGCGCGCTCACCTCCGCGCTCAGGGCGCTCACGTTCGAGCTGTTGTAGCCGGCGAAGCTCAAGTTGGGGACCTCCACGGGCAGGATGTGGCGGTAGAGGCGGAAGTCGCCCGCGTCGTCGGTGAGCGCGCGGCGCACGAACGGGGTGAGGAAGGGGACCTCCTGGCGGTAGCCGGTCGCGCAGAGCACGATCTCGGCCAGTTTCAGGCTGCCGTCGGCCAGGCGCACGGCCGGTCCGTGGGTGCCGCCGATCAGTTCGACGATCTCGGTGTCGCGGTGCACCGCGATGCGGCCCGCCTCGACCTGCTCGGCGAAGCCCTCGGTGGCCAGGCTCGCCCGGCTGGTCGCGATCTCGGCGATCGAACCGTGCGGGACGAGGTCGAGTTCGCGCAGTTTCAGCCTGCGGATCACGCGCTCCTGGAGCAGGTCCAGGTTCGACTGGCGCAGCGCGAGCCGGTCGAGGAGGCGCTCGGCGCGGTGCGGGAAGCGGGAGGCGAAGTGGGCTTCGCCGAGGCGGGTGAGCAGCAGGCGCTCGTAATCGGCGCCGAGGCCCATGGTGCGCGGCATCTTCCAGGTGAGCCGGCGCGCCACCACGGTGGTCTCGTCGGCGATGTGGCTGACGGCCTCGGCCACATCGCAGGCGGACTTGCCGTAGCCGACCACGATCACCGAGCGGTCGCGCGCCTGCTCCACGTCGTGGAACTGCGAGACGTGACACAGGCGCCCGCCCGCGGCCCGGAAGGCGGCCGCGCCGGGCAGCTCGGGCAGCACGGGGTCGCTGTAGACGCCGTTGGCGACGATCAGGTGATCGCACGAGGTGCGGTGGGTGCCCAGCTCGTCGCGGATCTCGAGCAACCAGCCGCTGTCGACCGGGTCGGCCGCCACCACCTCGGTGCCGAGGCGCAGGTGTCGGCCCAGGCCGAACTCCTGCACGTAACCGGCCAGGTAGGCCTGCATCTGCTGACCGTCGGGCCAGCGGGGGAAATCCTCGGGCATCGGGTGATCGCTGAAGGCGACGGTGGACTTGCTGTTCTGCGCGCGCAGGCCGGGATAGCGTCGAGTGGCGCTCCACACACCGCCGACGTCGGGGGTCCGGTCGAAGACCTCGACCGGGAACCCCGCCTGACTCAATACCTTCGCGCAGGCCAAACCCGCCACGCCCGCACCGACGATCCCGATGCGGCTACCGCTTTGCATGCGCAGCAGACTACTCGGACCCGGGGGGCGGGTGCCACCGCACTGGACGGGCCACAGTGCGGTCGAACCACCGTTGTCGCGTGCTGTACTGGAAGCATGACCAACAGTTCCGTCGTCGTGGATCGGGCCGGACTCTGGGACGCGGAGTCGCTCAGCGACGTCGCCGCCGCGACCTTCCCGCTGGCCTGCCCGCCCGAGGCCACCCCGGCCGATATCGAGATCTTCCTCGAGCAGATGCTCTCGGGCGAACGCTTCGGCGAATACCTCTGCGACCCGGCCAAGATCGTGCTCAAGGCCGTCGCGGACGACGAGATCGTCGGCTACGCCATGCTGGTCGCGGGCAGGCCCACCGACCCCGCCGTCGACGCGCAGGTCAGCGCGGGCGAGGTGGTGGAACTGAGCAAGATGTACGTGCTCCCCGGCCACCACGGCAGCGGGGTCGCCGCGGCCCTGATGGCGGCCGCGATCGACACCGCCCGCCAGTGGGGCGCGAGCACGCTGTGGCTCGGGGTCAACCAGGCCAACGAGCGCGCGCAGAAGTTCTACGCCAAGCACGACTTCCGGCAGGTGGGCACCAAGACGTTCGTCGTCGGCAACCAGCTGCACTCCGACTTCGTGCTCGAACGCCCTATGTAGCGGCGGCCTCGAAACGCGACAGGGCCAGCAGGCGCGAGATCGCGCGCAGGTACTTCTTGCGGTAGCCGCCGCCCAGCATCTCCTGCGAGAAGATCTCGTCGAGCTTCACGCCCGAGACCGTGACCGGGATGCTGGCGTCGTAGAGGCGGTCGGCCAACACCACCACGCGCAGCGCGACGGCCTGGTCGGTGACGGTGTGCACGTCGGAGATGAACACCGAGCGCACGTCCTGGATCAGCGCGCCGAACTTGGACGGGTGCAGGGTGCTCAGGTGCTTGACCAGCGCGTCGAACTCGTCCAGCGTCGAGCCGGGGGTGGCCGCGGCGCGTTCGACCAGCAGTTCGTTCGAGGTGGGTTCGGGGGCGGGCGGCAGGTCGCGGTGGCGGTAGTCGGGGCCGTCCACGCGCACCGGGTCGAAGATCGACCCGAGCTTCTTGATCTCGCGCAGGAAGTCCGAGGCCGCGAAACGGCCCTCGCCGAGCTGGCCGGGCAGGGTGTTGGAGGTGGCCACGATGGACACCCCGCGCGCCGAGAGCTCGGTGAGCAGGCGCGAGACCAGCATGGTGTCGCCGGGATCGTCGAGTTCGAACTCGTCGATGCACAGCACGCTGTTGCCCGAGAGCCGTTCGACGGCGTTGTTGAAGCCCAGCGCGCCGACCAGGTTGGTGACCTCGCCGAAGGTGCCGAAGGACTTGGGCGCCGGGGAGCTGTGGAAGATCGAGGCCAGCAGGTGGGTCTTGCCGACGCCGAAGCCGCCGTCGAGATACAGGCCCGCGCCCGAGACGGCCTTCTTCTTGCCGAACAGGCTCTTCTTCGAGGCGGCCTTGTGGATTTTGGTGACCTGACCGGCGAATTGTTCGGCCTTGGCGACCGCGGCGGCCTGGCTCGGTTCGTTCGGGTCGGGGATGTAGGAGGCGAAGCTGACCTCGTCGAACATGGGCGGAGGCACCATCTGCGCGACGAGTTGGTCGGCCGGGACCTCCGGATGGCGATCGACGAGGCGTTCTTGCATGGACAAATCGTACGGACGTGGTTGCATCAGTTCCTATGCAGCGTATCCACAATGTGACCCAGCTCGCAGACCTCGACGACGACGCACTGGCCAGGTGCTACGCCTACCCGCACCAGTTGGACGCGCCCTGGGTGCGGGCGAACTTCGTCGCCAGCATCGACGGGGCGTTCTCGATCTCCGGGGTCTCGGCGGGACTGGGAACCGACGCCGACAAGAAGGTGTTCACCGTGCTGCGCGAGCTCGCCGACGTGATCGTCATCGGCGCGGGCACCCTGCGCGCGGAGGACTACGGCGGCGCGCACCCGGATCGCGGGCGACGCATCGCGCACTATCACCAGGGAATCGGCGGCAATGCCGAAGGCACCCCGCCGCCGATCGCGGTCGTGTCGGCCACCGCGCGACTCGACCCGGCCGCGAAACTGTTCACCGACTCCGAGGTGGCGCCGATCATCATCACCACCAGCCAGGCGGCGCCGCAGCAGATCAAACGACTCGAGAAGGCGGGCGCGGACGTGGTGGTCGCCGGGCGGGCCGCGATCATGCCCGCCGCCCTGATCAAGGTGTTCGCCGACCGTGGTCTGCCGCGGGTGCTGTGCGAGGGCGGACCGCACCTGTTCGGGCAGTTGGCCGAGGCGGGCCTGGTCGACGAACTGTGCCTGACCACCGCCCCGATGCTGGTCGGCGGTCCGGGCGGGCGAATCTCGCTGTCGGCGAGCACATTCGACACCCCCATGGCGCGCAAGCAGCTGGTGCTCGCCGAGGACGGCACCGTGCTGGCCCGCTGGGCCCGTCGATGAAACCCGGCGCCGAACCTGGCAGTCTGTAGCGCATGCGTTGGACTCGGGCCGTGGCGACGGCCGCGACACTGTCGATCATGCTCGCGGGTTGTGGGGCCGGACCGTCGGATCGGCCTGTCGTCGCCGTCGAGCGCCCGGGGGCCGGTGGCGCCCAGAACGAGGAACCCGCCGCGCAGGAACCCGACCGCGCCGAGGTGCCGCAGAACGACCTGACCTGGCGCGATTGCACCGAGTCCACGCTGAGCTCGCTCGCCTTCGGCGACGGGCCCGCGGGACTGGTGCTCGAATGCGCGGAATTCTCGACCCCGATCGACACCGCGGGCAGCGTGATCGGCACCTTCCGCGCCGGCGCCCTGCGCGCCCGACTGCCCCAGACCCCCACCGACGTGGCGCCGCTGGTGCTCACCTCCGGGTCGGATCGATCCTCGGCCTCGACACTGGCCGGGCTCGCGCTCGGACCCAACAGCGCGCTGCTGGCCGCGCAACCGATCGTCGCGGTGGATCGGCGCGGCATCGGCGCCTCCCAGCCCATCGACTGCATTCCGGCGCAGTTGCGCGCGGTGATGTCCGACCTCGGCCAGACCGGGGTGGGCAGCGACGACCCGGTCGGCGCGGTAGCCGAGTTCAGCCAGGACGCCACCATCTCCTGCCGCGACTTCCTACAGCCCTACGAGGGCACCTTCGACGCACCGCACGCCGCCGACGACATCGAACAGCTGCGCAAGCAGTGGCAGGTCGACAAGATCAACCTGATCGGCGCGGGCAACGGCGCCAAGGTGGCCCTGAGCTACGCGCGCCGCTACGGCGAGCACCTCGCCCGCCTCGTGCTCGACGCCCCCGAACCGGTCGGCGCCGACGCCACCACGATGGCCGAGGCGCGCGTCGTCGGCGCCGAAGCCGCCCTGACCGCGTACGCGCAACGCTGCAAGGCCGTCAACTGCGCGCTCGGAGCCGACCCGCGCGCGGCGATCATCGCGCTGATGAACAAGGCGAGCGGCGGCGCACTCGGCGACATCTCGGCCGCGGACCTGTCGACCGCGCTGATCGGGTTCCTGTCCAGTCCGCGCGGCGACCAGGCCAACCGGGTGACCGACCTGGCCGACGTGCTCGCCGCCGCCGACCGCGGCGACCGCGGCCCGCTCTCGGCGATGATCACCCGCGAGGCCGCCGCGATCAGCTCCGACGGCGAGTTCGTCAACCGGTGCACCGACAGCCAGCAGCCCCCGACCCAGGACAAGGCCCGCGAACTCGCGCAGGCGTGGGCGAGCAAGTACCCGGCCTTCGGGCGCACCACCGCCATCGGGCTGATGGTGTGCTCGGCGTGGCCGGTGACCAGCGCGCCGCCGCTGCCGACCGACCTAGAGTTGCCGGTGCTGGTCTTCGCGGGCGCGGCCGATCCGATCGTCGGCGGGGCCGCCGCCTCGGTGACCGGCGCGCTCGGTTCGGCCGGCGCGCGACACGCCACGATGACCTGGCAGGGCTGGGGACATCCGGTGCTCGCGCACTCCGGCTGCGCGCAGAAGGCGGTCGTCGACTACCTCGCCGAGGGCAAGCTGCCCGCCGACGGCGGAGCCTGCCCGGCCTGACGAACCGCGCACATTTCGGCGCGTCGGACGGGTCCGGCCACACCATCAGGTCACGATTCGGTGTACCGTGCCCAGGTGTTGTTCCGACAGCTCGAACCCCGTACCGCACGTACCACCGCCGAGGTGATCACGTTCGCCCTGTGGCCGTTCGCGGTCATGATGGTGCTGAACCGCGTCTTCATCAAGGCGATCAACGGGTTCATCACCGACGACTACCGGCCGGTGTACAACGCCTCGTTCGAGTTCCTCAACGGCAGGCCGGTCTACACCGCCGACTTCTCCTCGGTGGACCCGCACTACCTCTACGGGCCCAGCGGAACGCTGCTGATCGCGCCGGTGGCGATCATCGAGTACGAGCTGTCGCGCTGGCTGTTCATCGCGCTCAACGCCGCGGCGATCCTGCTCGCCTGGTACCTGATCCTGCGCCTGTTCAAGTTCGGGATCGGCTCGATCGCCGCGCCCGCGCTGCTGCTGGCCATGTTCAGCTCCGAGACGGTCACCAACACGCTGGTCTTCACCAATGTCAACGGCTGCCTGTTGCTGGCCGAACTGCTGTTCCTGCACCTGCTGCTGGCCCGGCGAGATCTGTGGGCCGGTGTGGCACTGGGATTGAGCATCGCGGTGAAACCGACGCTGGCGCCGCTGCTGCTGCTCGCGGCGGTGCGCGGGCAGTGGAAGGTGTTCATCACCGCGTGCGGTGTGCCGGTCGGGTTGACCGCGATCGCCTGGCCGCTGTCGAAGGACCCGGAGAAGTTCTTCACCGTGGTCATGCCGTACCTGATGGAATCGCGCGACTACTTCAACAGCGCGATCGTCGGCAACGGCGCCTACTACGGTCTGCCCGAATGGCTGACGCTGCTGGTGCGGGTCGTGATGGCCGGGGTGGTCGCGGTGTCGCTGTGGCTGCTGTGGCGCTACTACCGCCACGACGAGCTGTTCTTCGTCACCACGTTCTCCGGTGTGCTGCTCACCGCGTCGTTCCTGCTGCCCTCGCTGGGCCAGATGTACTACTCGATGATGCTGTTCCCGCTGCTGATGACGGTGGTGCTGCGCAATTCCGTGCTGCGCAACTGGCCCGCCTGGTTGGCGATCTTCGGGTTCATGTCCTACGACAAGTGGCTCTCGGACCGCTGGCAGGGCGTGGGCCGCAACCTCGAGTACCTGCGGGTGACCTTCGGGTGGGGGCTGCTGCTCATCGTGGTGTTCTGTGTGCTCGGTGAGCGCTACCTGTCGGCGCGCCGCGAGGGCAGGCTCCAGTTCGGGATCGACCCGGCCTGGATGACCGGTAAGAATCCCCCGTCGCTCGCGGTCACCGCCGCACCGCGCCACGACGATTCGGTCGCCCCCGAGGTCGACACCCGCGAACCCGCGCTGAAGTAGTGACCGGTCGGTGACGTGACCGAACAGTTGCGGGCGCGCGCCGACCGAAACCATTAGCGTGGTGCCATGAGTTCCGACACTTCGTTGCCCACGCCGCGCATCCAACTGACGCCGCAGCAATGGCGGGCGAAACTCGACCCGCAGGAGTACGCGGTCCTGCGCGAGGCCGCCACCGAGCGTCCCTTCGTCGGTGAGTACACCGACACCAAGACCGAGGGCGTCTACAGCTGTCGCGCCTGTGACGCCGAACTGTTCCGCAGCACCGAGAAGTTCGACTCGCACTGCGGGTGGCCGTCGTTCTTCGACCCGGCCGACTCCGACGCGGTCATCCTCAAGCCCGACGACAGCATGGGGATGCGCCGGGTGGAGGTGCTGTGCTCGAACTGCCACAGCCACCTGGGGCACGTCTTCGAGGGCGAGGGCTACCCCACGCCCACCGACCAGCGCTACTGCATCAACTCGATCTCGCTGCGGCTCGAGCCCGACGGCGAGTAGACACGCGAAAGGCCCGGTCGATCGACCGGGCCCCGGCGCTTACGGCAGTGCGGTGACGAGCTGTTCCACCTCGACGCGCGGGCCGGTGAAGAACGGGACCTCCTCGCGCACGTGCAGGCGGGCCTCGGTGGCGCGCAGGTCACGCATCAGGTCGACGATGCGGTGCAGTTCGGGGGCCTCGAACGCGAGCAGCCACTCGTAGTCGCCCAGTGCCATCGAGCTGACGGTGTTGGCGCGCACGTCCGGGTAGCCGCGCGCGGCCTTGCCGTGGTCGGCCAGCATCTTGCGCCGGTCCTCGTCGGGCAGCAGGTACCACTCGTAGGAGCGCACGAACGGGTAGACGCAGATGTAGTTTCCGGCGTCCTCGCCGGCCAGAAAGGCCGGGATGTGGCTCTTGTTGAACTCGGCGGGCCGGTGCACGGCCACATTGCTCCAGACCGGCGCGCTGGCCTTGCCGAGCTCGGTGGTGCGGCGGAAGTCGGCGTAGGCGGCCTGCAGGTCCTCGACGCGTTCGGCGTGGGTCCACAGCATGAAGTCGGCGTCGGCGCGCAGACCGGCCACGTCGTAGATCCCGCGCAGTACCACGCCCTTGTCGGCCAGGCCGTCGAAGAACGCCTGCGCCTCCTTGATCGCGGCGGTGCGATCCTCCGCGAGCACCCCCGGCTGCACCTGGAACACCGAGAACATCAGGTAGCGGATGGTGGAGTTGAGAGCCTGATAGTCGAGTCGCGCCATGGGATCTATGGTGCCACTGCGGGGTTCCCGTCCGGCGCCGGGGCTCAGTCCACGTCCGGGCGACGCGCCCGCCACGGGGAGGATTCGTCGCTGCCGAACATCGAGGTCACTGTCGTCACCTGATCGGCGTGGAGTTCGACCGGGCCGAGATCGGGGTCGAGGATCAGGGTTCGGGGGTGGTCGTGCGCGCTGGTGGTCACAGCGGTGGATCATGCAGGATCGGCATGACAGCAGCTCGGTGACACGCCGGATGTTCGGTGAGGGGGTTCGGCGCCGCTGAACTATTCGCGCGCCGGCGATCGGCCTGATCCTCGGTGCCGTCGCACTGCGGCTCGGAAACTGCTGGTCAGTCGACGCGGGCGGCGAGGGATGTCGCGAGGCGGGCGGCGGCCGCGGTGCCCGAGGCGACGCAGGCGGGGACGCCCACGCCGTGGAGGTAGGCGCCCGCTACCGCCAGGCCGTCGAGCGGGGCCAGGGCGGATTCGAGGGTGACGATGCGTTCGGTGTGGCCGGGGGCGTACTGCGGGAGGCCACCGGGCCAGCGTTGGACGATCGCCGCCACGGGGTTGATCGGGATGCCGGTGACCGTGGCCAGGTCGGCGGTGGCGGCCGCGATCAGGTCTTCGTCGGACCAGGACAGGGGTGTGTCGTCGCCGAGGCGGCCGAAGGAGGCGCGGACCAGGGCGACATCGCGGGCGGCCAGGTGGGGCCATTTGCGGCTGGACAGGGTGAAAGCCTTGGCGCGCAAGGGTTCTCCGGTGGCGACGAGGACGCCGGAGTTGTCGGGGAGGGGGGTGTCTTTCGGCAGGGCCATGGCGACCAGGGCCGAGGAGGCGAGTTCGATGCCCGCTGCCGCCTGCGCTGCTTCCGGCGCGACGTAGTGCAGGAGACGGGCGGTGATGGGGGCCGGGGTCGCGAGGACGACGGCATCGACGGCGCCGAGGGGGTCGACCACCCAGCCACGGGGTGCGCGGGCGACGCGGGTGGCGGCCAGGTTCGTGACGAGACGGGCGCCCGATGCCGCGATCAGGGCCTCGAGCAGGGCGCCGTAACCGTCGCGCAACCCACCGAAAACCGGGGCTGAGCTGGGTGCGGGCATCGCCTGTCGAACTGCCTCGGTGAGGCTGGGGGCGCCACGATCGAGGGCGGCTGCCAGTGTGGGGAGGGCCGCGCGGACGCCGATAGAAGCGCTGGTGCCCGCGTACACGCCGCCGAGCAGGGGGTCGACGCTGCGGCGCACCACCTGTGCGCCGAACCGTTCCCCGACGAGGGTTTCGACGTCGACATCGGCACCCGGCTCCCAGTGGAAGGGGCGGTCCGGCTCGGTCGCGACCTGGTCGAGAGTCGCATCGTCGACCAGTCCGCGCAACGACTCCGCCTCCGACGGAATCCCCATCAGCGTGCGCCCCGGCAGCGGATGCGCGACCCCCCGCGCCCACACCAGCGGACGCTTGCCCGCCGGTCGCACCAGCTGCTCGTCCAGACCGAGCTCGCCCATCAACTCGATCACCTCGGGCCTACGCCCCACGAACGCCTCGGCCCCGAGATCCAGTGGCTCCCCGGCCAATTCGCGAGTCCGCAACACCCCACCGACCCGCGCGCCCTGCTCGAGCACAACGATATCGGCACCCTCCCCCAGCCGCTGCCGCAAGCGATACGCCGCGACGAGCCCGCTGATTCCGCCACCGACGACCGCGATCCTCATCCCTCGACCGTAGCCGCGACGAGGCCCCGCCGACGACGCGCATCGAACGGGTGTCGCCCGCATCACTGCCCGGGCGTGCGCCGCGAAACCGCGACCGCGTGCCGCCGAGTCGACCAAGAAGCCGACATCACCCGCCCACCACGATCTGGACGGCCGATCATCGGGCACTGATGGCTTGTGCTTCTCGGCCGATATTTACCTGAGAGCCTGATGATCAACGGTCCAGCTTCGCGCCATGCGTCAGAGGGAGTGGACCAGTTCGACCAGTGCGGTCAGGACGCCGGGGTCGGTGTCGGGCAGGACGCCGTGGCCCAGGTTGAAGATGTGGCCCGTCGCGCCGAGGGCGATCGCCTCGTCGGCTTCGCGCACGATGCGACGGGTTTCCGCCTCGACCGCGTCGAAACCGGCGAACAGGATCGCGGGATCCAGGTTGCCCTGCAAGCCTTTTCCGGGGCCGACCCGACGTGCGGCGTCGGTCAGCGGGATCCGCCAGTCGACACCGACCACATCGGCGCCTGCCTCGCCCATCGCGCCGAGCAGCTCGCCCGTGCCGACGCCGAAGTGGATGCGCGGCACACCGGCCGAGGCGACCTCGGCGAACACGCGCTCCGAATGCGGCAGCACATACTCGCGGTAGTCGGCCAGCGACAGGGCACCGGCCCAGGAGTCGAACAGCTGCACCGCGTCGACCCCGGCCGCGAGCTGGGCCTGCAGGAACGAGATGGTGATGTCGGTGAGGGCGCCGAGCAGGGCGTGCCAGGTCTGCGGGTCGGCGTGCATCATCGCCTTGGTGCGCTCGTGCTGCTTGCTCGGACCGCCCTCGACCAGGTAGGAGGCCAGGGTGAACGGCGCGCCCGCGAAGCCGATCAGCGGGGTGTCGCCGAGCGCGTCGGTGAGCAGTCGCACGCCCTCGGTGACCGCGCCGACCTCCTCGGGACGCAAGCGCGGCAGCGCGCGCACGTCGGCTTCGGTGCGCACCGGCGAGGCGATGACCGGGCCGACCCCGGGCACGATGTCGAGGTCGATGCCCGCGGCCTTGAGCGGAACGACGATGTCGGAGAACAGGATCGCCGCGTCGACACCGTGGCGACGGATCGGCTGCATGGTGATCTCACAGACCAGCTCCGGGTCGAAACACGACTCGAGCATGCCGATGCCCTTGCGCAGTTCCCGATATTCCGGCAGCGATCGACCGGCTTGCCGCATGAACCAGACCGGGCGCCTGCTCGGCGTCGCACCGGTGGCGGCGGCCAGGAAAGGGGCATCGGTCAACCGGCGGCGGGTGTAAGTGCTCATCGACGTTCATCCTAGGCGGCGGCGCGCCTCCGACGGCGGCGGGCACCCACCGTCTACCGTTGCCCCTCGTGACACCGCTCGACATCCGCGACGGCGCCGCACCGACCGGGGGAACGCCCCGCGAGCCTGCTTCTTTTCGGGCGGCGGTCGATGCGATGGGCACCGCAACAGTGCATCCACGAATCGAGCTGGCGCCTATCCGTCCTCCGCAACGGTTGGCGCCGTTCTCCTATGCCCTCGGAGCGGAGGTCATCCACCCCGACAGTCCGGTCGTGCCGATCGACTCCGAGGGTGACGCGTTCGGCAGGCTGATCCTGCTACACGACCCCGACGGCGACGAGGCGTGGAACGGCGTGTTCCGGCTCGTCGCCTACATCCAGGCCGACATCGACGCCGCGCTCGCCGCCGACCCGCTGCTGCCCGAGGTGGCGTGGAGCTGGCTGGTCGACTCGCTCGAGTCGCGCGGCGAACCGTTCACCGCCCTCGGTGGCACGGTCACCGCGACCAGTTCGGTCCGCTACGGCGACATCGCGGGCCCACCGCGCGCCCACCAGCTCGAATTGCGGGCCTCGTGGACGGCCACGAGCACCGAGATGCGCCGACACGTCGAAGCGTTCTGCGAAGTGTTGGCCTTCGCCGCCGGATTGCCGCCCGCCGGGGTGACCCATTTGCGACCGGAGTCCTATACCCGCACCGATCACCCTTGATCGCCACGTAGAGTTCACGTTTATGTCGGTCGCCGAGGAACCCACCGCAGCAGAGCCCCTGCTCGCCCCTGCCGAGGGGGTTCCACCCGTCCTGGCGACCGCCGACGAGGTCGCCGCGGCCGCGAAAGCCATCGCCGCGGGCACCGGCCCGCTGGCCGTCGACGCCGAACGCGCGTCCGGTTTCCGGTACTCGGCGCGGGCCTACCTGATCCAACTGCGCCGCGCGGGCGCGGGCTCGTTCCTCATCGACCCCATCCCCGTCACCGACGCGCTCGGCCCGCTCGCCGAGGCGATCAACGACCTCGAGTGGGTACTGCACTCCGCGGACCAGGATCTGCCGGGCCTGGCCGAACTCGGGTTGCGGCCGGCGCGCCTGTTCGACACCGAACTGGGCGGTCGGATCGCCGGGTACGAGCGGGTCGGGCTGGCCGCCATGGTCGAGAACCTGCTCGGGCGTTCGCTGCGCAAGGGCCACGGGGCCGCCGACTGGTCCAGTCGCCCGCTACCCGACGAATGGCTCAACTACGCCGCCCTCGACGTGGAACTGCTACTCGAACTGCGCGACACCGTCGCCGCCGACCTCACCGCCCAGGGCAAACTCGACTGGGCCGCCGAGGAATTCGAACACGTCCGCACCATGGACCCACCCGCGCCCAAGGCCGACCGCTGGCGCCGCACCTCCGGCATCCACGCCCTACGCCGCACCCGCCAACTGGCGATCGTGCGCGAATTGTGGACCACCCGAGACGAACTCGCCCGCGCCCGCGACGTAGCCCCCTCCCGCATCCTGCCCGACGCGGCCATCGTCGCCGCCGCCACCGGCGAACCCCGCACCATCGCCGCACTGCGCGCCCTGCCCGTCTTCGGCGGCCCCCGCCAACGCCGCTACTCGCGCGACTGGCTCGCCGCCGTCGAACGCGGCCGCACCCTGCCCGACAAACAACTCCCCCCACTCACCCTCCCCTTCGACGGCCCCCCACCGGTCAACCGCTGGGAACGCCGCGACCCCACCGCCGCCGCCCGCCTCACCACCGCCCGCGCGGCCATGGGGGAACTGTCCACCGAACACGCCATTCCCGTCGAGAACCTGCTCTCCCCCGACCTGGTCCGCCGGTTGTGCTGGGATGGGTTGCCCGACTACAAGAATGTCGGAACCCCGGACGAACTGTCCGCGAGGATCAAGGCGTTCCTGCTCGCGGGCGGGGCTCGATCCTGGCAGCGCACCCTCGCGGTTCCCGCACTGACCACAGCACTGACCCCTGCCGCCTGACACCGTCCGCTGACTACCGCCGCCGCGCGACGAGCCAGCCGCACGCGAAGTCCCGGCCCCAGTCGACTTTCATATCGACCTTCCTAGCGATGGTTTCCTCGGCGGGCAGAGTCAGTTATCGTCACGGCACGTCCGCAGCTCCCGCGCCTGTTCGGCCAACTCGCGCGCTCGCGCGTCCCAATCCGGCCCGACGCTGTAGAGATCGACAGATGCTTCACGCAGAAGCTCCGCATTGTCCGGTTGCTGAAGGCATGCGAGCCGGAAGCTGAGATTGCGCGCCCACACCGGCATCGCCATCCAATCCCTCCTCAACTCCTCCTGCAGCATGAAGACGATGTCGGCCGGATCGGCAAATGTCACCGCCTCGATGAACGCACGCGCCGCATCGGAAACTTGCTCCCCAGAAGACTTTTCAACGTCCGTGATCAGCTCCCGCGCCCTCGCTGCGAGATCCTTCAGGCCGACACCTCATCCCTTCCGCGACATCGCCGGCACCTTCGGCGAGAGGACCAGCCCAGCTTTGCGCACCGCGAACGGACCGAAGGGGGTTCTGCATGGACAACACGATCCCGGAACCCTGTCGGATTCAATCCGAACATTCCGACATCAAACTGTCAAGAAATTCAACTGGATACAACCCGATAGAGAGTCGAAACAAGATCGAATCGGTCTCGCCAGTGCAGGTAACGTATCCCTTGGGATCAACTTCCACCTTTTCGATACGTTCCCTATAAATACTGATGACTGTTCGATCGATAACTTTCCAGCGGATACTCACACTCCCCATGGAAGCATCGAGGGAAATCTCCATACTTTGGCCCTCATCCAAAGGCATCTTGACATGGTAAGACCACACATCAGACGGATCGACCTCAGCGCCAAATTGTTGCTCGAAGATACTCGGATCCGGTAATTCAAATCTGGGAAACTGCATGCCGGCACCTCGACCCAACGTCATCACCCATCCGTAAGACTATGTCCGATCGACACCGGCCGATATCCGCAACCTACCACCACGACTCTCTCAGATTCTTTCAGCGCGCTCAGCACACTGGAATCAAGGAACGAAACGGATGACATGCTAATCCGACCTCCCATCGGACCGACCAGACCCCCACTGTTTGAACGATAAAATCTGGTCCCCCAGGCTGACTACCGGCCGTCGATTTACAAGGACCGATTCGACACCATGCTCGTAAATTTCTTCGACACCCATTTCGACTCCATTCAAAAATTCGTCCAACGGCGACAGATCGATCCTTGTTCGTCGGTGCCGTGTCTCAACTCTTCCCTTCTGGAGAGAAACTGGATCACGAATTGTGAACCTATCCCCTCGAAGACACGCTGACCTTCTCCACTCTCCGCCAATCGCCTGGACTCGAAGAGGAGCTGTTCGGCAGCGAGGTAAACCATCATTCGCTGGTCTGGGGACCGCATTCCGCGCGTTGAGACGGAGCGAGTAGCCCCAACGCGGCATGCCGGTAAGACACCCTCCATCGTCAGTCATCACATCCACCCCTCCCACCTCAGCGAAATGGACATTTGACACAAGCTTGGCCCTCCCTGAATTCGGCTACCCTACCCTGTAGTCTTGGGCGACCTCTTGAATATCTGGGTCACCAGAAGCTGCCGCGTGCTCAACTACTCGACTGAGCAGTTCCGAAAATCCGCCGATATCCAAGAGTGTGCAAACCCTGGTGTACTCCTCCCAAGTAAGGTCATTGCGCGAGAGAAGCGCCTCGACGTTTCGAGCAAGCAGTTCACTCAATTCTGACCGATCGAGTCTAAATATGCGGTCATGGACAAGACCTATGAGCCCATTAGTCTCCAGGGAGCGGTCGAACAGCACCGGGAACAGCTCAGAAATCAGGGCCTTCGAAGCATATCGGAGCGCAATAAGTGCAGGGAATCGTTTTTCTGGACCAGATTCCAATGCCTTCGCGAGAACGGGTATCACATCGCTACGACTGAGTAGTTCGTTAGACAATCGGGTTGTCACCAACTCGGACTCAGATATATTAGCGAGCATTTTCTCCACATCCATTCGATCCTCCTATTTTATCTTTCCGCCATACTGCCACGGAAGACTCGCAAATAACTCCCGAAATTCGGTTACTGTCATTTCTCGAGTCGCATATATCGTGTGATGACCAGGGAACATCGTGCCGCCAACGTCCCTTCCATCTGCCCTGACAGCCAAGCCATCTGGCAGCTCGGTTCCCTCGGGGAGCGACCAATAGTGACCCTTAACGGGTTTACCATTCGGATCATCGAATGTCGAGGCCCCATGCGATGGTCCGGGCGAAATGGTATCCCCTTCGTCGGCGAGGTCAAAGTCTGTTACTCGTGGTGGTCGGGGTGCGCTGGCATTTCCGAATGCGTGAACGTCAGTCGGAACCGTCCGGCATGGAGTTAGGCCGAGTGGATCGGTCCAGTTCAGCGAGTTGTGTGGATAGGCTGCGGGATTCGGAGCAGGCGATAGACCCAATGGGTCTTGGGTGATGTAGTGAGCGGTTTCAGGATCGTAGTAACGGTGGCGGTTGTAGTGCAGTCCTGTTTCTGGGTCGTGTTGTTGGCCTTGGAAGCGGTGAGGTGTGTCCGGGCCGGTCCAGGTTGTTCGACCCCAGAGGTCCGCAGTGGCGGTGGAGGTGATTTCGCCGGTGGTGGGGTCGGCGAGGTGAGTTGGGGCGCCTTGGAGGTTGGTGACGATGGCCCAGAATTGGTCGTCGACGGACTGGGTGAGGGGGACGTGGGTGGTGGGGTGGTTGGTCCAGGAATGTGTTCGGGTGGTGGTAGGGGTGGTGGTGGTTTGTTCGGTGAGGTGGACGCCGTCCCAGGTGAAGCGGGTGGTGGTGTTGGTTTTGTGGTGGTGTTTGGCGGTTCGGCGGCCGAAGGGGTCGTAGGTGTAGGACCAGTGATCGCCGGTGGGGGTGGTTACTTGGGTGAGTTGGTCGAAGGCGTTGTAGGTGTAGTGCCAGATGGCGGGTTTGCGGGAGAGGCGGGTTTTCTCCTTGCGGATCAGCCGGCCCGCAGGGTCGTAGTGGTAGCGGGTGCGGCCAGCGCGGATGAGCAGGTTGTTGCGGTACTCGAAACGGGGATCTGTAGCGGGTTCCGGAGGGTTTGGTTCGGTGGCGACAGGCTGCGGTGAGGATGGAATCTCGGCGGTGGTGAGATTCGATAGGGCGTCGTAGCTGTATTGCTCGGTGACACCGATGCCGGGGGTGGTGATGTCGGTGATGCGGCCGATCACGTCGAGGGTGTAGGCGCGGTGCCGAGTCGCGGTAGGGGTGGTGGTGGTGTGGGCGGTGATGTAACCGTCACTGCGCCAGGAGTATTCGTCGCGTTCGAGCAGCGTGGTCGGAGTGCTGGTCGTCGGGTCCAGGGCGACGAGTTCGCGGGTCAGGGTGTGGCCGGTGGGGCTGTAGGTGTTGTGTTGGCCGATACCGGTGCTGCGCCAACTATTTTGGCGACCGGTCGGGTCATGGGTGAAGTCGAAGCGGTGGCCGTTGGTGATCAGGGCCGCGACTCGGCCGGTTGGGGTGCGTTCGTAAGTTGTCACCGAGCCGGCGGGTGTGGTGTAGCCGGTGCGGCGACCATGAGGGTCGAAAGTATTGACGGTGGTGTGGTCGTCGACGTGTTGGGCCAGGATCCGCCCCGCTGGCGTGTGGTCGAAACTCACCGAGTGGGTCACGGTGTCGTGCAGACCGTTTCGGGCTCGGCCGAGCTGACCTGTCGGGGTGTAGGTGTTGGCGATCCATTCGCCGGTGTCGGTGCTGACGCCGACGAACCTGCCGAGTTGGTCGTAGGAGTGACGGCGTTGGACACCGGTCGGGGTCGTGACGGTGGCCGGGCGGTTGAGCAGGTCGTGTTCGGTGCGGGTGACCGACCCGTTGTAGTCGGTTTCGACGCTGACGTTGCCCGATGGGTCGTATTCGTAGGTCCAGGTATCACCGAGGGGGTTGGTGACCGAGGTCAGGCGGCGTTCGGTGTCGTGGGTGTAGGAAGTGACCGAACCGTCGGGGGCTTGACGCGAGGCGACCAGGTCGAACGTGGCGTAGGTGTAGCGGGTCACCCCACCGATCTGGTTGGTGTGAGTGAGCAGATTCGATTCACCGTCGTAGGTCCATGACTGGGTCGCGCCCTCGGCGTCGGTGTGGGCGAGGAGTTTTCCCTCGACCGAGTACACGCGGGTGCTGATATGCCCGAGCGGGTCGGTGACAGTGATGGGTCGGCCGAATATGTCGCGGGCGATGCTCGTGACCGCGTTCCCGGTCTCGGTGACGCGGACCGGTAGGCCCGCGCCGTCGACCTCGATCAATGTGGTGGCACCGGTGGAAAGCGTGATCGAGGCGGGGGCACCGCAGGGGTGGTGGGTGTAAGTGGTCGTGACACCGTCCGCGTCGGTAACACTGCTCAGGTTGCCCGACCCGTCATAGGCGCGGGTGATCGTGGTGCCGTCGACATCGGTGACCACGGCCGGACGGCGCGGGCTGTGGTAGGCGACGGTGATCGATTTCTGGTCAGGACGACGCAACAACACCAGGTCACCGTCAGCGTTGTACACGTAGACAGTCGTGTTGGTGTACGCGTCGATATGGCGCACGGGTTGGCGGTACTCGTTGTAATCGGTGACCGACGTCGCCCCACGAGGATCGATCACGTTACGCAGACACAAGTCCTCGTCGAACTCGAAAATCGTGACCGCGCCAAGGGAGTTGGTGTGATGAGTGCGCGACCGCCGGAACTGGGGTAGTGGTTCGTAAGAGAAGGTCGCCGACAAGATGTTGTCGGTGCCGACCTGTTTGACCACACGACCGGTGTGATCGTAGGTGTTGTGCATCTCGGTGCCACGCGAATCCCGCCACGACAACAGGCGCGCGTCGGGGTCGTAGCGGTACTGGGTAGTGGCACCGACACCGTTGGTCACCGTGGCGAGATTTCCTGCGGTATAACTGAATTCGCGGACCTTGGTCGATATCCGTTCACCGTCGGGGTCGGTGCCCAGCACGGTCAGGCCGGTGACACGGTCACCGAAGGTCTCCACCCCGACCCGGTAACCACCGGAATGAGTGATCTGGGTCGGAGCACCATCAGGCCCGTAATGGAACCGGACGTGGTTGTGGTGGCGGTCGACGATCTCGGTGATCGCGATATTGCCCAACTGGGTATCCAACCCACCCAACGCCGCACTCGGGGCGAAAACCCAGGTCAGTTCACGTTCCGGGTCGAACACCCGGTACTGGCCGGTCTCGGTGCGGGTCATCGTCGCGCGGATTCCCTTGTGCACCGGGGCGACCGATAGACCTGGCGCGGTGTGGGGGAATTGCCACAACTCTCCATCCGGGCCGACGAACTTGGCCCCGTTCTGATCCACCACCACCCGCATATCCACAGTCGCCGCCCAGGATGGGCCGAACCACCGCCCCGACCGGTACGACGACCGATGACGCCGGGTCAACACCAACCCCAACACCCCGGGCAAGTCCACATCAGTTTCCGGGAGCAAGAACTCACCGGTCGCGACATCGACCGGATCACCACAATCGATCGTTTGCTTGGCCGTCTTGTTCAGATCGGGTTTGGTGGCCCCGGTTTGATCACCGAGAGTGGTGTCCTTCTTCGCGGTATCGACCGGATTCGACGCCGGTTTCGTGTCCCCACCATCAGCAGTCTTCGACCCCGCATCCGGAGTACTCGCCGGATTCGTCGGTGTGTCAGGCTGTTTCGTGGTCGAAGCAGTATCAGCGGGCTTGGTCGACGACGGGATCGTCGCGGCAGTCTCGTCAGCGTTCTTGCCCGTCTTCGACGGGGTCTTCTTGAACGCTTTCGCGATATCGCCCAACGACGACTTCAACTGCTTCAACAACGGTTTCAGGTTGTTCATCGTCTTGGACAACTTCGCGAACAACTTCGAGATCATCGCGACCGTCTTCGCGATATACGACGTGGCTTGGACCGCGACCAACGGGGTCGCCAAACCCACGCTGAACACCAACTCCGCCGCCCACACCGCCAAACGGCCCACCGTCTGCGCGACCAAGTCCCGCACCACTTCACGCACGGCCGCGACGATCCCGCCCGCCATCCGGATCGCCGAAGCCGCCGCGGTCGCCGCTGAGGACGCTGCGGTCAACAAGTTCGTGGTGTTGGCGGCCGCGGACTTGTAGGCGGTCGCGGTCAACCCCGTCCAGTCCGCGACATCCGCACCGACCGCGCTGTTTTGGGCTTGACCGACCTCGTTGATCCGGGTCGCGACGTTGTCCCAGGTCTTCGCGTAGGCCTCGATCTGGGCGGGATCACCCGCGATCCAATCCAGGGCGTCTTGCAACGGTTGGCAGTGCTCGATGAGCCAACCGACTCCGTAGCCGGCCAACGTGCCGAGAGGGTCCACGACCAGCGAGACCGCTTCGGCAGCCACACCGACCACGCCCAGGCCGGTTTCGATCCACGAACCACCGTTGATCGCATCCGAGAGGTCGGTGACCGAGCTGACCAAACTGATCCCGGTCGACCAATCCGTGGTGTCCTGCCTGGTCGCGATCAGCGGGTTGGTCACAGCCCGGACCCAGCAGTGTTGATCGCCGCCGCGTTCGAGTCATCACGAGAGGTGAACGCGTCCGCGATCGTGCTCAAGTTCGCACTGGTGTCAGTGAAGGCGTCGATCGCGGCCTGGATCGCGGCGATACCGTCGGTTTCGACCGAGTCCACGAACAACGGACCCAAAAACGCGCACAGTTTCCCGAACGCGTCCGAGGGGGCCGAGACCGCTTGGGCTGCTTCCAACGCCTGGGTCAGACCCGAGCCGGCAGTGGCCACGTTCGAGGCGTGGGTCTTGATCTTGTCCGGGGAAACGTTCAGCTCCCCGCCAGCACTGGTCACCGTCGTGCCCCACCCTCATCAGTGATCGTGGGTCGACTGGGAACTCCCGGCCCCTCGACCCGCGAGGTTCGAACATGTACTCCCGGCACACGGTGCCGAACGCCGAGCGTAGCGGATGATCGGTGGTGGTGAGCGGCGCGTGTGCTGTGACGAATCACAGTGGAGGCGAGGGGATTTCGGCGGTGGTTTGTGGCCGGGTGGGGGCGGTGGGTGGTGTTGTAGTCTGTTCGGGCTACCGCGAGCCGCGAGGGCGGGGAGTTCCTCGGGGTACGTGTCGGTGGTGGCGGGTTCATCTGCGGGTGCGGCTCGGAAGCGGGAGGATGCTCGTGCGGCGACAGTCTGTGGTGGTGACCGCGGTGATGTGCGGGGTGCTCGCGGTGATGGGGTGTACTCGGAGCGAGAGTGGGAGTGCGCAGCCGGTTACCACTGATCTGGCGGCGGCTGCTGCGGGGTTGTGGGATCCGTGTAGTCAGATTCCGGATTCCTTGTTGACCAGCGTGGGGCTGGATGTGGCGTCGAAGCGGTCGGGGATCCTCGGGGCCGAGGAGCCGGGGTGGAAGATCTGCCGCTGGGATGACGTGAACTTCCCGTCCGATTTCGGAATCGGCGTCTACTCGACTGTGAACACGGTCGAGGAGGTTCGTGCCAAGACGACGAATATCGAGTTCAAGGACGTCACGATCGCCGGTCGCGCGGGTGTGCAGTTCCGGCAGAGCCACTTCAAGCCAGACGAGGACTGCTCGATCGTCTTTCCCACATCCACCGGCTTCGTCCAGCTGGACATGCTCAACGGCGGCTCGAAGGCGAGAACTGTACCGCCTTGCGAGCGCTTGCAACCGATCGCGGAGGCGATCGTCCCGCTCTTTCCCGCCTGAATGTTCGACGATCAAGGGGGCAACCATGGCTTCATCAGATGAGAAAACTCGCTGGCAGTATCTGAACGAGGAAGCGAAGGCAGGTCGCCTGTACCTCGATCCTTCGGTCGCGACGAGTTGCCGTGATGCAAGTAATAAGCAGATCGACCTTTTCCTCGAGCTGAAGGGTGACCTCCAGGCCGTGGCAACGGTGACCGGGCTGGGCCGATTTCGCGCCGCTGACGAGTTGGCAAAAATGCTCGGCATGAAAGCCATTGGTGGCGAACGAGACTTCCTCACCGCCTTTCAGGAGCACATCGAAGTCCTCGAACTCATTCGCGACACCATCGAGATCTCGGTGAAGAAGTACGAGGACCAAGACCAAGCCCTCGGACAGGGCTTGAACGCGCAGGGCGCCAACATCCCGGGAGGCCAGTGATGTCGTTCGCAGATGGTGTTGCGGTGTGGGCGCTCAGCCCCATCCCGGGAGGTGGCCAGGCGTATTTGGCTTTGAAGGATTACGCCGACGGCAGCACACCGACCCGTTCGACGGACGAGAGCCCGGACGCCCACATCGCCCGAAATCGCCTGGAGGAGTTGAAGGGCGAGTTCGACGGTACCTATCAGTTGCCGCAGGTCCAGTCCTACGACGAGCCGAGTCAGATGTCGGACCTGTACGAGCGGGTGCAGGCGATGTCGATGGCCGATGTCAATACGCTGCACACTCGCTGGGAAACCTTGCGCAACAAGCTCGATGAGGGGTTCAAGACCTACGACTCCCAGATCGCGACCGCGATCGCCGAGAAATGGACCGGCACCGCGGGTTCCAGTGCCGCGGCGGGGATCAAGGAATACGTCGACAAGTCGAGCAATCTGCTCACCTCGGCGCAGATGATGGCCGAGAAGGTGAAGGTGGTCGAATCGGCCATGCAGATCGCCAAAGATCGGGTGAAGCCGCATGAGGGCTCCACGATCAGCGGGATCGCCAGCTACATTCCCGGACCCACCTGGCGGATGGACGAGCACAACGCCGACACCGCGAAAGCCGAGGGGGCCGCGGTGATCAAGGGCATCTACTACACGGCGATCGAAATCGCCGACACGCAGGTGCCGCTGGTGCCGCAGCCGTTCAATCCCCTTGCCGCAGGCGCGAATCCGGACGGTGACGGAAACGGCGGAAACAACGGCGGCGGGAATCCGTCCACGCAACAGCCCACGACGCAGCAACCCGCGGCCGTCACCCCGACGGCGCAGACGCCGACGACCGAGGACCCGTCCGAGGACGACACCACCGACGACAACGACAACAGCGACGACGACAACGGTGACGACACCTCGCCGTCGAGTGTCGACCCGACCGCGACGACCCCGCAGGCCGCCACCCCCACCTCGCCCGCGTCGGCCGTTCCCGCGGCTACGGTGCCCGGCGGTGGCAGTCCGGGCGGCGGCGCCGGTGGTGGCGGGTCGCCCGGGGCCGGCGCGGCCGTGCCCGGAGCCGCGGTGCCGGGAACTCCCGGTGGCGCGGCCGCGGCCAGGACGGGCGCGGGCGCCGGTGGTGCGGGATCCGGCGGCGCGGGCCGTGGGATGTCGGGCATGGGCGGTATGGGCGGCGGTGGCGCTCGAGGCAAGGGCGACGACGAGAAGGAAGCCGGCACCAAGGACTACCTGATCAACCAGCGCAACGGTGAGGAACTCACCGGGCTCGGCGAGGATCAGCGGGCCAGGACCGTGCCGCCGGTGATCGGAGAATGACGATGTCGCAGTGGCAATTCAGCGCGTTCGGGTTCACGGTGCTGTGGCGGGCGGCCGACCGCGACGTGCTGCCGTACCCGCTGCAGACGCAGTCGGACGCGACGACCGTGGACGACTACGACCGGCAGTGGCAGGCCGAGGCGCAACGCATCCTGCCGATGTTCGACCATGCGCTGGACGCGGCGATGCGGATCCTGCTCGAGCCGGAAGCCCGCTTCGAACTGGCCGGATACGGCGACGGGGAGAAGCTGCGCTCGTTCGCGGCCGTGCGGGAGCGCACGGCGGTGCTGCTGGAACAGCAGCGGCTGCCCCTGGACAGTCAGGGCGGTGACATCAGGATGAGCGTGCTCGACATCGACCAGCTGGCCGAGCGCATGGTCGCCCGGCTACCGAACACCCGCCCCGCCGGTGGCGAGGTATTCACCGTGAACACCTACGACCTCCAGGAAGAAGCCCCCTACGACCCGTGGGCGGCCGATCCCCGCACCCCACAGCAGAAGGCCGACGACTTCTTCGGCCGGACCCGCTCGACACTGGTGTATCTGGCGGGCTACCCGGGCACCGCGATCGACAACCGACCCCAGCCGGGCCAGGGCTTCCACGTGATGGACTTCCCGGACGGGCGCTACCTGGTCACCGAACGCGGCGCGAACATCGAGGCACGACCGGGCGACACCGCACAGGCGCGGCAGGCGTTGGCGCGGTTGATGACCACGACGCTGGCCATCCACCGCGAGGACAACGAACCGGCGTACCGGTAGTGCCGCGGGGTTGATCGCGCACCCGACCGATCACGAGTGACGCCATGACCTGGCGGGTGCGCGGGCGGTCACCCCGAGGCCGGGGACGACAGGTGGTCAGCGGGCTCGTAGCCAGCCGCCGATTCGGGTGGCGATGGATTCGGGGGTGAGGCCGAGGGTGTCGAGGATTTCGTTGCGGGAGGCGTGGTCGAGGAATTGTTGGGGGACGCCGAGGTCGCGGGTGGGGACGTCGAGGCCGGCGGCGCGTAGGCGGGCGGAGAGGGTGGCGCCGATGCCGCCGTGCAGGCCGCCGTCTTCGATGGTGACGACGAGGCGGTAGTTCTCGGCGAGTTTGATCAGGGTGTCGGGGATCGGGATGACCCAGCGGGGGTCGACGACGGTGATCGACATGCCCTGGGGTTCGAGGAGTTCGGCGACCTTCATGGCGGTTTCGGCGAAGGGGCCGACCGCGACGAGCAGGACGTCGCCGTGTTGGGAGCTGGCCGAACCCGCGCCGGGGACGGCCAGGCGGAGCACGTCGAGGCCGTCGAGGCGTTCGATCGCGGTGATGTCCTCGGCGACACTGCCTTTCGGGAAACGCAGCACGGTCGGGCCGTCGCTGACGGCGAGCGCTTCGGCGAGTTCCTCGCGCAGGGTGGCGCCGTCGCGGGGAGCCGCGACGCGGATGCCGGGGATGATGCCCAGCAGCGACAGGTCCCACATGCCGTTGTGGCTGGCGCCGTCGGGGCCGGTGATGCCCGCGCGGTCGAGCACCACGGTGACGGGCTGTTTGAGCAGTGCCACGTCCATGAGCAGCTGGTCGAAGGCGCGGTTGAGGAAGGTGGCGTAGATGGCGATCACCGGGTGCATGCCGCCCAGTGCCAGACCGGCGGCCGAGGCCATGCCGTGCTGTTCGGCGATGCCGACATCGAACATGCGCTCGGGGAAACGCTCACCGAAGGCGGCCAGGCCGGTGGGGCCGGGCATGGCGGCGGTGATGGCGACGATGTCGTCGCGGCGCGCACCGTGTTCGACGAGTTCCTCGGCGAAGACCGCGGTCCAGCCCTTGGCCTTCTTGCCCGCCAGCGGACGCCCGGTCAGCGGGTCGATCGGGTCGCAGGCGTGCATCTGATCGGCGACGTGGTTCTCGGCGTGCTCGTACCCGTTGCCCTTGCGGGTGACCACGTGCACCACGACCGGACCGCCGAAGTCCTTGGCGCGGCGCAGCGCCGACTCGAGCGCGACCAGATCGTGCCCGTCGACGGGGCCGACGTACTTCATGCCCAGATCGGCGAACAGTTCCTGCGGACTGACCGCGTCCTTGATCCCGGCCTTGAGCGCGTGCACCATCGAATAGGCCGACTCCCCCACGGCGGGAATGCTTTTCAGAATGCGTTTCCCGGCGACGAGGGCATGCTCGTAGGCGGGTTGGGTGCGCAGCGCGGTCAGGCGGTCGGCCAGGCCGCCGATTGTGGGGGCGTAGGAGCGGCCGTTGTCGTTGACCACGACCACCACGGGACGATCGGGGGCGCCGGCGATGTTGTTGAGAGCCTCCCAGCACATGCCGCCGGTGAGCGCGCCGTCACCGACGATCGCGACCGGGGTGCGGTGCTGGTGGGTCAGCGAGAAAGCCTTGGCCAGACCGTCGGCATAGGACAGCGCGGCCGAGGCGTGCGAGGACTCGACCCAGTCGTGCTCGCTCTCGGCGCGGCTCGGGTAGCCCGACAGGCCCTCGCGCGAGCGCAGGGAGTCGAAGCGGTCCTTGCGGCCGGTGAGGATCTTGTGCACGTAGGCCTGGTGGCCGGTGTCGAAGATCAACGGGTCGGCCGGGGAATCGAAGATCCGGTGCAGGGCGATGGTCAACTCGACCACACCGAGATTGGGACCGAGATGGCCACCGGTGGCGGCGACCTTCTGCACGAGGAACTCGCGGATCTCGCCCGCCAGTTCACGCAGTTGCGCCACGCTCAGCCGGCGCAGATCTTCGGGTGAATCCACCCGCGACAGCACTCCCACCTGAACTCGCTCCCTCCGGACTCCTGGGTAATGCGCCCAGTGTATTTGTCCACGTGGCGGCCCCGTCGCGCGCGGGGCCCCCGGGACGCGCGGGGATGTGCGCGGGATCTCCCGCGCGTCACGGGCCGGACCGGCGACGCGCCGACCTACAGTGACGCTGTGGACCGACCTACGCGCACCATCGACCCGGGCGTGGTGGCCGACATGCTCGACCAGGTGCACGCGGCCTGCCGCGACGACACCTCCGGCGCGCCCGCCGACTACATTCCCGAGCTGGCCGCGGTGGCGCCGGACTCGTTCGGGCTGTGTCTGGCCACCGCCGATGGGCTGGTCTACCAGGTCGGCGACACCGACATCGCGTTCAGCATCCAGTCGATCTCCAAGCCGTTCACCTACGCGCTGGCCCTGGCCGACCGCGGGATCGACGAGGTGGCCCGACACATCGATGTGGAGCCCTCGGGCGAGCCGTTCAACGAGATCAGCCTCGAACCCGACACCCAGCGGCCGAGCAACCCGATGATCAACTCGGGCGCGATCACGGCGACCTCGCTGATCACCGGACGCGACGCCGAGGACAAGTTCGAACGGGTCCGGCGCTGCTACTCCCGCTTCGCCGGGCGCGAGCTGACGATGGACAAGGCGGTCTACGAGTCCGAGTCCCGCACCGGGTACCGCAACCGGGCGATCGGGTACATGTTGCGCTCGGTCGGGGTGATCGACGTGGACCCCGACGATGTGGTGGACCGGTACTTCCGGCAGTGCTCGATCGAGATCACCTGCGCCGATCTGGCGGTCATGGCGGCGACGCTGGCCGACAACGGGGTGAACCCGAAGACGCGCGAGCGGGCGCTGTCGACCTCGCTGACCGAGCGGGTGCTCAGCGTGATGACCACCTGCGGCATGTACAACGCGGCCGGTGACTGGGTGACCACGGTCGGGCTGCCGGCCAAGAGCGGAGTGGGCGGCGGCATCATCGCGGTGCTGCCCGGTCAGCTGGGGATCTCGGTGTACTCGCCGCGCCTGGACGGGCACGGCAACAGCGTGCGCGGGGTCGCGGCCTGCCGGGAGCTGTCGAAGCGGCTGGAACTGCACTTCTGTCACGTGACCCGATCCGCGCGCACCGCGATCCGCGCCGACTACACCGTCGCGCAGATGCCCTCGCGCCTGCGACGCACCACCGACGACGCCGAGGTGCTAGCCGCACACGGCGAGCGCGCCCGGGTGTACGAACTGCACGGCGACCTGCTGTTCTCCGGCGCTGAACGGGCCGTGCGGGCGATCGAGGGGCGCACCGCTGAGCTCGACGCGCTGGTGATCGACCTGCGCCGGGTCGGCGAGGTGAGCCGGGTGGCCCGCGACATGCTCGAGCAGTTGCAGAGCGAACTGGTGGGTCGGGGCACGCGGGTGGCGCTGGTGGATCCCGACGCCAAGCTCGGGCACGAGGTGTCGAGTCTGGACCCCGACGATCCGCGCGGGCGGGTGTTCATCGACCGGGACACGGCCACCGAATGGTGCGAGGACATCGTGCTGCACAAGCATCGTCCGCCCGGTGCGCGACCGCCCACCTCGATCGAGCTCGCGCAACACCCGCTGATGGCGGGCCTGGACCCCGACTATCGCCGGCGGTTGTGCGCCGAGTGCGAGACGCGCACGGTGGCCAGGGGTGAGGTGCTCGCCGAACGGGGGTCGCCGCGGTCCGGGCTGTATCTGATTCTCGACGGGCGGGTGCGGATGACCTTTCCCGGCACCGACGGGCGGGCGCATCGGCTGGTCACCCTGTCGTCGGGGATGTCGTTCGGCGAGGTGCCGATGCTGGTTCGGGAGCCGTTCGTGAACACCGTGGTCGCCGAGACCCGGGTGCGGGTGGCGGTGTTGAGTCCGAGCGTGTTCGACTCGCTCACCGACGACGATCCGCGCATGAAACTCGCGCTGCTGCAACGACTCGCGGCGGGGGCCTACGCGCAGATGGATATGACCGTGCGAACGATATCGGCCAACGCCGAGAACTACTGACCGTGCCGGAACTCCGCGTGGGCGTGAGACGTTGAGGTGCACAGGACCCGTCGACCGAGAGGAGCGCCGCGTGAGTTCGACAGGGCACCAGGCGAGTACGACCACCTTCGGACACGGGGTGGTGCGCGCGATACCCGATCTGATCCGCGTGACGCTGTCGGTGGAGTCGCGCGCGGAGACCGTCTCGGCCGCCTACGGGCGGGCCGGTGACCGGGTCGGTGCGGTGGTCGCGGCACTGCGGGCGGCGGGGGTACGTGACGCGGACATGGCGACGAGCGGGCTGAGCGTGCGGACCGAGACCGTGTACACCGACAACGGGCGCAACCAGGTCGTCGGGTATCTCGCCTCGACCGGGCTGAGTCTGTCGCTGCGCGAGGGCACCGATCCCGCCGAGACCGTCGCCGCCGCCGTGCGCGCGGGCGGCGACGATGTGCGCCTGGGCGGACTCACCCGCACCGTCGCCGACCCCGGGCCACTGCTCGAACAGGCCCGTGACGCCGCCTTCGACGACGCGAAAGCCAAGGCCGCGCAGTACGCCGCCCGCGCGGGCGTGAGCCTTGGCCCGGTTGTGCAGATCACCGAGGACACCGCCCCGCCCGCGCGCGCCTACGACATCAGCGCCGAGATGGACTCCCCCATGTTCACGGCCAGGGCCAACTCGTCGGTACCGGTGGTCCCCGGCGAGACCGAGGTCAGCGCCGACGTTCGGGTGACCTGGACCCTGGCCTAGGAACTCAGCGGTCGAACAGCGCCACGCACTCCACGTGGTGGGTGGCCGGGAACGCGTCGAAGGCCCGCAGTTCGGCCAGGTGGTAGCCGGCGTCGAGGTACAGGCCCACGTCGCGGGCGAAGGCCGCCGGGTCGCAGCCGATGTGCACGATCCGACGCGGGTCGGCGTCGGCGACCGCGCCGATGACGTCCTTGCCCGCGCCCGCGCGCGGCGGGTCCAGGACCACCACGTCCGGGGTCGAGGTCGCGCCGCGCACCCACCGCTCCACTCGATCGCTGCGCAGTTCCAGCCAGGGCAGATCGCCCAGCGCGGCGACGCCGTCGACCACCGCCGAGCGGGCGGATTCGACGCCGGTGACCGCGCCGGTCTGGCCGGTCTGTTCGGCCAGGCGGGCCGCGAAGACGCCGACGCCGGCGTAGAGGTCCCAGCCCGAACCGCCCGGCGTCAGGCCCGACCAGTCCGCGACGAGGTCCGAATAGCATTGCGCCGCACCGCGATGCGCCTGCCAGAAGCCGGTCGCCGACAGTTCCCAGCGGCGTCCGGCCACGTATTCCACGACCCGGCCCGAGCCCTCGACCACGCACTCCTCGCGGGGGGCGTTGGTCGCGGACTTGCGGGAGGC
>NZ_JBHSQN010000011.1:0-30110 GCF_042658545.1 Nocardia lasii
GGGCCCGGCGCCGGGGGTCTCGGCCAGCTCGACGATGTGGCGCACGCCGTCACCGTCGACGGCGACCACCACGTCCGCGCCCGGCGTCCACAGCCGGTCCGCCACGCCGTCCAACGCGCCCGAAACCGGTTGCGGGCAGCGCAGATCCGGGATCACCTCGGTGCTGCGGTAGCGGTGCACACCCGCGCGGCCCGCGCTGTCGACCACCAGGCGCACCCGGGTCCGCCACCCGCCGGTGACCTCGCCGGAATCGCCCGCGATGGGTTCGACCGTCACCTCGCGTTCGATCTTGGCCAGTCGGCGCAGCTGCTCCTCGACGACGGTGGCCTTGAGCGCGCGCTGGGCTTCGGGCGTGGCGAAGGAGAAGTCGCAGCAGCCCGCGCCGCCCGGCCCGGCGACCGGACAGGTCGCGGGCACCCGATCCGGGGACGCCTCGATGATCTCGACCGCGTCGGCGCGACAGAACGAACCGCCCCGGTCCTCGGTCACCCGCGCGCGCACCAGCTCACCGGGTAGGCCGTGGCGCACGAACACCACCCGGCCCTCGTGGCGGGCCACGATGAACCCACCGTGCCCCGGCGCACCGAGTCGCACCTCGAACTCTTGTCCGGTCCACTCACTCACGACCACACCCACTCTCACCCTCGACCCACGCCGCGCTCATTCGCGACGCCCCGGTCGTTCCAAACCTCGGCGCACCGAACCCGGCGCATCGACCTCTCCCGACTGTTTGGCCCTGGTGGAGGAACTGAGCTGCCACGGCACGCTCGTCACCATCACACCGGGCTCGAACAGTAATCTGCCTTTGAGCCGCAGCGCGGACTGGTTGTGCAGCACCTGCTCCCACCAGTGCCCGACCACGTACTCGGGAATGAACACCGTGACCACATCGCGCGGGGCGTTCTTGCGCACCCGTTTGACGTACTCGAGCACGGGCTTGGTGATCTCGCGGTAGGGCGATTCGATCACCTTCAGCGGCACGTTGATCTCGCTGTTCTCCCACTCGCGCACCAGCTTGCGGGTGTCGGCGTCATCGACGTTGACCGTCACCGCCTCGAGGGTGTCGGGGCGGGTGGCGCGCGCGTAGGCCAGGGCGCGACGGGTCGGCAGGTGCAGTTTCGACACCAGCACCAGCGAGTGGGTGCGGCTGGGCAGCACACCGTCCCAGTCGGATTCGTCGAGTTCGCGCGAGACCGAGTCGTAGTGGCGGCGGATGAGCTTCATCACGATGAAGATCGCCACCATGGTGATGATCGCGATGTAGGCGCCGGCGAAGAACTTGGTCAGCAGCACGATCACCAGCACCGCGCCGGTGGCGGTCAGGCCGATGGCGTTGATCACCCGCGAGCGCTTCATTCGACGACGCTGGGCCGGGTCGGTCTCGGTGCGCAGCAGGCGCGTCCAGTGGCGCAGCATGCCGGTCTGACTCAGCACGAACGAGACGAACACGCCCACGATGTAGAGCTGGATGAGCTTGGTCACCTCGGCGCCGAAGAACACCACGAACGCGATCGCGGCACCGGAGAGGAACAGGATCCCGTTGGAGAAGGCGAGGCGGTCACCGCGGGTGTGCAGCTGGCGGGGCAGGTAGCGGTCCTGCGCCAGGATCGAACCGAGCACGGGGAAACCGTTGAACGCGGTGTTGGCGGCCAGCACCAGGATCAGGGCGGTGACGATGGTGATGAAGAAGAACCCGATCGGGAAACCGTGGAACACCGCGTCGGCGATCTGGGCGATCAGCGTCTTCTGGTGGTAGTCCGCGGGCGCGCCGATCAGGTGCTTGGGGTCGTGCGCGTAGACGACGTTGATCTTCTGGGCCAGGATGATGATGCCCATCAGCAGCACGATCGCGATGGTGCCCAGCAGCAGCAGCGTGGTCGCGGCGTTGCGCGACTTGGGTTTACGGAAGGCGGGCACGCCGTTGCTGATGGCCTCGACACCGGTCAGCGCCGCGCAACCGGAGGAGAACGCGCGCGCGATCAGGAAGGCGAAGGCCAGGCCGTAGAGGTGCTCGTCCTCGGCGTCGAGGCCGAAACCGGCCGACTCGGCCTGGATGTCGTCGCCGAGCACATAGGTGCGGAACAGGCCCCAGCCCAGCATCACGACCATGCCGATGATGAACGCGTAGGTCGGCACCGCGAACGCCTTGCCCGACTCGCGCACCCCGCGCAGGTTGATCGCGGTCAGGATCACGATCGCCACCACCGCGAACAACACCTTGTGCGTGGCGACGAACGGAATCGCCGAGCCGATGTTCGACGCCGCCGAGGAGATCGACACCGCCACGGTGAGCACGTAGTCCACCAGCAGCGCGCTGCCGACCGTCAGGCCCGCGTTGGGGCCGATGTTCTTGGTCGCGACCTCGTAGTCACCGCCGCCGGACGGGTAGGCGTAGACGTTCTGCCGGTAGCTCGCGACGACCACCGCCATCACCAGGGCCACCGCGAGGCCCACCCACGGCGCGTACACGTACGCGGCGATCCCCGCCGCCGAGAGCACGAGGAAGATCTCCTCCGGGGCATAGGCCACCGAGGACATCGCGTCGGAGGCGAAGACCGGAAGAGCGATACGCTTGGGCAACAACGTGTGGCCGAGCGAATCGCTACGGAACGGCCTGCCCAGCAGCACACGCTTGGCTGCCGTCGTCAACTTGGACACCGGGCTGAGCATAGAGGAGTTCACCAGCCGCTTCGCGCGCACATTCGTCGGCGTCACAGCGATGTCCGGATTGTTTGCACCGCGTCGACGCGGGGAAAATGGGCGATGGGAGCATCCGGCGGGTACGGTCCTTGCCGGACGCCACGGGTAGGCCAGGAACGAGGGTGCACGGTGTACGTAGTGATCATGGGGTGCGGGCGTGTCGGCTCGTCACTGGCGCGGGCGCTGACCCGGGTGGGTCACGAGGTCACGGTCATCGACCGCGATCCCACGGCGTTCCGCCGCCTCGGCGAGGGTTTCACCGGACAGCAGGTGATCGGCGTCGGCTTCGACCGTGAGGTGTTGACCCGCGCGGGCATCGAACGCGCCGACGCGTTCGCCGCGGTGAGCTCCGGCGACAACTCCAACATCATCTCCGCGCGGGTGGCCAGGGAGATGTTCGGCGTCGAACGCGTGGTCGCGCGGATCTACGACGCCAAACGCGCCGAGGTCTACGAACGACTCGGCATCCCGACCATCGCCACCGTGCCGTGGACCACCGACCGGTTCCTGCGCACCCTGATCGGCGACAACTCCACCACCACCTGGCGCGACCCCACCGGCGCGGTCGCGGTGACCCAGTTGACCCTGCACGAGGACTGGTTCGGGCGCACCGTGCGCGATCTGGAACACGATCTGAAGGTGCGGGTGGCGTTCGTGCTGCGCTTCGGGCAGGGCCTGCTGCCCGAGTCCAAGACGATCATCCAGGCCGATGACGTCGTCTACGTCGCGGCCACCTCCGGCACCGTCGGCGAGGCGATCGCCCTGGCCGCCAAAGCCCCACTGAGCGAGGACTGAACACATGAAGGTCGCCATCGCCGGCGCGGGCGCGGTCGGGCGCTCCATCGCCAGGGAACTGCTGCGCGGCGGACACCGGGTGATGCTGCTCGAGCGCCAACTCGACCACATCGACCCCGCCGCCATTCCCGACGCGGTCTGGGTGCACGCCGACGCGTGCGAGCTCGCCCTGCTCGAGAACGCCGATCTGGAAACCTACGAGGTGGTCATCGCCGCGACCGGCGACGACAAGGCCAACCTGGTGCACGCGCTGCTGGCCAAGACCGAGTTCGGGGTGCGCCGGGTGGTCGCGCGGGTCAACGATCCGCGCAACGAATGGCTGTTCAACGAGTCGTGGGGGGTGGATGTGGCGGTGTCGACGCCGCGACTGCTCGCCTCGCTCGTGGAGGAGGCGGTGTCGGTGGGTGATCTGGTGCGGTTGATGACGCTGCGCCAGGGCCAGGCCAACCTGGTCGAGATCACGCTGCCCGCAGACACCCAGCTGGCGGGCAAACCGGTGCGCACGCTGGCGATGCCGCGCGATACCGCGCTGGTCACCATTCTGCGCGGGGGCCGGGTGATCGTGCCCCAGCCCGACGATCCGTTCGAAGGCGAGGACGAACTGCTGTTCGTCACGTCCGTGGAGGCCGAAGAGGATCTGCGGCTGGCCCTGGCCACCCACGGTGTGCGACCGTGAGCGCCTAGGCCACTTTCAGTTCCGCGCGCAGCTTGTTGAGCGCGCGATGCTGCATCACCCGGACCACGCCGGGGCTGGTGCCGATGGCCTCGGCGGTCTGCGCGGCGCTCCAGCCGAGCACGATCCGCATCACCAGGACCTCGCGGTGGTTGGGGGCGAGCACCTTCATCAGGTCGTGGGCGGCGGCGCGGCGTTCAAAAGCCAGTACCCAGTCCTCCGGTCCCGCCGAGGTGCTGGCGGTGTCGGGCAGGTCCGCGGTCGGGTAGGCGGTGTGCTTGCCGCGCCGGAAGGCGTCGGAGACCTTGTTGGCGGCGATGCCGTAGACGAAGGCCAGAAACGACTTGCCCTGATCGCGGTAGCGCGGGATCGCGGTGACGATCGCCATCAGGACTTCCTGGGTGACATCGTCGGGAGTCACCATCAGGTGGCCGGTGGCGCCCATGCGCGCCGAGCAGTAGCGGCGGACCAGCGGGTGGACCAGGCGCAGGATCTCGGCGACGGCGTCGCGGTCACCGCGCGCGGCCGGACCGATCAGCGCGTCGAGTTCGGCGCCGATGCGCTTGCTCTCCGAGTGCGCGGGCGCCGCGGTCTTCGACGCACCGGCCCGGCGCGTGGTGGTCTCGACGGCCGGTCGCTCGGTACGGTGCTCGGTTGCCATCATGGTCGCCGGGTCCTTTCACGATCATCGCGTAATTCCTACGCATTGATCGTGCGACGAACGGCCGGTCGCGACCAGGCACCCCAGGGTGGGGACTTCCCCACCTCCGGCGGTGCGCTTACCCACCCTCAGGCGGAGACGGATTCCGTTCCGGCACCGGACTTGTCGGCCTTGGACGCGGGCAGATGCCCGGCCCGGCGCACCGCCCACACGGTGACGACCAGGGCCACCGCGGTCAGCGGCCAGCCCATACCGATGCGGGCCACGGCCAACCAGGTGGTGTGGTCGGTGTCGTAGAGCTGCGACTGCACCAGGTAGCGGGCGCCGAACACGACCACCCACACCGCGGTGGCCAGGTCGTAGAGCTTGCGCACGCGCTTGTCGGTGCGCCAGCGGTGCCCGTGGCCGTTGAGCGCGCCCCAGATCACCCCCACCAGGGGTCGGCGCAACAGGATCGACAGCGCGAACACGCCCGCGTACACCAGGCTGGTGTAGATGCCGAACAGGAAGAATCCCTTGGCCTCCCCCACCCGCTGGGCGATGAACGCGCACACGCCCACCCCGAGGAAACCGGAGATCGCGGGCTGGATGGGGCTGCGCTGGATCAGCCGCCAGACCAGGATGGCGGCGGCCACGCCGAGCGCGGCCCAGATGGCCACGGTCAGGCCCGCGAAGGTGTTCACCGGAACGAACACCAGGACGGGCAGGGTGGAATAGATCAGGCCGCTGAACCCGCCGAGCTGTTCGAGCAAGGTCTGTTCGGCCTTGTCGACCTCGGCGTCGACCTGTGGGTCCACCGGTTCATCGGTGACCACGGGCAACGCCACGGTGGCTTCGGGGTCCGCGGCAGTGCGGTACTCGTCGCTGGAGGGCATACGTCAGCTGTTCCCGCGCAATTCGTAGTAGGGGTTGAAGATCACTTTGCGGCCGTCGCGGTCGCCCACGCGACCACGGACCAGAATGCGGCGCCCCGGTTCGATCCCGGGAATGCGCCTGCGCCCGATCCACACCAGGGTGATGGCGTCGGTGCCGTCGAAGAACTCGGCCTGCACGGTGGCACCGGCGGCCTTCGGACAGGCTTCGACACTGCGCAGCCTGCCCAGGATGGTGGCTTCCTCACCACGGCAGCAATCCTTGGCGCGGCGAGCGCCGGAGGCGTCGGCCGTCTCGGCCAGTTCCTCGGCGTCGAGCTGGTCGATATCGGCGGTCAGTCGGCGGCCGAGTCGTCGAAAGTATCCTGAATCCGGGCCCGATCCCGACTTGTGTCCGCCCGTGGATGACGACATGGCACGCTTCTCCCGCTTGTTGGCCTCACTAGTCACTGTAGAGGGGCAAACGCCGCGCCGCTACGCTCGGTCGGTGTTGCGCACCCCACCCCAGGTCACCGTCCTCGCCCTGCCAGGGACCGGTTCCGACGCCGATTTCGCCGCCCGCGCGTTCGGACCGGCGGCCCGCGCGCACGGACTGGCGTTCCAGGCCGTGGAACCGGACCCGAAGGCCGTGGTCGGAAGCTGTCGAGCGGCGTTGGACGCGGCCGCGGCGCGCGGCCCGGTCCTGGCCGCGGGCATCTCCCTCGGCGCCGCGATCGCGCTCGACTGGGCCGCCGAGCACCCGACCGCGGTGGTCGGTGTCCTCACAGCACTACCCGCCTGGACCGGCGCCGAAACAGCCGCCTGCCCCGCCGCATCGAGCGCCTCGGTTACCGCCGAGCAACTGCGCGCCGACGGGCTCGAGGCGGTGATCGCGCGCATGCGGGCGTCGAGCCCGGCGTGGTTGGCCGAGGCACTGACCCAGTCCTGGCGCGGACAGTGGCCGGACCTGCCCGCCGCCCTGGACGAGGCGGCGGGCTACGCGTGGCCGACGCTCGAACGGTTGGCCGGGATCGAGGTGCCGGTGGCGGTCGTGGGCGCCGTCGACGACCCGATCCATCCGATCGACATCGCCCGCGAATGGGCCGCCACCCTGCCCTCGGCCCGCCTGCGTGAAATCACCCTCGCCGAACTGGGCGCCGACCCCGCGATCCTCGGCCACACCGGACTGGCCGAACTGACCCGAACCCGGGCTAGTTGAGCCCGAGTTGCTGCATCGCCGAACCGTCGGCGCCGCGACGGGGCTCGTCGGGCAGCTTCGGGGGCAGGGCCGACGGGGGCGGGGCGGCCGCGGCGGCGGCCTGGGCCTCCTGGGCCGCCTGCTGGGCCTCGAGCTGCTGCTGGTGGGCGGCGGCGAGCTGTTCGGCCAGTTCGCGGGGCAGCACCACGGGCAGCGGGTCGCGCACCGGCAGCGGGTCGGTGCCGCGGCGGACCACGGCGTCGGCCAGGACCGCGCGGGCGGCGGTGATCAGCGGGCTGCGGTCGTCGACGGCGCCCTTGGGGCCCGCGGCGACCAGGCGGATCATCCAGCGTGGGCCGTCGACGCCGATGAAGCGCAGATCGGCGCCCTCGGTGATCGCCTTGACCTCACGACCCCACGGACCCTTCTCCACGGCCACGGCCGCGCCGTCACCGCGCAGCGACTCGGCCAGATCGGCGGCGACCGTGCGCCACTGACCCGCGGACTTGGGCGCGGCGTAGGCGGCCACGGTGAGCCTGCCGTGCTCGGTGGCCAGGTGCACCGCCTGCGGGGTGCCGTCGGGGCTCATCTCCACCTGCAACTGCCCGCCCTGGGGCACCGGGATGAGCACCGAGCCGAGGTCCAGGCGCCGGGAGATGGCGTCCTCGGAGACCTCGCTGATGTCGTAGGGGCCCGCGGCGGCATCGGGGGCGTGATCGAAATTGCCGTAGATGCGCTCGTCGGTCGGCGCGTCGTCGAAATCGAGCCGGGCGAAATCGGGGCGGTGGAACTCGTCGGTGTCGTACTCGTCGGAGTCCGCGTCGAGGTCGTAATCGGCCTCGTCGTAGGCCACCTCGTCGTACTCGACCACGTCGTCCTCGCGCGGGGCGCGCTTCTTCTTACCGAACAGACCCATCACGCCTCCTTGCCGGCCAGGCTGGCATGCCCGCCGCTCGACCCGTATCCACCACTGCCACGCGCGGTCTCGTCGAGATCGTCGACCTCGGCGAAATCGACCAACTCGACCCGCTGCACCAGCAACTGCGCGATCCGGTCGCCGCGCCGCAGCTCGATCGCGGTCCGCGGATCGTGATTGATCAGGCACACCTTGATCTCGCCGCGATAGCCCGCGTCGATCGTGCCCGGCGTATTGACCACCGACAGCCCGGCCTTGGCGGCCAGCCCGGACCGGGGATGGATCAGACCGACCGTGCCCAACGGCAACGCGATGGCGATCCCGGTCCCGACGAGCACCCGCTCGCCCGGTTCGATGATCACATCCTCGGTGGTACAGAGGTCGACGCCCGCGTCACCCGGATGGGCACGCGTCGGCACAGGGATGCCGGGATCGAGCCGCCGCAGCGGAATCGGTGCAAGTGCGTTCACATCGGTCGAGACTACGCGCTCGCGGGCGCGAGTACGCGCTCACGGGGCGGACCTTCTCGTCGAGGTCACGATGCGGTGACCTAGTGTTGAGGAGTGCCCGACCAGCCCCATTCCCCCACGACCGACACCGCCGACGCACCGCAGCACGCGCCGGGAACACGGCTCTACGCCGAGCGCCTGTGGGTGCCGCTGTGGTGGTGGCCCGTCGGCTTCGCGATCGCGGCGCTGCTGGCCGCCGAGATCCATATGGGCGCGCCGGGACTCCGGGCCTGGCTGCCGTATCTGCTACTGGCGCCGGTCCCGGTGTGGATTCTGTTGTGGATGAGCAGGCATCGCCTGGATGTCACCGTGGCCGCGGACGGCACGGCCGAACTCCGCGTGGACCGCGCCCACCTACCGGTGAGCTTCGTCGCGCGCGCGGCGGCCGTGGCGCCGACAGCCAAGAGCGCGGCGCTGGGTCGACAACTCGACCCCGCCGCCTATGTGCAGCATCGGGCCTGGATCGGCTCGATGGCGTTGTTGGTACTCGACGACCCGGACGACCCGACGCCGTACTGGTTGATCAGTACCCGCAGGCCGGACCGGGTCTTGGCCGCGCTCGGACTCCCGAGCGCGGGCTGACCCTTCCGCGCTGATCCGAAACGGATCAGAGTGCGCAATCCATGCAGATCAGCTGGCCGCTGTTCTCCTCGGCCAGTCGGCTGCGATGGTGCACCAGAAAACAGCTGGAGCAGGTGAACTCGTCCGCCTGCTTCGGGACCACCCGAACGCTGAGTACTTCGTCGGACAGGTCCGCGCCGGGAAGCTCGAACGATTCCGCTGTATCGGATTCGTCGATGTCCACGACGGCGGACTGCGCCTCGTTGCGACGCGCCTTCAGCTCCTCGAGCGAGTCCTCCGACACCTCGTCGGATTCGGTGCGCCGCGGTGCGTCATAGTCGGTTGCCATGTCGTCTTCCCCTCAGTCCTTACTCCGTATATCCCGGATCAGTCGATTGCCGTAACCCCGCAGGGGTCCGGCGTTCGTACCGCCCCGCCGGTGGTACACCTCACACGTGCACCGGTCGTCTATCAGGTTCGATCGTCTGCGATCTACTCCGACAGCCTTCGGTAAACGCAGGACATGCCCTTGTTGTTCCCGCGACCGACCACCGTTTCACCGGTAAATATTCGATCTGGGCGGCCAGACAATAGCGGACCAACGGCCGAATGTCGCAATCAAACCCGCGACGCGGAACAAACCGACGACGAATCGTCACCTGCGGTGAAACGCGCCGAGACCTCCCCGGCTCGCGCGGCGCGCGCGGACTCGTAGAGTGAGCGGGTGGTTTCACTGATCACCGAAGGCAGCGCGACTGATCGCGACGGCAAACCCTTTCCGCGACGGCGGCCCGAGCTCTGGCTCGCGCTGGTCCTCGTGCTGGCTCTGGTGAGCCTGTTCGTCTGGATCACGGCGTTTCGCACGCGGGACGAGGGCAACGAACCGATGGCGTGCAACGCGCCGAGCACCCCGACGGCCACCGCCGCCCCGCAACCGGCGGCGCTGGGCACCCGGGTCGGGCCCTCGCGGCTCGAGGACGTCGACCCGGCGGCCCTGTCGGAGTCCAAGGTCCGGGTGTTCAACGCCAACGGCAAGAGCGGCCAGGCGGGCAACATCGCCTCGGCCCTGGCCGATCTCGGCTTCGCCGGCGCGCCGGGGACACAGGTGGGTAACGATCCCGTCTACGTCAACGGCGACCTCACCTGCGCGGGCCAGATCCGCTTCGGCGTGAACGGTCGCCCGGCCGCGGCCTCGGTGCAGTTGGTCGCGCCGTGCGCGGAACTGATCGAGGATCCGCGCACCGACGACACCGTCGATCTGGTGCTGGGCCAGGCGTTCGGCGAATCGCTGCGCCCCGGCGCGGACGCCGAGGCGGTGCTGCGCTCGCTGAAGAACCTCGCGCCGGGCGCGAGTTCGTCCTCCATCGACCCGGCCCTGGTCGACGCCGCCCGCGACGTGAAGTGCTGAGGGGCTGATCCCTCAGTCCGGCAGCGGAATCGGGGCGCCGACGCTGTCGAGCAGGGCGTCGAGGTCCTTCGCGATGCCGGGGGCGGCGACCACGGTGAGTTCGCCCGCGGCGCCGCCGACGGTGACCGACGGGACACGCACGACCGCGCCCGCCTCGGCGGCGATGAGGGCGCCCGCGGCCCAGTCCCAGGCGTTGAGACCGTGCTCGTAGTAGGCGTCGAGGCGGCCCGCGGCGACGTGGCACAGGTCCATCGCGGCGGCGCCGAGGCGGCGGATGTCGCGGATGCGCGGCAGGATCTCGGTGAGCAACTGGGCCTGGCGGGCCCGGCGGGCGCTGCCGTAGGCGAAGCCGGTGGCCACGAGCGCCACTGACAGCGAATCCTCGCTGCTGCACCGAAGCACCGTGCGGGTGCCGTCCGGTCCCACAGCGTGCGCGCCAGCACCCCGCGCGGCACTGTAGGTGGTCGCGGCGGCCACATCGACGACCGCGCCCGCGACGGGGCGGCCGTCGATCACCGCGCCCACCGACACCGCGTAACCGGGCAGTCCGTAGAGGAAGTTCACGGTGCCGTCGATCGGGTCGACCACCCAGGTGACGGTGCCGGGCGCGGTGGCGCCGACATCGCCGCCGCCCTCCTCGCCCAGGATCGCGTCGGCCGGTCGGCGCCGGGCGAGCAGTTCGCGGATCAGCTGCTCGGATTCGGTGTCGACGATGGTCACCGGATCGGTGGCGTGCCCCTTGGTCGACACCGCGCCGGCGGCGGGACCGTCGGCGGCGAAGACCTGCGGGCGGCGCGCGCGCACGTGCGCGGCGGCCGTTTCGGCGAGTTCGACGGCGAGCAGCCGCAACTGCTCGGGATCGGCGGATGTGGTGGGGGCAGCGGGGTTCTCGGGCTCGGTGTGTTCGGGCACGACTCCATCGGAACACATGTCGACGCGCCCCGCAGAAACGGTGACTACCGCTACGCTGCTCTGTGATGTCTGTCAGGCAGATCGACCGTCAGCAAGGGGTTGAAACCATGTCCGCACGGGGGCACGCATTCGGTATCGATATCGGCGGCAGTGGCGTGAAGGGCGCCGAGGTCGACCTGACCACGGGCCTGCTCACCCATGACCGTCTCAAGATCGCGACGCCGCAGCCGTCGACGCCGGCCGCGGTCGCCGCGGCGGTGGCCGAGCTCGTCGCCCAGGCGGGGTGGACGGGTCCGGTCGGCATCACCATGCCGTGCGTGGTGCTCGACGGCATCGCCAGAACCGCCGCCAATATCGACCAGGACTGGATCGGCACCGACGCCCGCGCGCTGTTCTCGGCGGCGCTGGGCGGGCGCGAGGTCACCGTGCTCAACGACGCCGACGCCGCGGGGCTGGCCGAGGACCGCTACGGCAACGCGCGCGACCTGGTCGGGCTCACGCTGCTGCTCACCTTCGGCACCGGGATCGGCTCGGCGCTGCTCTACAGCGGCGTGCTCGTGCCCAACTCCGAACTCGGCCACCTCGAGATCGACGGGGCCGACGCCGAGGACCTGGCCGCGGCCTCGGTCAAGGACAACGAGGGCCTGGACTACGCCCAGTGGGCGCAGCGGGTGAGTCGGGTGTTGAGCCGCATCGAGGATCTGTTCTGGCCGAAGGTGATCATCGCCGGCGGCGGCATCAGCCGTGATCACGCGCAGTGGATTCCCTTGCTCACCAACAGAACTCCGGTGATTCCGGCCGTGTTGAAGAACACCGCGGGTATCGTCGGCGCGGCGATGGCCATCGAGGCGGGCATCGCGCCCTAGCCGGGCGTGGTCGGGTACGCAACGCCTGGATGGCATCGTGCCATGAGTACCCTGGTTGGATCGTTACAATGGAACACGTCCGGCGGTGAGCCGGTGAAACCTTCCGGCCGCGGCCGGTCGCGAGAAGGTCGGTGAACGAGCGCCGACTTCCCCCGGCCGACGCATCGCCGGTGCAACCCGACCGACCGCTCCGCCGGAAAACCACTCTGGCGTGACGCCGCACGAGACCGTCACGAAAGGGCGTACGTGGTAGCCACGAATACCCGTCAGACCGCCGACCCGGCCTCCGACGCCGATGCCGACGACGCCGTAACCCCGGCCAAGAAGGCGCCTGCCAAGAAGGCCGCCGCCAAGAAGGCCCCGGCGAAGAAGGCCGCGGCCAAGAAGGCTCCGGCCAAGAAGGCCGCCGCCAAGAAGGCCCCGGCGAAGAAGACCGCGGCCAAGAAGGCGACCTCGGGCGAGGGCGGTGAGGAGCAGCTCGACGACGAGTCGGTCGATATCGACGATCTCGGTGATCTCGAAGTCGCCGAGGACGAACTCGTCGTCGAGGAGGTCGTCGTCGACGACGTCGCCGAGGACACCGCCGAGGTCGCCGACACCGCCGAGCCGACCGAGAAGGACAAGGCCTCGGGCGATTTCGTCTGGGACGAGGAAGAGTCCGAGGCGCTGCGCCAGGCCCGCAAGGACGCCGAGCTCACGGCCTCGGCCGACTCGGTGCGCGCCTACCTCAAGCAGATCGGCAAGGTCGCGCTGCTCAACGCCGAGGAGGAGGTCGAACTCGCCAAGCGGATCGAGGCCGGCCTGTTCGCGGCGGAGAAGATGCGCGAGTTCGCCGAGGCGGGCGAGAAGCTCTCGGTCACCACGCGCCGCGATTTCAACTGGATCGTGCGCGACGGCAACCGGGCCAAGAACCACCTGCTCGAGGCCAACCTGCGCCTGGTCGTCTCGTTGGCCAAGCGCTACACCGGCCGCGGCATGGCGTTCCTGGACCTGATCCAGGAGGGCAACCTGGGTCTGATCCGCGCGGTCGAGAAGTTCGACTACACCAAGGGTTACAAGTTCTCGACCTACGCCACGTGGTGGATCCGCCAGGCCATCACCCGCGCGATGGCCGACCAGGCCCGCACCATCCGTATCCCGGTGCACATGGTCGAGGTCATCAACAAGCTCGGCCGCATCCAGCGTGAGCTGCTCCAGGACCTGGGCCGCGAGCCCACGCCCGAGGAGCTCGCCAAGGAAATGGACATCACGCCGGAGAAGGTGCTGGAGATCCAGCAGTACGCGCGTGAGCCCATCTCGCTGGACCAGACCATCGGCGACGAGGGCGACAGCCAGCTCGGTGACTTCATCGAGGATTCCGAGGCGGTCGTCGCGGTCGACGCGGTGAGCTTCACCCTGCTGCAGGACCAGTTGCAGTCGGTGCTCGAGACGCTGTCCGAACGTGAGGCGGGCGTGGTGCGGTTGCGCTTCGGTCTGACTGACGGTCAGCCGCGCACCCTCGACGAGATCGGCCAGGTCTACGGGGTCACCCGTGAGCGCATCCGGCAGATCGAGTCCAAGACGATGAGCAAGCTGCGCCACCCGAGCCGTTCGCAGGTGCTGCGCGACTACCTCGACTGAGCGATGTCCACCCGCGAGGCCCGTACCGTTTCGACGGTGCGGGCCTCGCGTCGTTGCCGCCGCGACCGGTTCGTGATGAACCCCACACTGCTGTATTGCACTGCGGAGGACACGAATTGGTGATCTTCACCGTATCGTCACAACCAGTTTTTCGTTCTACCGCCTTGGTCCGCGGTACTGGCACCGAGGTCAGGTTCGTGGACGCCCGGCATTGAGGGTTTCGCGCGTGCTCGACATCTATCACTTCAGCTACGGCTGGATCACCCCGGTTCTGGCGTATTTCATGTCGGTGACCGGATGTCTGCTCGGTCTGCAGTGCGCGGCGCGGGGACGCAACGCCACTCAGGGCCGGGCGGGTTGGCTGCTGGGCGCCGCGGTCGCGATCGGCGGCACCGGGATCTGGGTCATGCACTTCATCGCCATGCTGGGATTCAGTATCCGGGGCACCGCGATTCGCTACGACATCCCGTTGACGCTGATCAGCGCGGTCACCGCGATGGTGGTGGTGGGGATCGGGTTGTTCATGGTCAACAAGCCGCAGCCCACGCTGCGCTCGCTGCTGGCAGGCGGCACCATCACCGGACTCGGGGTCGGTGCCATGCACTACTCCGGCATGTACGCGATGAAGTCGAGCGCGACGGTGCACTACGACGCGGCGATCGTGGGTCTGTCGATGGTGATCGCGGTGGTGGCCTCGATCGTGGCGCTGTGGTTCACGTTGCGCGTCAAGGGTTTTCTCGCCACCGTCGGCGCGGCGCTGATCATGGGCGTTGCGGTGTGCGGGATGCACTACACCGGGATGGCGTCGATGCGGGCGCACAGCGGGCACGACGCGGGCCCGGCCACCGGCGCCGAGGCGATGGAGCTGCTGGCGCCGCTGATCGGGGTGAGCAGCATCGTGACGATGCTGGTGCTGATCAGTGTGAGTCTCACCGAGATCGAGAACGAGCAGGCGCTGCCCCGGATGTGGCTGACCTCGCGACGCAAGACGCGTCCGCGTCCGGCCGCGCCGGTGGCGCCGACGGCCGACCACGAGTACCGCACCGAGGAGCTCAGCTACGAGGGCGCGGGCGCGTGGCCGCGCCGGATCGTGGACTGATCAGCCGTGTAGCAGGATCCGCGCGGCCGCGTCGAGGCCGTGCGGGGTGCCGACCACCACCAGCAGGTCGCCCTCGGTGAAGGTGAAATCCGGGCCGGGTGAGGGGTGCAGTTGACCGGCGCGCATCACCGCGACGATCGAGGTCTTGGTGCGGGTGCGCATGCCGGTCTCGCCGAGGGTGCGACCGGCATACGGCGATTCGTCGGCGACGGCGAGCTGGCGGGTGGTGATGCCGGGCAGGTCGCGGTGGTCGTCGTTGAGCTTGGCGACCAGTTGCGGCGCGCCGAGCAGGTTGGCCAGCACCGAGGCCTCGTCGGCCGAGAGCGGCACCTGCGCGGCGATCGCGTCGGGGTCGTCGGACTTGGACACGATCAGCTCGATGTCACCGTCGCGGTGGGCGACCACCCCGACGCGGCGCCCCGACCTGACTTCGAAATCCTTGCGCACTCCGATCCCCGGTAGTGCTGTGACATCGACGTTCACTTCTCCACAGTAGACGCGCGCGCCGCCGCGGCGTGGGCTACGCCACAGGGTCGCGGCGTGGTGTGCCGAACACGCCGTCGGAGTCGGGCAGATAGGGCTGCGCCACCTGCACCGCGGCCAGCGGGAGCGGGGCGTAGAGGTGCGGGAACCGCATCGAGGACGGGTCGGTGGGCACGCCGGGTTCCCACTTCACCTCGCCGGTGAATCGGGCCGGGTCCAGCCACAACAGCACCATGTCGGTGCGCCCGGCGAACAGGCGGTTGGCGGGCAGGTGGACCTGCTGCGGGGTCGACATGTGCACGAAGCCCGATTCGGCCAGCGAGGGCGGTCTGCGCTCCCCCGTCCGGCGAAGTTCTTCCCATTCTTGGGAAGAACACAGGTGAACAAGGGTGTGAGTGTCGGATGTCACGGGTAATCTCCGGGTAGACAACAGGTTCGGACGATCTAGACCCTGTCACACGTCGAGATGAACAGCTCGTTGTCCCGGTCGAGCCCGCCGCGTTAACGGGCAACGCCCCAGCGAGCGACATACCGATGAGCGACAAGATCGAAAGGGGAGGTGGCGTCAGCGCTCCGCAGGTGGTCGGTGAGTGCTCGAGACCGTGATCGGCGGGTGTTCGCTTTCAGCGAAACCGCAGGTCTGTTATCGAAAACACAAAGATTCACTTCCGGGAACAAAGCCTGAACCCCGAACGTCTGACAGAGTAGTCATACCACTGCTGGGAAGTAGCGGATGCGAGCCTCGTGGAGTGACCACGAGGCCCACACCTAGGCGAACGGCCACGCAGCGCCGGGAGCCGGGACGGAGGAGTCATGCCAGGAACCCTGACCAGCACCCCACTGACCGCGGTCGATCGTTGCGATCGTTGCGGGGCGGCTGCCCGAGTGCGTGCAGTTCTTCCCGCGGGTGGCGAGTTGCTCTTCTGCCAGCACCACGCGAATGAACACATGGACCGATTGCGCGAGCTCGAAGCCGTCATCGACACCGACGCAGCTCCCGCCGTCTGATCTCTCCTCGCGTCCGAAACAACAGCATCCGACAATAGAAAACTCCCGACAGCGGGCGTCCCGAACAGGGCGCCCGCTGTCGCTGTCCGTGCGGGCTCAGGTGTCGGTGAGCAGGCCGTCGACGAGGGTGGCCACGCCGTAGTCGAAGGCGCCGTCGGGGTCGGCGGGGGCCTGATGGTGTTCGCCGACGGTGGTGCCGACGCGCCCGGCCAGGGGGAATTCGTCGGGCGGGATCACCCGGGCCAGCAGGGGGCCGGTGATCTCCCACCAGTCGGCATCGCTGAGCTGGGCGGTCGCGCCCGCGGCGGCGACCGCGAGGCGGGCGTTGCCGGTGGCGAAGTCGGTGAGTACGGCGATCGCGCGGTCCATGGCCAGGTCGCTCAGGCCGATGCCCTCGATGGCCGCGAGTTGGCGTTCGTAGCGGCGCAGGCGGCCGGGGCCGAGGACCTGGCGCCACGGGGAGACTTCCAGCAGCCAGGGGTGGGCGAGCAGTTCGGCGCGGATCCGGGCGGCGATGGCGATCATGCGGTCGCGGACCGGGAGCTCGGCCGGGATCGGGGGGTCGGTGGCGGCGACGGCGTCGACCATGAGCGTGATCAGCGCCTCTTTGCTGGGGACGTAGGTGTAGAGGCTCATCGCGCGCACGCCGAGCGCGGCGGCGACCGCGCGGATGGTGAGCTTGGCGATGCCGTCGCGATCGGCCAGGGCGATGGCGGCCGCGACCACGTCGTCGACCGTCAGGGTCTGTTTGGGGCCGCGGGCGCCGGGCTTGGCCGGGAGGTGGTGGCGCCAGAGCAGTGCGAGGAGCTCGGTGGCCTGTGCGGTCTTGTCGTCGCCGGTCGGCACGGGCCGTCCTTCCTTCTGGCGCTCGGGAACAAACTCAGTACAGTGTACGTTGTTGCGTTGTTCGCGTCGCCCGATCGTCAGGAGAATGTTCTGTCCGCCATCCAGGCCACCTACCTGCCCGACCGCCACCTGTTCGCACTGTGGACGTGGAACGGGGTCGACGCCGGTCCCGCGCCGACCGGGGTCGGCGATCCCGAGGTGCTGACGCTCGCGCTGCCGGTGGGCGCGGGCCGCGCGATCGAACCGGTCGAGGTGCCGGCCACGGTGGTGACGCCCGCCGAGCTGGTCGAGGTGTCCTCCGACGAGCTGGCGGCCTCCGGCCGCGCCTGGCGTGGGCTGCTGACCGCCGCCGAGGACCTCTCGTCCGCTTCACCACCGTCGCTGCCGATCGCCGCGCACGCCGTTCCCGACGCGGTCGGGACCTCGATCGTGTCGGCGGAGCGGGCGGCGCGGGTCCTGCGCGAGACGCAGGCGCTCGGCGGGGAGCTGGCCGGGGTGCTGGACGCGACGCTGCGGCCCTATCAGGTGCGCGGGGTGGGGTGGTTGCACGAGACCGTGGCGGCCTACGGCGGGGCGGTGCTGGCCGACGAGATGGGCCTTGGCAAGACCGTGCAGACGATCGGGTTCCTGCGGGGGCGAGCCGAGGGACCGCAGCTGGTGGTGTGTCCGACCTCGCTGGTGGGCAACTGGGTGCACGAGATCGAGCGGTTCGCGCCGGGGTTGACGGCGGTGACATGGCGAGGCGGGCCGGTGGAAGCCGGGGCGGGCACCGTGCTCGTCACCGGGTACCCGACCCTGCGACTGCACGGTGCGGCACTGACCGGTCGGCAGTGGGCGACGGTGGTGTTCGACGAGGCGCAGGCGCTGAAGAACCCCCGCACCCAGGTGTCGAAGGCGGCGCGGGCGCTGACCGCCGAGGCGACGGTCGCGCTGACCGGCACGCCGGTGGAGAACCACCTCGACGAACTGTTCGCACTGCTGCATCTCACGGTGCCGCGCGTGTTCGCGCATCGCACGCAGTTCCGGCGCCGATTCGTGCGACCGATCGAGGAGGGGTCGAGCGCGGCGGCCGCCCGGTTGCGCGCCGCGGTCGAACCGGTGGTGTTGGGCCGCAAGAAGATTCAGGTCGCGGCGGCGCTGCCCGCGAAGATCCACAGTGACCTGCTCTGCGATCTCACCGCCGAACAGGAACGCGTGTACGACGCGGTGCTGGCCGAGGCGCTCGACGAAGGGTTCGGGTCCGGCCTGCAACGTCAGGGACGCGTACTCGCGGCGCTGACCCACCTCAAACAGGTGTGCAACCATCCCGGCCTGGTCACCGGCGAGCTGGGCGAACTCGCCGGGCGCTCGGGCAAACTCGACCTGTGCACCGATATCGTCGCCACCAATCTCGACACCGGTGACCCCACCCTGATCTTCACCCAGTACCGCAAGACCGGCGAGCTGCTGGTGCGCCACCTCGCCGACCAGTTCGGGGTGACGGCGCCGTTCTTCCACGGCGGGCTCGACGCCGAGCAGCGCGGCGAGATCGTCACCCGGTTCCAATCCCCCGACGGCCCACCGGTTCTCGTGCTGAGCCTGCGCGCCGCGGGCACCGGGCTCACCCTCACCCGCGCGGCCGACGTGATCCATTTCGATCGCTGGTGGAATCCGGCAGTGGAGGCACAGGCCTCGGACCGGGCCCACCGCATCGGGCAGACCCGCACGGTCACCGTCACCACCCTCACCAGCGCCACCACGGTCGAGGAGCACATCGCGCCGATGCACACGCGCAAGTCCGCGCTGACCGACCTGTCCGACGCCGCCGGCATCGCCGAACTGGCCCGCCTCGACGACGACGCCCTCGTCGACATCCTGCGCCGAAAGCGAGAGAACTGATGGCCGACAACGAATTCGGGTACACCGCGTGGGGCATGGACTGGGTGCGCCTGGCCGAACCCCTCAGCCGGACCCGCCCCGAACCGCTGCTGCCGCGCGCCCGCAGCATCGCCCGCAACGACGGGGTGCGCCTCGAGATCGAAGGCCGCGCCGTGCGCGCGCACCTGCATCGCGGCGGTCAGGCCTCGATCACCCACGTCGAGGTGGCGCCGCTGTCGCGCGCCGCGGTGACCGCCCTCGTGCACACGATCCCCGACCCGACCGTGCTCACCGACGAGACGCACCGCGCCCTGCTCGACGCGGGCCACTCCCCCGCCCCCACCCTGGCGAGCACCGACTGCTCGTGTTCGGCCCGGTCGGCGCACTGCCTGCACGTGTTCGCGGTGCTGTACGCGCTCGCCCGCCGGGTGGACGAGAACCCGCGCCTGGCGCTGGAGCTCCAGGGCTACTTCGACGACCACCCCGATTCCGAGGCCCCAGCCCAGGAACCCCGCTGGACCAGCATGCACACCCTCGACCCAGACCGATTCTTCACGCCCGCAACATGATCCGAGCGGCACCACGCGACCGACCCTCGCGGCCACGGATCTCAACGACCATCAACCGAGTCCGCACGACCGCAATGCGATGCGACGGCCGACACTCGCGCTTACCGGCGCGCCGCAGCCTGTGATCGACGCCGCAACGCGACGCGACGGCCGACACCGCGGGGGCGACGTAGCTCAGCGGCGACGCACGGCGAAATCGCTCAATGGCGGCGCACGGCGGTGTCACTCAACGGCGACGCACGGCGGCATCGCTCAACGACGACGCAGGGCGGTATCGCTCAACGGCGGCGCAGGGCGGCGATGCGTTCGACGAGTTGGTCGACCGATGCCAAAGCTGTTGGCGGGCCGCCACATTCGCGGCGCAGTTCGCCGTGGATCACCCCGTGCGGCTGGCCGGTGCGGTGGTGGTGCATGGCGACGAGGCTGTTGAGTTCGCGGCGCAACTCGCCGAGGCGGTCGGAGGTGGCGACGCGTTCGGCGACGGCGGCCGGGCGCGGGGCGGCTTCCTGGGCGCTGCGGTCGGCGAGCTGGCGGGTCTGGCGGTCGCGTAGCAGGGCGCGCATCTGGTCGGCGTCGAGCAGGCCGGGGATGCCGAGGTAGTCGGCTTCCTCGTCGGAGCCGGCGATGGTGGCGGTGCCGAACGAGGAACCGTCGTAGATCACCTGGTCGAGCTCGGCGTCGGCGGCCAGGGCGACGAAGGACTTCTCCTCCTCGCCGGGCTCGTCCTTGGCCTTGTTCGCGTCGATCAGCAGCTCGTCTTCCAGGCCCTCCTTGGGGCGGTGCGGCTTGCCGATGACGTGGTCGCGTTGCAGCTCGAGCTGGGCGGCCAGATCCAGCAGCACCGGCACCGAGGGCAGGAACACGCTGGCGGTCTCGCCGGGTTTGCGCGCACGCACGAAACGACCGATGGCCTGGGCGAAGTACAGCGGAGTCGACGCGCTGGTGGCGTACACGCCCACGGCCAGGCGCGGCACGTCGACGCCCTCGGACACCATGCGCACCGCGACCATCCACGGCTGTGTCCCGGCACTGAACTCGCCGATCCGCTTGGACGACTGCGGGTCGTCGGACAGCACGACCGTCGGCCGTTCGCCGCTGATGTGTTCGAGCAGCTCGGCGTAGTCGCGGGCGCGTTCCTGATCGGTGGCGATCACCAGGCCACCGGCGTCGGGCATGCCGGAGGAGCGCAGCTGACGCAGGCGCATGTCGGCCGCGCGCAACACCGAGGAGATCCAGTCACCGGCCGGGTCGAGGGCGGTGCGCCAGGCGCGCGCGGTGTGCTCGGGGCTCAGCGGCTCGCCCAGGCGGGCGGTGTGTTCCTCGCCCGCGCTGTCGCGCCAGTGCGCGTCGCCGGAGTAGGCCAGGAACACCACCGGGCGCACGACGCCGTCGGCCAGGGCGTCGGCGTAACCGTAGGCGTGGTCGGCGCGCGAGCGGGGGAAACCGCCCTCGTCGGGTTCGTAGGTGACGAACGGGATCTTGGAATCGTCGCTGCGGAACGGGGTTCCGGTGAGCGCGAGTCGGCGGGTCGCGTCGCCGAAGGCCTCCTCGGTGGCCTCGCCCCAGGTCTTGGCGTCGCCCGCGTGGTGGATCTCGTCGAGGATCACCAGGGTGCGCCGGTTCTCGGTGCGCACGCGGTGACGGGTGGGATGGGCGGCGACCTGGGCGTAGGTGACCACGACACCGTGGTAGTCGCCGGAGGTGGCGCCGGTGGAGTTGGAGAACCGCGAGTCCAACTGGATCCCGACACGCGCCGCGGCCGAGGACCACTGGTGCTTGAGGTGTTCGGTGGGGGCCACCACGGTGATCTGATCGACCGTGCGATCAGCCAGCAACTCCGCGGCAACCCGCAGCGCGAAGGTGGTCTTACCGGCGCCGGGCGTGGCGACCGCGAGGAAGTCACGCGGCTTGGTGGCCAGGTACTTCGTCAGCGCGCGACGCTGCCAGGCGCGCAGCGAACCCGACGGGGCAGCCCCCGGCGCCACATCGCCCGGTGTCCCCACTTGCTTCGCCGTAACGGCGCCACCCGAACCGGTCACGCCGTCGACCCTAGCCGCCCGAGGCCGCGCGCCGCCAAACCGACGCGGGCGGCGCGACCGGCATCACAGCGGCGCGCGTGGTCACGAAGCCGCGCCCCACGCCACACGCGCGCCCGTTGTGCGAGATGCTTGACACCGAGATGACCAACGACCCGCCCCCGGCCGCCGACGCGATGGGCTCGGCGCCCCCGCCCACCCCCGACGCGGCACCGGCGTGTCCGCCCGCGGGCGCGCATGCGAGCGGGCAACGTCACAGCGATCGGCCGTGGTGGGCGGCCTGGCCCGCGGCGGTGTGGCGGCTGCTCGTGCGGGTCGGACACAAGTGCTGGGACAACTCGATCTTCGCCAAGTCCGCGGCCGCCGCCTTCTGGCAGACGCTGTCACTGGCGCCGCTGCTGCTGGGCCTGCTGGGCAGCCTCGGCTACGTGGGCGGACTGTTCGGGCCCGACACCGTGGAGATCGTGGAGATGAAGATCATCGCGTTCAGCCGCGAGTTCTTCAGTCCGTCGGTGGTCGCGGACCTCATCGAACCGACCGTCGACGACGTGCTCGGCCGCGGGCGCGGCGCGGTGGTGTCGGTGGGTTTCGTGCTGTCGCTGTGGGCGGGGTCCTCGGCCATGGCGACCTTCGTCGACGCGATCGTGGAGGCGCACGGCCAGCAGGACGCGCGCCATCCGGTCTGGCAGCGGATCTTCGCGCTGCTGCTCTACGTGCAGTTCCTGGTGGCGGCGGTGCTGATCCTGCCGGTGATCGCGCTGGGCCCGACCCGGATCGGGCGGGTACTGCCCGAGGCGTGGCGCGAACCGGGACTGCGGCTGATCGACACGTTCTACTACCCGATCGTGGGCCTGCTGCTGATCGTCGGCCTGACCACGCTCTACAAGCTGGCCCTGCACAAGTCGCTGCCGTGGCACCGGCTCTTCGGCGGCGCGCTGGTGGCCGGGGTGTTCTTCATGGCGGCCAGCGACCTGCTGCGCCGGTACCTGTCGTGGATCACCGACACCGGGGTCAGCTACGGCGCGCTGGCCACCCCGATCGCGTTCCTGCTGTTCACCTATTTCCTCGGCTTCGCGGTGATCCTGGGCGCGGAGTTCAACGCCGCGGTGCAGGAGTTCTGGCCTGCCCGGACCACCCGGATCGAGCAGGTCAAGGAGTGGATCACCAACCAGGTGCGCGGCGAGGACGACACCGAGGCCGAGCACGACGAAACCGCCGGGGCCGGGTCACCGGCACCGGCGTCGTCGACCGAGCCCTGCGCTCAGTCGCCCTTGCGCAAGCCCTCGTAGACCTTCTTGCAGTCCGGGCAGACCGGCGAGCCCGGCTTGGCCGAACGGGTCACCGGGAAGACCTCGCCGCACAGGGCGACGACCATCGTGCCCATCACGGCACTCTCGGCGATCCGGTCCTTCTTCACGTAATGGAAGAATTTGGGGGTGTCGTCGCTGGTCGTTTCGTCGGTCGTGGCGTCGGGGCGTACCAGAGTGTCTGTACTCACGCCTTCCATGATGCCGCATCCCGTACCCGGCTCGCTGACCAGCCGCGTGTGCGCGCGCCGACGACGAGTGCAAGACTCGGGGGTATGCAGTCCCACGGCGAGGTACCAGGCGCCGACGAACCGAAGCCGGAGCCGGACGTGACCATGCCCGTCGAGCACAAGCCCTCGCGCGGGTTCTTCCGTCCTGCCGCGGCCGAACACGCCGTGCTCATCACCGAGGCCGCGCCCTCGCTCGAGGACCAGCATCGCGCCCGGGTGCGGCGCTACACGTTCATCATGGCGTTCCGAATCCCGTGCCTGATCCTGGCCGCGGTCGCCTACAGCGCGTTCGAGAACCCGCTGCTGTCGATCCTGATCATCGCGGCGTCGGTGCCGCTGCCGTGGATCGCGGTGCTGATCGCCAACGACCGGCCGCCGCGCACCAAGCAGGAGCCCAGCCGCTGGGATGGTCACTCGAGTCAGGCCGCGATCGAGTCGGGTCAGCGCAAGACGCTCGAGTAGGGCTGTCGACTCGCGGCCAGCCGACTCGCGGCCGGCGCTCAGCTGCTCGCGGCAGCCCAATGGTCGGATCGACCCGCGGTTCCGGCCGGATCGATCACACCGCGATTTTCGGGCGGCGGATCAGCATCGACATGATCGCCGCGATCGCGCACAGTCCGCCCGCCACGTACCAGGCCAGGTCGTAGGTGCCGTTGAGGTCGCGGATGAAGCCCGCGCCGGTGGCGGCGATCGCGGCGCCGACCTGGTGGGCGGCGAAGACCCAGCCGAAGGCGATGGGTCCGTCGGCGCCGAACAGTTCGCGGCACAGCAGCACGGTCGGGGGCACGGTGGCGATCCAGTCCAGGCCGTAGAACACGATGAACACCCACATGCTCGGCTCGGTGTGCGGGCCCAGCAGCGAGGGCAGGATCAGCAGCGACAGCCCACGCAGCGAGTAGTAGCCCAGCAGCAGGTAGCGCGGGTCGACGCGGTCCGACAGCCAGCCCGAGGCGATCGTGCCCGCCACGTCGAAGACCCCGATCAGCGCGAGCAGCCCGGCCGCGGTGGTCGGCGGCATGCCGTGATCGTGGGCGGCGGTGACGAAGTGCGTGCCGACAAGGCCGTTGGTCGAGGCGCCGCAGATCGCGAAACCGCCTGCCAGCAGCCAGAATCCGCGGGTGCGCGCGGCCGAGGCCAGAACCGTCAGCGCCCGACTCGCGCCCCCGGCGACCGGAACCCGCACGCCCACCGTCGAATCGGCGGGCGCGCCATAGGCCCGCGCGCCCACGTCGCTGGGGTAGTCGCGCACGAACAACCACACCAGCGGCACCACCGACAGCGCCACGGCCGCGACGATCAGCGCGGGCAACCGCCAGCCGTGTTCGTGGGCCAGCATCGACACCAGCGGCAGGAATACCAGCTGCCCGGTGGCGCCCGCGGCGGTGAGCACGCCGGTGACCAGGCCGCGGCTGCGCACGAACCAGCGGCCGGTGATGGTGGCCACGAACGGCATCGACATCGAGCCGACGCCGACCCCCACCAGCAGCCCCCAGGTGGCGACCAGCTGCCAGGCCTGGGTCATGAACACCGTCAGGCCGCTGCCCGCGGCGATCAGCACCAGCGCCGAACACACCACCCGGCGGATGCCGAAGCGGTCCATGAGCGCGGCGGCGAACGGTGAGATCAGGCCGTAGAGCAGCATGTTCAGCGAGACGGCGGCCGAGATCGTGGCGTGGGACCACCCGAATTCGGTGTGCAGCGGTTCGATCAGCACGCTGGGGACCGAGCGGAACGCGGCCGCGCCGAGCAGCGCGACGAAACCCACGCCCGCCACGATCCAGGCGGGGTGCAGCCGGGACCGGTGGTCGGTGACCGCCGCCGCAGGGGTGGAATCGTCGCCCTGGGGCGATAAGGGCTCACGCAGATCGGTCACCGCGTCAGCTTGCCGGAACGGCGCCGGGCCAGCGAGTGGCCGGTGTGACATGTTTCGTCAAAATCCTGCCAGCAGCTCGGGTGTCGACAGGGCGGCGCGCGGAGCCTACCGTTCGACAGGGAAACGATCCGCGCCGGGCCGCGGGCGTCACCGTGTTCTCGAATCGGAAGGGGAGCAGCATGATTCGCTGGACCTGGGCATTTCTGGACCGTCCCGCCGAGCATTTCGACGACTGTGTGCGCTTCTGGTCGACGGTGACCGGGTCCACGGTGTCCGAACCGCGCGGCGGGCACGGCGAATTCGTCACCCTGCTGCCCGCCGAGGGCTCGGCGTGGGTGAAGCTGCAGCGGGTCGGCGCAGGCGGCGGCATCCACCTCGACCTCGATGTCGACGACATCCCCGCCGCCGTCACCACCGCGACCGAGCTCGGCGCGCGCGTGATCACCGAGGCCGACGGCTACACCGTCATGAAAACGCCCGCCGGACAGACCTTCTGCTTCACCGAGGTCGCCCCGGCGCCGCACGACCAGGTCCCGCCCCCGGTGACCGTGACCACCGCGCCCGACGGCACCGTGACCCGCCTCGATCAGATCTGCCTCGACCTGTCCCCCGCCGACATCGGCACCGACACCGCGTTCTGGCGCACACTCACCGGCTGGACCCACTACGCGGGCAGCCGCCCCGAGTTCACCCGCCTGCGCGGCCCCGACCAGCCCCTGCACTTCCTGCTCCAACGCCTCGACGACCCGCACCCGGCGAGCGCCCACCCCGACCTGGCCTCCTCGAACCTGGCCGCCACCGCCGCCTGGCACGAGTCCCTCGGCGCCACCCGCGTCACCGACGCGGGCCGCTGGATCGTCCTGCGCGACCCCAGCGGCGCCCTCTACTGCGTCACCTCCCGAGACCCCTACATCGGCTGACCCACTAGCGCACCGAGCTCGCGCGCCGGGACCCCGGGGCGGACACGCACGGCGCTGTTGCGACCGCAGGAGCGCGGCCTCGTCTTGCACGCGCGGGCAAGACCGCGTCTTGCACGCGCGGGCCTACAGCCCCGTCTCGTGCTCGGGCACAGCGACGCCATGTCCGCTCGGGCACAGCCGCGTCCTGTTCGCACGGCACAGCGACGCCATGTCCGCTCGGGCACAGCCGCGTCCTGTTCGCACGGCACAGCGACGCCATGTCCGCTCGGGCACAGCCGCGTCCTGTTCGCACGGCTCAGCGTCGTGGGGCACGCACGGGCACCGCCGCGTTGCGACCGCAGGGCGTGGACTCTCGGGCCGGACACGCGAGGCCGACTGGTGGGTTGGGGCACTCGAGGTCCTGGCACAGTAGGCGGGTGCCTACCAACCCCACGATGACCGAGTCCCTGCTCACCGCGCTGTGCCCGGATCTACGCCGGGCGCTGATCCGGGTCGGCTATGACGCCGACACGCTGGTCGAGGCGCTGGGGCCGGATGTGCATGCGGCGCTGAGCCGTTCGGAGCCGGTGCCGGTGCGCCGGGCCGCGCGGGCGGCGGGTGAGCTGGGCACGCTGGTGCGGTTGTTGCTGCTCGGCGACGCGCTGCCCGAGCGCGAGGTCGCGGGCGCGTTGGCGCCGGTGCGGGTCGATGACGCGGTCGCGGCGGGCCTGCTCGGTCGCGACGGGGACGAGGTGCGTGCCGCGCTGGATCTGCGACCGCTCGATGTGGGTGCCGGAACCCGCTGGATCCTGTCCGATCTCGACGATTCGATGCGGCGGCGCACCCTGACCGAGGATCACGTGCTCGGGGTCGGCCACGCGTCGCTGTCGCTGCTGCGGGCCACCCCGACCGAACCGGTGGGCACCGTGCTCGACCTGGGCACCGGCTGCGGGGTACAGGCGGTGCACGCGGCCGGATACGCGGGTCGGGTCACCGCGACCGACGTCAACGCGCGGGCGCTGTGGCTGGCGAGTGCCACCGCCGCGCTCAACGAACTCGACATCGAACTGCTCGAGGGGTCCTGGTTCGAGCCGGTGGCGGGCCGCCGCTTCGACCAGATCGTGGCCAATCCGCCGTTCGTGGTGGGACCGGCGCGCATCGAACACACCTACCGCGACTCCGGCCTGGCGCTCGACGGCGCCAGCGAACTCGTCGTCGGCACCGCGCCGAGCCTGCTCGCCCCCGGCGGCACCGCGGCCATGCTCGCCGCGTGGGTGCACGTGGAAGGCCAGGACTGGCGTCAGCGGGTGTCGAGCTGGTTGCCCGCCCACGGTGTCGACGCCTGGGTCGTGCAGCGCGATGTCGCCGATCCCGGTCTCTACGTGGGCACCTGGCTGCGCGACGCGGGCCTGGACCCGCGCGATCCGGCCGCGCAGCAGCAGGCCGCGCGCTGGCTCGACGCCTTCGACGCCGCCGATGTCGAGGGTGTGGGCTTCGGGTTCGTCTACCTGCGCGCGATCGAGGGCCCCACCGAACTGCTCGCCGAGGACCTCACCCACGGCTTCGACGACCCGCTCGGCACCGAGGTGGCCGGTTACTTCGCGCGCTCGGCCTGGTTGCGCGCGGTGGCCCTCGACGAAAACCTCGCCTGGACATCGCGTTTCGCGCCGAGTCCGGCCACGGCGTTGGAACGGATATCGCTGCCCGGCGAGTACGGGTGGACCGAACAGGTGGCCCGGCTGCATCGCGGCGACGGTCCGCGCTGGCAGCACGAGGTCGACGAGTCCACGGTGGCGCTGGTGGCGGGAATGCGGGCCGATGGGCTGCCGTTGTACGAACTGATCGAACTACTCGCCCTCGCCGACGGCGCCGATCACGTCACCGATGAGTTCGCCGCCCAGGCGCTCGGCGTGGTCGCCGGACTGGTGCGGCACGGATTGGTGCGGCCCGTCTGAGTGGGCGCGGCGCGCGGGCGAGTTCCGACACGGCGCTCTTCTCAGGAACTTCTCAGCCGTTGCGGTGGAAATCGGCAGCTCAGAGCGGTTTATCGCCCACGGGATCGGGAACTTTCTCTATGTCGGGTCCGTTGATCGGAGTAAGACACCACCGACAGGAGGCAAGTCATGACAAGCCCCGCCACCACTCGTTTGCGCCCCAGCGAGGCCGATATCGACGCCCAGAGCCCCGCAGCCGACCTGGTACGCGTGTACCTCAATGGTATCGGACGGACGGCCCTGCTCACGGCGGCCGACGAGGTCGAACTGGCCAAGCGCATCGAGGCGGGCCTGTACGCCCAGCACCTGCTCGATACCGGTAAGCGGTTATCGCCGGCGCGCAAGCGTGACCTGCTGATCCTGGTCCGCGAGGGTTCCGCCGCTCGCTCGCACCTGCTGGAGGCCAACCTGCGCCTGGTCGTGTCGCTGGCCAAGCGCTACACCGGGCGCGGCATGCCGCTGCTGGACCTGATCCAGGAGGGCAACCTCGGACTCATCCGCGCGATGGAGAAGTTCGACTACGCCAAGGGCTTCAAGTTCTCCACCTACGCCACCTGGTGGATCCGCCAGGCCATCACCCGCGGCATGGCCGATCAGAGCCGCACCATCCGGCTGCCCGTCCACCTGGTCGAACAGGTGAACAAGCTGGCCAGGATCAAGCGTGAGCTGCACCAGCAGCTGGGTCGCGAGGCCACCGACGCCGAACTCGCCAACGAGTCGGGCATCCCGGTGGAGAAGATCGCCGACCTGCTCGATCACAGCCGCGACCCGGTCAGCCTGGACATGCCGGTCGGCAACGACGAGGAAGCCCCGCTGGGCGACTTCATCGAGGACTCCGAGGCCACCTCCGCGGAGAACGCCGTGATCGCCGGTCTGCTGCACCACGATGTGCGCAGCGTCCTGGCCACCCTCGACGAGCGCGAGCAGCAGGTCATCCGCCTGCGTTTCGGTCTCGACGACGGCCAGCCGCGCACCCTCGACCAGATCGGCAAGCTGTTCGGGCTCTCGCGCGAGCGGGTCCGCCAGATCGAGCGCGAGGTCATGTCCAAGCTGCGCAAGGGCGACCGCGCCGACCGACTCCGCGCCTACGCCAGCTGATCTGTTCCTGACTCGACGGCCCCAGCGGGGTCGTCTGCCGAAACGCCGACCGGCGACCGCGCGCCCCTCCCCTCCGGGGTCGCGAGCCGGTCGGCGTTGTTCGTCCGTCCGGGGCCCGTTCCGGTCGGCCGGTGCCGCGTACTCAAGCCGATCGACCAGGTCATACCGGTGCCGCGCACTGCCCGACTCAGCCGAGCACCCGCTCAGCACAGGGTCGCGAACCCGGTGCCGCGCACTCCCAGACCCGGTCGAGCACCCGCTCAGCCCGGGTCGCGCGCCGGACGCCGCGTACCCGTCGACGCCGCCGTAACACCCCGTTCAGGCCAGGCGGCGGGGGCCGGTGTCGAAGCGGCTGGGTTCGGGGCCGATGCGGGCGCGGGCGTAGATGATCTCGGCCGAGGACGCGGCGGCCAGGACGGGGTCGCAGGACAGTTCGCGCATCTGGGGGATGTCGTCGAAGAGGGCCGAAATGCGTTGGGCCAGCTCGACCAGGGCCGCTTTGTCGACACCCTTGCCACCCAGGCCGTCGGAGAGCAGCGGTGCCGCGCGGGGTGCCTCGATGAGCGCGGTCGCCTCCTCCTCGGTCAGCGGGAGGGCCCGGTAGGCGCGATCACCCAGTAGGTCGATGATCATGCCGGACAGGCCGAACTGGATCACCGACCCGAACGACGGATCGTCGGTGACGCGCAGGACGCAGCCGACCCCCTTGGTCGCCATCCGCTGCACGTGCAGCAGCGGATCACCGCAGATGGCCACCAGGTCGGTGTAGGCCTGGCGGACCGCGTCAGGGCCCCACAGGTCAAGGCGCACCCCGATCAGGTCCGGCCGTCGCCGCCACAGTTCGCCCGTCGCCTTGGCCGCCACCGGATAGCCGAGTTCCTCGGCCGCCGCGACCGCCTGGTCGGCGTCGCGCACCGCCCGGAAGTCGACCACGTCGATGCCGTAGCAGGCGAGCAGTCGCGCCGTCTCCTCGTCGGTGAGCCAGCGCCCGCCCGACTCGTCCAGCCACCCTTGGACCAGCCCCGCCGCGGTCTCTGTGTCGATGCCGCGCGGTCGCACCACCGGCGAGATCGGTCGCCCGCGCCACCGCGCGTACCGCTGCACCCTGGCCAGCGCCCGCGCGGCGCGTTCCGGGTCGGGA
>NZ_JBHSQN010000011.1:30178-90521 GCF_042658545.1 Nocardia lasii
GACGCACCACCGTTGGAGATCTCGCGCACCCTCGCCGAGACCGGTCGCGCGCCGAGCGCGGGCGCCCCGGCCCGCGCGCGCACCGCCAGTTCCGGCGGGATCCCGGATTCGGCCATGAAGGTCGTGAGCACCGGTTTGTCCGGCGCCGCCGCGGCGGCCGCGCGCAGGGCCTCGCCGAATCCGGTCATGGGCACCGGCACCGGGGGCGCCACCACCACGATCACCGCGTCGACCCGGGTGCTGCGCAGCGCGACGAGCACCGCTTCGCGGTAGTCGGCCGGGGTCGCCTCCGGGCCGAGGTCCACCGGCCCGTCCATCAGGGCACCGTCGGCGCCGCGTTCGGTCGGGCGGGCACCGGGGCCGCGATCGACCGCGGTGGTGGGGCGGTGGATTCGCAGCCCTTCGCTGCGGGCGGCGTCGACGGCCAGCCAGTTCAGGGCGGCGCTGTTGCCGATCACCGCGACCCGGGGACCGCGCGGCAGCGGTTGGCAGGCCAGCAGGGCGGCGCAGTCGAAGAGCTCGGAGATGGAGTCGACCTGGATGATCCCGGCCTGGGCGAACAGGTCGCGCACCACCGTGCGGTCCATGTCGGCGCCGGCGGCCACCCGACCACTGCTCACCGCGACGATCGGTTTGGCGCGCGCCACCCGGCGGGCCAGCCGGGAGAACTTGCGCGGATTACCGAAACTCTCCAGGTAGAGCAGGATCACCTCGGTGTCGGCGGCGGTGTCCCAGTACTGCAGCAGGTCGTTGCCCGAGACGTCGGCGCGGTTGCCCGCCGAGACGAAGCTCGACAGGCCGAGGCTGCGGGTGGCGGCCTCGCGCAGGATCGCCGCGCCGAGCGGGCCGGACTGGCAGAAGAACCCGATCGGGCCGCGCTCGGGCAGCACCGGGGCCAGGGTGGCGTTGAGGCCGACGGCGGGGTCGGTGTTGGCGATGCCGAGCGCGCTGGGCCCCACCACCCGCATCCCGTGCCCGCGCGCCGCGGCGACGAGTTCGTGTTCGGCGGCCAGCCCGGGGGCGCCGGTCTCGCCGAAGCCCGCGGTCAGCACCACCAGTCCCTTGACGCCCTTGGCCATGCAGTCGGCGAGAACGGCCCCGATCGCGGCGGGCGGCACGGCCACCACGGCGAGGTCGACCGCGTCGGGGATCTCGCGCACGGTGGCGTAGGCGCGCACGCCCCACACCGACCGCCGGTGCGGGTTCACCGGGAACACCGGCCCGCTGAATCCGCCCGCGAGCAGGTTGGCCAGCACCGCGCCGCCGACCCTGGTCCGCTCCGGAGACGCCCCGATCACCGCGACCGAGCCGGGGGCGAGCAGGTTGGCGACGCTGCGCGCCTCCGAGGCGGCCTCCCGCGCGTCGCGCACGGTGCGCAGCGCCTCGGTGGGGTCGATCGCGAACTCGAGATGCACCTCGGCGCCGTCGCGACTGCGCTGGAGCTGGTAGCCGGCCTCCCGGAAGACCGTGATCATGGCCTCGTTCTCGGCCAGCACCTCGGCGACGAAGGCGGCGACGTCGTTCTCGGCGGCGGCACCGGCCAGGTGTTCGAGCAGGACCGAGCCGAGCCCGCGCCCCTGGTGCTCGTCGGCCACCACGAAGGCCACCTCGGCCGCGCGCGGCCCCGGCCGGTCGAGCAGTTCGTAGCGGGCCACGCCGATGATCGCGGTCCCGAGCACCGCGACCAGGCCGACGCGATCGCGATAGTCGACATGGGTGGTGCGGTACATGTCCTTCGGCGAGATCTGCGGGTACGGACCGAAGTAGCGCAGGTACCGGGTGCGGTCGGACAGGCCGGCGTGGAAGACCGCCAGCGCCTCGGCGTCGGCGGGCATGATCGGGCGCACCCGGACCACGCGCCCGTCGGCGGCGAGCACGTCGCCGTACCAGTGTTGCGGTGGCGCGGGCGGATTCGCCGGTGTGTCGGGGGTATCGGGCAGCAGGGGCTCAGTCACGCGGATCCTCCGGGTCGAGACCGAGCAGGCCGAAACTCGCCCGCCGGGTGGCGCTGATGGCGGTGTCGACCGCGCGCTGCGCTCGAATCTGGCCCGCGTCACCGATTTCGGGGGTGCCGCCGGGCCCGTCCCACGCCCGGTAGGCGGTGTCTCCGCCGTCACCCATCGTCAAGGGTGGTTGCACACGCGGGGCGGCCGCGCGGACCTGCTCGATCCACTCGGCGGGCACCGCGGTCTCCGGCGCCAGCGGCCGATCCAGCGCGGCCGCCAGCAAATGCGTCCACGCGCGCGGCACCACCCGCACCACCCCGTAACCGCCGCCGCCGATGGCCAGCCAGCGTCCCTCGGCGTACTCGTCGGCGAGGTCGCGCATCGCGAGAAAGGCCGCGCGCTGGCCGTCGACGGTGAGTTCCAGATCGGCGAGCGGGTCCTCGCGATGGGTGTCGACACCGCACTGGCTGATGATGATCTGCGGCCGGAACGCGGCCACCGCGCCGGGCACCACCGCGTGAAAGGCCCGCAGCCACTGGGCATCTCGCGTGCCCGGCAGCAGCGGCAGATTGATCGAGGTGCCCTCGGCCGCGCCGACCCCGGTTTCCTCCGGCCAGCCGGTATTGGGCCACAGCGTCGCCGGGTGCTGGTGCAGCGACACGGTGAGTACGCGGGGGTCGGCGTAGAACGCGCGCTGCACCCCGTCGCCGTGGTGGACGTCGACATCGAGGTAGGCGATGCGGTCGAAACCGTGGTCGAGCAGCCACGAGATGGCGATGGCGGCGTCGTTGTAGACGCAGAACCCGGCAGCCGAATCCGGCATGGCGTGGTGCATTCCGCCGCCGATGCTGACCGCGCGCCGGGTGCGTCCGGCCGCGATCTCGCGCGCGGCGGCCATGGTGCCGCCCACGATCACCGAGGCCGCCTCGTGCATGTGCGGGAACACCGGGTTGTCGGCGGTGCCGAGCCCGTGCAGGGTGTCCTCGGGGGTGGGCGGGCCGTGGCCGGCCCGGCGCACGGCCTCGATGTAGGCGTTGCTGTGCACGCGCATCAGATCGGCGGGGGTGGCGGCGTCGGGCGAGAGCGGTTCGACACCGTCGAGCACACCCAGACTTTTCGCCAATGACATGGTGTACCGCAGGCGCGCCGGTTTCATCGGATGCTCCGGGCTCCAGGTGTAGCCGAGGAATCGCTCGGTCCACACGACGGTCCCTGCTGGTTCGCTGCGCGGCGACGTGACCATGCTCGCCACGCTAGCCGGAAGCAGCAGTCCCCGTGTGGCGTTGACATGCAGTAGAAATAGGGCCGCTGGTCCGGCGGGCGGAGCGGTGTTCGCGCGTGGGTAGAATCGTGCCGACGAAGGGGTATTCAGGTGAAGGATCTGGTCGACACCACGGAGATGTATCTCCGTACCATCTACGACCTCGAGGAAGAGGGCGTGGTGCCGTTGCGCGCGCGCATCGCCGAACGCCTCGAGCAGAGTGGTCCGACGGTGAGCCAGACGGTCGCGCGCATGGAGCGCGACGGCTTGCTCCTCGTGGCAGGCGACCGCCATCTCGAACTCACCGACAAGGGTCGCGCCATGGCCGTGGCGGTGATGCGCAAGCACCGGCTCGCCGAGCGATTGCTGGTCGACATCATCGGCTTGGATTGGGAGAACGTGCACGCCGAGGCGTGCCGGTGGGAACACGTCATGAGCGAGGAGGTGGAGCGGCGCCTGATCGAGGTGCTCAACCACCCGACCACCTCGCCCTACGGCAACCCCATCCCCGGCCTGGACGAGCTCGGTCTGACCGACGCTCCCGTCGAGGAGACGCTGATCCGGCTCTCCGATCTGCCCAACGGCCCGCTGCACGCGGTGGTCGTGCGCAGGCTCGCCGAGCACATCCAGACCGACCCCGAGGTCATCGGTCGTCTGCGGGAGGCGGGCGTGGTGCCCGACGCCCGCGTGACCGTGGAGACCAAACCGGGCGCGGTGCTGATCACGGTGCCCGGCCACAACGGTTTCGAACTGTCCGAAGAGATGGCGCATGCCGTCCAGGTGAGGCTGGTCTGATTCGTGAAACTCCTTGTCACCGGCGGCGCCGGCTATGTGGGCGGCGGATGCGCCGCGGTTCTGCTCGAAGCCGGGCACGAGGTCGTCGTGGTCGACGATCTGTCCACCGGTAACGCCGAGGGTGTTCCCGCCGGGGCGCGGTTCGTCGAGGGCGATATCGCCGTCGCGGCGTCCGCGGCACTGCGCGCCGAATCCTTCGACGGTGTGCTGCATTTCGCGGCCCAGTCGCTGGTCGGCGAGTCGGTGGAGCAGCCGGAGAAGTACTGGCACGGCAATGTCGTGAAGACGCTCACCCTGCTCGAGGCGATCCGCGAGACCGGCACCCCGCGCCTGGTGTTCTCCTCCACGGCCGCGGTGTACGGCGAGCCGGAGCAGGTGCCGATCACCGAGGACGCGCCCACGCGCCCCACCAATCCGTACGGGGCGAGCAAGCTCGCCATCGATCACGCGATCACCTCCTACGCGGCGGCCCACGATCTGGCCGCGACCAGCCTGCGCTACTTCAACGTGGCGGGCGCCTACGCGGGCCTCGGTGAGAACCGGGTGGTGGAAACACATTTGATCCCCCTGGTGTTGCAGGTGGCGCTGGGCCACCGCAAGGCGATTTCGGTGTACGGCACCGACTGGCCGACCCCGGACGGCACCTGTGTGCGCGACTACATCCACATCCGCGACCTGGCGCAGGCGCATCTGCTGGCCCTGTCCTCGTCGCAGCCGGGCACGCACCGGATCTGCAATCTCGGTTCGGGCACGGGTTTCTCGGTGCGCGAGGTGATCTCGGCGTGCGAGCGGGTCACCGGCCTGCCGATCGAGACGATCGACGCCCCGCGCCGCGCGGGCGATCCGGCCGTGCTGATCGCCTCGAGCGACCGTGCCGTGGCCGAGTTGGGCTGGCGGCCCGAGCACAACGACCTCGACGAGATCGTGACCGACGCCTGGGCGTTCCTGCGCTCGCTCGGCGCGAACGCCCACAGCGCCCGCTGAGTCGACCCGCGTCCGGTTCATCGGGCGATCGGCCCGATGTCGACGCCGAGGTCGGTGGCGATCCGGTAGCCGCAGTGCGCGAGTTGGCGCAGTCGTTCCGGGCGCAGCCCGGTCTGCAACGAGGTCTCGAGCAGCACCGCCATCGAGTGGTCGCCGTCGGCCTCGACCGCGGCGGCGATCGCGATCCCGGCGAACGGTCCGTCGCCGCGCAGGTAGGCGCTGTATCCGAGCAGCGCCGCCGCCTCGGCCCGGTCGGTGCCCGGCGTCGCCCTGGCCAACTGGGCCCACAGGCGCTCGGCCGTTTCGGCGTGCTCACCCAGGGCCAGCCCGTACATGGTGTCGCGGATCGCGCGGTCGCGCAGGGTCGCGGCCAGGCGGGCGAGTTCGCGTTCGGCGCGCGGTGCGCCCGAGGCGGTGTCGGCGATCTGCCACAGCACCCATTCCAGGGCGCGGCGCTGGAAGTCGAGCTGGTATCCGGCGCGCGTCGCCGCGGCCAGTCCGCGCCGGTAGCGCGCGATGGCGTCGCCGAGGTGGGGGCGCACGCGGGCGCGCAGCAGTTCGTCGGGGATCATCAGCGCCGTCATCTCCTGGCGCGAACCCCGGATCTGCCTGCCGTCCACCACCTGTGACACCGCGATGATCGAGGACGTGGGATCGGCCACCAATCCGGTGCCCATCGAGCCGAAGACGCTGTGGTAGCGCTGTCCCGCCGCGATCGCCTGCACCGCCCAGGCCCCGCGCAGCGCGATGCCGTCCTCGGCCAGGATGTCGGCCAACGCGGACGCGCGCAACACCTCGGCCCCCTCGAATTCGCCGCTGTCGTCGACGAAGACGGCGAGTACGCCGGTCGCCTCCTCCCGCAGGCAGATCGCCCCGAGGCAGGCCACGAACTGGTCGATGCGCGCCATGTCGACGGCGGCCTCGAGGTCGAACCGCACCACCGCTTCGATCATTTCCGTTCGCGCGCCGTCGTATTCGCGCAGGATGGCGACGACGAGGGAGCGTTCGGGCAGGAATCCGAGCATGGCGGGCATGGCGGCGATCAACTCGCCGGGATCATCGACCCGCAGTGGCCGGCGCGGACGGGCGCCGGGGTAGCGCGGGGTGGGTTCGGCGCAGCCGAGTGCGCGGGGGAAGGGGCGGGTGCGTGGGGTCCGGCGGGTGCGGTTCGTCGAGGGCGTCATGGGTCCACCGTGCCGGATGCCGCTCGGGCGACCGGTGTGGCGACCTGGGCTTTTCCAAGACCTGTGCACAACGTCGAACCTGTGGACAAACCCGGGTTCGCGCCCGGTCCGACGGAGGAGTTTGTCGGTGCCCGATGGTAGGTGGCTCAGCTGCCGCGCACGGAGTCGACGGTGGTGGCGAACATCTCGTCCACCGCGGCCGTATCCGGTTGTCCCGCACCGAAGATCATCGAGGTCACGGTGATCCGCACGTCCCCGACCCGGCCGATCGAGGTCTGCATGGTGCGCGTCAGGCCGGCACCGCCGACCGCGGGAACCACGGTGCGCCGCAACGCTATCGCCTCCTGCGCACCGGGGGGCGCGGTGGGGTCGAGAACGGTCGTGACGGTCGAACTCGCGCCCGCGCGCGAGACCGTGATCCGCTCGCAGCGGTGCAGCTGATCACGCAGCCGCGACAGCAGTTCGACATTGCGCGCCACCTCCACGGTGAGGGTGGCCCGGCTCGCGTCGTCGGTCCCCACCGCGACCGCCGCGGGCTCGGTGCCGGGCGCGACGTCGGGCGGTGTGCAGGCCGCCGGATCGACGGCATCGCCGATCCCCACCCCGTCCAGGTCGCCCGCCGCCGCGGCCGCGGCCTGAGCCGGGAGCACCACCGCCGGATATCGGGCGGGAAACCGGGCCGGGTCGGGCAACAGTTCGGCCAGCGGACTCGCGATCCGCTGCACCGAGACCGCGCTCTCGGCGACCGGCGTCCCGCTGACGCTCTGCGCGCACCCGGTGGCCGCGCACACCAGCGCCACCAGCACCGGCGACCAGCGTCGCACGCCCGCCGCACCCGTCGTGCGCACCACGTTCACGCCCTCCACTGTGCCCCACCGCCGCCACCGGCCGGTTCGCGCCACGCCGGGCGGGAATGCCCGACGCGCCCGTACTGTTGCCTACCAGGAACGGGCCGTCCCCGGCCGTGTGTGCCCACGCCGTTCGCGTGGGGGACAATGGAGATCCGCTTCCCCACCCCGCGAGCGATGGTGGACCGCGCAGGAAGGAGAAACGCGATGGATGACCAGTCGCATATGTACGAACTGGAGTTCCCGGCGCCGCAGTTGTCCTCGGACGACGGCGCCGGACCGGTGCTGGTGCACGGTCTGGAAGGTTTCACCGACGCCGGCCACGCCGTGCGCTTGGCGACCACGCACCTGCGCGAGAGTCTCGAAGCGGAGCTGGTGGCGTCCTTCGATGTCGACGAACTGCTCGACTACCGTTCGCGGCGCCCGCTGATGACCTTCAAAACCGACCATTTCGCCGATTACGCCGAGCCGGAACTGAACCTGTGGGCGTTGCGCGACACCACCGGCACCCCGTTCCTGCTGCTCTCGGGCCTGGAACCGGATCTGCGCTGGGAGAAGTTCACCACCGCGGTGCGCCTGCTGGCCGAGCAGCTCGGGGTGCGGCGCACGATCGGGCTCTCGGCGATCCCGATGGCGATCCCGCACACCCGCCCGCTGGGCGTCACCGCGCACGCCTCGGACAGTTCGCTGATCGGTGAGCACCAGCGCTGGCCGGGCGAGTTGCAGGTGCCGGGCAGCGCGTCCTCGCTGCTCGAGTACCGGATGGCCCAGCACGGCCACGAATCGTTGGGTTTCTCGGTGCACGTGCCGCACTACCTGGCCCAGACCGACTACCCCGAGGCCGCGCAGACGCTGCTCGAGAACGTCGCCGAGAACACCGGTCTGGATCTGCCGCTGTCGGCGCTGGGCGAGGCGGCCGCGCGGGTGCGCGAGCAGGTCGCCGAGCACATCGCGGGCAACGAGGAGGTGGAGACGGTCGTCACGGCGTTGGAGCGCCAGTACGACAGCTTCGTCACCGCCCAGGAACGTCAGTCCAGCCTGCTGGCCGCCGACGGCGAGCTGCCCAGCGGCGAGGAACTGGGCGCGGAGTTCGAGCGCTTCCTGGCCGAACAGGGCGGTTACGACGACACCCCCGGCGAGGGTCTGGTCTGACCCGCCGCCGGTCTGCGGGAAGTTCGGGTCCCGCCGACGACTAGGGTTGGCGGAGTGGATCTGACCGACCTGCTCGACATCCCCGGGACCGACGCCGACGCCCTCTACGAGTCGTTCGCGCTGTGGGCCGCCGAGCGGGGCACGACGCTGTATCCGGCCCAGGACGAGGCGCTGATGGAATTGGCGTCGGGGTCCAATGTCATCCTGGCCACGCCGACCGGGTCCGGCAAGTCGCTGGTCGCGGTCGGCGCGCACCTGTTCGCGATGGCCAACGGGCAGCGCAGCTACTACACCGCGCCGATCAAGGCCCTGGTCAGCGAGAAGTTCTTCGCGCTGTGCGAGGTGTTCGGCGCGGAGAACGTCGGCATGGTCACCGGGGACGCGGCGGTCAACGCCGACGCCCCGATCATCTGCGCCACCGCCGAGATCCTGGCGAATCTGGCGTTGCGCGAGGGCGCGGCGGCCCAGGTCGGCCAGATCGTGATGGACGAGTTCCATTTCTACGCCGATCCCGATCGCGGGTGGGCCTGGCAGGTGCCGATCATCGAACTGCCCGGCGCCCAGTTCCTGCTGATGTCGGCCACGCTGGGCGAGGTGGATTTCTTCGCCGACGATCTGCGCGCGCGGACCGGCCGGTCGACGGTGGTGGTCGCGGGCACCGAACGTCCTGTCCCCCTGACGTTCTCGTATGTCCGCACGCCCATCACCGAGACGCTCGAAGAGCTGGTGACCACCCATCAGGCGCCGGTCTATGTCGTGCACTTCACCCAGGCCGCGGCCCTGGAACGCGCCCAGGCGCTGACCAGCGTGAACTTCGCCTCCCGGGCGGAGAAGGACGCGATCGCCGCCGCCATCGGCGATTTCCGGTTCGCCTCGGGTTTCGGCAAGACCCTGTCGCGATTGATCCGACACGGGATCGGCGTGCATCACGCGGGCATGCTGCCCAAATACCGCCGCCTGGTGGAGAAGCTGGCCCAGGACGGGCTGCTGAAGGTGGTGTGCGGCACCGACACCCTCGGCGTCGGCATCAATGTCCCCATCCGCACAGTGCTGCTGACCGGGCTCACCAAATACGACGGCGTGCGCACCCGCAGGCTCAAAGCCCGTGAGTTCCACCAGATCGCCGGGCGCGCGGGCCGGGCGGGCTTCGACACGATGGGCACCGTGGTGGTGCAGGCCCCCGAACACGAGGTGGAGAACGCGCGCCTGCTCGCCAAGGCGGGCGACGACCCGAAGAAGCAGCGAAAAGTGGTGCGCCGCAAGCCCCCGGAGGGTTTCGTGTCGTGGAGCGAGGAGACCTTCGATCGGCTCATCGCGGCCCCGCCCGAACCGATGGTGTCGCGGTTCGCGGTCACCAATTCGATGCTGCTCAATGTGATCGCCCGCCCCGGCAACTGTTTCACCGCCATGCGCCACCTGCTCGAGGACAATCACGAACCGCGTCCCGCCCAGCGCCGACATATCCTGCGCGCCATCCGTCTCTACCGTTCGCTGCGCGATGCCGGGGTGGTGCAACAGCTCTCCGAACCCGACGCCAAGGGCCGGATGGCGCGACTCACCGTCGACCTGCAACGCGATTTCGCCCTCGATCAGCCGCTGTCGCCGTTCGCGCTGGCCGCGTTCGAACTGCTCGACCGCGACAGCCCCACCTACACCCTCGATGTGGTGTCGCTGATCGAGGCGACCCTCGAGGACCCCCGCCAGCTGCTGATGGCCCAGCAGCACAAGGCCCGTGGCGCGGCGGTGGCCGAGATGAAGGCCGACGGCATCGAATACGAGGAGCGCATGGAGCTGCTCGAGGAGGTGACCTGGCCCAAGCCGCTGGCCGAGCTGATCGACCCGGCGTTCGAGACCTACCGGGCCGGACATCCGTGGGTCTCGGAGTTCGCGCCGTCACCGAAGTCGGTGGTGCGCGACATGATCGAACGCGCGATGACCTTCGCCGAGCTGATCTCGCACTACGAACTGACCCGCTCCGAAGGTGTCGTGCTGCGCTATCTCGCCGACGCCTACCGGGCCCTGCGCCGCACCGTGCCCGACGCCGCGCGCACCGAGGAACTCGACGACCTCACCGAATGGTTGGGCGAGCTGATCCGCCAGGTCGATTCGAGCCTGCTCGACGAATGGGAACAGCTCACCAATCCCGGTGCCGAGAACGACACCGAGCAGATCGCGTTCGGCGCCGAGACGGTGCGCCCGATCACCGCCAACGAACGCGCCTTCCGGATCATGGTCCGCAACGCCATGTTCCGGCGCGTGGAACTGGCCTCCCGACGCCGCTGGAACGAACTCGACGACCTGGGCACCGGCCCCGACTGGGCCGAGGAGCTCGCCGACTACTTCGACGAGTACGCCACCATCGGCACCGGCCCCGACGCGCGCGGCCCGCAGCTGTTCACCGTGGAGCAGCGGCCCGGTTTCTGGCACGTGCGCCAGGTGATCGACGACCCCGCCGGCGACCACGGGTGGGCGCTGACCGCGATCGTGGATCTCGAGGAGTCCGACGCCGCGGGCGAGGTGGTGTTCGACGAGGTCACGGTGGCGGCGGGCTGAGTCATACGCGATCGCTATGCCGAATATGACGAATGTTTGACGGATTCGTTGTTGGGTAGGCGCCGCTGATAGTCTCTCCCGGCTGCCGAGGAGAAAGTTCACTGTGCCCGAGTCCCCGTATCTTGTGATCGACCCCGCGCGGGTTCGTGCCAACTACCGCACCCTCGCCACCGCCCTGGCGACGGGTCGCGGCGAGGGCACCCGGATCCGGTACGCCGTCAAGGCCGCCCCGGTGGCGGAGTTGATCACCCTGCTCGCCGCCGAGGGCGCCGAGTTCGACGTGGCCAGCATCGGCGAGATCGACCAGTGCCTCGCGCTCGGCGTCGACCCCGAGCGGCTGTGTTACGGCAACCCGATCAAGAAGAGCGCTCACATCGCGCGCGCCTTCGCCCTCGGGGTGCGCCGCTACGCCTGCGACACCGAGGACGATCTCGAACGCATCGCCGAGCACGCGCCCGGTTCCGAGGTCGAGGTGCGGTTCCTGTCGAGCGCCCCGGAATCACGCACTCCCTTCGGCACCAAGTTCGGTTGCGCGCCCGCCGAGGCCCTGCGCCTGCTGGTGCGCGCCCGCGATCTGGGGCTGGTAGTCGGCGGCCCGTACTTCCACGTGGGCTCCCAGCAGCTCGACCCGGCCGCCTGGCGGATCGGCATCGAGCAGGCCGGTGAGATCGTGGACGCGTTGGCCGCCAAGGACATTCACGTCCACGCGGTGAACGTGGGTGGCGGGCTGCCGATCTCCTACGCCGACGCCGCCCCCGAACTCGACGCGATCGCGGCCGCCATCGGCGCCGCCGCCGCGCGTCTCCTGCCCGCGACCACCGGTCTGATCGTGGAGCCCGGCCGTGCGCTGGTGGGCAACGCGGGCACTGTTCACGCCGAGGTCGTCGGCGTGCGTTTCGCGCCGGATGGTCGGCGCTGGGTGTATCTCGACATCGGCCGTTACAACGGTATGGCCGAGACGGAGAACGAGTACATCGCCTACCGGTTCGTCACCGATCGCGACGGCGATCCGGTGGACGAGGCGGTGGTCGCGGGTCCGACCTGCGACGGCGACGATGTACTGTATCAACGCACGAAGGTCCTTCTGCCGACCACGTTGCGAGCCGGTGACCGGATTCAGATCCTGCACACCGGCGCCTATACCGCGAGTTATTCGTCGGTGTCCTTCAATGGTTTTCCGCCCTTGACCGTTCATGTCTCGGGCGCTGAACCTACCCGCCCCGCCGGCTCCGCCGGCTGCCATCCCCTTAAGCGAGAGTGAGTTACCCCATGACGGCGGAATTCACCGGCTGGCACGTGCTGGCCGAGTTCGGTGGCGTCGACACAGCCCTGTGTGACGATCTCGAACAACTCGAATCGGCGTTGCGTGAGTCCTTGATCGCGGCGGGCGTCACCATCTGCGAAGTCGTTCACAAAAAGTTCGATCCGCAGGGGGTGACCGTCCTCGCGCTGTTGTCGGAGTCTCACGCCTCGATTCACACCTATCCGGAGTCCGGCGACATCTTCGTCGACGTCTTCACCTGCGGCAGCATCGGTGCGGGCGCCACGAAAGCCGTGGACCTGCTCCGAGATCGGTTGTCCCCCACCAGTGTTCGGATGCAGGTGGTCCAGCGTGGCCACGGCGCCGAGAAGATCTACGAACCGGTGGGCGACGGCCTGACCCGGATCTGGGATCTGCACGAGGTGATCGTCGACACCAATACCCCGTTCCAGCACATGGTGATCGCGCGGACCGATCAGGGCATCTCCCTGTTCTCCGACGACGATCGTCAGTCCACCGAGTTCTCCCAGCTCACCTACCACGAGGCCATGATGGTCCCGGCGTTCGTGCTGGCCGAGAAGCTCGACCGGGTGCTGATCATCGGCTCCGGTGAGGGTGTCGCCTCGCAGATGTCGGTGGCCGCCGGGGCGAGCCTGGTCGACCACGTCGACATCGACCAGCGCGAGGTGGAGCTGTGTGCCGAGCACCTGCCCTACGGTTACACCACCGACGAGCTGACCGCCGCCGTGGCGCACGAGGGTCCGATCCACGTGCACTACGCCGACGGCTGGGATTTCCTGGCCAAGGCGCAGGAGGCGGGCACCCGCTACGACGTGATCGTCATCGATCTGCCCGACGAGCGGGTCGAGGACGCGCAGCACAACCGCCTCTACGAGGCGGAGTTCCTGTCCCGATGTAAAGCACTGCTCGCCCCCGGCGGCGTGCTGTCGGCGCAGGCGGGCTGCGCGACCATGTGGCGCAACGAGACGCTCAAGCGTTCGTGGGGTCGGTTCCACGAGCAGTTCGCCACCGTGGTCCCCTACGGCAGCGACGAGCACGAGTGGACCTTCCTGTTCGGCCTGAACGAGAAGATCGACGACCCGGTCCGCGGCATGCGCGACCGACTCGCCCTGCTCCCCTACCGCGCCGAGACCATCGACGCGCGGGCCCTCGAGCGGGGTGCGATCGAGCCGTACGCGCTGCGCTGAGCTCGATCGGCTAGACACCGAAGGCGGTGATCCGGAACGTCGCGGATCACCGCCTTCGTGGTTTCGCCCACACCGTTGGCGAATCAGGCGGCGCCGTCGACCATGTCTTGACACGATGCGTGAAAAGAGTTTCGACAGAATCGAGTTCCCGCCATGACACCGCTGACCACGCACGGTCTGATGCCGATCCGGCAGCCCGCCGCGCACCGCCCCCGGCTCGACGAACTCTCCGCGGCGGGACAGTCCGGGTTCGGCGAACTCTTCGCGGCGGCACCCGATGTCACCGCGGCCGACTTCGCCCGGCTCGACGGCGATGTGACGATGCGCTCGTTCCCCGGGTCGGCCGAGCGCCTCCTGGGCCCGCTGATGGCGCGACCGGGCTACTTCTGGGTAGCGAAGTCGTTTCGTCACGTGGACGAGGAGGCGGTGGGCCACAACGTCGTTCGACTCCTGGGCGGCATGCGCGTGCTGAACTTCGTCGCCGCCGTCGGCGATTCGGTGGTCGACGGCCGCCCGGCGGTGCTGTTCGACTACGACGACCCCCGCCTCGGCTCCGCCCGGCCGGGCCGGCGCATCTACGACGAACTGCGCCAGATCGCCCCGGACCTGTGGCTGGGCCCGAGCTTCTTCGCGACCAAGAGCAAGCGAATCCCCATGGGCTGGTGCGCCCTCGACGCCTCGATTCCCTTCGAGGGCCCCGCCTGAGTAGGCGAACCGGCTCACCTCGGTCCCGTGCGGCCCGATAGTCGGCGCCGTCGAGCCCGCCGGCGGCAGGGGTCAGTCGTCGTCGACGCCGCGCGCGGCCAGGGCTTCGCCCATCGCGTCGGCGGTACGCAAGGCGCGCACCAGGACCGGGGTGACCAGGGCCGTGGCGGACCAGGAGACGCCGCGCGCCTTGCGAGCCTCGGCGACCTCGTGGACGATCTGGGCGAGCAGCGGAATGCAGCGGATCGCCAGGGCGAGCAGCAGACTCACCCGTTCGGGGTTCACGCCGAGGCGGCGCAGAGGGCCGAGGGCGCGAGTGAGGGCGTCGAGCATGTCGGTGACGCGGGTGGTCACCGTGACCAGCGCGGCCAACGCCACCGAGACCAGCAGCACGCCACAGACCACGAGCGCGCGCGTCGGGGAGGTGGTGAGCAGTTGGAACACCCCGATGATCGCCGTCATCCACAGCACCGGCCGCACCTGAGCCAGCGCCACCCGCCACGACACCCGGGCCAGCGCGAACAGCCCGGCCACCACCGCCACCGCGACCAGCACGCCGAGCGGGCCGCGCACGAACACCGTCAGCGCCAGGATCGCGGCGACCAGCAGCGCCAGTTTCACCCCCGCCGGCAGCCGGTGCAGCAGCGAATTCCCGGGAAGGTAGAGGCCGATCATTCGATCAGGCGCCGATAGGTCTCGATCGCGGTCGCGGGCGGTCCGTCGGCGACGACGCGACCGTCGTCGAGCACCACCACCCGGTCGAATCCGTCGAGCAGTCCGAGCTGGTGGGTCACCACGATCACCTGCTGATCGAGGGAGTTCAGCGCTTCCGACACCCGCCGGGCATTGCGCAGATCCAGCAGAGTGGTCGGCTCGTCGGCGACGATCACCTCCGGTTCCCTGATCAGCGCCGAACCGAGGGCGAGCAGCTGTTTCTGCCCGCCCGAGAGCAGGTGCGAGGGATGGTCGGGGTGCCCGGCGAGGCCGAAGCGCGCCAGCATCGCGCGCACCCGCTCGGCGATCTCGGCCTTGCCCAGTCCGCTGCGGCGCAGCGAGAAGGCCAGGTCCTCGGCGACCGTGGGCATCACGATCTGGGTGTCGGGGTCGGTGAACACGAACCCGACCTTGCGGCGCACCTGGGCGCCCTTGCGCGCGACGTCGAGCCCGTCGACGGTGACCGTGCCGGTGGTGGGGGTCAGCAGGCCGTTGAGCATGCGGGCCAGGGTCGATTTGCCCGACCCGTTGGCGCCGATGAACCCCACCCGGCCTTCGGTGATCCGCAGGTCGATCCCGCGCAGGACGGTCCGGTCACCGAAGCGGTGGCCGACCCCGTCGACGACGATCTCGCTCACGCCGCGCGGATGAGTCCGGGGTAGGCGCGATGCACGCCCTTGGCGACCACCGTGGCGATCACGACCTTGGCCAGGTCACCCGGGACGAACGCGAAGTTGGTCGAGATCGCCGCCCACACCCCGAGATCGGTGCGCACCAGCAGGCCGAGGGTGCCGAACAGGTAGATGAGCACGATGCCGCCGAACGCGTTGATCAGCAGGCCGAGCACCAGCGGGTACTTCGGCACGATCAGCGCGGTGAGCAGGCCGATCACCAGGGTCGCGGGAATCCAGCCGAGCAGGTAGCCGGCGGTCGGCGAGGCCAGGGCGGTGAGTCCGGTGCGTCCGCCCGAGAGCAGCGGCAGGCCGATCATGGTCAGCGCGATGAACACCGCCACCGCCGCGGTGCCCTTGCGCGGGCCGAGTACGGCGCCCGCGAGGATCACGCCGAGGGTCTGCAGGGTGATCGGGACGCCGCTGAAGCCGACGGTGATGGCGCCGGGCAGGCCGAGCGCCGCGATCAGGGCCGCGAATACCGCGATCTGGGCCAGGTCCCTGGCGGCGAATCCGGTGGAGCGCTGCGGGGATTTCTCGAGTTCGGGCACGGGCGGACATCCTTCGCAGCAGTAATTGAACGACGTTCAAGATAGCAGGAAGGTGGCTCGCGGCGGGGGCCACGATCGCTCAGAACGGACGCTTGGACCGGATCACCGCGGCCAGGTACTCGTAGTCGTCGGCGCGGGCCGAGGAGGACCGGTAGGCCAGCCCGATCGTGCGGCCGGGCGCGGGGGTGGCGAAGCGGGCGGTGTCGAGGGTGCCGCGCGCGGTTTCGGCGGGCACGGCCATCTCCGGGATGAGGGTCACGCCGAGCCCACCGGCCACGCACTGCACCACGGTGGTGAGCGAGGCGGCGCGGGTGTCGCCGACGGCGCCGGGGTGCGCGTCGGCGGCCCGGCACAGTTCCAGGGTCTGATCGCGCAGGCAGTGGCCCTCGTCGAGCAGCAGCAGCGGCAGTTCGGCGAGCTCGGGCGCGCCGAGGTCGGTGCGCCCGGCCAGCGCGTGCCCACGGGGGGTGACCAGCACGAACTCCTCGCTGTAGAGCGGGATCTCGACCAGGCCGCTGGTCTCGGTGGGCAGGGCGAGCACGGCGACGTCGAGGACGCCGGTGCGCAGCCCGTCGAGTAATCGCGCGGTCTGGTCCTCCACGACCTGGGGCACCGTCGCGGGCAGTTTGCGCCGCAGTTCCGGCAGCAGCTCGGGCAGCACGTAGGGCGCGACGGTCGGGATGATGCCGAGGCGCAGGGTGCCACCGAGGGTGTCGCCGGTGGCCGAGGCGAGGAATCGGTCGGCCGCCTCCAGCGTGGCCATCGCCTGTGGGAGCAGTCGCATTCCGGCCGCGGTGACCAGCACGCGACGGGTGCTGCGCTCGATCAACTGCAGTCCGAGGCCGTTTTCCAGTGATGCCAGGGCCTGCGATAACGTGGGTTGGCTCACAGCCGAACGCGCTGCGGCGGTGCCGAAATGTCGATATTCGGCGATGGCCACGAACGCACGCAGCTGCGACAGGGTTGGCTGATAAGTCTGATCACTCACACCTATCAGTGTACGGGGAGCAATCGTCTTTACCTTTTAGTAGGCTGACGTCAACACACCACCAATGAGGAGATGAAGCATGGCTCTGCTGACCATCGGCGACCAGTTCCCGGCGTACAACCTCAAGGCCGTCATCGGGGGCGATCTCTCCAAGGTCGACGCCCAGCAGCCCGACGACTACTTCACCCAGATCACCAGCGACGACCACGCGGGCAAGTGGCGCATCGTGTTCTTCTGGCCCAAGGACTTCACCTTCGTGTGCCCCACCGAGATCGCCGCGTTCGGCAAGCTGAACGAGGAGTTCGCCGATCGTGACGCGCAGGTCCTCGGCGCCTCGGTCGACAACGAGTTCGTGCACTTCCAGTGGCGCGCCCAGCACGACGATCTCAAGACCCTGCCCTTCCCGATCCTGTCCGACCTCAAGCGCGAGCTGGCCGCCGCCACCGGTGTGCTCAACGCCGACGGCGTCGCCGACCGCGCCACCTTCATCGTCGACCCGAACAACGAGGTGCAGTTCGTCTCGGTGACCGCCGGTTCGGTCGGTCGCAACGTCGACGAGGTGCTGCGCGTGCTCGACGCCCTGCAGTCCGACGAGCTGTGCGCCTGCAACTGGAAGAAGGGCGACCCGACCATCAACGCGGGCGAACTGCTTTCGGCCAGCGTCTGATTCACCCTTCCCCACCGAAATACCCAGAGGAGCCCCACTGATATGAGCATCGAGAACCTGAAGAACTCTCTTCCCGAGTACGCCAAGGACCTCAAGCTCAACCTGTCCTCGCTGGCCCGCACCACGGTGCTCAACGAGCAGCAGCTGTGGGGCACCCTGCTCGCCTCGGCCGCGGCCACCCGCTCGGCCACCACCCTGCGCGAGATCGCCGACGAGGCCGCCGATGTGCTGTCCGCCGAGGCGTACGACGCCGCGCTGGGCGCCGCCTCGATCATGGGCATGAACAACGTGTTCTACCGCGGCAAGGCGTTCCTGGACGGTCGCTACGACGACCTGCGCGCCGGTCTGCGGATGAACATCATCGGCAACCCCGGCGTCGACAAGGCCGATTTCGAGCTGTGGTCGTTCGCGGTGTCCTCGATCAACGGGTGCGCGCACTGCCTCGAGGCGCACGAGAAGACGCTGCGCGAGGCCGGTGTGTCGCGCGAGGTGATCTTCGAGTCGCTGCGCGCGGCCGCGATCGTGGCCGGTGTCGGCCAGGCGGTGGCCTCCACCGAGGCGCTGGCGTCGGCCGGCGTCTGATTTTCCACGCGGTACACAGCCCCGATCCGCTGGTGCGGGTCGGGGCTGTGTGGCGTCGGGAGACCGACCGAACAGCCCGGTAGGCTCGCGATCATGAACGCACATGATGTGCCCGATGCCCCGGATATCCAGGTCGAGGTCGTGCGAGTGTTCACCGATCCGGCAGGCAATCTCGGCAATGCGCTCGGCATCGCCCGCGCCGGTGACGTCGTGGCCCTGGACAAGCAACTGTTGGCCGCCCGGCTGGGTTTCAGTGAGACCACGGTGGTCTCCGATCCCGTCGACGGGGTCGCCGACGTGCGCATCTACACCCCGGCCATGGAGTTGCCCTTCGCCGGACATCCCACCGTGGGCACGGCGTGGTGGCTCGACGTGCAGGGCACGCCGGTGGAAACCCTGCGGGTCCCGGCGGGTCCGGTGGCGGTGACCCAGGCCGACGGCCTGACGTGGATCACCGCGCGCGCCGAGTGGGCGCCGACCTTCGAGTTCACCCAGATGGATTCGCTCGTGGAACTGGTGGGCCTGTCGGCCTCGGATTTCACCGAGGGCCAGCACTACCGGTGGGCGTGGGTCGACGAGGCGCGCGGCACGATTCGCTCGCGGATGTTCGCCCCCGCCATGGGGATCGCCGAGGACGAGGCGACCGGGGCGGCGGCGGTCGCGCTCACCGCGCAGCTGCGGCGCGGGCTGATCATCACCCAGGGGCAGGGTTCCCAGCTCTACACCGAGTGGGATTCCGACGGCTGGGTTCGGCTCGGCGGACGGGTCGCCGAGGATCACGTGGTGGTGCTCTAGGTGTGAAAGCGGCGTAGCCAGGGCGGGGTCGCCACCCAGGGGCCGCGCCGCGGAGGCGGATCGGTGCCGATGTCGGCGAGGATCCGGGTTTCCAGGGCGCGCGGCGGGGCGTGTTCGTCGTCGACGGCCAGCAGCGCCAACATCTCGTGCACGCCGCGCACGCGGGCCGCGAACTGGGACAGGCTGTTCGGGGCGGTGGCGCTGAGTTTGTTCTCGATGTGGTGGTGTTCGAGTTCGGCGACCGCGTCGAGGGCGTAGGCGTCGGCGACCGACAGGACCGAGCCGGGCGGGCTCCACGACTGTTTGCCCGGCCAGCCGATGATGCGCTGTTCGGCCAGCCGTTCGATGCCGTCGGCCAGCAATCTGGTGACCATCGGCACGCGCATGCCCAGCTCGCGGCTGATGGCCCGGTAGGTGCGGCCGCCGTAGTAGGCCAGCACGAAGACCTCGCAGCGGCTGTCGAGGGGGTCGTCGAAACCGAGTCGGGCGGCGGCGGCCAGCCAGGGGACGTCGTCGTCGCGGCGGTCGAGGCGCAGGCGTTGGACCGCGAGGCGGTGGATCTGCGCCAGGAGCCAGGAGTGGTCGGCGGGGACGGCGAGGGGGTCGCGGTCGAGCGGGGTGCGCGCGGCCGCGAATTCGTCGGGTTCGGGGGGCTCGTCGTCGTGGCGGCTCTCGGGTGGGCCGGGTTCCTTCGGGGCGTAGACGACGCCGCTGCCGAAGGCGACATCCATCGCCCCGTACGGGAGCAGGTCCGAGCGCACGCCGGTCGCCGCGAAAGCCGCCCGGCCCCACGGCGTGCCGAGGTCGGGGCCCGGTCGCGGCGGTGGCGGCGCGGGCTCCGGGGCGGCGGGGACGATCTCGGGCTCGTCCTCGTCGAAGGTCCAGCGCGCCAGGCGCGCACGCCGGTACCCCTCACGCACGACCTCCTCGGCCGCCCCGCGCCGGTGCAGCACACGCAGCGCCAAACCGAAGGCCGCGGCGCCGGTGGCGTTGTAGAGCGAGTGCATCTGCTCGCGATCGTCGGCGCCCGCGGCGATCTCGGGGACGCGCGCCCCACCGGGCCCCGGCGTGTGTCGAGGACCACGCTGCCCGCTCATCGTCGAATTCCTGCCCGCACTAAGGCAATTCGCAGCACACGCGGTTGTGGATCGGTATTCACCGCGCGAAAGCGGCGATCAGCATGAACGCCGTCCCGATATCCATCACCACGTGGGGTACCAGCGCCGAGGTCAGCGGGTGGGAACCGACCGGGTGGACGGCGTGGTGCCACCGGGATCGGCGCCCGAGGGTGGCGAGCACGAGCAGCGCGTCCAGGGCGAACAGCACCGCCAATCCGAGCGCGGGCCAGCCGGTTTCGCCGTGTGTCGCACCGTGCGCGGCCATCGCGTAGAGCATGGCCGCGGCGGCGACGGTGTGATAGCCGAGGGCTTGCACACCGTGGTCCGGGGCCCCGGACCGTCGGCGTACGCAGCGTTCGACGAGCAGCAGCGCGAAGGTGACGGTGAGCGCGGTGAGGACTCCGCGCATCGCGTGCGGGTCGGTGCCCGCGGGAAACACCAGCATCGCCAACATCGCCAGGCACATCAGCAGGTGCGCGCTGTCGGAGGCGGTATCGGCACGCTGCGCCTGCGGCACGCGCCGAGCCAACCGGGTCGCCACGATCCCCGACGCCAGCACGAACGCGGCGACCACCGGCCACCGCACCAACGCGTATTGCTCGACGAATTCGGCCACACCCCACCACCTTCGAGTCGACACCCGCCCGACAATGCTCGCACCCCGACACCACCCACGCGGGTGTTTCGCGCGGTCACAGGCTTGCGCATCGCGTTCGCCGGCTCGGTGGGGCCACCACGCGTCACGGCTTCGTCGACCGCGCGGTCACCGCGACAACACGGTGCCCGAGTCGCGCGAACCCGACCCGCACCCGCAAACTGGACTCATGACCGATAGCCGAACCCCCGCGGTCGACCAGCTCACCGTGGTGGCCGACGACCTCTCCGGCGCGCCGATCCGCGCCCTACTCGCCGCCCACCACGCCGAAATGGCGGACACCTCCCCCGCCGAGAGCATGCACGCCCTCGACCTCACCGCCCTGCGTGATCCCGCGATCACCGTGTGGAGCGCCTGGGTGGGCGCGGATCTCGCCGGGTGCGGCGCGCTGAAGGAACTCGACCCCGAACACGGCGAGATCAAGTCCATGCGCACCGCACCGGAATTCACCGGCCGTGGGGTGGCGGCGGCGGTGCTCGCCCATCTCGTCGCGGTGGCCCGGGAGCGCGGATACCGCCGCCTGAGCCTCGAGACCGGCGCCGAGGACTTCTTCGCCCCCGCGCGCCGCCTCTACCTGCGCCACGGGTTCACCGAGTGCGGACCCTTCGGCAGCTACTCCCCCGACCCGTTGAGCCGGTTCTTCACCCTCGCACTGGACCCCGCGTAGCCACCGGCCCGAGCGTTACCGCAGGCTCACCTCCTACCGAATCGGGCGGGACCCGAGTCTCAGCATCCGTGGCCGCATGTCGTCAGGAACGGGGATCGGCCCGGTGCGGTAGTCCCGAATCACCCCAGCGCGCTGGCGAAGCCCGCGACCAGGTCGGCGACCTGGGCGTCGGTCATGACGAAAGACGGGGAGATCTGCATGGCGCCCGCACCGGCGGCGCGGCCGGAGATGCCGTGTTCGCGCAGGGTTTTGACCAGGGCGGGGCCTTCGGACGGGTCGACCAACTGGACCGCCGCCACCGCGCCGAGCCCGCTGCGGACCTCGGCGACGCGGGGGTGCTCGGCCAGCGGGGCCAGGGCGACGTGCAGGGTGGTTTCGAGGCGCGCGGCTTCCTCGAGGAGTCCTTCGCGTTCGACGATGGCGAGGTTGGCCAGGGCTGCGGCCGCCGCACCGGCGTGACCGCCGTAGGTGTAGCCGTGCCGGAACCAGGTGCCGCCCGCGTAGAACGGTTCGGCCAGGTGCGGGGCGATGAAGACCGCGCCCATCGGCAGATAGCCTGAGGTCAGGCCCTTGGCGGTGGTCATGAGGTCGGGGCGAAGGTCGAAGCGGGTGGAGGCGAACCAGGAGCCGCCGATGCGACCGAAACCGGTGACGACCTCGTCGGCCACGAACAGGATGTCGTGATCGCGGCAGATCTGGCGCACCTCGGCCAGATACCCCTCCGGCGGCAGGTACACCCCGCCCGCGCCGATGATCGGCTCGCAGAAGAATGCGGCGATGCGTTCGGCGCCGATCTCCTCGATCAGGGCGAGCAGGGATTTCGCGTCGTTCCATTCGACCGTGCGGGTGTCCTCGACCAGCACGCCGTAGCCCTCCTTGTTCGGCGTCAGACCACCGAGCGAGGTGCTCGCGTAGTGCATGCCGTGGTAGGCGAAACGGCGACCGACCAGGATCTTCTTGTCGGCGCGGCCCTGTTCGTGCCAGTAGCGCCGGGCCAGTTTGGCCGCGGTCTCCACCGAGTCCGAGCCGCCGGAGGTGAAGAAGATCTTGCTGCCGGGCACCGGGGCGATCGAGGAGAGCTTCTCGGCGAGTTCCTGGGTGGGGGCTTCGGTGAGGTCGCCGAAGTTGGAGTAGTGGGCGATGGTGCGCAACTGCGCGGCGGTGGCGTCGGCGATCTCGCCGCGCCCGTGGCCGACATTGGCGAACCACAGTCCGGCGGTGGCGTCGAGGTAGCGCTTGCCGGCCGTGTCGAAGACGTAGGCGCCCTCGCCGCGAGCGATCACGAACGCACCGTCACGATCGACGGCACCCATATCGGCGAATCCATGCCAGAGCGCATTCATGGCTCCACATTTACTCCACCGCGCGCGGTCGTGCGCGCTGGACCCGCCGCCGCCGTCAGTCCGACCGACGTTCGCGCCACCGCGCGGGCAGGTCGCCGAGCGCGGCCATGGCCACCGCGAGCACGACGAACACCACCAGCAACACCGCCAGCCCGATGGTCAGCGACCCGTAGCCCTGGGTCCGCGGATCGATGAAAGGGTATGGATACCAGTCGACGATCGGGCCCCGGATCAGGGTGTACACGCCATAGCCGACCGGGAAGATCAGCCACAGGCCGATCAGTCGCGGGGTGGCCCGCAGGCGCGCCGCCATCGGGACGAACAGCCAGTCCAGCAGCAGGACCAGCGGCACGATGCGGTGCAGGACGTCGTTGATCCACCGGTCGGTGAGCATCACGTCGACCTCGGCCAGCAGCACGGCGTAGACGACCATCGTGATCAGCATGTAGAGGGTGACCGCGCCCCGGAAGGTCTGCCAGTGCGCGCCCTGCGGGGCCAGCGCGCCACCCACGAGCAGCACGATCACCGAGAGCACGTTGGATTCGATGGTGAAGTAGCTCAGGTAGTTGGTGAGCGAGAAGGTGGCCGAGTCGATATTGCGCAGGGGGATCCACACCAGCGCGAGCACGCCGAGCAGGCCGAAGCCGATCCGGTAGGCCCGAATCCACCAGGCGGTTCGCTCGCCGTGCGCGTCGCGTTGTTCGGTGGGCTGATCGCTCATGACGGCTCCGTTCCGACGGTGTTCGGGCGCCCCGCGTCGGTCGACGTCGCACACCTCAACACTGGTCGGATCTTCGCACGGGTGCCCGACGGTCGGCAGGAACCCGGCGAACCGCCGTCTCGTGGTGTGTCGTTGGTCTCCGCGAGTGGGTGGTCGGGGCTCGCGGGGAAAAACCAGTGGCGGCCTCCATTAGGCTGGGAGGCGCAATGACCAGGACAGCTAGTACCGGAACCCGCGCGCTGCGCACCCGCCTGGCGGAGGTCTCGCTGCGCGACGAACATCGGTTCGGGCGCCTGCTGGACCGCGCGCGTCCCGACGATCTGCCCGGCCTCGAGGCCCAGATCGACGCCGCCGCCGCCCGCGTGGCCCATCGCCGCGCGGCGCTTCCGCAGATCACCTACCCGGAACAACTGCCGGTGTCCGCGCGCCGCGACGACATCGCCGCGGCCATCGCCGCCAACCAGGTCGTGATCGTGGCCGGTGAGACCGGTTCGGGCAAGACCACCCAGATCCCGAAGATCTGCCTCGAACTCGGTCGCGGCGTGCGGGGCACGATCGGGCACACCCAGCCGCGCCGCCTCGCCGCGCGCACGGTGGCCGAACGCATCGCCGAGGAACTGGGCACCGAACTCGGCGACGTGGTCGGCTACACCGTCCGGTTCACCGATCAGGCCTCCGATCGCACGCTGGTCAAGCTCATGACCGACGGCATCCTGCTCGCCGAGATCCAACGCGACCGGATGCTGCGCCGCTACGACACGATCATCATCGACGAGGCGCACGAACGCAGCCTCAATATCGACTTCCTGCTCGGCTATCTCAAGCAGTTGCTGCCGCGGCGGCCCGATCTCAAGGTGATCATCACCTCGGCCACCATCGACCCCGAACTGTTCGCCCGCCACTTCGCCGACGCGCAGGGCACGCCCGCCCCGATCGTCGAGGTGTCGGGGCGCTCGTATCCGGTGGAGTTGCGGTATCGGCCGCTGTCGCTGGAACTGCCCGGGGTCGAGGACGACGAGGACACCCGCGTGGTGGACCGCGATCCGACCGACGCCATCGCCGACGGGGTGCGCGAACTGTTCGCCGAGGGCGACGGTGACGTGCTGGTGTTCCTGTCCGGCGAACGCGAGATCCGCGACACCGCCGACGCCCTACGCGACCTGCGACTGCCCCGCACCGAGATCGTGCCGCTGTACGCGCGACTGTCGGCGGCCGAGCAGCACAAGGTGTTCGCCCCGCACACCGGGCGCCGCGTGGTGTTGGCCACCAATGTCGCCGAGACCTCGCTGACGGTGCCCGGCATCCGCTACGTCATCGACCCCGGCACCGCCCGGATCTCCCGGTATTCGATGCGCACCAAGGTGCAGCGACTGCCGATCGAGGAGGTTTCGCAGGCGTCGGCCCGGCAGCGATCCGGTCGCTGTGGTCGTGTCGCCGACGGTATCTGCATCCGCCTGTACTCGGAGGAGGACTTCGAGGCGCGGCCCGCGTTCACCGAACCGGAGATCCTGCGCACCAACCTCGCCGCGGTCATCCTGCAGATGACGGCGCTGGGCCTGGGCGATATCGAGAGCTTCCCGTTCGTGGAGGCCCCCGATCGCCGCGCCATCCGCGACGGCATCGCCCTGCTCGAGGAACTCGGGGCCCTCGCGCATGGCAGCTCGAAAACCCTCGGCGGCGACGAGGATTCGGACGGGCACCTGCGCCTCACCCCGATCGGGCGCGAGATGGCGCAGCTGCCGGTGGACCCGCGCATGGCCCGCATGCTCGTCGAAGCCCACCGCAATGGGTGCCTGGACGAAGTGCTGGTCATCGTGGCGGCGCTGTCGATCCAGGACGTGCGCGAGCGACCGGTCGAGCATCAGCAGGCCGCCGACACCCAGCACGCGCGCTTCACCGTCGAGGGCTCGGACTTCCTGTCGTACCTGCGCCTGTGGGACTACCTGACCGAACAGCGGAAGTCCCTGTCGTCCAACCAGTTCCGTCGCATGTGCCGCGACGAGTTCCTGCACTACCTGCGAATCCGGGAGTGGCAGGACCTACACGGCCAGTTGCGGACCATCGTGCGAGGCATGGGCTGGAACGACAGCCACGCGAAGTCGGACAGCGCCTCGTCGGGCGGAGAAGCCACTTCCGGCCGCGCGGAGGGCGACGGCGCTTCGAGAACCGGGCGTCGCGGCCGAGGGGCCACCGACGACTCGTCGGGCACTGGCCGTCGTGGCCGAGGTCGGGCGAACACCCAACGCGCGGTAGCGGATTCGACGGGCCACACCGGCGGGCGCGAGGATTCTTCGGGGGGCCGACGGGACGGCGCACGCCGGGGTGAGTCCCCTCGTGACGGTGCCGGGCGGGGGCAGGCGCGCGACGGTGGCGCGAAAACTGTTCGCGGGCAGGCGGATTCGGTGGTCGAGGACGATGCAATGCCGTGGCCGAGCGCGCAGATCCATCAGTCGCTGCTGGCGGGCATGCTCTCGCATATCGGTGTGCGCGAAGCGGAGTCGCGGGAATTCCTCGGGGCGCGCAATGCCAAGTTCATGATCTTTCCCGGGTCGTCGCTGGCCAAGAAGGCGCCGCGCTGGGTGATGGCGGCGGAGCTGGTGGAGACCTCGCGGCTGTGGGGGCGCATCGCGGCCAAGGTCGAGCCGGAATGGGCCGAGCGGCTGGCCGGTGACCTGGTCAAGCGCACCTACTCCGAACCGCACTGGTCGTCCAAGCGGGGTTCGGCGCGAGCATACGAGCGGGCCACGCTCTACGGCGTGCCGCTGGTGACCGGGCGGCCCGTGGACTTCGGGCGCATCGACCCGGAGCAGTCGCGTGAACTGTTCATCCGCCACGCCCTGGTCCAGGGCGAGTGGCAGACGCGGCACGGGTTCTTCGCCCGCAATCGCGCTCTCATCGACGATGTGGCCGATCTCGAGCATCGGGCCCGGCGCCGCGACATCCTCGTCGACGACGAGGTGCTGTTCGAGTTCTACGACCAGCGCATCCCGGCCGACATCGTCTCGGTGCGCCACTTCGACAGCTGGTGGCGCAAGACCGAACGCAACGATCCCACCCTGCTGGACTTCTCGACCGACACCGTGGTCAATACCGGTGTCGCCGCCTTGGACCCGACCGATTTCCCGGACGCGTGGCGCCAGGGCGAGCTGAGTTTCCCGCTCACCTACCAGTTCGAGCCCGGCCAGGACGACGACGGTGTGACCGCGCGGATCCCGGTCGAGCAGCTCGCCCACGTGCGGGCGGTCGGCTTCGACTGGCTGGTGCCGGGCATGCGTGAGGAACTGGCGGCCGCGTTCATCAAGACGCTGCCGAAGACGTTGCGTCGCGCCGTGGTTCCGGCACCGGATTTCGCCGCGGCGGCCCTGCGCGCGCTCACCCCGCGCGCCGAACCGCTGCGCACCGGGCTCGCGCGCGAACTGTCGCGACTGGGTTCGGCCACCATCACCGCCGAGGACCTGTCCCCCACCGCCCTGCCCGATCACCTGCGCATGACCTTCGCCGCGGTCGATCAGCGGGGCACCGTGCTCGCCAAGAGCAAGAGTCTGCCGCAACTGAAAGCCCAACTGGCCGACCAGGTGTCGGCGTCGGTGGCCCGTGCGACCGCCGGCGCCGAGCGGGCGCCCGCCACGGTGTGGACCTCGGAATCGTTGGGCTCGGTGGCGCCGACGGTGAGCCGCCAGGTCGCCGGCCAGACCGTGACCGGCTATCCCGCGCTGGTTCCCGAGGGCGACGGTGTGGCGGTGCGCGTGCTGAGCTCGCCCGGCGAACAGGCCGCCGCCATGCGCGCGGGCGTGCGCACGCTGCTGCTGGCCGCCGTCCCCACCTCCACCCGCGCGGTGACCGCGGGCCTGCCCGCCCGCGACCGCCTCGCCCTGAGCCAGAACCCCGACGGTTCCCTCGACGCGCTGGTCGAGGACTGCCGGGTCGCCGCCGCCGACGAACTCATCGCCAAGGCGGGCGGCCCCGTGCGCTCCCCCGAGGAGTTCGACAAGCTGGTCGCGGCCGTGCGCCCGCAGCTGAGCACCGCCGTGGTCGCGCTGATCCGCGCCGTCGTGCCGGTGCTGGCCGCCGCCCAGCAGGCTCGGGCCGCCCTGGCCGACACGCTGGAAACCGATATCGCCGACGACGTCTCCCAGCAACTCGACGACCTGCTGTTCCCCGGCTTCGTCGCCGAATGGGGACGGGTCCGCCTGCGCGATCTCCCCCGCTACCTGCTCGCGGCGGCCCAACGCCTGGAATCGCTGCCGGGTTCGGCGGTGCGCGACCGACAGGCCATGGTCGAGGTCGATCGCATGCTCGCCGCCTACGACAAACTCGTCGCCGCCCTACCTCCCGCCCGCAAGAACGCGCGCGAGGTCACCGAGATCTGGTGGATGATCGAGGAACTGCGCGTCAGCCTCTTCGCCCAGAAACTGGGCACGCCGTACCCGGTCTCGGCCAAGCGCATCGAGAAGGCGATCAGCTCGATCCGCCGCTGAGACCGCGTGGAGTCGTCGCGGCTCGGATCCGGCGAGCCGGATTCGCGCTGCGGCGGTGTCGGGCCGATCAGTCGGTGGTGACGGCCGCGGCGCGGGCGGCGCGCATCTCGGTGATCTCGCGTTCGAAATCGGCGGCGCTGGTGAAGGATCGGTAGACCGAGGCGAAGCGGAGGTAGGCGACTTCGTCGAGGTCGCGCAGGGGGCCGAGGATGGCGAGGCCGACCTCGTGGCTGGGGACCTCGGGGGAACCGGTGGCGCGCACGGCGTCCTCGACCTGCTGGGCGAGCAGGTTCAGGGCGTCGTCGTCGACCTCGCGGCCCTGGCAGGCGCGGCGCACGCCGACGATGACCTTCTCGCGGCTGAACGGTTCGGTCACCCCGCTGCGCTTGACCACCGACAGGATCGCGGTCTCGACCGTGGTGAAGCGGCGCGAACAGGCCGGGCAGGAACGGCGGCGGCGGATCGCGGTGCCCTCTTCGACTTCCCGCGAGTCGACGACGCGCGAGTCGGGGTGTCGGCAGTACGGGCAATGCATCCGAGGGTTCCTTCGTCGATGCGCACTTCTATTCCATGGCGCTTGACAGGATACCGGTCATGATCACATCACCCGTCACTGCGTGTCCGGGTGTGGCGAGATGTCGGAACCGGACGCGACGTCGGGTCCCGGTCGGTGTCACTCGATGAGCGGTCGGCAATACCCCGTCACCGAACCGTGCCCGGCATCGCCGGCAGACCCGACTGCTGCGAGACACCGGGAACCGAGGAGTCGATCTGGTCGACGAAACTGCCCGACCGCACATGCGCCAGCAGCAGGAACGCGACCACGAGCAACGCGGTCACCAGCGCGGTGACCGCCAGCGTCGCGAAACCGACCTTGGCCTGTTCGACCCGGTGCAGGGGGTGCAGACCGCGCGCGGGCCGAGCGCTGGGCACGGAGCCGCGGGTGTAGAGCGAGACTTCGGTGCGCGGCGCGCGCGGCCGGGGCCCTCGATCCGCCGATGGCCGAAGTCCCACACGGGTTCGCGATTCCCGACCCGCCACAGATTCCGGGTGGGTCGCGGCTTCCCGGCCCGGCACGGACTCCCCGCGCTTCACGAGTTCGTTGCGCGCTCGGCGGTCGGCGTGGACCCGAGGCTCCGTGCGGACCACAGATTCGTCGCCGGTCCTGCGTTCAGTGCCGGTCGTACGTTCGGTGCGCATCGCCGGTTCGCTGCGGGGCACCGTGGCGAAGGCGAGGTCGAGTTCGGCGTCGGTGAGCGGGATGCGACGCGGTGGGCGGACGATATCCGCCGGTTCGGTGGCGGTGGTGTTCGTGGGAGCGCTCAGCACCCCGGACCGGACGATACTGCGGGCGACATCGGCCGGGGCTCGAGTTTCGACAGGAGTGGAGGCGGGCGGCGCGTCGATTGCCCGCGCCCGGTTTTCGGTGGGTGAGGGCGTGGGACGGACGAGGGTGAACGGGCGTGGGGTGCGGGGGATTCGGCGACGGCGAGGCAGCGGCTGCGGGGCCGCGGTGGAGTCGAAGGAACGCAGGGCGCTGGTGGCTGTGCTCATCGGAAGAACCTCCGGGGTGGTGTGCTCCGCTGCTGCGAGAAAGTACTGGTGAGGCGGCAATGCCTCCCGTTGTTCGAACACCTGTGCGACGAACTGATGTTCGATTTCTACCAGATCCCGGCGCCGATGTCAGCACGAAACGCCCGACATGCTCGAACAGATGTTTGATAGTTCGGCGTGGCCCGACTAGCCTCGAGACAGCGAATTCGACAACTCAGAAGGGCGGGACACGGTGACCCACACAGACGACACGGGTGACGAAAGCGGCACCGGCACCGTCACATCGGGATCCGGCGCGGATCTCACCGTGCGTCAACGCACGGTCCTCGATGTCATCCGGTCCTCGGTGACCGAACGGGGCTATCCGCCCAGCATCCGCGAGATCGGTGACGCGGTCGGGCTCACCTCCACCTCCTCGGTGGCCCACCAGCTGCGCGCGCTCGAACGCAAGGGATATCTACGCCGCGACCCGAATCGGCCCCGCGCGGTGAACGTGCGCGGGCTCGACGAGGCGGTGCACGCGGTCACCGCACTGCCCCAGCAGGCCGACGAGGCCGATCCGAACCGCCCCACCCCCACCTTCGTCCCGGTCCTGGGTCGCATCGCCGCCGGTGGGCCGATCCTGGCCGAGCAGGCCGTGGAGGACGTGTTCCCGCTGCCGCGCGAACTGGTCGGCGAGGGTTCGCTGTTCCTGCTCAAGGTCGTGGGTCAGTCGATGATCGACGCGGCCATCTGCGACGGCGATTTCGTGGTGGTGCGCCAGCAGAACGTGGCCGAGGGCGGCGATATCGTCGCGGCGATGATCGACGGCGAGGCCACCGTGAAGACGTTCAAGCGCACCGGCAAGGACGTGTGGCTGATGCCGCACAACCCGCACTTCGAACCCATTCCGGGTAACGACGCGCAAATCCTGGGCAAGGTCGTCACGGTCATCCGCAAGGTCTAGCGGCGCGCGCTCGCGTGCATCTCCCAGATCAGTAGTTCGGCGGCGGTCAGCGCGGTGACGCGGTGGCCGCCGTTCGCGGTCAGACGCACCGCGTCGCCCTGTTCGAGGACGCCGTGCCCTTCGTAGTCGACGCGGCCGCGCGCCACGAAGACATGGCCGTAGGGGGCGTCGGGCACCGTGATCGCGGAACCGGGGTCGAGGCGGGCGACGTGGAAGGCCGCGTGACGGTTGCCGAGGCCGATCGCCGACTCGCCGCGATGGCGGGCCAACCCGGAGGCCACCGGAACCAGCGCGTTGCGGGCGAGGTCACCCTCGATGTCGAGTTCCTGGTAGCTCGGGGCCACGCCGGTGGTGTCGGGCGGAATCCACATCTGCACCACGTGCAGACGATCGCGCTCGCGGTAGCCCGCGCCGTTGCGCTCCGAGTGCAGCACGCCGGTGCCCGCGCTCATCCGCTGGGCGAGACCGGGCCGGATCACACCCGAGTGCCCGGCCGAATCCTGGTGCACGATACTGCCTTCCAGCACCCAGGTGAGGATCTCGGTGTCGCGGTGCTGATGGGAGTCGAACCCCTCACCCGGTGCCACGATGTCCTCGTTGTGCACGAGCAGCAGCCCGTGCGCGTAGTCCTCGTGTACGAAGTTGCCGGTCACCGGAAACGACTGCCGCGAATCGAGCCACTCGGTCCGCCAGCGTCGACGTTCCGCACCGGGCACCACCTCGACCTGTCGCATCACCGCCACCCTCTCACCAACCGGACTCCAGTCCGCATAACCGGGTCAACGGCATCGACACCCCCAGCATTCCCACTCCCCCACCACTGGACCGGTGATCACCACGCTCTGGTGTCACCGCCGGCCCCGAAATCCGCCACCACAGCGTGGTGATCAACCGTCCAGGGTCGAGTGGCGGCGGCTCGGGCAGGACCGGTTACCAGGGAAGCGCGTTGCGGAGGCGGCCGGCGAGGGTGCGGCCGGTGTCGCGGTCGCGTTCGTTGAACAGGAACTGCAGTTCCTCCTCGAGGCCCTTGCGGACCACGTCGCGCAGGTCGGCGGCGGCGCTGTCGAGGTCGTCGGACCGGGTCCACGGGGTGGGGTCGATGGGGGCGCCCGCGGAGAAGTAGAAGCGCTCGGGGCGGGGTAGGAAGGTCGGGCCTACGCCGGTGACCAGGGGTGGGCTCAGTTCGGGGTTGATGCCGAGCAGGCGGCAGGTCCAGCGCAGCGGGGCCATGACCGGGTGTTGGCCGTCGACGACGATGTCGAGCGCGTCGTCGACGCCGATCATCGCCAGCGGCACGATCGGCACCCCGGCCTGGATCGCCATGCGGGCGAAACCGGTGCGGCCCTCCCATTTGAGCACGTACTTCTCGCCGGATCGCCGGATCGCCTCGCGACCGCCGCCGGGGAACACCACCACCGCTTCCCCGCGCTCGAGCAGTGTCAGGCAGTTCGACCGGGTACCGCGCACGGTGCCGAAATGGTGCAGGAAGTGGCGCACCCCGGGCACCATCAACACGTGCTCGGCCAGGCCGCGCACCAGGCGACCGCGTTCGCGCAGGATCTCCGGCATGATCAGCGGCGCGTCGATCCCGCCGAGCAGGTTGTGGTTGGCCACGATCAGCACCGGTCCCTCGGCCGGGATGTTGTCCAGGCCGTAGAACCGGGGACTGGTCCACACGCGCAGCGGCGCGAGCAACGCCTCGAGCGCGCGGATATCCCATTCGCTCGGCGTGGGATCCAGCGGCGCCCCGTCCGACAGAATTCCGCCGCTGGTCCCCCGCACGTCATCGATGCGCTGTTGATCGTTCGACATAACACCCTCCTGCTGTCGATATACGACGATAGCGTCCGAAAACGCTTGTGTCCCATCGACATTTGACCGCAACCGGCGGGCAAATCAGGGCGGGGTGGTTCAGCTGCGCGCAGGCTCCGCCGGTCCGGAATGGGCGTATTCCGACAGGGCCGCGGCCAAGGAGTGCGGCACGCGCGCACGCACGCGGGTCCCGCCCTCCTCGTGATCGGCGGTGATGATGCGCCCGTCGGCGTGGATGCGGGCCAGCAGGTCGCCGCGGCTGTAAGGCAGCAGCACACTGATGTCGACATCGAGGCCGCCGAGTACCTCCGGCAGTCGCTCACGCAACTCCTCGATGCCCGCGCCGGTGTGTGCCGAGACGAACGCCGCCTTCGGCAGCATCCCGCGCAACCGGGTGAGCTCGTTGGGGTCGGCGGCGTCGATCTTGTTGACCACCAACAGTTCCGGCGGTGCGGGGGTGCCCTGCTCGCGGATCACGTCGGTGATCACCTCGCGCACCGCCTTGATCTGCTCGAGCGGCAGCGGGTCGGCGCCGTCGACGACGTGCAGCAGCAGGTCGGCACCGGTGACCTCCTCGAGGGTGGAGCGGAAGGCCTCGACGAGCTGGGTGGGCAGGTGGCGCACGAAACCGACGGTGTCGGTGAACACCATCTCGCGACCGTCGTCGAGCGCGGCCCGGCGGGTGGTCGGGTCGAGGGTGGCGAACAGCGCGTCCTGCACGAGCAGGCCCGCGCCGGTGAGCGAGTTCATCAGGCTGGACTTGCCCGCGTTGGTGTAGCCGACGATGGCGATCGAGGGCACGCCGCTCTCGGTGCGTCGGGCGCGCATGGTGTCGCGCGCGGTCTTCATCTCGCGGATCTCCCGCCGCAGCTTGGCCATCCGCTCGCGGATGCGCCGCCGGTCGGTCTCGATCTTGGTCTCACCGGGACCACGCGTACCCACACCGCCACCGGCGCCGCCCGCGCGACCACCGGCCTGGCGCGACATCGACTCACCCCAGCCGCGCAGTCGCGGCAGCATGTATTCCATCTGCGCCAGCGCGACCTGGGCCTTGCCCTCACGGGAGGTGGCGTGCTGGGCGAAGATGTCGAGGATCAGCGCGGTGCGGTCGATGACCTTGACCTTGACGACCTTCTCCAACGCGGTGAGCTGGGCGGGGGTGAGCTCACCGTCGCAGATCACGGTGTCGGCGCCGGAGTCGAGCACCACGGTGCGCAGCTCCTCGGCCTTGCCCGAACCGATGTAGGTGGCCGGGTCGGGCTTGTCGCGGCGCTGGATGAGCGCCTCGAGGACCTCCGAGCCCGCGGTCTCGGCCAGCGCCGCCAACTCGACCATGCTCGCCTCGGCCTGGGCGGAGCTGCCGGTGGTCCACACCCCGACGAGCACGACGCGCTCGAGGCGCAGCTGCCGGTACTCGACCTCGGTGATGTCGGTGAGCTCGGTGGACAGCCCGGCGACGCGACGCAGCGAGGAGCGCTCGTCGAGCTGCATCTCACCGCGCGTCGGCTCGGCCGCCCAACCGGGCTGTTTCATGCGCGCGGCGTGGCGGGCCAGCGCATCGTCGACATCACCGCGATCGGCGGTCACGTCGGGCTCGGCCGCGGTGGAATCCTCGGCCGAGGTGGATTCTGTGGGTTCTACTGGTTTCGTCATACGTTGTCCATGCTGCCACGTCCGGGTGACACCACGCACGCGGTTATCGCGCTACTGCGCATCCCACCACGTTCGCGACAGGGTCCCGGTGGCCAGCAGGACCGACGGACCGCGCATCCACGCGCGTCCCTGCACGATCGTGATCCGCACGGTCCCGCCGGGCACCCGCACGGTGACCTCGCCGGTCTCGGTGCCCACCGACACGCCCGCGGCGGTCAGCGCGGCGGCGGCCGCGGCCACGGTTCCCGTTCCGCACGACCGGGTTTCGCCCACGCCCCGCTCGTAGACGCGCATGTCCACGGCGTTGTCGGCGTCGAGGGCGGTGAGGATCTCGACGTTCACCCCGTGCGGGAACAGGTCGGGATCGAAGCCGGGCGAGGCGCTCAGATCGAGTTTGGCCAGCGACTCGGCAGTCAGGGCCTCGTCGACACAGGCCAGATGCGGATTGCCCACATCGATGCCGATGCCGGCCAGCGCCCAGCCCGCGAGGGTGGCGGTGGAGGTGCCGAGTTCGCGCACGACGCCCATGTCCACGGTGACCTCACCGTCGGTGGCCGCCGCCGCGTGCACGACCACCGGACGCGCCCCGGCCCGACTGCCGACCACGTACTCGGTGCGCGATTCCAGCCCCCTGGCGTTGAGGTAGTGCGCGAAGACCCGCACGCCGTTGCCGCACATCTCCGCGATCGACCCGTCGGCGTTGCGGTAGTCCATGAACCAGTCCTCGGCGCCGACCCCCTCGGGCAGCGCCTCGAGCACACCCGCGCCGAGCAGCGCACCGGCCTTGGCCACGCGCAGCACCCCGTCGGCGCCGAGGCCGCGCTGTCGGTCGCACAGGGCCGCCACCCGGTCGGCGGTCAGGTCGAGACGGACCTCGAGGTCGGGCAGCACCACGAAGTCGTTCTGGGTGCCGTGGCCCTTGCTGAATTCGATATCGGACACGCTGTTCATTCTCCTCTGCGGCGAAAGGGGTGCGTTAGCGGGCGAAGGTGCGTCGTTGCCGGGCGATCTCGTAGAGGCTGATCGCCCCCGCCGAGGGCGCGCCGAGCGAGCTGGCGGTGCCGCCCATCGGGATGGTGACCAGGTCGTCGCAGGCCTCGAGCCAGGCCGCGCTCATCCCGGCGGTCTCGTTGCCGACGACCAGGATGGTGGCCCCGGTGAAGTCGTGATCGTAGATGGTGCCCGGCGCGTGCTCGTCGGTGCCGACGATGCGGGTCGGGATGCCGCGCGCCACCTGCCGATCCCGGAATTCGAGGATCTGGGCGGGCCCCGCCGCGCGCAGCACCGGCATCGCGAACAGCGAACCGGTGGAGGCGCGCACCGCCTGCGGGTCGAACTGGTCGGCGCCGTGGCCGGTCACGATCACCCCGGACGCGCCGAAGGCGTCGGCCGAGCGGATGAGCGTGCCGAGGTTGCCGGGCGAGTTCGGTCGGTCGAACACGACCACCACCGGCGCGTCCTCCCCCGGTTCGCCGGGCGCGTATTCGGCCAGGTCCGGGTGCTTGGCCACCGCCACGGCGACGATCTCCGGGGCGTTGGCCGCCTTCTCACCCAGTTCGGCGATGAGTTCGGGGACCAGCCCGATCTGGGGCACGTCGGCGGTGTCGAGCACCTCGCGCGCCCAACTCGACAGTTCGGGGCCGCCGAGCCGGTAGATCAGCGTTTCCAGGGGCCAGCCGTTGTCGAGGGCCTGGGTGATCGGGCGCACGCCCTGCACGAGAAACCGGCCGTCACGATGACGTTTGGTCCGGTTGTTGAGGTAGGCCTGCCACACCTGCACCGAGGCGTTGCGGGTTGTCACTCGTCGGGTCACTGCGCGGTCCGTCCTGTCTGGTCGATGCCCGCCGCGTCCAGCAGGGCCAGTGCTGTCGCGACGAGCCGGGGATCGGCGCCGTCGACCCAGCTCACCCGGGGGTCGCGGCGGAACCACGACCGCTGCCTGCGCACGTACCGGCGGGTGCCGATGAGGGTGCGCTCGCGGGCGTGGGCGAGGTCGTATTCGTCGTCGAGGTAGGCCAGCACTTGGGCGTAGCCGATGGCGCGGCGGGCGGTCTGGCCTTCGCGCAGGCCGTGCTCGAGCAGGCCGCGGACCTCCTCGACCAGGCCGGTGTCGAACATCAGGGCGGTGCGGGCCTCGATGCGCGCGTCCAGGGCGGCGGTCTCGCGGTCGACGCCGATGATGCGGGTGTTCCAGCGCGGGGTGCCGATGGTCGGGGCCGAGGCGGCGAAGGGGCGGCCGGTCAGTTCGACGACCTCGAGCGCGCGCACCATCCGGCGACCGTCGGTGGGCAGGATGGTGTCGGCGGCGACCGGGTCCGCGTCCCGCAGCGCCAGGTGCAGGGCCCGCACGCCCTGCTCGGCGAGCACGGCCTCCCAGCGCGCGCGGACCTCGGGGTCGGTGGCGGGGAAATCCCACTCGTCGAGCAGCGCCTGCACGTACATCATCGAGCCGCCCACGATGACCGGCGTCCTGCCGCGCGCGAGGATGTCCTCGACGATCGCCAACGCCGCGCTCTGATACGCCGCGACCGTGGCGGTCTCGGTGACGTCGAGAACGTCGAGCAGGTGGTGGGCGATGCCGCGACGCTGCGCGGGCGGCAGTTTCGCGGTGCCGAGGTCCATCCCGCGATACAGCTGCATGGCGTCGATGTTGACGATCTCGCCGTCGAGTTCGGCGGCCAGATCCAGGGCCAGGTCGGATTTGCCGGTGGCGGTGGGGCCGACGACCGCGATCGGTCTCGGAGTCACTGGTCACCGTCCTGTCCGCCGGGTTGCCACACGCTCACGTCGTAGCCCACACCGAAGGGGGCGCCCCGGTAGAGGGTACGCACCCGCGGATCGGCCGCGTCGGCGGCGAACAGTCCGCCCATGACCTGGTGGGCGGCGCGTCCGTCGAGCAGCACCGCCGCGCACAGGTCGGGCTCGAGCGCGGCCAGGCCGGCCCGCGAACCGCTGGCGAGGGCGGCGTCGAGGCGTTGCTGTAGTGGCAGCGCGCGCTCGTCGAGATAGCCGGGCGCCTGCACGGTCAGGGTCGCGGCACCGTCGGCGACGACCAGTACCCCGACCGACTCCGACGCGCCGTCGAGTTCGGCGCGCAGCGCGGCTCCCGCCGACATACAGTCCGAGGGCGCGGTGTCCGCCGCGAACAGTCTCGCGTGCACCGGAATTCGCGGCGCGACCCGTTCCCGCAACCATCCGGCGATCAGTACCGGAAGCGGAAGCTGGGCGTCTGCCGGCTCCGGCTGCCCGTCGACCGGTCCGAGGCCGACCACCACATCGGCGCCGAACCCGCGAAACGTCCCGCGCGTCGCCGGACCGTAGGTTCGGTCATGGCTGTCGACGCCGAGCACCACCCACCGGTCCGCGCGTGCGGCCAGGTTCGCGGCGGCGTCGAGGGCGGCCGCGCGCAGCACCGAGGTCGGATCGTCGGGATCGCTGCCCGACCCGGAAACCCGCCCGCACAGTTCGGGCACCAGCATCGGCGGCGACGGGACCAGGGCCGCTATCGAGAACACGCGGTAACCGTAGCCGCAGCCGCGTCGGTGACCCGCATCCGGCGTCGCGGTGGCGCGCACGGGTCTGCGAGTGTCCGGCGCGGTGATGCCCACCGTGATTGCTAGTGTTTTCGTGTGCGACTACCCACGTCGTCCGGGACGAAATCCCAGGAAATCGGCTCGTCGATCCGCCGGATCGATGGTTTCCTCGACTCGAACCGGGTTCAATGGGATGTGCTAGGGCGTAACCAGGCAGCCGTGACGCGCGGCAGGGACGGAGAGCAATGACCGACAGCAACGGAACCGCGAAGCCCACCCCCGGTCCGGCCCCGCGACCGTCCGGTACCCCCAAGCCCGGCGCGAAGGCGCCGAAACCGCACGCCGTGAAACCGGCGCCGGGTCCCGACCAACCGCACCCGCATCCGGTGATCGTCCCGGCCGTCACCGACCCGAGCAAATGGGGCCGCGTCGACGAGGACGGCACCGCCTGGGTGCGCACCGCCGACGGCGAACGCGTGATCGGCTCCTGGCAGGCCGGCGACGCCGCCGAGGGCCTCGAGCACTTCGGTCGCCGCTTCGACGACCTGGCCACCGAGGTCGCGCTGCTCGAGGCCCGCCTGGCCGCGGGCGCCGACGCGCGCAAGACCAAGACCGCCGCCCTCGCCCTGGCCGAGACGCTGCCCACCGCCGCGGTGATCGGCGATCTCGACGGTCTCGCGGCCCGCCTGCAGGCCATCACCGAGCACTCCGAGGAAGCCGCCGCGCACGCCAAGGAGGAGAAGGACCGGGCCCGGCACGAGCACACCGAGCGCAAGGAAGCTCTCGCCGCCGAGGCCGAGCAGATCGCCGCCGACTCCACCCAGTGGAAGGCCGCCGGCGACCGGCTGCGCGAGATCCTCGACGAGTGGAAGTCGATCCGCGGGGTCGATCGCAAGGTCGACGACGCCCTGTGGAAGCGCTACTCCAAGGCCCGCGAGGCGTTCAACCGGCGTCGCGGCGCCCACTTCGCCGACCTCGACCGCGAACGCGCCACCGCCAAGACGCGCAAGGAAGAACTCTGCGTGCGCGCCGAGGAACTGGCCGACTCCACCGACTGGGCGGGCACCGCCGCGGTGTTCCGCGACCTGCTCACCGAGTGGAAGGCCGCGGGCCGGGCGCCGCGCGAGGCCGACGAGTCGCTGTGGCGGCGGTTCAAGAGCGCCCAGGACGTGTTCTTCGCCGCCCGCAACGCCGCGGTCTCCGAGCGCGACGCCGAGTTCGACCAGAACGCCGCCGCCAAACTCGAACTGCTCGCCGCCTACGAGCACATCGACCCGGCCAACGGTGTCGACGCCGCTCGCAACGCGCTGCGCGAACTGCAGGACAAGTGGGATGCCGTCGGCAAGGTCCCGCGCGAGCGCATGCAGGAGCTGGAAGGCAAGCTGCGCGCGATCGAGAAGCGGGTCCGCGACGCCGCCGATCAGCAGTGGCGGCGCTCCGATCCCGAGGCGGTCGCCCGTGCGGCGCAGTTCCGCGAGCGGGTCGCCCAGTTCGAGGAGCAGGCCGCCAAGGCCACCGCGGCGGGCAAGAAGCGCGACGCGGACAAGGCGCTCGCGCAGGCTCAGCAGTGGCGTGAGTGGGCCGAGGCGGCCGAAGGCGCCGTCAGCAATCTGTAGGTCGCGAATCCCCTACCGCGACAACTGTTCGCACTGAGGCCAGTCGGCCGACAGACACCAAACCCCCGACCGGATCGGTCGGGGGTTTCGTTGTCGGGAGGCTATTCGCCGGTCAGGCGCTTGCGGTCGCGATCCTCGGCCTCGCGGGCCGCGTTGCGTCGCTGTTCCTCGGCGGCGAGCTGCACGGCCGTGCGACTCCACACCACCCGGATCCAGTGGAAGGTGAGCACCATGATCGCGACGGTGCCCAGGATCAGGCCGATGCCGGGGCCCGCGCCCTCGTAGTTGCCCAGGCCGGGGGTCTGGCGGTGCCAGATGGACAGCACACCGAACACGCTGCCCACGGCCGAACCCGCGCACGCGATCCAGGCCAGCACCCAGCGGCGGGTGGTCAGCGCCAGCAGCGAGAAGCCGACACCGAAGACGATGGCCAACCACACGAAGATCCGCGACGGCAGCCCGATGTGTTCGGCACCGGCGGCCTCGGTGTTGAGCAGGACGTCGAAACCGCGCGCGCTGCCCGCCGTCGGCAGCACCAGCGAGAACAGCAGCGCGAAGACCGCGCCCGCCACCACCAGCGCTCGCGCGCCGGGGTCGATCTCCCCGGCGATACGGCGCTCGACCGCGTCGAGATCGCCGCGGAACTGTTCGAAATCCTGGTCGTCGCGTGTCGGGTTCACCGGGTTCGGGCTCCTGTCCACAGGCTGATCATTGGTGGGTCCCACTGTGCCATCCCCAGGCTCGTCACCCGCACCCGACCCACTACGTCCGGTAGTAGATTCGTCGTCGGCGGTCACGCCGAGCATCCGGTCGAGCACCCGCTCGCGACCGGTTCCACCACCGGCGCGCCGATGCGCGGCAGCCCGAGCCCGACCCCGATGGGCGCGGTCTTGGGCGTGATCCCGCGTTCGTGCGCGTCACCGGCGGCGGTGCGCCGATGCGACTTCACCGCGCTGTCGGCGATGAGGTGGTGCGGCGCGGCCTCGGTGATGTCGACGGTGACGATGTCGCCGGGACGGATCCCGCGCACCTCACCGGGCCGGAAATGCACCAGTCGACCGTCGCGCGCGCGACCGCTCATCCGGGCGGTCACCGCGTTCTTCTTGCCCGCGCCCTCGGCCACGAGCAGTTCCACCTCGGTGCCGATGAGCGCCTGATTGGCTTCCCAGGAAACCTGATCCTGCAGCGCGATCAGCCGCTCGAAGCGTTCCTGGACGACCGCCTTGGGCAGCTGATCGGGCAGCTCGGCGGCCGGGGTACCGGGACGCTTGGAGTACTGGAAGGTGTAGGCGCTGGTGAACCGCGCGCGCCGAACCACGTCGAGGGTCTCGAGGAAGTCCTCCTCGGTCTCGCCGGGGAAGCCGACGATGATGTCGGTGGTGATCGAGGCGTGCGGCATCGCGGCGCGCACCTTGTCGATGATGCCGAGGAACCGTTCCTTGCGATACGAGCGGCGCATCGCCTTGAGGATCCGGTCCGAGCCCGACTGCAACGGCATGTGCAACTGCGGGCAGACGGTGGGCGTCTGCGCCATCGCCTCGATGACGTCGTCGGTGAACTCCGCCGGGTGCGGGGAGGTGAAGCGCACCCGCTCGAGGCCCTCGATCTGCCCGGTCGCGCGCAGCAGCTGGGCGAAGGCGCCCCGGTCGCGCGGTTGGTCGGGATCGACGAAGTTCACGCCGTAGGAGTTCACGTTCTGGCCGAGCAGGGTCACCTCGAGCACGCCCTGATCGACGAGTGCCTGCACCTCGGCGAGCACGTCACCGGGACGGCGGTCGACCTCCTTGCCGCGCAGCGCGGGCACGATGCAGAACGTGCAGGTGTTGTTGCAGCCCACCGAGATCGACACCCACCCCGCGTAGGCCGACTCGCGCTTGGCGGGCAGGGTGGAGGGGAACGCCTCGAGCGATTCGAGGATCTCCACCTGCGCTTGTTCGTTGTGGCGGGCGCGCTCCAACAGCACCGGCAGCGAGCCGATGTTGTGCGTGCCGAACACCACGTCGACCCACGGCGCCTTGCGCACCACGGTCTCGCGATCCTTCTGCGCCAGGCAGCCACCGACGGCGATCTGCATGCCGGGGCGTCCCTGCTTGACCGGGACCAGCTGGCCGAGGGTGCCGTAGAGCTTGTTGTCGGCGTTCTCGCGCACCGCGCAGGTGTTGAACACCATCAGATCGGGCGTCTCGCCGGCCGCGGCTCTGGTGTACCCGGCGTCTTCGAGTAAGCCGGACAGGCGCTCGGAGTCGTGCACATTCATCTGGCAGCCGAATGTGCGCACCTCGTAGCTGCGCGTCGTCGCGCCCTCCGTCGCGTTCTGAACCGTCGATTCCACCCGTCCAGGGTACGGGCAACCCCGACAGTGACATGCATCACGGTTGCGTTCGGGCGATAATACGCAAAGGTAACCGACACCCCCGCGTTACCAGCAGATGACGTATCGGCGTGCCGGTCATGGCATGTCGTGGAAAGCCGGGCAATTCTCCGGAATGGACATAAGGTTTCACACCATGACCGACGACGCCGCACCCGCGACCGGGAAAGCCGACGCCGCAGCCGCGACGGCTGCCGTGCCGATGATCTCGATGCACAACGTGGAAAAACACTTCGGTGAGCTCCACGTCCTGCGCGATATCCACCTCGATGTGCCCCGTGGGCAGGTCGTGATCGTGCTCGGCCCCTCGGGGTCGGGTAAATCGACCCTGTGCCGCACCATCAACCGCCTCGAACCGATCGACTCGGGCGACATCGCCATCGACGGCGTGCCACTACCCGACGAGGGCAAGGCGCTGGCCGCGTTGCGCGCCGAGGTCGGCATGGTGTTCCAGTCGTTCAACCTGTTCGCGCACAAGACGATCCTCGAGAACGTCATGCTCGCGCCGACCAAGGTCCGCGGCAAGAAGAAGGACGAGGCCCGCAAGCACGCGCTGGCCCTGCTCGACCGGGTCGGCATCGCCAACCAGGCCGACAAGTACCCCGCGCAGCTCTCCGGCGGTCAGCAGCAACGCGTCGCCATCGCCCGGTCGCTGGCGATGGACCCCAAGGTCATGCTCTTCGACGAGCCCACCTCCGCGCTGGACCCGGAGATGGTCAACGAGGTCCTCGACGTGATGGTCTCGCTCGCCAAGGAGGGCATGACCATGGTCGTGGTCACCCACGAGATGGGCTTCGCCCGCCGCGCCGGGGACCGGGTGCTGTTCATGGCCGACGGGGAGATCGTCGAGGACGCCGCCCCCGAAACGTTCTTCACCGCACCGAAGTCCGAACGCGCCCGAGATTTCCTCGGCAAGATTCTCAGTCACTGACTCGCAGCACCATCGTCACAAGGAGAAGGAAACCCATGAGGATCAATCGTGCGATACGCGTCGGCATCGGCGCCGCGGCACTGGCCCTGACGGCCACCGTCACCGCGGCCTGTGGCGGCGGTGACGACAAGTCGGCCCTGGACAACGCCAAGGACGGCAAGCTGACCATCGGCATCAAGTTCGATCAGCCGGGCCTTGGCCTGCGCAACACCGACGGCACCTACAGCGGTTTCGATGTCGACGTCGCCAAGTACGTGGCCGACAAGCTCGGCGTGAAGCCGGAGAACATCACCTTCAAGGAAGCGCCCTCGGCCCAGCGCGAGACGCTGATCGAGAACGGTCAGGTCGACTACATCGTCGCGACCTACTCGATCACCGACAAGCGCAAGGAGAAGGTCGATTTCGGCGGCCCGTACTACGTCGCGGGTCAGGACCTGCTGGTCCCGGCGGCCAACACCGACATCACCGGCCCCGATTCGCTCGCGGGCAAGAAGGTCTGTTCGGTGAAGGGGTCCACCCCCGCGCAGAACATCGAGAAGAACTACCCGCAGGCGCAGCTGCAGACCTACGACACCTACTCGCTGTGCATCGAGGCCATGCGCAGCGGCGCGATCGACGCGGTCACCACCGACAACGTCATCCTCGCCGGTTACGCCGCCCAGGCGCCGGGCACCTTCAAACTGGTGAACAAGCCGTTCACCACCGAGAAGTACGGCATCGGCCTGAAGAAGGGCGACGGCGAACTGCGCGGCAAGATCAACGACGCCATCCAGTCGATGATCGACGACGGTTCGTGGAAGGCCGCGCAGGAGAAGAACTTCGCGGGCACCGGCATCGCGGTTCCGGCACCGCCGACCATCGATCGCTACTGATCAACCACTGATCATCGGTGACCCGGCCCCGTCCGGGTCACCGATGCGGTGTCGTCCCGCTGGCCTTACACACCGATCGGAGGACGCGCGTCCGTGTTCGACCTGATCTCGAGGTATGACTCCCAAATCCTCGACGCATTCTGGGTAACCATCAAACTCACCTTCTTCTCGGCGATCGGCGCACTGGTCATCGGTACCGTCGTCGCCGGTATGCGCGTGTCCCCGATTCCGGTCGCGCGCTGGGTCGGCGCGACGTACGTCGCGATCTTCCGCAACACCCCGCTCACGCTGATCATCGTGTTCACCTCGCTGGGTCTGTACACGACCCTGGGGTGGAAGCTCGCGGGCGACGACCTGCGCGAGAACAACTACCGCTGGGCCATCATCGGCCTGAGCGTCTACACCGCGGCGTTCGTGTGCGAATCGCTGCGCTCGGGCATCAACACCGTGGCGCTCGGCCAGTCCGAGGCCGGTCGCTCGCTCGGCTTCGGGTTCACCCAGAACCTGCGCCTGATCGTGTTGCCGCAGGCCTTCCGCGCGGTGATCGCGCCGCTGGGCAGCGTGCTGATCGCGCTGACCAAGAACACGACCGTCGCCTCGGTCATCGGTGTGGTCGAGGCCGCGTACCTGATGGGCGAGATGAACGAGAACGAGGCCGCCGTGCTGGCGGTCGGCGCGATCTTCGCCCTCGGCTTCATCATTCTCACCCTGCCCACCGGCCTGCTGTTCGGTTGGCTGGCCAAGCGATACGAGGTGGCACGATGAGCGGCGCGTCGGTCCTGTTCGACGCACCCGGGCCCCGCGCGCGGCTGCGTCACCACCTGTACTCGGTGCTGGTCGTCATCGCCGTCGTGGCGGGCGGCTGGTGGCTGTATCGGGCCTTCGCCGAGAAGGGCCAGTTCACGGCGGCGAAGTGGAAGCCGTTCCTCGAGGCGCAGGTCTGGGAGACCTACCTGCTGCCGGGGCTCGAGGGCACCCTGACCGCCGCGGCGATCTCCATCGTCGCCTCGGTGTTCTTCGGCATGGTCTTCGGCATCCTGCGCCTGTCCGACCACGCGTGGGTACGTGGTGTGGCGGGCACGATCGTCGAACTCGCCAGGGCCATCCCGGTGCTGATCCTGATGATCTTCCTGTTCGCGTTCTTCGGCACCTACAAGCTGTTTCCGCCGGATCAGCTCGCCTTCGCCGCGGTGGTCATCGCGCTGACCATCTACAACTCCGCGGTCATCGCCGAGATCGTGCGGGCCGGTATCCGGTCGCTGCCCAAGGGCCAGACCGAGGCCGCGGTCGCGCTCGGGATGCGCAAGAACCAGCTGATGCGGTTGATCCTGCTGCCCCAGGCCGTCACCGCGATGTTGCCCGCGCTGGTCTCGCAGATGGTGGTCGTGCTCAAGGACACCGCGCTGGGCTACCAGATCGGCTACATCGAACTGGTGCGCTCGGGCCAGCAGGAGGGCGCGGCGCTGCAGAACACGATTCCCGCGCTCATCGTGGTCGCCGTGCTGATGATCTCGCTGAACATGGCGCTCAGTTTCCTGGCCACCACGCTGGAGAAGCGGTTGCGTTCGCGCAAGAAGGGCGGCGGTGCGGTGTTGGCCGCCGACTCGGTCGTCACCGACGCCGCCCCCGGCGTCGACGTCACCAAGAACTAGGCACCACAGTGAGCGAGGCCCGATCCGAACCGGATCGGGCCTCGTTCGCGTTCGGGACCTACTTGTCGTAGCGGTAGAACCCCTCACCCGAGCCCGCACCGAGCTTGCCCTTGTCGATGTAGTTCTGCTTCAGCCACGCGGCGAGCTTCTTGTGCTCGTCGTCGCCGTTGCTGAGGATGTTGTACGGCGTCGTCAGGCCGACGATGTCGAGGATCTGGAACGGGCCCATGGGCGCCCCGGTGGCGATGCGCCAGGTCTCGTCCACGGCGGCGGGTTCGGCGTAACCGCCCGCGGCGAGCGCGATGCCGGAGTTCAGGAACGGCACGAGCAGCGAGTTGAGGACGTAACCCGCCTTCTCCTTGTGCAATTCGATCGGCACCATCCCGATCGCCTTCGCGAATTCCACGACCGCGGTGAACACCGCCGGATCGGTCTGTTCGGTGCCCATGACCTCGGCGGTGTTGAACTTCCAGACCTGGTTGGCGAAGTGCAGCGCCAGGAACCGGTCGGCGCGGCCGGTGAAGTCGACGATGTCGCTGGGCAGCAGGGTCGAGGAGTTCGTGGCGAAGACGGTGCGCTCGGGCGCGAGGGCCGCGAGCTTGCCGTAGAGGTCGCGTTTGATCGAGAGGACCTCCGGCACCGCCTCGATGATCAGGTCCGCCTCCCCCGCCGCGACGGCCAGGTCGTCGGTCAGGGTGATCCCGGCCGCGGTCGCCTCGGTCTTGCTCGCGTCGGCGCCCGCCACGTCACGCTGATAGGCCTTCGTGAGCCCGGCGAATCGCTCTCGGGCGGCGGCGAGGGCCTCGTCGCTGATGTCGTAGGCGGTGACATCGAACCCGTGGTAGGCGGTCTGGAACGCGATCTGGGATCCGAGCACCCCCGTCCCGAGGACGGTCACCTTGCGGAATGTGATGGTCATACGTCAGCCTCCCAGTCCGGAAGCGGACACTCGGCCGCTCCGCGAGATTTCGGTCTGTACCCACCGTCCATCATGGCCCGCGAAGCCGCCCGTGGGGGCTGAACGACCCGCGCGTTTCGCGCGTCCACGCTCAGCCCGCGGTGACCAGCCCCTGCGCGACCATCCAGTCGCGGGCGACCTCGGCGGGTTCGCGGCCGTCGATGTCGACCTGCCGGTTGAGTTCGGTGATGACCTCGTTGGTCAGGCGCGCGGAGATCGGGGCCATGATCTGCACGACGCGGGGGTTGGCCTCGGCGAAGGCGCGGTGCATGACCAGCGCGGCGTTGTACTTCGGGAAGAAGGCCCGGTCGTCTTCGAGCAGGACCAGTTCCAGGGCGGGGATGCGGCCGTCGGTGGCCGCGACCGAGCCGAAGCGGCACTGTTTCGCGTCGGCGGTGGCCTGGTAGACCAGTGCGTCCTGGACGATCTGACGCTGCGCGGTGCCCAGGTCGATTCCGTAGGCGCCGGCCAGGCCGGGGTACCCGTCGGGGCGCACGTTGAATTCGGTGCCGACGCAGGTGGTCGCGGCGCCGGGGTCCTTCGCGAGCAGGGCCGCGTAATCCGACAGGGTGGTCACCCCGGTTTCCTCGGCGACGCGTTTGCTGGTGACCAGGGCGTAAGTATTGTTCATCGGCGCCATCGCCGCCCAGACCATGTCGTGCTCGGCGAGGTCGGCGTCGCGGACCGCGTCGAACTGGGCGGCCTCGGTGGGGATCGGTTTCTCCTTGCCGAGATAGTTGACCCAGCCGGTGCCGGTGTAGTCGTAGGCGATGTCGATCTGGCCGTGCAGTTGGGCGTCGCGCAGACTGTTGGAGCCTTGGATATTGGTCAGGTCGCGCACGTTCGCGCCCGCGGCGGTGAGCGCGAATTCGATCAGGTAGCCGAGGATGTTGGCCTCGGTGAAATCCTTGGAGCCGACCGTGACCGCGACGCCGTCGAGTTCGGGCACCGGCCGGATGCTGCCCGGCCCCACCGGCAGCGGCACCGAACTGCCCGATTGCAGGCCGCAACCGGCCACGACCAGCACGCTCAGCACCGCGACGAGACCGCGCACGGTTCGGGTGGACCTCACCGCAACCCCCTCGGGCCGAGGAACTGTTCGGCCAGCGCGCCCAACCAGTCGACGAGCAGGGCCAGCGCGACCGCGAGCACCGCGCCGACGGTCAGGGTGACGGTGTCGCGCAGTTTGTAGCCGGTGTCGATGAGGATGCCGAGCCCGCCCGCGCTCACCATGAACGACAGGGTGGCGGTGCCGACGGCCAACACCAGCGAGGTGCGCAACCCGGCGAGGATGTAGGGCACGGCCAGCGGGAATTCGATGCGGCGCAACACGAGTCCGGCCGACATGCCCTGCCCGCGACCCGCGTCGATCACGGCCGGATCGACCTGCTGGTAGCCCAGGATCGTGTTGCGCAGCACCGGCAGCAGCGAACAGAACGCGATCGGCGCCACCCCCACCCAGAAGCCGGTGGTGCGGGTGAGCAGGTAGCACAGCACGATCAGGCCGATCGCCGGGGCGGAGGCGCCGATATTGGCGATCCCGACGAAAACCGGTGCCAGCCGCCGGAATCGGGGCCGGGTGAGCAGTGTCCCGAGCGGGACGGCCACCGCGATGACGATGAGCACCACCGCCGCGGTGATCAGGATGTGCTGCCAGGTCACCTCGGCGATATTGCCGACGCCGATACTGGCCTGCTGGGTCACGGTGAGATCGCGCCGGAACGCCCACACGAGCACCCCGACGGTGAGGATCACGACGATCGCCGGTTGCACGAGCAGGCGCCAGTATTCGGCGCGGCGTTGGGCGGCGGGGCCGGCGGCGACGGGCACATCGATCGTTCGCGAGCGGCCGGGGAGGGTCTTCGTCACCATGCGGTCCTACCCCTCCCCGTCACGGGAGCGGTCCCTTGGTCGTGTGCGACGCGGGTCGGCGGCGATGTCCGCCGACCGTGGTGACCGGAGCGCGGGCCGCGAGGTGGCGCGGCCGTCATGCCGTGGCCGTTTCGGTGGTGGCGAGGTGGCTGATCAGCGTGTCCACGGTGACGATCCCGAGGTAGGTGCCGGTGTGGTCGACGACGACGGCCGAGGCGGTGCGTTCGGTGAGTAGCGCGGCCAGGGCGTCCTGGAGGGTGGCGTCGGCGGGCAGGGTGGTGCCGATCGGGGTGCCGAGGTCGGGCAGCGAATCCGCGTGGGCGAGTTCGTCGTCGGTCACTCGTCGCAGTGGGCGCCGGTTCGGGTCCACGACGATGCCCCAGGTGCGGTTCGCCTCGCGCAGGGCGGCGGCGAAGGCGGTGGGAGCGGTGTCCTCGGTGACCGCGACACCCTGGTCGAGGTCCAGGTCGGCCAGGGCGGTGAGGCCGAGGCGGTCGATGGTGGCGGTGGCGCCGACGAATCCGGCGACCGTCTCGTCGGCGGGCGCGGCCAGGATCGCGGCGGGGGTGTCGTACTGCAGGATGCGGGAGCGGTCGCCGAGCACTGCGATGCGGTCGCCCAGTTTCACGGCTTCGCCGAAATCGTGGGTGACGAAGACGATGGTCTTGCCGAGTTCGCGGTGCAGGCGCAGCAATTCGTCCTGGAGCAGGCCGCGGGTGATCGGGTCGACCGCGCCGAAGGGTTCGTCCATGAGCAGGACGGGCGGGTCGGCGGCCAGGGCCCTGGCGACACCGACGCGCTGCTGCTGTCCGCCGGAGAGCTGGCGCGGGTAGCGGCCGCGGTAGGTGTCGGGGTCGAGGCCGACGAGGCGCAGCATCTCGTCGGTGCGGTCGGCGGTGCGGCGGCGGTCCCAGCCGAGCAGGCCCGGCACCGTGGCGATGTTCTTGGCCACGGTCAGATGCGGGAACAGTCCGGCCTGCTGGATCGAATAGCCGATGCCGCGGCGCAATTCGTCGGCGTCGATCGCGGCGGCGTCGCGGCCGCCGATGGTGACGGTGCCCGAGGTGGGTTCGATCAGCCGGTTGATCATGCGCATGGTGGTGGTCTTGCCGCAGCCCGAGGGGCCGACCAGGACCACGATCTGTCCGGCCGGGATGGTCATCGACACTTCCTCGACCGCGGGTTCTGGCTGTTCGGGGTAGCGTTTGGTGACCCGGTCGAGCACGATCTCCACCCCGGAGACCGCGGAAGTTCCTGCCGCCGTGGTGGTTTCGCTGGTCGCGGTGTCGATGTCAGTCACGAATTCCCCTCGGGATGGTGAGCCGTCCGAGCAGCATCAGCACGCCGTCGAGCGCGAGTGCGAGCACGACGATGAGGACGGTGCCGGTGAGCGCCTGCGGCACCGCGTTCGGGCTGCCGAGCCGGGATAGCCCGGAGAAGATGAGATTGCCCAGGCCGGGACCCTTCGCGTACGCCGCCAGGGCCAGGATGCCCATGATCATCTGGGTGCTGACCCGCATGCCGGTGAGAATCGATGGCCAGGCCAGGGGCAGTTCGATTTTCGTGAGCAGCCGCCACCTGTTCATCCCCACACCGCGCGCCGCGTCGGTCACCGCCGGATCCACCGACGACAACCCCAGCACCGTATTGCGCAGGATCGGCAACAGCGCGTAGAGCACCAGCGCCACGATGGTCGGCGCGACCCCGAGCCCGAGGAACGGAATCAGCAACCCCAACAGCGCGAACGAGGGCACCGTCAGAATCGCCCCCGCCGTCGCGGTCGCCGCCGCCGACCCGAGCGGACTCCGATACACGAGCACCCCCAGCGCCACCGCGATCAGCGTCGCCACCACCAACGACTGCACCACCGCCGACACATGCAGATACGAATCGACCAGCAACTGTTCCCGCCGGTTCACCACGAACGACCACAACGCGTCCACAATGCCCTCCCCGGTCGTTCGACAGCCGCATCGGCCCTATCCCCCAGAATGCCCACCCGCCCGCGAGCGAAACACCCACTCCCCTGAACCACCCACCGTGAACAGCACTGCGCGACAGCACATTTCAGCAGCTCCACCCCCACTCTACGCGCCAACACCCCCACCTCGAGGCACTTCGGAAACCTCACCTTCCGGACACCGCTCTACTCGCGCGGCTCCATCGGCGCGTACTGGGCCAAAACGCCGTCCCTGATCATCCACACCTGAAAGCAAATGTCGCCCTGATCCATCAGGAACAGCTGGACAGTGTCGGGCTCGAGCCATGCGAATTCGGCGACCTTGGTCAGCAGCGCCGGAATATCGGCGTGGTTCAGGGCACCCGCCCACACAGTGCACTCGGGCATCTTCCGGCCGCCCCACCGCACCTCACTGCTCGTGAGGTCGCGGAGATAGCCACATCCCCGCAATGTCGATCCGTGCGGCCCGCCGTGCGACCGCAACCAGTCGCTGAACTCGACCACCAGCGGCTCGTCCTCGAACGAGACCGACAGCATCATGTTCGTCACCCAGCTCATCGATCGGCGTCGGCCAGTTCGGCTTTCACGACGGCGAAGGCAGTGGACGGGCTGTATCCGCGACGGGCCAGCATGTCGACCAGGCGGCGGGTGAGCTTGGCGCGGTCCAGATCGGTGGGCATGGCGCGGAGTTTACGGCGGACCAGGTCGATGGCGGCGTGTTCGTTGCCGGGCATCGGCCTGCGTGACAGGTAGTCGGAAGCTTCCGGTTCCGCTGTGTCGCTGGCAGTTTCGCCTGCCGTGACCGCCGATCGGTTCGCATGCCCGGCGCCGCGCTCCGAATTCTCGACGCGAGGCGGCCGCACCTCGGCCCGCGTGCGCTCGAAGCCCGCGTCGTCGAGTTCGGTGGTGACGACGGCGAAGGCGGTGGACTGGTCGTAGCCGCGGCGGGCGAGCATGCCGACGAGGCGGCGGACGGCTTTGTCGCGGTCCAGGCCTGCGGGCAGGGTGCGGAGTTTGCGGCGGACGAGGTCGGCGGCGCGGGCGGTCTCGGCGTCGTCGGTGACCGTCGACAGGGCTTCTTCGGCATCGCCGGGGGCGACGCCTTTCTCGCGCAGCTCGCGTTGGAGCGCCTTCTTGCCCCGCCCGGAGTAGGTGTGGCGTTCGTGCACCCACTGTTCGGCGAAGGCCGCGTCGTCGATGAGGCCGACTTCGGTGAGGCGTTGCAGGGCAGCCTCGGTGATCTCGAGCCGAAAACCCTTCTCACCGAGGCGCTTGGCCAGCTCGGCGCGGCTGCGGGCGCGCACCGAGAGCAGCCGTAGGCACACGTCCTTGGCTTGTTCCAGGGTGGCGCCGGGTCGGTCGCCCGGGGCGAGCCGGCGTGTGCCGGCCCGCCTGTCGGGCTCTCCCGGCTGGGATCCGGCCGCCACCGGATCCACCTGTCCTCCGTCGTCACCACCGACGACGGTCGACAGGGAGACTTCGTCGCGGGATCGTCGCCGACCCGCGCTCCCCCACTCTTCATGATCAACACCAACTCGCGCAGCGAAATGCGAGGGTTTGTCACAATCGGGGAATCCGGTCGGGTGCGCGCGCTGCGGATCGCCCGCACCCGACCGAATCTTTTTCGCGTCCGCATCGGCACGAGCCGACCGGACGGGTCCATCGCCGCGACCGCGTCGCGGCGGGGGCGAGACCACCGGCTCCGGCTCGACCTCGATCCCGAGGCGAGCCAGCTGCCTGCGCATGTCCTCGACCGGATCGGCCGGGTCACGCGCGGGGCCGGGGCTCGACGTGGTCATCGGCTCAGAAGTCGGCCGGGGCGTCGGCGTCGGCGGTCAGGACGGCACCGATACCCAGCTTCTCCTTGATCTTCTTCTCGACCTCGTCGCGCACGTCGGTGTTCTCCAGCAGGAACTTGCGGGCGTTCTCCTTGCCCTGGCCCAGCTGATCGCCCTCGTAGGTGTACCAGGAGCCGGACTTGCGGATGAAGCCGTGCTCGACGCCCATGTCGATGAGCGAGCCCTCCTTGGAGATGCCCTGGCCGTAGAGGATGTCGAACTCGGCCTGCTTGAACGGCGGGGCGACCTTGTTCTTGACGACCTTGACGCGGGTGCGGTTGCCGACCGCGTCGCTGCCGTCCTTGAGGGTTTCGATGCGACGCACGTCCAGGCGCACCGAGGCGTAGAACTTCAGCGCCTTACCACCGGTGGTGGTCTCGGGCGAGCCGAACATGACGCCGATCTTCTCGCGCAGCTGGTTGATGAAGATGGCGGTGGTGCCGGAGTTGCTCAGGGCACCGGTCATCTTGCGCAGCGCCTGGCTCATGAGGCGGGCCTGCAGACCGACGTGGCTGTCGCCCATCTCGCCTTCGATTTCCGCGCGCGGCACCAGGGCGGCGACGGAGTCGATGACGAGGATGTCGATGGCGCCGGAGCGCACCAGCATGTCGGCGATTTCCAGGGCCTGCTCACCGGTGTCGGGCTGGGAGACCAGCAGCGCGTCGGTGTCGACGCCCAGCTTGCGGGCGTAGTCGGGGTCGAGGGCGTGCTCGGCGTCGATGAAGGCGGCGACACCGCCCGCGGCCTGGGCGTTGGCGACGGCGTGCAGCGCGACGGTGGTCTTACCCGAGGATTCCGGGCCGTAGATCTCCACGACGCGACCGCGCGGCAACCCGCCGATGCCCAGCGCGACGTCGAGGGCGATGGAGCCGGTGGGGATGACGGCGATCGGCTGACGGGTCTCCTCGCCCAGGCGCATGACCGCGCCCTTGCCGAAGCTCTTCTCCACCTGCGCCAGTGCCAGTTCCAGCGCTTTGTCGCGATCGTAGGCCTGCGGTGCCATGTTGTATGCCCCTTCTCGAGCTGAGTGTCTCTCTGGTTGGCGCCCACAGTAGAGGCCGGCACCGACAAGTTCTGGCGCCCAGGTTAGTCGAACACCCATTCGAGTCAAGCGACGCGCCCACCGACACGCGAAGCAGCCGCTCAGACCGGCAATCCGACAGCGAAGCGGCACGTCCCCGCCGCGGCAGCACCGAGTCGTCACCCTCGGCGCGCGACCTGTCGATGGTCGCGGCGTCGACCGCGCGCACGAACCCGGCGGGGCCGGTACGCCAGGGGTGGCTGAGGCGTCAGAACAGTTCGTCGAGCAGCCGGTAGTAGTCCAGCTTCGCCCGATCGGGTTCGGGCAGGCCGTAGGCGGTGCGGAAGGCCGTGACCGCCTCGGGGCCGAAGTCCTCGGCGAGGTCGCGTTCGGCCAGGGCCAGGTCGCGGTAGCGGTCGCCGTGGCCCAGGGTGGCGACATCGATCAGTAGGCCACCGGTGAGGACGTTGCCCGGGGTGAAGTCGCCGTGGGTGACGACCAGGTCCTCGGTGGGTGGGCGGGACTCGCGTAGGCGCTCGAGGATCTGGCGGGGTTCCAGGTCGCGGTGGTCGTCGTCGAAATCGGCGGTGTCGACGAAACCTTCGATCACCGCGCGCTGGGCTCGGGCCAGGGTGGCCTCGAGTCCGCTGTCGAACGGGCAGTCGGCCACCGGCAGCGCGTGCAACGCGCGCAGGGTCTGCCCCAGCTGGGTGCCGACCTCGACGCCGGCCGAATCCGGCTGTGCGGCAAGCGAGCCCACGCCGGCGTCGGCGAGTACGAGCACGTCCTCGGCGAAGGCGGCCACCTCGGGCACCGGAATTCCGTTGTCGCGCAACCAGCTCAGCCGCGCGTACTCGGCGACCGCGCGCGGCCCGCGCTTGATCCAGTATCCGCCCGAGCGCACCAGGTTCCCGTCGCGACCCTCGTGCTCGTCCGACCATCCCGGCACCGGCCCGAGCAATTTCTCGATCACCGGCGGCAGCGGCAGGGCCAGTTCGGCGAGGTGGTCCAGCGCGGCGCGGGTGGATTCGATGAGTTCGGAGTCGCCGTCGGCCACCCGCAGGCGCATGGCCTCGTTGAGCAGTGCGCGCGCTTCGCCGGGGCGGTGCTGTTCGGCGAGGGATTTGCCCAGGTGATGGGCGGCGAAGGAGACCAGGTCGGGGTCGAGGGCGCGGCTGGCGTGCAGGGCGCGCCGGTAGAGGATCTCGGCGTAGCCCGGTTCGCCCTGGTAGCGGTAGACATCGGCCAGATTGATCCAGACGGTGATCCGGCGACGCTCGGTATCGGCCAACTCGAGGGCCTGATCGAGCCGGTCGAGGGCCTCGTCGTGGCGGCCGAGCAGCATCAACGCGATGCCCAGCCTGCGCAGACCGGCGAAATCGTGCGGGTCGGCCACCGCGACCCGGATCGCCAGTGTCTCGGGGTCCACCGGGATCATCCGCAACCGCTCGTCGAACCGATACGGTCGCGTGTCGGAGTTCTGGGCTGTCACGGCCATTTCCTGGTCACCACCGGTTTCGGGGTACGTCGAACTCGGCACACAGGGCTCGCCACACATCGCGCGGGTCGACGCCGTCATCGATCGCGACCGCGCCCGTGCGCCCCAACTGGGGGATCACGTGATCGCTCAGCATGGCGTCGGCGCGCGCCACGCCGAACTCGGTGTGCATCAGCTCCTGGAATTCGGTCAACCGCACGATGCCCAACATACCCGCGCCGGGTGACACCCGACAGGGCCCCGCTCAGTCACCTCGACGGCACCCGACGGGGTCGGCCCGTCCGCGCCGGTTACCGCTTCGCGGCGTCGTGACAGATCCGGACCGGGTCCTCGACCGCCGCCAGACCGGCGGCGGCCTGTCGCGCCGCCGCCGCGTAGCCGGGATCGTCGAGTACCTGCCGCACCGCCGCGCCGACCGCCTCGGGGGTGAGCGGCCGCACCAGCACCGAACTGCCCTGTCGCACCGCGCGATTGGCCAGTTCCCACTGGTCACCGCCGCCGGGCACGGTCACCACCGGCACCCCGGCGGCCAGGGATTTGGCGAGCAGACCGTGCCCACCACCCCCGACGACGACCGACGCGTGCGTGAGCAGTTCGTCCTGACGACCCAACCCGGCGGTGGCCCAGTCGGGCAGATCCGCCGGTGGCGTGTCCAGAGTCGAGATGGCCACGCGCACACCGAGTCCCGCCATTCCGGCGAGCACGGTCGCGGCCATGTCGGCGACGCCGGTGTGGGCGGTGGAGGGCGCCACCATCACCAGGGGCCCGTCGCCGGGCGGCAGCGGGAGGACAGCGTCGGTGGGTTCCCACAGCAGCGGGCCGACAATGGAGGTGTCGGCGGGCCAGTCCGGGCGGTCCATCTCCAACGCGGGCAGCGTGGCGACCAGGCGGGCGGTGGGACCGGGGTCCTCGGCGGGCAGCCCGATGGTCTCGCGCGCGGCCGAACGCTGCCGCTGACCGGTGCGCACCGCCCGCGCGGTCATCGTGCGCAGCACCCCGTCACGCACCCGACCGCGCACCCCCTCCCCCGGCGCCAGGCCGCTGCCGATCGGCGGCAGGGCCCGCGACGGCAGGTAGAGCGGGTGCGGGGACAGTTCCACCCACGGCAGCCCCAACCGTTCCGCGGCCATGCCGCCACCGGCGGTGAGCACGTCGGAGACGATCAGGTCGGGCAGCATGGCGCTGAGTTCGGGCAGGTTCTCGGCGGCGATGTGGGCGGCGCGGTCGTGGATGCGCGCGCCCGCGTCGCCGTCGTCGTCGGTGGGGCGCGGTGCCAGGCCGCGGAGTTTGCGCACGCTGATGCCCGCGGCGCGGGCCTGGTCCAACCATCGGGGTCCGGTGAACAGCACCGGCTCGTCTCCCGCGTCCAGCAATCGCAGACACAGCGCGATCGCGGGAAACGCATGCCCTGGATCGGGCCCGGCCACCACAGCTATTCGCATTCGCCCACCCTGCCATATCCGCAGGCCGCGCCCCCGGTGCCGTCCGCCGATCAGCCGCCGAAGGTGAACAGTTCGAAGCCGACGGCGTGCGCGGCGGGGAAGCCTTCCTTGGGCCCGGTAGCGAACGAGACGATCTCGCGCACTTGCTCTTCCACCGGTACCGGGCTGAGTACCTGCAGGTACCGTCGGTGCGCGGCGAGCGAGGCCCGCGCCTGTTCCAGGTGCGCGCTCACGTCGACCGCGTGGGTGGCGTTCGGTCCCACCACGGCGGCCCAGCGCGCCGACCACGGTGCCGACTCGGCGATCTCGGGGAAGATCCACTCGTTGCCCGCGTCCGAGATCGCGTCCAGCGCGCTGCGGCCGACGGCCCGGTGATCGGCGCTGTTGACCATTCCCGGCGCCCAGGTGTCACCGAAGTTGAACAGCACCACCATCTCCGGGCGATGTCGGCGCAACGCGGCCGCCAGGTCTCGGCGCAATGCCAGCCCCTCCTCGATCCGCCCGTCCGGGTGGTCGAGGAATTCGACGGTGTGCACGCCGACTTCGCGTGCCCCCGAGATCTCCTCGATCTCGCGCAGCGGCGCGGCCTGCGCGGGCGGCATGCCCGCGATGCCCGCCTCGCCGCGCGTGACGAGTAGATAGCGAATGTCCTTGCCCTGCGCGGTCCAACGCGCGACCGCCGCCGCGGCGCCGTATTCGATGTCGTCGGGATGGGCGACGATCACCAGTCCGCGCTGCCAGTCCTCGGGTACCTGTTCCATCCCCCGAATGCTAGGCGCCCCGCTCAGTTGATCGGTGTCTTGTCGCCACTGGACACCGCCTTGTAGAGCAGGTACAGGCCCGTGCCGATGGCGCTGATCACCAGAATGGGCATCAGCGCCTCGATCAGCGCGCCGAGGATCCAGAACGCGAGCAGCGCGAGTACGACTATGCCGACAACTTTGACAACCATGATGACTCCTCATCAGCTCCGCGACCGCCGTCCAGCGATCCGATACCGTCGATCCTCCCACTCCTCGGGCCACAGATCACCAGGTCAGCCCCGATATCCGGGTAGAGATCAGGGTTCACCCCGAGACGGGGCTACCGTGAGTCGTCAGGGATCACCCGCCCGGCGATCGCCTCGTTCGACACGGGTTCGTTCCTTCCGTCGGCAAACGACCGACACGGAGTCGGACGAGCGCCCATAATCGGGGCTCACTGCGTAGGAGGACTTTCATGGAACCCATCGTCACGATCGCCGGCGGCGCGATCCGCGGGCGGACCGAGGCCGGTGTCACCCGCTTTCTCGGAGTGCCGTTCGCGGCGGCGCCGGTCGGACCCCAGCGCTTCCAGCTGCCCGAACCCGCGCCCGCGTGGGACGGGGTGCGCGACGCGACGCAACCGGGCGCCACCTGCGCGCAGACCCCGTATCCCGCCCCGATCCACGCGCTGATCGGCAGCGACGGGATCCCCGGCGACGAGTACCTCAACGCCAACATCTGGACCCCCGACCCGTCCGCCGACGGCCTGCCGGTGCTGGTATGGATCCACGGCGGCGCGTTCTCGCGCGGGTCCAACGCGCGGGCGATCTACGACGGGACCGCGTTCGCGCGCGACGGCGTGGTCATGGTCGGCATCAACTACCGGCTCGGCATCTCCGGGTTCGCCGAGCTCGAGGGCGCCCCGTCCAATCGCGGTCTGCACGACCAGATCTTCGCGCTGCGGTGGGTGCGCGAGAACATCGCCGCGTTCGGCGGCGACCCGGACAATGTGACGATCTTCGGCGAGTCCGCGGGCGCGATGAGCGTGGCCTCGCTGATCGCCGCGCCGCAGACCACCGGCCTGTTCCGCCGGGCGATCATGCAGAGCGGCAACGGCGCGGTCGCCGCCGACGCCGCCGACGCGCGCAAGGTCTCGGCCGCACTGGCCGCCGAACTCGGCATCGCCGCGACCGCGGCGGATTTCGGCAAGCTCGGTCCCGACGAGTTGCGCGCCGCGCAGAACGCCATCGCCCTGGCGTTGATGACCGATCCCGACCCCCAGCGCTGGGGCGCCTCGGTGATCCAGCTCGGCGGCGGCATCATGTCCATGTTCCCGGTGGTCGACGGCGACATCGTGCCGGGCGCGCCGACCGAGGTCCTGCGCGCCCATCCCGAGCGCGCGGTCCCGCTCATCGCGGGCACCACCGCCGACGAGTTCCGTTTCTTCACCGTGCCCGCCGGTCTGGCCGCCGCCATCACCGCCGAGACACTGCCGTTCGTGCTGCCGCGCTACGGCATCGATCCCGCTGTGGCGCAGGCTTATTCGACGCAGCGCCCCGACGCCACGCCCGCCGAGATCTTCAACGCCATCCTCACCGACCTCAGCTTCCGCGCGGGCACCGTCGACTTCGCCGAGGCCAACGCCACCACCGAACCGACCTACGTCTACGAGTTCGCCTGGCCGACAACGATTCCCGGCCTCGGCGCCTGCCACGTCCTAGAAGTCCCCTTCGTCTTCGACGCCCTCGCCGAGGCCCACTCCCTCACCGGTCCCACCCCGCCCCAGGCCCTCGCCGACGAAATCCACGCCGCCTGGGTCGCTTTCGCCACCGACGGCAACCCGGGCTGGCCCGCGTTCACCGATGCGGAGAAGAACGTGCGCGTCTTCGACTCCCCCGAGTCCTCCACGGCGACGGACCTGCGCCCCGACGAGCTGGCCGCCCTGCGCCGATCCCTCACCCGCGCTTGAGCATTGCCGGTCGGCGCGCCGGTCAGCGCGTCGGCCGGAAGCGCCGGATCACCCCGACGCGCTATCTAACGCGCCGAATCGGTACGGCCGGGGAACACTTCGGCCCCGTGATCGGCCATCTCGGTGAGCGCCTGCGCCCAACCGTCGAGTCGATCGGCCGCGTCGCGCAGATCGGCGACGATGCCGTGGAACTGGTAGGCCACCACGGTATCCTCCGGCACGGCCAGGATGCGGGCCGCCGCGGCGACGAGCTGTTCGTATTCGACCACACCGGTTTCCAGGCGCACCACGACCGTGCCCACGGTGGTTTTCAGGGCGGCGACGGTGTCGGGATTGGCGCGGCCGACGGTGTCGGCAGCCTGTTCCATGGCGACCACGTCGGCGGCGAGCGCGTGCAGGGCGGCCGCGCCGGAGCGGGCCGTGTCGAGCAGATCGCGCAGTTCGCCCTCGGGCAGGCGGCGAGTGCGCCCGATCTGGGCGCCGAGGTCGTGCAGGGCCCGTTCGGCGCGCAGGAGGCGCTGAATCGGCGCGCGCGCCGCCGACCGGATCCCGGGTGATTTGGTGGCGACGAACGCCGCCTGTGGCAGGGGCTTGTTGCGCAGCTCGAGATAGCGCCGCGCACTGAGCGCGGTCCCGGTCACGAAGGCGACGGCGCCGCCGCCGATCACCACGACCGCCCAGGCGGGAGCCGAGATCACGGCCAGTCCGACCGCGCCGACGGTGGTGATACCCGAGGCGGTACCGAGCTGAAAACTGCGCCGCCGCGCCCGACGCCGCCGACGCAACTCCCGCTCGCGCGGATCGGCCCACCGGCGCACCGCGACCAGAGCCTGCTCGCCGACGCCACGCAGGGTGGCGGGCACCGAATGAGGCACGGGGACAACCGCTGCCTGGTCCGCGGACCGAACACGCCCGCGCCGCTTCTCGCCGTTCATCGCCTCATCATCCTCCCGCCGCCGCGATACCGCACGGCCCAACCCGCGAGCACTTGCCGCACCCCCCATCTCGGGGCGGACGGCCACACGGTGGTGTTCGCGGCCGTCCCGCCGTCGAAATGCCCTCGCGCGAGCGAGGGTGCCTCGACGGCGGGACCGAGCCCGCGAACTCGAGCGCGTGAACGCTCGGATAGCTACTGCTGGGTCTTGTTGATATTCGGTGCCTGCGCGGGCGGCGCCGGCTGCGCCGGGTTGATCGCCGCGTTGTTCGTGCCGGTCGGCAGCGCGTCACCACGCATGGAGGCGCGGATCTGCTCGAGCTTGCTGTGCCCGGCCATCTGGATGCTGGCCTGCTGCACCTCCATCATGCGACCCTGCACCGAGTTCTGCGCCAGCTCGGCCGAGCCGAGCGCGTTGGCGTAGCGACGCTCGATCTTGTCGCGCACGGCGTCGAGGCTGGGTGTGGAGCCCGGCGCGGACAGCGTGGAGTCCATCTGCTGCAGCGAGGCCGAGACCTGCTCCTGCATCTTGGCCTGCTCGAGCTGGCTGAGCAGCTTGGTGCGCTCGGCGACCTTCTGCTGCAACATCATCGCGTTCTGCTCGACCGCCTTCTTGGCCTGTGCGGCGGCCTGCAGGGACTGATCGTGCAACACCTTGAGGTCTTCCACCGACTGCTCGGCGGTGACCAGCTGGGCGGCGAAGGCCTCGGCGGCGTTGGTGTACTGGATCGCCTTCTCGGTATCGCCGGCCGACTGCGCCTGGTCGGCCAGGGTGACGGCCTGCCGGGCGTTGGCGTTGAGCTTCTCGACCTCGTCGAGCTGGCGGTTCAGCTTCATCTCCAGCTGACGCTGGTTGCCGATCACCGATGCCGCCTGCTGCGACAGCGCCTGATGCTGGCGCTGCGCCTCCTCGATCGCCTGCTGAATCTGGACCTTCGGATCCGCATGCTCTTCGATCTTGGAGTCGAAGAGGGCCATCATGTACTTCCAGGCCTTCACGAACGGATTAGCCATCGATTGATCCCGCCTCCATCTGTGCGTCGCTCGTGCGACTGGTGGTACGCGACCGTCACGCACCAGATATGTGCTCATCCTTCACCATGCGGCACCCGGACCGGTAGCACCGGCCCGTTCGACGCCTGATGAGAATCTATCCGTTCTCACCGTAGGTGTGCAGCGTCTCGCGCCCCAGAGCGCGGGTTCGCCGCGTCACATTCCCTTCACCAGTACCAGCATCTCGGCTCTCGGGGCCGGGATGACGATGCGGGTGTCTTCGGCGATCCCGATGCGCGCGCCCTGCTCGGCGGCCGCGCTCGCCGAG
>NZ_JBHSQN010000011.1:90587-103510 GCF_042658545.1 Nocardia lasii
CCCGTCCACAACACCACCCCCAGATGATGGTGGCGCAGTGCGTATCCCAGCACCGCCTCGGCGGCGTCGGTGTCGTGGTCGGGGGTGGGGCCGGTGAGCGCGGGTTCGCGCGGCGCGGAGCCGTCGGCGCCCGCCATCAGGGTGCTCACATCCCACAGCACCCGCGACAGGGGCACGTCGAGTGCCTCGCAGATGCTGGCCAGTAGTTCGCTGGAGGCTTCCTTGCGGCCGCGCTCCACCTCCGACAGATAGCCGAGGCTCACGCGCGCCGAGGTCGAGACCTCACGCAACGTTCGATGCTGGGCGAGACGCGCACGCCGCAGACTGTCCCCGATTGCCTCCCGCAGCAGCGTCATCTCGTTCTCCTCCACCTCGTGTCACCGCCTCGGCGGTGCTCACCTCTTTCTGGCACAACGTCGCACATCCACCGGTGGTTCCCGGAACCGGTTATTTCACACTGACCGGCTTCGACGCGTCCACGCAGCGCAGCAACTCCCGCACCGCGCTGTGCACCGCACCCAGTCTGATCGTCCACCGGTCGCCGTGCAGTTTCAACCGGACCACCGCACTGTGCTGTGGACCGGCCAATCCGAGGTATACCGTGCCGACGGGATGCCCGTCCTGGGAATCGGGTCCGGCGACCCCGGTCAATCCGATTCCCCAGTCCGCCCCGCACCGCTCGCGGGCGCCCGCGGCGAGCTGTTCGGCCGTGGTGGCGGCGACCGGACCGTCCAGGCGCAGCACCTCGTCGTCGACGCGGGCCAGTCGGGCCTTGAGGTCGGTGGCGTAGACGATCAACCCGCCGCGCAGCACCGCGCTGGCCCCCGGCACGCCCGCGACGGTGGCCGCCAGCAGCCCCGCGGTGAGCGATTCGGCGGTGGCCACCGTCTGACCGGCCGCGCGCAGCGCCGTGACCAGTTCGGCCACCGGCGCGCCGTCGAGCAGGGGGTCGCTCACGCGCGTGCCTTTCCTCCCGCGAACCACACCCGGGCGGCCTGGCCCACGTAGTCGAGTCCGGTGATCACCGTCAGCGCCACGGCCAGGTACATCAGCCACATGCCCGCGGTCGCGAAGACCCCCGACAGCGGCAGCACCAGCAGCGCGATCGCGACCGACTGGACCAGCGTCTTGAGTTTGCCGCCGCGGCCCGCCGGGATCACCCCGCGACGCACCACCACCAGGCGCAGCAGCGTCACGCCGATCTCCCGGCCGCAGATCACCAGCGTGATCCACCAGGGCAGATCGCCGAGTACCGACAGCCCGATCAGGGCCGCGCCGATCAGCGCCTTGTCGGCGATGGGGTCGGCGAGCTTGCCGAAATCGGTGACAAGTCCGTATTTGCGCGCGAGTTGCCCGTCGAAGCGATCGGTGATCGCCGCCAGCCCGAACACCGCCGCCGCGATGACCCGCCAGCGGGTGTCGTGGCCGCCCTCGGCGAACAGCGCCAGCACGAACAGCGGCACCAACACGATCCGCGCGATGGTCAACACATTGGCGATATTGAGCAGCGGAACCGGCTTCTCCACCCCACCGTGCGCCGGGGTCACCACACTCGCAACGTGCTCACGCTTGGCTACCGCCTCCGGCCGCTGACCGCTCATGCCCTGCCCTCTCGGCACTCACCGGCACCGCGCCGAAATCCAGCAATGTCGCGGGTTGTTTGCCCGCGTGTTCGGTGCCGCGCGTCGCGGTCGTCGGGCTCGATGCGATGCGCGGAGCGGGACGACAGGATGTGCGGCACATGTTCAGACTATCGGTAACCCGGCCGACTACTGTGCACCCCATGACCTCACGGGGACCCTGCACGGGTTCGACCAGCGACGCGCAGTCCGTCGCGCCCATCGTGGCGCCTGTCACCGGGGTGGTCGTCCGACGCGCGCGAACCTCCGATGTCCCCGAGATCAAGCGTCTGGTCGACGAGTACGCCGGGCGCATCCTGCTCGAGAAGAACCTGGTCACGCTGTACGAATCGGTGCAGGAGTTCTGGGTGGCCGAGCTCGACGGTCGGGTCGTGGGCTGTGGCGCGCTGCACGTGCTGTGGGCCGATCTGGGCGAAATCCGCACTGTCGCAGTCGATCCCGTCGTCAAGGGACGCGGGGTGGGCGGCGCGGTGGTGGAGCACCTGGTGACCGTCGCGCGCGAACTGCAACTCCAACGTGTGTTCGTGCTCACGTTCGAGGTGGACTTCTTCGGCAGGCACGGTTTCGTGGAGATCGCGGGCACGCCCGTGACCGCCGAGGTGTACGCCGAGATGTGTCGCTCCTACGACACCGGCGTGGCCGAGTTCCTCGACCTGAGCTACGTCAAACCCAACACCCTGGGCAACACCCGCATGCTGCTGGCCCTCTGAGTTTCTCCGCAAGCCCACCCGTCAGAAAGTGATCGACGTGCCGATCTTCGCTGTCCACTACACCTACACCGACGCCACCGCCGCCGACCGCGCGAGCAACCGTCCCGAGCACCGCGCCTGGCTCAACGCCCTGGTCGAGGCGGGCACCGTGCTCAGCAGCGGGCCCTACCCCGACGGTTCGGGCGCGCTGCTGATCTTCCGCGCCGACGACGCCGCCACGCTGGACGCCCTGCTGCCGCAGGACCCGTTCGCGAAACTGGGTTTGATCGAGGCCGTCCGCCCGGTCGAATGGCTGCCGGTGATGGGCGCCTTCGCCGAGTAAGCCCCGAAAACACGACTGCCCGGAACCGATCAGGTTCCGGGCAGTTCGTCTCTCACCAGGTCAGGCGGAGGTACGCCGCGTCTTGAGCAGGCTCGCCACCGTGGCGACGACCAGGATGCCGATGATCACGCTCAGCGAGAGCACCGTCGAGATCTCCGGCACGCTCACGTGCTCGCCACCGTTGACGAACGGCAGCGTGTTCTCGTGCAGCGCGTGCAGCACCAGCTTCACGCCGATGAACGCCAGGATCGCGGCCAACCCGTAGGACAGGTACACCAGGCGATCGAGCAGCCCGCCGATGAGGAAGTACAGCTGACGCAGGCCCATCAGAGCGAAGGCGTTGGCCGTGAACACCAGGTAGGGCTGTTCGGTCAGACCGTAGATCGCCGGGATCGAGTCCAGGGCGAACAGCAGGTCGGCGAAACCGATGGCCAGCAGGGCCAGCAGCAGCGGGGTCACCACCCGCTTGCCGTCGATGCGGGTGACGAGCTTGTCGCCGTCGTACTGGTCGGTGGTGGGCAGGATCCGCTTGGCCAGCGCGACGATGCGACTGTCGCGCTGTTCCTCGTGTTCGACCTCGTGGCCGCTCTCGCGCAGCAGTTTGACCGCGGTGAAGATCAAGAACGCGCCGAACAGGTAGAACACCCAGCTGAACGCGCTGATCGCGGCGGCGCCGACGGCGATGAACACACCGCGCATCACCAGGGCCAGCACGATGCCGATCAGCAGCACCTTCTGCTGGTAGATCCGCGGCACCGCGAAGGTGGTCATGATGATCAGGAAGATGAACAGGTTGTCGACCGAGAGCGCTTTCTCGGTGACGAAACCCGCGTAGTACTCCCCGGCGAAGGTGCCGCCCCACTTCCAGGCGACGAACAGACCGAACAGCAGCGCCAGGCTGATGTAGACGGCCGACCAGATGCCGGATTCCTTGAAGGTCGGTTCGTGCGGGGTGCGCACGTGGGCGAAGAAGTCGAAGACGAACAAGCCGAGGATCACCACGCCGGTGATCACCCACTCGAGCGCGGTCACCTGCATGTGGTGGTCCGATCGAAGAAGTTCATGCCGTCCATCATGCCTGAATTGTCCGTTTCAGCTCGCATTGCGGAATGGTTGCCCACCATGATTTCACACACAGCGACGCCCGCGCCCCTACTCCTCGTCGGACCCGCCCGGATCGCCCCCGCGGATCGACCACAGCAGCCCGTCGAGCTCGTCGGGCTTGATCAGCACGTCGCGCGCCTTGGACCCCTCGCTGGGCCCGACCACCCCGCGCGTCTCCATCAGATCCATCAACCGACCCGCCTTGGCGAACCCCACCCGTAGCTTGCGCTGCAACATCGAGGTCGACCCGAACTGCGAGGTGACCACCAACTCCACGGCTTGGAGCAGCACGTCCATGTCGTCGCCGATATCGGGATCGACGTCTTTGACCTCGCCGGCCTTGGCCGCGGTCACGCCCTCCTGGTACTCGGGTTCGGCCTGGGTCTTGCTGAACTCGACCACGGCCTGGATCTCCTCGTCGGAGATGAACGCGCCCTGCAGGCGGGTCGGCTTGCCCTGCCCCATCGGCAGGAACAGCCCGTCGCCCATGCCGATCAGCTTCTCCGCGCCCGGCTGGTCCAGGATCACGCGCGAGTCGGTGAGCGAGGAGGTGGCGAAGGCCAGCCGCGAGGGCACATTGGTCTTGATCAGACCGGTCACCACGTCCACCGAGGGGCGCTGGGTGGCCAGCACCAGGTGGATGCCGGCGGCGCGGGCCTTCTGGGTGATCCGCACGATCGCGTCCTCGACATCGCGCGGGGCGGTCATCATCAGGTCGGCGAGTTCGTCGACGATGGCCAGGATGTAGGGGTAGGGCCGGTAGACGCGCTCGCTGCCCAGCGGGGCGGTGATCTTGCCCGAGCGCACGTTCTTGTTGAAGTCGTCGATGTGGCGGACCTTGTTGGCCTGCATGTCCTGGTAGCGCTGTTCCATCTCCTCGACCAGCCAGGCCAGCGCGGCGGCGGCCTTCTTGGGCTGGGTGATGATGGGCGTGATCAGGTGCGGGATGCCCTCGTACGGGGTGAGCTCGACCATCTTCGGGTCGATCAGGATCATCCTGACCTCGTCGGGGGTGGCCCGGTGCAGCAGCGAGACCAGCATCGAGTTCACGAAACTCGACTTGCCCGAACCGGTGGAACCGGCCACGAGCAGGTGCGGCATCTTGGCCAGGTTCGCCGAGACGAACTCGCCCTCGATGTTCTTGCCGAGCCCGATCACCAGCGGGTGGTGGTCGTTGCGGGTGTGCGGCGACTTGAGCACGTCGGCCAGGCGCACGAGTTCGCGGTCGGCGTTGGGCACCTCGATCCCCACCGCCGACTTGCCGGGGATGGGGGCGAGCAGGCGCACGTTCTCGGTGGCCACCGCGTAGGCGAGGTTGCGCGCCAGCGCGGTGATCTTCTCGACCTTGACGCCGGGACCCAACTCGACCTCGTAGCGGGTGACCGTCGGGCCGCGCACGAATCCGGTCACCGCGGCGTCGATCTTGAACTGCACCAGCACCTCGGTGATCGCCTCGATCATCGATTCGTTGGCCGCGGAACGCTTCTTGGGCGGGTCGCCGTCGATCAGCAGGGTCAGCGGGGGCAGCGTGTAGTCGCCGTCGACGACGCGATCGGTGACGAACTCCGGTTCCGGGGGCGGCGGCGGGGTCTGGTCGACCGGGGCGGCCACCGGCCGCTTGCGCGCCGGTTTCGGGGCCGGGAGCGGGGGTTCCTCGATCGGCTTGGCATCGCGCAGCGGCGGTTCGCCGACCGGTTCGGGCCCGAAGTCCTCGGCCCCGAGCTCGGTCTCGGCCCGCGCGCCGCGGCGGCGGGGCCGACTGGGGTGCACCGGGAACCCGTCGGCGTCGTAGTTGGCCGGATCGTAGGGGTCGGCGTCGTCGGCGGGTTCGCCGAGGCCGAAGTACTCGCGCAGCCTGGTCGGCACCTCGCGCACCGTGGTCCCGGTGAGCAACAGCACGCCGAACATCATGGCCAGCAACAGGATCGGGAGCGCGAGCCAGGGTGTGAGCCCCTGGCCGAGCGGTCCGCCGATGGCGTAGCCGACCGCACCGGCGGCCCGGGAGCGACCGTGCGCGTCGGTGGGCGAGCCGGCGGCCAGGTGCCAGATGCCCAGCGCGGGCAACACCACCAGCAGCCCGCCCAGCACCAGTCGCGGTCGAACCTCGGGACGCGGTTCGGTGCGCATGAGCACCACCGCCAACCCGACCAGCAGTACCGGCGCCAACGCGCCGACCGACCCGGCGACCGCGCGCACGATGTCCTCGAGCAGCCGCCCGACCGGTCCGCCCGCCGCGAGCCACATGGCCGCGGCGATGATCACGCTCAAGGCGATGAGCGCCAAGCCGATTCCGTCGCGGCGGTGGCCGTGGTCGAGTTCGCCCGCCCGACTCAGGGTGCGGGTGGTGGCGCCGACGCCGCGCGCCAACATGGTCCAGCCGCTGCCGATGCCGCGCCCGAGAACCGCCAGGGGCGCGGTGTCGGAGGCGCGTTTGACCGGCTTGCGCGCGGGGGTGGTGCGTCCCCGCGGAGCCGGGGTCGCGCGCGGGGTCGCTGTCCGAGACCGCGCCGCCGGCGTGCGCCCCCTGGTCGATCCCGCCCGCGCACGAGAGGTCGTGGTGCTGCGGGACTTACCTGCCATGACCATCAGGCTAGCCGCTCGAGCACCTCCGAGACCATCCGCAACACTGGTCCCACCCCGCTCGCGGGCCCGATCGCGGCCTGCGCCGCAGGTCCGGGCCCCCGGTCAGCGCGCGGATTTCCGGTCACCGACCGCGTTTCGCGGGGCGCCGGACTTACGGAATCCTTGGCGGGTCCCTACATTTCGGGCCCGGCGGGCGGGCGCGGGGTGGCGTCCGAGTTGTCCGAGTCGGTACGTTGTCTGCGGTCGATCGGGTCACCGACCCGTGAATTGAAGGGGAACAAGTGAAAAGAGTCTTCACCGGCGCGGTGGTCATGACCGCGACAATCGGTGCACTGCTGGCAGGCAGCATCACACCCGCCCACGCGCAGGGCGACAACTACGGGGCACTCGCACTCTCGCGCAACGGCGCGTCCAGCATCACGGCGAACTACAACAGCTACGCCGCGGCCGAATCCGCGGCCATCGCGGGGTGCCAGCGCAGCGGCGGCGGCGCCGGATGCGACATCAAGGTCTCCTGGCGCAACGGATGCGCCGCGCTGGCCGAGTCGCGCCGCTCCTACAGCTGGGCCACCGCGCCCTCGCTGCGCCAGGCCAAGCGCAACGCCATCAACGCCAACCGCGGCGGCTCGGCGAGCATCATCAACTGGAACTGCACCTCCGGCTACCAGCTGTAATCCGAATTCATCTCTGCCACATCTCATTTGGGGAGTTCAGTGAACAACCGCATGTTCAAGACGGCGGTCGCCGTGCTGGCGGCCACCGCCGCGCTCGGCCTGTCCGCGTGCAGCAGCGCCGACGAGACCTCGTCCGCGCCGACCACCACCGCGGGTTCCGGGTTCGAGGACGGGAAGAAGGTGGAGGGCACCCAGGACGGTGACGCGCCGATGACCACCACCGTGCCGAACCTGCCCGCGCCCACCGTGGAGGAGCTCAACGCGCGCCTGACCAAGGCGATGGCGGGTCAGCTCACCACCGAGGAGAAGGCCTCGTTCATCGAGGACGCCGAGCGCGATCCTGATCTGGTCGACAAGTTCGTCGAGGCCGCCAAGACCAACAAGGTCGAAGCCGAGATCACCGCCGTCGAGGCGCCGGTCGACGGCAAGCTCAAGGCCCCCGCCGACGTCACCATCGACGGCGAGCCGGTCCAGGGCGCGACGGTGGAGTTCGTGGCCTCCGAGGGCGGCTGGCGCGTGTCGCACGTGTTCACCTGCAACATCGTGAAGTCGGCCAAGCTCGACTCCGCGGCCTGCCAGGACTGACGTCCGAACGAGAACCGCCGGGCGACATGTGTTGTCGCCCGGCGGTTTTCGTATGTCAGTCGATCAGACGGCGACGACCGTCGGCACGATCATCGGTCGACGACGGTAGACGTCGGCGACCCAGCGGCCGACCACCCGACGCACGCCCTGGGCGATGCGGTGGGTGTCGGTGATGCCCTCACCGGCCAGGCGCAGCAGTTCCGCCTCGACCAGTTCGGCCGCGCCGTCGAGCGCGGTGGGGTCGTCGGAGAAGCCGCGCCCGTTGAGTTCGGGCGTGCTGACCGGCTTGCCGGTGGTCGAGTCGATGACGATGGTGATCGACAGGAATCCGCCCTCGCCCAGGACCAGGCGGTCCGACAGGGTCGATTCGCCCACGTCGCCGACCGAGAGGCCGTCGACGTAGACGTGCCCGACCGGGACGCGACCGACGATCGAGGCGATGCCGTCGACCAGGTCGACCACCACGCCGTCCTCGGCGAGCATGACCCGCTCCTCGGGCACACCGGTGGCCACGGCCAGCGCGGCGTTGGCGCGCAGGTGGCGCCATTCGCCGTGCACCGGCATGGCGTTGGTCGGGCGCACCGCGTTGTACAGGTACAGCAGCTCACCGGCGGAGGCGTGTCCGGAGACGTGCACCTTCGCGTTCTGCTGGGTGATCACGGTGGCGCCGAGTCGGGCCAGGCCGTTGACGACGGCGAAGACCGAGTTCTCGTTGCCGGGGATCAGCGAGGATGCCAGCACGACGAGGTCGTCGGCGCGGATGTTGATCTGGCGGTGTTCGCCGCGCGCCATCCGCGACAGCGCCGAGAGCGGCTCGCCCTGGGAACCGGTGGAGATCAGCACCAGGCGGTTGCCGGGCAGGTTGGCGGCCTGGTCGAGGGTGACCACGACATTGTCGGGCACCGTCAGGTAGCCCAGGTCCTGCGCGATCTCCATGTTGCGGACCATCGAGCGGCCGACGAAGCAGACCTTGCGGTTGTACTTCTGGGCCACGTCGACGACCTGCTGGATGCGGTGCACGTGGCTGGCGAAGGAGGCCACGATGACGCGGTTGGTGGCCTTGCCGATGACGTTGTCGAGCACACCGCCGATCTCGCGCTCGGGGGTGACGAAGCCGGGGACCTCGGCATTGGTCGAGTCGACCAGGAACAGGTCGACACCCTCGTCGCCGAGGCGCGAGAACCCGGCCAGGTCGGTCAGGCGACCGTCCAGGGGCAGCTGGTCGAGCTTGATGTCACCGGTGTGCAGGACCACGCCGGCCCCGGTGCGAATGGCCACGGCCAGCGCGTCGGGAATCGAGTGGTTGACCGCGAAGTACTCGAGCTCGAACGGCCCGTGCACGGTGGTCTCGCCCTCGGCGACCTCGCGCAGCTTGGGCTGCAAGCGGTGCTCGCGCGCCTTGGCCGCGACCAGAGCGAGGGTGAACTTGGCGCCGATCACCGGGATGTCGGGGCGCAGGCGCAGCAGGAACGGCACCGCGCCGATGTGGTCCTCGTGGCCGTGGGTGAGCACGATGGCCTCGACGTCGGCCATCCGGTCCTCGATGGGCCCGAAGTCCGGCAGGATCAGGTCGACGCCGGGCTGCTGGTCCTCGGGGAAGAGCACACCGCAGTCGACGATGAGCAGCTTGCCACCGTATTCGAACACGGTCATGTTGCGACCGATCTCGCCGATGCCGCCGAGGGCGAACAGGCGAAGGCCGTTCTTGGGCAGCTTCGGCGGCAGGCCGAGCTTGTCGTGGGCGGCCTTCTCGCGCGGCTCGGCCACGGTCTGGGCGCCACGGCCACGGCCGCCGCCCTGCCTGCCACGGCCGCCGCCGCGCGACTGCTCGGCGGGCTTGGACTTGGCTTCGGCGGGCTTGCCCTTGGCCTCGGTGGCCACCTTGGCGCGGGCCCGACGCGGCGCGGTCTTCTTCTCGGTGACGCGCTCCTCGGCGACACTGAGCAGGTCGGTGCCCACTTCGGCGGCACCGGCCAGATCGGCTTCGGCGGTGACCTCGGCGATCGGTTCGGCGATGGCCGGATCCTTGACCACCTTGTTCACCGCGGCCTGCACCGTCTCCACCGGGGTGGGTTCGGGCGCGCCCGCGGCACGTGAGGCCGCCCGGCGACGGGTCTTGCGAGCTACGGGTTCGGTCATGCCAGCACCCCCGCGGCCCGCAGATCCAGAGCCAGTTCGTCGAGTTGCGCCTGCGTCGGCATCAACTGGGGCAACCGGGGCTCACCAACATCGATGCCGAGCAAACGGAGTCCTCCCTTACACATCGCCACACCTCCCAGGCGGGTCATGGCCGCGTACAGCGGCAGTAGTGTCGCGTTGATCTCTCGTGCCCGTGCCACGTCACCGGCGGTGTAGGCCTGGTGGATCTCGCGCAGTCGTTCCGGCACGAGGTGGCCGATGACGCTGATGAATCCGACCGCCCCGACGGAGAGCCAGGGCAGGTTCAGGCCGTCGTCACCGGAGTAGAAGTCCAGATCGGTGGTCGCGATGAGATCGGCTCCGGAGACGAGATCGCCCTTGGCATCCTTCACCGCGACGATGTTGGGATGCTCGGCAAGGCGCCGGATCGTGTCGATGGCGATAGGCACCACCGACCTCGGTGGAATGTCGTACAGCGTGATCGGCAGCGCGGTCGCGTCGGCGACCGCGCCGAAGTGGGCGATCAGCCCCTCCTGCGTGGGCCGCGAGTAGTACGGGGTCACCACGAGCAGGCCGTGCGCGCCCGCGTTCTCCGCGGCCCGCGCGAGTTCGATCGAGTGCGCGGTGTCGTAGGTGCCCGCGCCGGCGACGATGGTGGCCCGGTCACCGACCCCGTCGACGACCGCGCGCAGCAGGTCGGCCTTCTCGGTCTCGCTGGTGGTCGGCGATTCGCCGGTGGTGCCCGAGATGATGAGCAGGTCGACGCCACGGTCGACCAGGTGTGCCGCCAGTGCGACACCGGCATCGACGTCGAGCTTGCCCGCAGCGCTGAAGGGGGTCACCATCGCGACACCGACCGTGCCGGACGCGTGCAGCTCCGTTGGCGTCGATTCACCGTTCGTCATGGTCAGAAAGGCTACCCGGTCGCGGGATGAGCCTCGACACCCTAGCGCCCGAAGCGGCTGCCGGTGGCTGACTTTCACCTTGCGTGATGTCACCTATGACGTCACAATGATGTCATGGATCTGAACGCTCATACCGCGCGCTGGCGCACCGAACTCATCGCCGCGGCCGCGCTCGGCGACGAGAAAACGCAGGCCACCGCCGCCGCGCTGGCCGCCGCGGTGGAGAGTTCGTCTCGACTCGTGCTGCTCTCGGCGCTGTCGGAGCTGGCCGCCGAGATCAGCGCCGAGCTCGGTGACCGCACCGTGCATCTGCGCCTGGAGGGCACCGACGCGGTGGTCGACGTGCGCAAGAACACTCCGGCCGAGGAGGAGGAACCGCAGACTTTCGAGGAGATGACCGGCGATATCAGCCGGGTGACCCTGCGTCTGGTCGAGCAACTCAAGGCCAAGGCCGAGGAGGCCGCACAGCAGAACGGTCAGTCGCTGAACTCGTGGCTGTCGGGCGCGGTCAGTGGCGCGTTGAAGGATCAGATGCGCGGGTACGGCGCCAAGGGCTGGTGAGCGTCACAGCAGCGGGGCCAGCTCGCCCCGGTCGCCGATAACGACTTCGTCGAGTTCGAGCCAGTCGGCCATCTCGCGGAGCGCGCCGCGCAGGGCCGCGGCGGTCTCGACGGTGTCGTGGCCGGGCTCGGCGAAGGCGGCGGGGGCGAGCAGGCGGCCGGTAGCACGTTCGGCGCGCAGGTCGACCCGGCCGACGAGCTGGCCGTCGTGCAGGATCGGGAAGACGTAATAGCCGTGCACCCGTTTGGCTTCCGGGGTGTAGATCTCGATCCGATAGTGGAAGTCGAAGATCCGCTGGACGCGCGGGCGGAAGAAGATCAGCGGGTCGAACGGGCACAGCAGGGCGGTGCCGGTGATCCGGCGCGGCGTGGCGGCCTCGGGGTGCAGGTAGGCGGGCGCGTCCCAACCCTCGACCTCGACGGGGAGCAGCTCGCCCGCGTCGACCAGTTCGGCGATGGCCGGGGCGCTCTGGCGCCGGGCGAGTCGGTAGTAGTCGCGCAGGTCGGTTTCGGTGCCCACCCCCAGCGCCCGGCTCGCGCGCCGGATCAACTCGCGCACGGCCTCGCTCTCACCGATCTCGCGCTCGCGCACGTCGGCGGGGACCACGCGTTCGGTGAGGTCGTAGTGGCGGGTGAAGCCGACGCGGCGCGCGGTGGACAACTCCCCCGCGGCGAAGAGCTGTTCGCAGATCATCTTGGTGTCGCTGAGGTTCCACCACGTGCCCTTACCGCGCGGTGTATCCAGCTCGAGGTGCCGTTCGATCTCGCCCGCGCTGGCGGCGCCCACCTCGGTCACCACGTCGAGAATGTCCTTGCCCAGCGTGGGATTTCGGTCGACGACCTTGCGCATCCCGGCCCAGCGCCCGTGCTGGTACTCGGTCATCCGCCACCGCATCAGCGGCCAGTCCGAGACCGGGATCAGCGCGGCCTCGTGCGCCCAGTACTCCACCAGCCCGCGCCGGGCACGCGCGCTGTCGCTCCAGGCTGCGCCGTCGAGCAGGCTGCGGTCGTAGGCGCCGATCCGGCTGAACACCGGCGCGTAGTGCGCGCGCACCACCGCCGAGACCGAATCTATTTGCAGCAGACGGGTTCTCGCGACCACATCGAGGACGGCTCGCCGACCCGGATTGGCCGGGCGCTTCTTGCCGAAGCCCTGTGCGGCCAGCGCCGTGCGCCGGGCCTGGGCCGCGTTCATCCGCTGCATAGCCTCAGCCTGGCACAGGGGTACGACACCTTGTCGGCCTCACGTCGAGACCCGCACCGTACCGGCGGTGTCGATCTCGGTGCGCCGGTCTCCCGTCGGCGCGGCGGCCAGCACGGTCGCCACCCAGCGCCTGCCCACCGGCAGCACCCGCACCGTCACCGAACCGGCCGCGGCGGTGTCGAGTTCGGCGACGGCGGCGTCGATCACGTTGTGGCGCACCCATTCCGGCACCCCCCGGAAGCCGCCGTCGTCGAGCAGGGTGACCTCCACCCCGCGCGAGCGGGCCCCGCGCGCGGCCGCGCTGAGTCGGTCGGTGACCAGTTCCGGCGCGCGCAGGCCGTCGCGCAGTTCGGCTTCGAGCAGTCGACACTGTTCGCGTTCGGCCTCGGTGAGCTCTACCCCCGCCGCGATCCGCGCCAGCAGCGGCCCGGCCACCCGGTCCAGGGCGTCGAGTTGGCGGTCGCGTTCGGCGGTGGCCGCGGCCAGGCCCGCCATCA
>NZ_JBHSQN010000011.1:103520-159537 GCF_042658545.1 Nocardia lasii
CGCTGGTTGGCCTCGCTGCGCAGTTCGCGCAGCGAGCGCTGGGTGGGTCGCACGATCGCCATGAACACCGTGACCGCGCCGACCGTGGCGACCGGGGTCAGCGCGCGCACCACGGTCTCGACGTGCCAGCTCTCGAAGGCGCCCAGCGTGATCAGCACCAGCGCGCCCGCCCCGACGCCGAGCCAGGCCGCCAGGATCCGCCCGCGCAGCACCAGCATCGCCAACAGATACGAGGTCGGGTAGGCGGTCCACAGCTGGTGGGAGAAGCCCGTGGGGTTGGCCACCCACGGCACCGTCAGCGCCATCGCCGCGGGTCCGGCGCCCGCGGTGAAGATCGTCGCGGGCCACGGCAGCGGGTCCACCGGGAACACCAGCACCACCAGCGCCGCGGCGGCCATCAGCGCCAGCGCGGTGCCCGCGGCCAGCGGCGGCGCGAAGTCGAAGTTCACCCGCAGATACATCACGATGGTGGCTTCGAAGATGATCACGAACAGCCACGCGGTGCCGTCGCTGAGCCCGAACAGGTCGCGCATCGCGAACGGCAGATCCCGATCCACCATCAGCTCCCCCACACCAAGGTCACGACGGTGCCCGCGCCGGGCGCCGATTCCACGAAGGCCGCGCCACCGGCCAGCGCGCGCATGCGACCCAGGATGCTGCCCGCGATGCCCATCCGGTCGACCGAGACGCGCGCGGGGTCGAATCCGGCGCCGTCGTCGGACAGCACCACCCGGATGCCGCCGGTGGCGATGGTGACCGTGACGCTGCGGCGCACCCGCCGGCCGGGCACGTCGGCGTGGCGCACGCTGTTGCGCACGGCTTCGGACAGGGCGGCGGCGAGCACCTGGGCGGCCTCGGTCGGTAGGCACAGGTCGGCGGTGGAGCGCGAGGGCACCTGCACCGGGATCTCGGCGCTGACCGTGCGCACCGCCTCGCGCAGGAACTCGACCGTCGCGGCCGCGTCGAGGTGGTCGATCTCGGGGGCGCGCCGCGACTGCTCGAGCTGTTCGAGGGTGCGGGCGGCCTGGTTGCGCAGCACCGCCGAGGACCGGTGCGCGCGGGAGGCTTCCAGCAGAGTCGAGAGCACGGCGTCGTGGATCAGCGCCGCGAAGCGGGTGCTCTCGCGTTCCCTGGCCGCGCTCGCCGCGACGGTCGCCGCGCGGCTGCGCTGCCGGACGGCTTCGCGGTCGACCCGTTCGGCCGCGGCGCGCGCGTAGACCACGCACCACAGGAACAGCGCGGCCACGCCGAGGCCGCGGGTGATGTCGCCGAGGGTGGAGCCCATCGAACTGTCCGGCACCACCAGCGCGTTCGACACGCTGGTCGCCACGGCGAGCACCGCGGCGAACGCGGTCGCGACGCGGCGCGACCAGGCCAGTCCGGCGGCCAGCACCCCGACCGCGAGTCCGCGATAGGGCCAGGACGCGAACGAGCCGATGTGCACCACCGAGTACACCAGCGGCGTCACCAGGGTCGCGCCGAGATAGCACAGGGCGGCCGCGCCCGCGGTGCGCCGGATCGCGTCGACGCGCCCGCGCGCCGAGACCAGCGCCAGCACCCCGAACATCAGATACGCCGCCACCAGGTGCGCTTCGGGCCAGATCGACAGGTTCACCGGTCCCACCAGCACCGCGGGCAGTTCCAGGACCATCACGATCATCGCGGCGGTCCCGACCATCACCCCGAGTCGGCGCAGGATCTGCTCGGTGGCCGCCCGCGAGAATTCGATGTCGCCGACCGTCGCGGGCGCCGTCGCGACCGCGAGTGTGCTCACGCGCGCTGCTGCCGCTCCGGGACCGGTAGCCACCCGTCCTCGACCGCGCGTTTGTACAGGTCGGTCTTGGTCGGGGCGGGGCGGCCTGCGTCGGCGTACTTCTGGCGGATGCGGCCGAGGTAGTCGTTGACGGTCTGCTCCGACAGCCCGGTCAGGCGCGCCACCCGCGAGGCCTTCTCGCCCGAGGCGTAGAGCATGAGCACTTCCTCCTGCCGGGGGCTCAGGCCGACGTCGGACAGTTGCGGGTCGCCGTCGATGGCGGCGGCCCAGTCGGTGGTCACCACCTGCTCACCGGAGGCGGCCCGGCGCACCGCCGCGACCACGGTGGCCACGCTCTCGGACTTGCGCAGCACGCCCAGCACGCCCGCCTTGGCGGCGGAGCGCACCAGAAAAGCGTTGTCGGCGCCGGTGAACACGAGCACCTCGATGCCGTGCGCGCGCAGCGCGGTGACATTGTCCTCGGGCGTCGACCCGTCGGGCAGGCGCAGATCGAGCACGACCAGGTCGAGTTCGGTGGTCCGGTCGAGCAGTTCGGCCACCGATTCGGCCACCGCGACCAGTTCCAGGTCCGGCTCCGGGTCGAGCATGGCCGCCAACCCGATCGCCACCGACTCGTGATCCTCGACCACACCCACCCGGCGCACCGCGCGCGTCTGTTCCTCGCTCACCGACCACTCCCACTCGTCGAACACCCACCGCGGCCAGCCCGCAACACCTAGCTCCCGAGTTCTACCGCATCCCAAGCCCCCATGTCAGCCCACCAGAATTCGGGGCCCACCCGCTACCCCCACCCGACCTGCACCGATGGACAACCCATGACGCCACAAGCCCCCCGACTCGGTCGCCGCGCTCCGTGAGCCGGGTGGCCCCACACGATCAGCTGAGCCGGCGCACTCGCCCCGAGTTTCCAGCACTCCTCGCGCTCCCCTTGCTCGGCTTCCCCCCGCACCTCCACGAACTCCGCCGCCCGCATCCACCCCAGCCCGGTCGCATTCACGTGCGTGGTCGCGTAGCCCTGGTGCGAACGCGAAGGGCAACCTCTGATCCAGGCGGTAAATCCGCTAACCGGTCCGATTTGCGAACGGGCGCTTGCCGTACATCGCCACATACTCCGCGATCATTGCCTTTTCCACCGCTCGGGCGTCGGGCTCCTCCCGCCAGCCGACCAACAGCTCAGCGCTGTCGGCGAGCTGCCAGATCAAGCGCCCGCCCCAGTGCCCGGCTCGCCGCCCGGCACCGTGCCGCCGATACTCGCCCAACCGCTTCCGTAGACCCCTCCTGCCCGACGCCCCAAGGTCCGCCTTGCCGATATAGACCACCGGTTCCCCAGGTACCCAGGAGGATTGAAGTTCGGCAAGCGATACGGACGGGTCGCCCTTTGTCCAACCAGCGGGACTGCCAGGGAGAAACACCGGCGGTGCTGTCGCGGGCCGGATGACCACGTAGACCCCGGCTCCGGCCGGAACGTCGGTAGTCGGCAATGCGGCGAAGGTTACGAAGCCCTCGAAACCGGCCAGCGGGAACGTCATACCGGGATGATGCCGCACCGCCCCGACAGATGGTTAGGGCGGATCAGAAGCGGTGCCGCCGCGTGCCCTCGGTCTCGATGCGCTCGCGGATGCCGTCCACTGATCGGTCACGCGGGATGCGCTCAGGCCACAAGATCGCCGCCCCCAGCACCGCCAGCGGCAAGCCCACCACGACCACCCACCCGAGGGCGATCACCGCGCCGCCCGGCGCGGTCCCCGGAGGCATAGCAGGCCGTGACGGACAGCGATCAACAGGCGCTCATCCACCGGCGTCTGGTCCACGGCTGCGAGAGCGGCCACCACATCGGCGTGGAGTTCCACGAACTCGGACATCGGGACCGGCCAGCCGTCCGCGCCGACCACCTCCCAGGTTCCATCGCTGTGCTGGAGGTAGCGTCCGCCGTCCATGTCGTCCCCTGTCGTTCGCTGATGGCTTGCACCGGCCGCCGGGGAGCACAACACTCGACGGCCGGGCATAAACGAATCCTGGGCGGGCACTGCGCGGACCCGATACGACTTTGTGCGTTTTTGCGCGCAACCTTGGGAGCCGGAGGCGAACACGGCGACCATTGCGAGGTACGTTCGCCTCAATCGCAAAGGACGGCCTCACCATGCACTCTCACCTCACACTGCGCCTGCTCGGCTCCGGCTCCAAGAGCGGCACCTGCCCGGCGGTGTACGCCGCCGAGACAGGCGAGCTGGTCGTACAGGGCGACATCACCGACCGGACCGGGACCGTGCTGGTGCCTCACGTCCTGCTCGACTGGCTGGAGCCGGGCATGACGCTGCCCGTAGAAGCCACCAACGCCCCCGGCAAGTTCCTGGTCAGCGGCGAGCAGGTCACCGCGCCCGAAGTCCTCGCACAGCTCCGACTCGCAGACCACGAGACGGCCGTGGTGGTGCGCTGATGCTCCACGTCGTCGGTGACGAGGTATTCGAGCCGCTGTTCCGCGCGGCCCGCCGGTATGCCTTCCACCTGGAGGTGCAGGACACCTACGGCGTAGCCGATGAAGTCGAAGCGCTGCGACGCTGGGAAGCCGGGGAGACCTACGAACCGGAGGAACAGCCGGAGTCGTGGAAGGCGTGGGATGACCTGATGGTCTCCACGGCCGGGCGCGGCGTCTCCTTGGAGCGGCTGCGTGTGGTGACGGTCCCGCACTCGACCTACACCCGCTGGCTGCTCAGCGAGACGGACGGCAACGTGGAGGTCGGCGAGGTGGTCCGATGGCTGCCGCGCCACCTCGCCGACCCGGCCGAGGTGCCGGGCGACGACTTCTGGTTGTTCGATGACGAGACGGTGGCGTTCACGACGTTCGCCGAGACGGGAGAGTTCATGGGCCTGTCCATCACCACCGATCCGGGGATCGTCGGCCTGTGCTTGCGGGCACGGGCGACGTTGTGGCCGAAGGGAATCGACCACGCCCGCTACGCCGACAGTGAGCACGCGCACGCGCCGTGAGAGCTGTCGATGACGCACGGGCCGCGCTCGGCGCACGCCTTCGGGAGCTGCGCCGAGCCGCCCACCTATCCGGCGTCGATCTCGCCGCTCGGTGCGGCTGGCACTCGTCCAAGATCAGCCGCATCGAGCGCGGGAAGCAAGCGCCGTCCGAAGCCGACCTCGCCGACTGGTGCGCAGCGTGCGACAGCATGGCCGTCCTGGATGACCTGGTTGCGAGCCTGCGCAACCTGCGCGCGATGTACCTGGAATGGCAGCGCACCCTGGCCGCCGGGCACGCCCACCGGCAACGCCAGTCCATCAAAGTCGAAGGCGAGACCCGCCTCATCCGCTGGTACGACCCCGACACCATGCCCGGCCTGTTGCAGACCGAGGGCTACGCCCGCGCGATCCTGCGCGTCTGCATCTCGATGATCGGCGGCCGTGACGACCTGGACGAGGCGGTAGCCGTGCGGATGGCCCGTAGGGGTGTCCTCCAGCGCGCCGGGCACCGCTTCCACATCCTCGTCGGCGAGGCCGCGCTCTATCCGACCGTCGGCGATAACGCGGTGATGGTGGCGCAGCTCGAACACCTCCTCGGCGAACTGGAGCGGCCCAACCTCCGGCTCGGCGTGATCCCGCTGGACACCGACTACCGCGCCCCGGCGACGAACTTCGTCATTTACGACCGCGCCCAGGTGCTCACCGAGACCGTCAGCGCAGAACTGACCATCACCCGGCCCTCGGAGATCGCCCTGCACGAGAAGACCTTCGCCGTGCTCGCCGACCAGGCCGCCTACAACGACGCCGCCCGAGCCCTCATCCGGGGAGCGCTGGAGCGTCGGAAGATCCCGCCGCGCGGAAATCTCTAGCGGGCCGAGCGGGCTTGCGCACAAGTCAGACAGCGCGGCTGTTTTCCGCTGCGTGGATCGATTACAAAATCGTGATTGAACAACTTACGGTGTCCCCTGTTGCGTTCACAGGTTCGGCAGTTCCGCCATCCATTCTTCAGCCTCGTGTTCTCAGGCGTGAACTCGTGTCCATACGGACAGAACCGCGACGCTGCATGTTTGGCTAGAAAACACACGCGGCAACGGCGCACCGTCGTCGGATTGCTCGTGTCAATCACATACTCGTGCCCATGCTTCGGAATGTGATCGGCGTTGAGGCGGCACAGTACGCAATTGCGCCAGCCCTTCGCGGTGTATTCCGTTGTCGCCTTGGTGAATTTGTGACCGTTGACGCAGTGTGTTGGGGGCGGGTTCAACTTGCGACAGGTGAGGCAACGCCGCTTCTTGACCGGACCGTCTGGGTCAGGGACGAATGAGTGCCCGTAGTCCGGGATATGTGTCCGATCCCAGATACATTGCTGGCAGTATCGCTTTCCGTCGCTGCCGATCCGCTTGTTCTCGGGGGTGTATTCATGCCCCTGCGGACAGAACTGCGGCGTCGATTCCTTAGTTTGCCGACAGATGAGGCAGCGTCGGCGCTGGTCGCTCACATTCTCACGATCCGCGACAAACTCGTGCCCGAGCATTTCGAGGTGATACACGTCCGTGTTGCACTGGCGGCAACGCCGGTGGCCGTCTGAGCTGTAGTCCGTGTTCTCGTCGTCGTAGGGGTGACCTTTTGGGCAAGCAAGGATCACCATTGCGGCGCGCCGTAGGTTCTCGCCAATGGTCACCGCCTCAAGATGCCGGGGATTGCAGCACAACGGGACACCGCATAGATGATCAATCGTGAGGTTGAGCGCTGAGTCCTCGCCGTTCGCGAGCTCGTAGGCGAGGCGGTGAACCTGCATAACGCGCCCCTTACGTTTCTGGCCCGGCACACGGACATACATTCGCCCGTACCCCATCTCATTCTTTGAGCCGGTCCACACTTGGCAATCACCCGTGAGCCCATACAAGGTCTTGCCGCGCTCCGAAACCGGCTGGGGAACAAGCCCCTTCCTCAACTTCACTGCCGGAGAAACCGCAGCTCCAGTCGCGACGCCGTGACCGTCGAGATATACGACAGCGACAGTGACACTGGCCGCGACCGTTAGCAATTCACCGCACCCGCAACCGCATTTAACCTTGTTCGGGTCACCGTATTTCTTCAAGCGCCGAAGGTGCGCCTGGCACAGACCGCGCCCAGCGACTGGACGCGGGCACCCATCGAGCTTGCATTCATCACCCCCCACCGAAATACGCGGAGCAGGTCGGTCTGCAGGCAGCTCAGCGCTGGTCTCGGCTCGCTCGATGTTGAATTTGCGCGCATTGCACGTCCAATGAGCAGCGCGACAATTTTCCATCGTGTGGGGGCCACCTCTGGACAGAGGAATCACATGGTCGACGGCCGGGGATAGCGGGTCATGTTTGCCGCCAAGGACTCGGGTTGTTCGCAAGGGCTCCGGGATCGGGTCGCCGCACAGGTGACATATCCAGCCGTCTCGCTCGAACACCTCTCGCGCGATGACAAGTTCCGTCTCAACGCCCCACTTCTCGGCACGGTTGAGCGCGTCACGAGCGCGGATCAACTCAGCTTTGCGGAGCTTGACGTGTTCCTCGCACCGCTGGCGGCTCGGACCGCGCCCTGTGGGTCGAGGGTCGAACATCGTGTCGCAATCGGCGCACTTGATGAGCATGAGGCCTCCTCATCCCATTGGACCATCGCCCGGTGACAACATTCGGAGTTGCCGCGCAAACGAGAGCAGCGGTGCGGCTCACCCCATGAGCTGTGCCGCCACGGTCGCGCCGAGTTCCCAGCACGCTTCGAGGTCGCTCTTGGACGGCTTCCCCGACACCACCACATAGTCGGCCGCCTTCACCCACCCCAAGCCGGTAGTGATGGAGGTGACGCCCTTCTCCGCGCCCTCGGTGCCCTCGTTGCCGTGGAAGTACGCGCCGAACGGCCGCCCACGGGTCGAATCCAGGCAGGGGTAGTAAATGACATCCAGCCCGTGTTTCAGGCCGCCGCTCATGTACCCGAGGTTCGCCGGAGTGCCGAGCACGTACCCGTCCGCCTCCAGCACGTCGGTCGGCGACAGGGAGAGCGCAGCACGGCGCACGACCTCCACGCCTTCGATCTCCGGGTCGGTCGCCCCGGACACCACGGCCTCGAACATCGCCTGGCAGTGCGGCGAGGGCGTGTGATGGACGATCAGGAGCCGTTTCACGCCGCCGACCTCGCGGGACTCGTAATAGACGGGTAAGTAGACAAATTATGTTTGAGGGCGCCGCTCATGTAGCCGAGGTTGGCGGGGGTGCCGAGGAGGTAGCCGTCGGCCTCGAGGACGTCGACGGCGGTGAGGGACAGGGCGGCGCGGCGCACGATCTCGACGCCCTCGATCTCGGGGTCGCTCGCGCCGGCGAGGACCGCTTCGAACATCGCCTGGCAGTGCGGGGAGGGGGTGTGGTGGACGATCAGCAACCGGGCCACGGGCTACTCTCCTGGGTCGCGTTCCAGTTTCTCCAAGGCCACGGCGCGGCGCATGGTGTCGCGGGCGCGGCCCCGGTCGCCGGCGTAGTCGTAGGCGCGGGCGAGTCGGTAGGAGCTGCGCCAGTTGTCGGGGTCGGCTTCCCATTCGGTCTTGATCCGCGCGAACAGGGCGTCGGCGGCTCCGCGTTCGATCCGGCCGGACGGGCGCCGCGGCAGCTCGGAGGTGTCGACCTCGAGGCCTTCCTCGTCGATGCGCCGGGCGAGGTGCTGGTGGTCGAACGCCGCGCGCAGGGTCGACCACAGGATCCACACCCCGACCAGCGGCAGTGCCAGCATGCCGATGCCGATCGCGATCCCGGCGAATCCGCCGTCGGCGATGTAGGCGATGGCCAGGCCGCCGAGTCGGACGAAGTAGAACAGCAGCGCGGCGACCATGAAGGCCACCAGCGCAACGGTTTTGAGGACTTGCCGATCGGGTCGCGACCCGGCGGACTCGCTCACAGATCCAGGAACGGGTCGAGTCCGACGGTGAGTCCGGGCCGTCCGGCGATCTCGCGCACCGCGAGCAGCACGCCCGGCGCGAACGAGGACCGGTCGATGGAGTCGTGGCGGATGGTCAGGGTCTCGCCCTGGGTGCCGAACAGCACCTCCTGGTGCGCGACGAGCCCGGCCAGGCGCACCGAGTGCACCCGCACCCCGTCCACGTCGGCGCCGCGGGCACCCTCGAGTTCGGCGGTGGTGGCGTCGGGGCTGACGCCGACGCCTGCCTCGGCGCGGGCGGCGGCGATGACCGCGGCGGTGCGGTAGGCGGTGCCCGAGGGCGCGTCGGCCTTGTTCGGGTGGTGCAGTTCGATGACCTCGACCGAGTCGAAGAACCGCGCGGCCTGTTCGGCGAAGCGCATCGACAGCACGGCGCCGATGGCGAAGTTCGGGGCGATGAGCACGCCGGTCTCGGGCTGCTGGGCCAGTTGTCCGCGCACCTCGGCCAGGCGAACCTCGTCGAAGCCGGTGGTGCCGACGACGGCGTGAATGCCGTTCTCGATGAGGAACTTCAGGTTGCCCATCACCACGTCGGGGTGGGTGAAGTCGACCACGACCTGCGTGTTCGTCTCGGTGAACGTCTCGAGCGCGTCACCCTTGTCGACCTGGGCGACCAGCTCCAGATCGGGTGCCGCCTCCACCGCCGCGCAGATGGCCTGCCCGACCTTGCCGCGTGCTCCGAGCACTCCGACCCGAATGGTCACCGCATCTCCTCGTCCTCGACTCCACTTGCTCGGCCAAGCCTATCGAGCAGCCCGGAACCCGGCCGCGCCGACCTCGCGCCCGGAGTCGAAGACGATGACCTGACGCAGCGCCGCGCCCGCCGCGAGATCGTCCATCGCCGTGTTGACCTGGTCGAGGCCGATCCGCGCCGAGACGAGCCGTTCCAGCGGCAACTTCCCGGCCCGCCACATCCGCACGTATTCGGGGATGTCGCGTGCGGGCACGGCGGAGCCGAGGTAGCTGCCGATGATGGTGCGCCCCTGGGCGACCAGCGCCAGCGGCGAGATCGTGGCGGTGGCGGTCGGTGCGGGCAACCCGACCGTCACGGTGACGCCACCGGGAGCTGTTGCGGCGACGGCAGTTTCAAAGGCACGCACGTTGCCTGCCGCCTCGATCACGACATCGGCGCTCACCCCCTGCTCGGCCACCTCTGCCGGGGTCAGCGCGACGGTAGCGCCGAATTCGCGGGCGAGCGCGAGCTTTTCGGGCACTGTGTCCACCGCGATCACCTCGCCGAGTCCCAGCGAGACCGCCACGAGCACCGCCGCCATCCCGACCCCGCCGAGCCCGACCACCATGATCCGGTCTCCCGCACCGGGTTTCGCCGCGTTGAGCAGCGCGCCACCCCCGGTCAGCACCGCGCACCCGAGCACCGCCGCGATCTCGGGCGGCACATCGTCGTCCACGGGCACCACCGAGCGCCGATCCACCACCGCGTGCGTGGCGAAGCCGGAAACCCCCAGGTGGTGGTGCACCTCCTCGCCGTCGCGGGTCAGCCGCCGCCCACCGCCGAGCAGTTCGCCCGCGTTGTTGGCCACACTGCCCGGCCCACACGGGGTACGCCCGTTGCTCGCGCACCCCGCGCAGTCCCCACAGCGCGGCAGAAACGTCATCACGACCCGCTGCCCGAGCCCCACATCGGTGACCCCGTCCCCCACCGCTTCGACGATCCCCGCGGCTTCGTGCCCGAGCAGCATCGGCACCGGCCGCACCCGATTACCGTCCACCACAGACAGATCCGAATGGCACAGCCCCGCCGCCTCGATGCGCACCAGCAGCTCACCCGGCCCCGGCGCGCCCAGTTCCAGCTCGCACACGGTGATCGGCCGCGACTCGGCGAACGGCGCCGGATCGGCGACGCGTTCCAGAACGGCTCCACGAATCCTCATGCCCGCGACGCTACCGCGAGCACCCTTTACAGGGTCGCGGATCGGTGGCTACCCTCGATCACGGTGAAGGTGCTCCTGTCGGCCGCCTCGTACCGTGCCCAGGGTCGGCGCCTTCACGAACAAGGAGAAATCCCCTGTCAGTGCAGTTCAATCACACTATTGTCGGATGCCGCGATCATCGCGAAACCGCCGAGTTCTGGGCGGACATCCTCGGGTTGGATATCGGCGAGGAGTGGGGGCCGTTCATTCCGATCGCCCTCGCGCACGGGGCCGCTTTCGATTTCGCGAAAGTCCCGCCCGTCATCACCGAGATCCAGCCGCAGCACTACGCGTTCCTGGTGTCGGAGGCCGAGTTCGACGCGGCCTACGCCAAGATTCAGCGCTACCGGCTGGATCACTGGGCTGATCCCCACCAGCACCTGCCGAACGAGATCAACCACAACGACGGCGGCCGAGGGGTCTATTTCCTCGACCCCAACGGCCACTACCTGGAACTGATCACCGTTCCGTACGGCGGCTGGCCCGAGTAGCCCCGCGCGTGCGGGTCCCGAGGTCTCGGGACCCGCATCCGTGGCCCGGCGTCGCGAGTTCCGCCGATCGCGGACCCTGCGGCGATTCAGCCCTTCACGGCCGCGCGCGTTCCGCGAAGTCCGAGCAGCGCCGCGACCACGCAGGCCAGCGCCACGCTCACCACGAACCACGGGAACACCGTCGCGATCCCCCAGGTGGTCGCCGCCCAACCGGCCACCAGGGTCGGCAGGGCCAAGGCCGAGTAGGCCAGCAGGTAGAACGCCGACATGGTCTCGCCCCGGCGATGCGGCGGCACGACCTCCGACAGGTGCCGCAGCGAACCGCCGAAGCCGAGGCCGAAAGTCGCGCCGAGCACCAGGCCCGCGAGCACCACGACCACCGGTTCCTTCGTCGCCAGGGCCGGAATGGTGATCAGCAGCGACGCCGCCATGCCGAGGTCGCCGATCACCGCCGCGCGCCGGGCCGGGATCCCGGTGGCCAGCAGCTGCGCGAGCGCCCCCGACAGCGCGGTCCCGGCGACCACCACGCCGCCGAACACCAGGTTGTGCACGCCGGTCTCGGTCGCGGCCAGCGACGGATACAGCGACAGCAGCACGCCCAGCACCGACCAGGCCGCCATCACCCCGATCGCCGAGAACCAGAAATCTGCCCTGATCTCGTGCGGCACAGCGGGTTTGGCGATGGTGATACGCGCCTTCACCCGGGCGGTGTGCGGTTCGCGCAACGCCACGATGCCCGCGCCCGCCGCCAAACACACCACCGCGATCACCACGTACGGCGTGCGCAGCGGCGCGGGCGCGTACTGCGCGAGCACCGAGGTCCCCAGCACCGCGAGCGCGATGCCCACGTTGAACGCCACCCCGGACAGCTGTCCCGATCGCGCACCGCGCGCGGGCCGCAGATCCAGCAGCGCCGCCGCGCCCGCGACGACGGTCGCGCCCACGGCCGCGCCGTGTAATGCCCTGGCCAGCAACAGCATCGGCACCGAGTCGGCGAGCAGGAACACGACCAGCCCGGCGATCATGGTGGCGAAGGCCCCGATCATCACCGGCTTGCGCCCGATCACGTCGGAGATCCGCCCCGAGACCAGCACGGCGCCCAAGGCCGCGACGGCGTAGACGGCGAACACCATGGTCGTGGTCAGCGGCGACAGGTGCCATTCGGTCTCGTAGATGCCGTAGAGCGGCGCGGGCGCCCCGGACACCCCCAGTGCCACCGCGCACGCGGCCAGAATCGCCCCGTACGCCCAGCGCTGTCCGGTCTCGACCGGTGCCGTCGTCGTCACCACAGTAGTCCCCATCAGCAGAGTTTGATATCCATCGAACGCCTCCGACGCTACGCCCGGGTACGATGACTATCAAACCCCCAGTGAGGTATTCAACTCATGACACAGGCTAAAGATCTTCGGTCGGCGCCGACCCTACCGGTCGCCCCGCTCCCCGCCGTCCTCGGTGCCCTGCACGACCCCGTACGCCTGGAAATGGTCCGTCGCCTGAGCAACGCCGCCGCCCCCGTGCGCTGCGCGGCCCTCTACGACGCCATCAACAAATCCACCGCCACCCACCACTTCAAGATCCTGCGCGAGGCGGGCCTGATCGAACGTCTGACCATCGACGGCCAGACCTACCAGTTCCTGCGCGCCGAGGACATCGAGCGCGCCGTCCCCGGCCTGCTCCCCGCGATCGTCGACGCCGCCAACCGCGCGCACGCGACCGACTGAGTCACGCCTCGACGACCGCGTCCGTCAGCTGTCGACGAGCTTGCGGACCGACGCGGGCAGGTCGCGGGTGCGGCGGTAGGGTCCCGAGACCGCCGCGCCGTAGGGGCGCGCGAGCAGGGTGCGGGCGATGTCGTTGACCTCGTCGGTGGTGACGGCGTCGATGCGGGTGAGCGTGGCCGAGACGCTGCGGTGGTTGCCGTAGCTGAGTTCGCTGCGACCGATGCGGTTCATCCGCGAGGCGGAGTCCTCGAGGCCGAGCACCAGTCCGCCGCGCAAAGAGCCCTTGGCCCTGGCACATTCGGCGTCGGTGACCCCGTTCGCCGCGACCTCGTCGAGCACCGCGCGCGCCAAAGAGGTAACCTGGCCGAGGTTTTCGGGTTGGCAGCCGAGCGAGACCGAGAACGACCCGGTGTCGGCGAAGGTGTCCACGCTCGAGTACACCGAGTACGCGAGGCCGCGTTCCTCCCGAATCCGTTGGAACAGGCGCGAACTCAGTCCGCCACCGACGATGGTGTTGAGGATCGACAGCGGCCACCGCTGCGGCCCCTCGTGCCTGCCGAAGGCCCGCACACCGAACGCGAGGTGGGTTTGCTCGCTGTCGCGATTGACCCGGATCAATCCGGGCGCGCCCTGGGCCCGGAAGGTGCCCTCGCGGCGCGGGGCCGGTTCGGCGGCGGGGTCGAGGCGGGCGCTGAACGCGCGGTGCACCAGTTCCACGACGCGCTCGTGTTCGACATTGCCCGCGACCGCCACGACCATGCGTTCGGGCCGGTAGCGGCGCTGGTGGAAGCCGCGCAGCTGGGTGGCGCGCATGTCCTCGATGGATTCGACGCTGCCGATCACCGGTCGTCCGATGGGGTGGTCGCCGAACATGGCGGTGAGGAAGGAGTCGGCGACCAGGTCTTCGGGGTCGTCGTCGCGCATGGCGATCTCCTCGAGCACGACCTGGCGCTCCACGTCGACATCGACCGCCCGGCACAGCCCGTTGAGCACCACGTCGGAGACGAGGTCGACCGCCAGCGGCAGGTCCTCGTCGATGACGTGGGCGTAGTAGCAGGTCTGTTCCTTGGCGGTGAACGCGTTGAGTTCGCCGCCGACCGCGTCCATGGACTGGGCTATGTCGAGGGCGCTGCGCGTGGGGGTGGCCTTGAACAGCAGGTGTTCGAGGAAGTGCGCGGCGCCGGCCACGGTGGGGCCCTCGTCGCGCGAGCCGACGCCGACCCACACGCCGATGGAGGCCGAGCGCACGCCGGGCACGTGTTCGGTGACCACGCGCAGGCCGCCGGGGAGCACGGTGCGGCGCACGCCACCGTCGGTGGCGAGATCAGTGGGTTGGGCACTGGACTCGGTCAATTTAGGCTTCGTCACCCGATCCCACCGGACGGCTGTGCTGGCATGTTTCCTCGACCTCTCGACGGGAGTTGGCGACGTGCGCGCTGCACGATGACCGACTTGCGATTCTAGGCGCCCATCGCCCCCGCACGCGCATCGGCCCTCGTCGCGGGGTCTTGTCCGGCGAACCCGTCGGCGCCGGTCTCGGCCCCGTCGAGCACCTCGGCGATGCGCGCCAGGCCCGCTTCGCCCGCCATCGCCCAGTGCGTGGCGTCGATGCCGTGGCGGTGCACCGTGCCGCCGATGGCGGTGGTCCAGCTCGCCGCGCCGCGCGAGGCGGTGGGGTCGTCGACGGTGGCCGCGAAGTAGACGAGGTCGCCGTCGAAGCGGCGCGGCCGGTAGTCGTCGACCATGTGCATCGAGGCGGTCGCGGCGTCGAGGATGCGGGTGATGCGGTCGCGGTCGAGGGCGGCCAGCGGGCCACCGATGCCCGCGGCCGCGGCGGCCAGGCCGTCGGCGTCGAAGGCCAGTTCGGCCCCGGCGAGGCCACCGAGCAGGTCGCCGACGGTGGGCATCGGGGTCTGTTCGGGTCCGTCGCCGAGCCAGCTGTCCATCATGGCCAGCTGCGCGACCTGTTCGCCCTCGGCTTGCAGGCCGGTGGCGACCGCGTGGGCGAGCAGCCCGCCCAGCGACCAGCCGAGCAGGTGGTAGGGCCCGTGCGGCTGGACTTCGCGGATGGCCGCGATGTAGCGCCGCGCCCAGTCCTCGATGGTGGCCGGCAGTGGTTCGTCGGCGGTGAGGGCCGGGGACTGGAGGCCGTAGATCGGCCGGTCGAGGTGACGAGTGAGTCCGGCGAAGGACCAGGCCACGCCGCCGACCGGGTGGATGCAGAACAGCGGCGCCCCGGTGCCGCCCGCGCGCAGCGGGAGCAGGACCGCGAACGCGTCGTCGGCGGAATCCCCTTCTACGCGAAGTCGTTCCACGACGACGGCGGGTGTGGGGTCGGTGAAGAACCAGGCCACCGGCACCGTGCTACCCAGTGCCTCGCTCAGCCGCGAGGACAGCTGGACCGCGGTCAGTGAGTTGCCGCCGAGGTCGAAGAAGTTGTCGTCCATGCCGATGCGCTCGAGCCCGAGCACCCGCGCGAACGCCCCCGCGACCACCTGTTCGGTCTCGGTGATGGGCGCCCGGTAGGCGGCTTGGCGCAGCTCGGGGCGGGGCAGCGCACCGCGATCGAGCTTGCCCGAGGTGTTGACCGGCAGGGCGGCGAGCTCCACCACGACGGCGGGCACCAGGTACCCGGGCAGTTCCGCCGCCAGCGCCGAACGCAGCGCGGCGACATCGACAGTCGAATGCGCCTGCACCACAGCACCTTCGGCATCCGACCCCGGGACAGCAGCCCCGACATCGGCGAACCCGGTGGCAGCAGTATCGACACCACCACGCTGACCAGCAGTCGCGCTGATATTCCCACCGACCGCGCCGTCGGCAGCGCCGCCCTCGGTGTCGACAACGGCACCGGACGCGGGCGTGCCGTTCTCCTGCGCACGCGCGGAGGCGCTCGGCACGACCGGGTGGCCGCTCACCCAGGTGCCGTCCTCCTGCGCACGCGCGGCGACGACGTAGGCGACGAGCCGGTCGGCGCCGACCCCGGAGACCACGGCGGCCGCGGCCTGCGCGATTCCCGGCTGCCGCTGGAGCGCGGCTTCCACCTCGCCCAGTTCGATGCGCTGGCCGTTGAGCTTCACCTGGAGGTCGGCGCGTCCCACGTATTCCAGTGTGGGACTGCGCTTTCCGCGCAGCCGGACGAGGTCGCCGGTGCGGTACATCCGGGCGCCGGGCGCACCGAACGGATCGGACACGAACCGTTCGGCGGTGAGTTCGGATGCCCCGACGTACCCGTGCGCGAGCTGGGCGCCACCGACGTACAGCTCACCGACGACACCGGGCACCACCGGCCGCAGCCGGGAATCGAGCACGTAGAGCCCCGTGTTCGACACCGGCGTGCCGATCGGCACCGTGACGAGGTCGTCGTCGCCGACCACATGGGTGCTGACCTGCACCGTGGTCTCGGTGGGCCCGTACAGGTTCACCACCTGCGCGCCGGTGAGTTCGCGGACCTGCTGGGCGAGCGCGGCGGGCAGTGCCTCACCACCGGCGAACACACGCCGAAGTGCCTGGCCCGCACCACCATCGAACGCGACGCCCGGCGCGAATCGCGCGCTCGAGCCGCCGTCTACGAGAAGACTTTGTCCCACCCCGGCGTCGTTGCCCGTGCCGGTCACACCCTGACCAGCACCCGCACCGGCACCGTTGCCCACGCCGGTCACACCCTGACCAGCACCCGCCTCGGCGTTGTTGCCCAGGCCGGTGTCACCCTGACCGGCACCCGCCTCGACCAGGTGCGCGACATAGGCCGAGAGCAGGGTCGGCGCGAATTGCACAGTGTCGATGCGGTGTTCGGCGATCAGCGCCGCCAGGTAGGCCGGGTCGCCGTGTCCACCGGGTCGGGCGATGATCGTGCGAGCACCCACCCGCTGGGGCAGGAGCAGTTCCCAGATGGAGGCGTCGAAGGTCGTCGGCGTCTTGTGCAGCACCGTGTCACCGGCGGCGAAGTCGAAACGCCGTGCCAGCCAGTCGAGTTGGTTGACGATCGCCCGGTGCGGGACACCGACGCCCTTGGGCAGCCCGGTCGAGCCGGAGGTGAAGATCACGTACGCGGTGTGCTCGGGCAGCAGCGGGCGCACCCGCTCGGCCTGCGCGATCGGCCCGGCGGCGTACCCCGCGAGATCGACCGTGTCGAGCGCGACCGTCGCCACGGGCAGATCCACCCCGGACGTGCTCAGCACGCACACCGGCTGGGCGATCCGCAGAATGCGCGCGACCCGTTCGGCCGGATGATCGGGATCGACGGGCACATACGTACCGCCTGCGGCGAGCACCGCGTACACCCCGACCAGCAGGTCCGCCGACCGCCGGACTCCGACCGCCACCGAACTGTCGGGTCCGACGCCGAGCGCGATGAGATGGCGAGCGAGCCGGTTCACACGGTCCGCGAACTCGACGTAGGTGAGCACGGTGTCGCCGTCGACGAGCGCGACAGCATCGGGCGTGGCAGCGACCTGCCGCTCGAAAGCGGTGGCGAGAACCCCTTCCGCCCAGTCGTTCTCGCTGATCCGGGCACGTGCCAGGTCGCGCGCGGGCAACAGCGACCCGGGCACATCTTGCCCAGTGTCCGACCGCGCGTCGGAGGTCTCTCCACACACGCCCAGCTCCGTCGGGCCGGACGCCCGCGAGGTGGCAGCTTGCCCATCGTTCGACCGCGCGTCGGAGGACGATGCCCGCACCGCACGCCCGTCATCCGCAAGCTGTCGGTCGGCGAACGGGGACGGCTCAGTGCCCGTCTGCACCGTTTCCGACCCGGGGAGATCCGCGAACGACGCGGACCGCTCGATCCCCGACCACCGGTCGAGCAACGCGCGATCGGCGTCGGTGAGCAGGTCGATATCGCCCACCAGGCCCTCCGGGTCGGCGGTGACCGCATCGAGGACCCGCACGTACCCCTCGGCGATGCGGGCGGCCGTGTCGGCGTCGAACAGGTCGGTGGCGTAGGTCAGGCTCAGCGCGCAACCCCCGTCGGCGGTGTCGGCCAGGACCAGGTCCAGGTCGAATTTGGCGATGCCGGCGTCGGCGTCGAGGCCGGTGATCGTGAGGTCGGGCAGGTTGACCGCCACGGGGGCGGCGGACAGGTTCTGGAAGGCCAGCATCACCTGGAACAGGGGGCTGTGGGCGGCCGAGCGGGCCGGGTCGAGCACGTCGACGAGCCGTTCGAAGGGCACGTCGGCGTTCTCGAACGCGTCCAAGTCCACCCGCCGCGCCTCACGCAGCAGGGCGGCGAAGGAGGCGCCCGGGTCAACGGCGGTGCGCAGCACCAGGGTGTTGACGAACATGCCGACGAGGTCGTCGAGCGCCTGCTCACCGCGACCCGCCACCGGCGTGCCGATAGCGATGTCGCCGGTGCCGCTCAGGCGCGCCAGCAGGGCGGCCAGTGCCGCATGGGCGACCATGAACTCGCTGGCGTCGACCCGACGGGCGAGCTGGGCGACCCGCTGCCAGACCTGCTGCGGCACTACGGTTTCCACACTCGCGCCACGATGCGAGGCGACGGCGGGCCGTGGCCGATCGGCGGGCAGTTCGAGCACGCCGCTCGCGCCGTCCAGCTCGTTGCGCCAGAACCGCAGCTGCGCGGCGGCGACCGAGGCGGTGTCGTCCTCGCTGCCGAGGACCTCCCGCTGCCACAGCGTGTAGTCCGCGTACTGGACTTCCAGTGGGGCCCAACCGGGTTCGGTGCCGGCGTGCCGGGCGAGGTAGGCGGCGGCGGTGTCGCGCAGCAGCGGTCCGGCGGAGAATCCGTCGGCGCTGATGTGGTGGATCACCACGACGAGCACCACTTCGTCTGCCGCACAGCGCAAGACGCGCACGCGCACCGGCGGCGCGGCGGTCACGTCGAATCCGCGTCCGACCTCGGCGGCCACGATGGCGGGCACCGCGATCGGATCCGCGGTCTCGACCACCGGTGTGGGCACGAATTCCCACACCACCTGGTGGCCGATGCCGTCGAACGCCGGGTAGGCGGTGCGCAGCACCTCGTGGCGGTCGAGCACGTCGGAGACCGCGGCGGCGAGCGCGTCGGCGTCGACGGCGCCGGACAGCCGCACCGCGATCGGGATGTTGTAGGCGGCCGAGTCCGGGTCGAGGCGGTTGAGCAGCCACATGCGCTGCTGGGCGGCCGAGAGCGGAACGCGCGCCGGGCGCGGTCCGGCGGTCAGCGCGATGCCGGTGCCGCTGCCCGCCTTCGCCGCGAGCGCGGCCGCGAGGTCGATGACCGTGGTGGCCTCGAACAGGGTGCGCACGGGCACCCGGGTCGACAGTGCCGCCCCGAGTCGGGCCGCGACGCGGGTGGCGATGAGCGAGTTGCCGCCGAGTTCGAAGAAGTCGTCGTCGAGACCGACCTGCTCGCGCCCGAGCACCTCCCCGAACACCTCGGCCACCGCCCGCTGGGCCGCAGTGACCGGGGCACGGAAGGGCCTGGCCACGAATTCCGGTGCGGGCAGGGCTTTTCGGTCGAGCTTGCCGGAGGTGTTGAGCGGGAACGCGTCCAGGACCACGATCACCGACGGCACCATGTAGGACGGCAGCACCGCGCCGACGGCGGTGCGCAGGTCGGCCGCGTCCACCTCGACGCCCGGTGCGGGCACCACGTAGCCGACGAGGCGGTCGCCGGTGTCGCTCGGCGAGACCACCGCCGCGGCCTGGCTGACCGTGGGCAGGGATTGCAGCGCGTTCTCGATCTCGCCGAGTTCGATGCGCTGACCACGGAACTTCACCTGGAAGTCGATGCGGGCCAGGTAGACGAGCACGCCGTCACGGGTCCAGCGCACCAGGTCGCCGGTGCGGTACATGCGGGCCCCGACGACAGGGTCGGTAGCGGAGCCACCGGCCACAGCACTGTCGGCGCCGAGCGCGAACGGGTCGGCCACGAACCGGTCCGCCGACAGATCCGGGCGACCGAGGTAGCCGCGCGCCAACTGCTCACCGGCCAGGTACAGCTCACCGGCCACACCCGGCGCCACCGGACGCAACCGCTCGTCGAGCACGTACACCCGGGTGTTCCATTCGGGCACCCCGATCGGCACGGTCTGCCCGGTCGCCGCCTCGGCGGGCCAGGCGGTGACCGACACGGCGGCCTCGGTGGGCCCGTACAGGTTGTGCACGGCCGCAGTCGATTTCGCACCGAAGGCGGCCACCGTGTCCGGGGTGAGCGCCTCACCGATCGCGAGGACCAGGCGCAGGCTCGCGAGCTGGTCGGCCTCGGCGTGCGCGGCGAACATCGCCAGCATCGACGGGACGAAGTCGACGACGGTGATGCGCTGGGCGGCAACGAGTTCGGCGAGGTAGAGCGGGTCGCGATGCCCGTCCGGGGTGGCGAGCACCAGGGTCGAACCCGCCGCGAGCGGGGCGAAGTAGCCCCACACCGACAGGTCGAACCCGGCCGCCGACTTCTGCAGGTACACATCGTCGCCGTCGAGCCCGTACCGATCGAGCAGCCAGGCGATCTGATTGCGAATCCCGGCATGGCTCATCGCCACGCCCTTCGGCTTACCGGTCGACCCGGAGGTGAACAGCACGTAGGCCAGGTTGGAATCCCGCAGTGGGGCACGGAGTTCGCTGTCTGCCACCGGGTGCGCGGGGTAGGTGTCGGTCGCGATGTCATCGACCACGACGACCCGCGCGGGCGTCGAACCGACCGCCGCTTCCCCGGGGCCGACCGACGGCCCGAGATCCGCTGCGGCACCGAAGATTACCGATTCCGACGGCTCGAGGTCCGTCGCGCCCGACTCACCGGTCTCCCGGCTGACCGGCTTCGACAGCTCGGCTGCCTGTACGACCGTCGCCGACAGCTCAGCTGCCTGCCCGAGCTCAGCTGCCTGCCCGACCGTGGGCGACAGCTCAGCTGCCTGGCCGTCAGACGCCGACAGCTCGTTCACCAGGCCGACGGGGGCCGACCGCTCAGCTGCCAGGCCGTCAGACGCCGACAGCTCGTTCACCAGGCCGACGGGGGCCGACCGCTCAGCCGCCAGGCCGTCAGACGCCGACAGCTCGTTCACCAGGCCGACGGGGGCCGACCGCTCAGCCGCCAGGCCGTCAGACGCCGACAGCTCATTCACCAGGCCGACGGGGGCCGACCGCTCAGCCGCCAGGCCGTCAGACGCCGACAGCTCGGCACCGAGGTCCGCGCGAGTGTCGAATTCATCTCTGCGGGTGGTCAGGACGAGGTGCGGGTGGGCGGTGTCGAGGATCTGGGCGATGCGGTCGGTGGGGTGGTCGGGGTCGACGGGGACGTACGCGCCGCCCGCGGTGAGGACCGCGTACATGGCGACGACCAGGTCGATCGAGCGGCGCATGGCCACGGCGACGAGCACGTCGGGGCCGACGCCCTCGGCGATGAGGTGGCGGGCGAGCCGGTTCACCTGGGCGTCGAAGGCGGCGTAGGACAGGGCGGTGCCGTCGAAGACCAGCGCGGTGGCGTTCGGTCGTGCCGCGACCCGCGCCCGGTAGGGCGTGAGCAGTGTTGCGGTGCGGTCGATCTCGTGCGCGGTCGTGTTCCAGCCGTCGAGGATGCGGTGGCGTTCGGCGGGCTCGAGCACGTCGAACGCGTCCACCGGCGTGTGCGGTGCGGCGGCCACGGCGGTGAGCAGCCGTTCCAGGCGGGCGCCGATCGCCGCGGCGGTCTCGGTGTCGAACACGTCGTGGGCGTAGGTGAGCACGCCGGTGACCCCGGCGGCGGTCCCGTCGGCGGCGTAGTCGTCGCTGACGATCAGGTGCAGGTCGAACTGGGACAGTTCGCTGTCGGTGTCCAGGCCCGAGACCGTGATCCCGGGCAGGGTCAGTTCGGCCCGCTCGAAGTTCTGGAACGAGAACCCGACCTGGAACAGCGGATGCCGCGCGGTGGAGCGGGTCGGGTCGAGCACCTCGACGAGGCGTTCGAACGGCACATCGGCGTTGGCGTACACCGCGAGGTCGGTGGCGCGCTGCCGAATCAGCAAGTCGCGGAACGACTCTGCGTGCCGCAGGCGGGTCCGGAACACCAGCGTGTTGACGAACATGCCGATCAGGTCCTCGAGCGCGGCCTCCCCGCGCCCGGCGACCGGGGTGCCCACGGTGATGTCGGCACTGCCCGACAGCCGTCCCAGCAGGGCGGCGAAGGCGGTGTGCACGACCATGAACAGCGTCGCGCCGGATTCCCTGGCCAGCTCGGCGAGCCGGGCGTGGGTGGCGGCGTCGAGCGTGACGGGCACGGTGCCGCCGGCCAGGGTCCGCACGGCGGGGCGCGGGCGGTCCAGCGGCAGGGCCAGTTCCTCGGGCAGGTCGGCGAGTTCGCCGCGCCAGAAGTCGAGCTGGCGGGCGGCGACGGAGTCGGGATCGGACTCGTCGCCGAGCACCGCGCGCTGCCACAGCGCGTAGTCGGCGTACTGCACCGGCAGCGGCGCCCACTGCGGGGCCGCGCCGTCGCGTCGTGCCAGGTAGGCGGTCATGAGGTCGCGCACCAGCGGCGGCACGGAGGACCCGTCGGCGCTGATGTGGTGCACGACCAGGGCGAGCACCGCTTCGGTGTCGGTGATCCGGTAGAGCACCACGTCCCACGGCACACCGGCGGTGACGTCGAAGGTGGTGGCGGCCAGTGCCGTCACCGCGTCGACGACGTCCTCGGCCGCGATATCGCGAACCCGCAGGGCCACATCGGCTTCCGCGGCGGACAGGATCTGCTGCACGGGCCCGTCGGCGGTCTCGGGGTAGAAGGTGCGCAGGACCTCGTGCCGTTCGACGAGATCGTCGACCGCCGTGGCCAGTGCGGCCAGGTCGAGGGCACCGCTGAGCCGCACCGCGATCGGCACGTTGTACCCCGCCGAGTCCGGATCGAACCGGTTGAGGAACCACATGCGCTGCTGCGCGGGCGACAGCGGCAGCGACGCGGGCCGCTCCCCCGCCACCAGCGCCACCCGCGCGGCACCGGCGTCGGCGTCGAGCGCGGCGGCCAACGCGGCCACCACCGGCGCCTCGAAGATCCGCGCCACCGGCACCCGCCGGTCCAGCGCCGCCCCGAGCCGCGCGGCGACCCGGGTCGCGATCAGCGAGTTACCGCCCAGATCGAAGAAGTCGTCATCGGCGCCGACCAGTTCCGCACCGAGCACGTCGGCGACGATCCCGGCCACCACCAGCTCGGTCGGCGTCGTGGGCGCCCGGAATTCCCGCGCGACCAGTTCCGGCGCGGGCAACGCCCGCCGATCCAACTTGCCGGACGCGTTCACCGGTAGCTCGTCGAGCACCACGAACACTCCCGGCACCATGTAGGCCGGAAGCGCCTGCCCGAGCGCGGCTTTCACCACATCGAGGTCGATCAACTCGGCGACGGAACGCACCTCCGCTGCCACCCGCGCGGCGACATCAGCAGTCGCCGCGTCGGGGCCGATCAGCTCGGCAGTCGAGTGGGTCGCCGCAGCGCGCCCGACCGGTTCGGTGGTGGCGCGCGCCACGTCGGGTTCAGCCGGAACGAGGTACGCGGTGAGGTAGTCGCCGGTGCCGTCGTCGCGGACGGTGACAACCGCGCGGTCGATGGCGTCCAGTCCGCTCAGGACCGCTTCGATCTCGCCGAGTTCGATGCGCAGGCCGCGCAGTTTCACCTGGAAGTCGGTGCGGCCCAGGTACTCCAGTTCGCCCGTGCGGGTGCGGATCACCAGGTCGCCGGTGCGGTACAGGCGGGCGCCGGGGGCGCCGAGGGGGTCGGCGACGAAGCGGTCGGCGGTGAGGTCGGGGCGCGCGAGGTAGCCGCGCGCCAGCTGGATTCCGGCCAGGTACAGCTCGCCGGGGACGCCGACCGGCACGGGGCGCAGCCGGGCGTCGAGCACGTGCAGGGCGGTGTTGGCGACCGGGGCGCCGATCGGCACCGTGACGGTGTCGACGTCGGTGACCTCGTGGAAGCTGACGTCCACGGCGGCCTCGGTGGGCCCGTAGAGGTTGTGGACCGCCACCGCGGGGATCAGCGCGCGCAGGCGCTGGGCGTCGGCGGCGGGCAGCGCCTCACCGGAGGCGAACACCTGCCGCAGCGACACACACTGTCCGGCAGTGGGTTCGGCGAGGAAGGCGGCCAGCATGGACGGCACGAAGTGCGCCACGTCCACGCCGGTGCGGGTGATCACCTCGGCCAGGTAGGCCGGATCACGGTGCCCGTCGGGCCGCGCGATCACCAGCGTGGCCCCGATCTGCAAGGGCCAGAACAGTTCCCACACCGACACGTCGAAGGTGATGGGCGTCTTCTGCAACACCACCGACGCCGGGGTGAGCCGGTAGGCGTCCTGCATCCAGACCAGCCGGTTCACGATGGCGGTGTGGGTGACCGCCACGCCCTTGGGCTTGCCGGTCGAGCCGGAGGTGAACAGCACGTAGGCGAGATCGGCGCCCCGCAGCGGCCGCAGTCGGTCGGCGTCGGTCACCGGGTCGCCGGCGAAACCGGACAGGTCGAGCGCGGCGGGATCGACCACGCGCACAGTGGATTCGGCGCGCGTGACATCCGGGTCCGAGGTCCATCGGCCGGAATCCGTTCGACCGCGGTCCACGGCGAATCCGCCGGTGCGCGACTCGGATTCACCGTCGACCGTCGAGAACTGGCCGGTGGTCGAATCACCGGCCGACCGGACGGATCCGCCGGTGCGCGACTCGGATTCACCGTCAGCGGTCGAGGACTGGTCGGTGGCCGAATCACCGGTCGACCGGACGGATTCGACTGTGCGCGGCTCGGATTCGGTCGGAGTCGGCGTCGGACGGGGGAAATCGGAGGTGGCGAGCACACACACCGGCGCGGCGGTGGCCAGTACGTCGGCGATGCGGTCGGCCGGGTGGTCGGGGTCGAGGGGCAGGTAGGCGGCACCTGCGGCCTGCACGGCGTAGAGGGCGACGAGCAGGTCGATGCCGCGCCGGAGTCCGACACCGACGATCGAACCCGGGCCGACCTGTTCGGCGATCAACCAGCGGGCGAGCTGGGCGACGCGAACTGCGAACTCGCCGTAGGTGATTCGCTGACCCTCGAAGTCGAGGGCCACCGCGTTCGGCGTGCGCGCGGCTCGGTCGGCGAACAGCGAGACCAGGGTCGCGTCGAGGTCGAGCGGGGCGACGGTGTCGTTCCACGCGGCCAGTTGCGCGGCCTCGGCGGCGTCGAACAGGTCGATCTCGCCGACGGCGAGGGTGTCGTCGGCGACGACCTCGCCGAGCACCCGCACGAATCGGGCGCCGAGGCGCTCGACGGTGTCGGCGTCGAACAGGTCGGTGGCGTAGCGCAGCGCACCGCGCATGCCGGGTTCGCCCGCGGTGCCGATGGTTTCGTTGATCGCCAGCGACAGGTCGAACTGGGTGGTCGCGGCGGGCAGGTCCACCGCGCCGATGCGCAGGTCGGGCAGTTCGATGGTGGTGTCGTCGCGGTGCTCGAACGCCAGCATCACCTGCACGATCGGCGCGTAGGAGGTGGACCGCACCGGGTTCAGTTCCTCCACCAACCGCTCGAACGGCAGGTCGGCGTGGGCGAAGGCGGCCAGGTCGGCGGTGCGCACCGTGCGCAGCAGCTCGCCGAAGCCGGCGCCGCCGTCCACCGTGGTGCGCAGCACGAGGGTGTTGACGAACATGCCGACCAGGTCGTCGAGGGCCGCGTCGGCGCGGCCCGCGACCGGCGTGCCGATCGCGATATCGGGCCCGGCGCCCAGGCGCGAGAGCAGCACCGCGAACGCCGCGTGCACCACCATGAAGGTCGAGACGCCGTGGCGCCGTGCCATGGCCTCGATTCCGGCCACGATCTCGGCGGGCACGTCGAATCCGACGGCCGCGCCGATTCCGTCGCGCACCACCGGCCGTGGCCGGTCGGTCGCGAACTCCGAAACCGGTGCCAGCCCGGCCAATTCGTCTCGCCAGTGCGCGAGCTGCCGGGCCGCGCGCGACTCGGGATCGGCGGGATCGCCGAGCACCGCGTGCTGCCACAGCGTGAAGTCCGGGTACTGCACCGGCAGGGGCTCCCACACCGGCGCGACGCCCGCCGCCCGCGCGGCATAGGCGGTGACCAGGTCACGGGCCAGCGGCGTGGTCGACACACCGTCGGCCGCGATGTGATGCACGGCCAGCACGAGCACGTGCTCGACATCGGCCCGCGCCGAATCGTGCACCGAGGGACGCGCCACGTCCGCGCCATCGGCTACGGCGAAGGCGTCGGCGCCACCGTGCGGCGGGCGCGCCCCGGCGATCGCTGTCGACGGCAGGGCATCACGGGACGCACCGGTCGAATCGACAGTGCCGTAGGCATTTTCGCTCGCGGTGCGACGCAGCAGCACGGCCCGCAGTGGCGGCTCGGCGGTCAGGTCGTACCCGGCGCCGATGATCGCGCGCACCGTGTCCGCCAGTTCCGCCTCGCGAATGTCGCGGACCACGCTCTCGGGCATGACCCGCTCGACCGGGAGGACGACCTGGGTCGGGCCCTGCTCGTCCTCGGGGAAGACGGTGCGCAGGGATTCGTGCCGGTCGAGGACGTCGGCCAGCGCGGCCCACAGGGCGTCGGTGTCGAGGGCGCCGGTCAGACGCAGGGCGATCGGGAGGGTGTAGACGGCCGAGTCCGGGTCGATGCGGTTGAGCAACCACAGGCGAGTCTGCGCCAGCGACAACGGGATCCGCTCGGGACGCGGCGTGGCGACCGTGAGCGGCGGCAGCTGCTCGCGGCGGGCGGCGGCACGTTCGGCCAGGCCGGCGACGGTGGGCGCGTCGAACACGTCGCGCACATCCAGCGCACTGCCCAGCGCGGCATTGGCCCGCGCCACCAGGCGCATGGCGAGCAGCGAGTTGCCGCCGACGGCGAAGAAGTCGTCGTTCGCGCCGACCCCCTCGACCCCGAGCAGCTCGGCGATCACCCCGGCCAGCACGGTCTGCGCGCCGGGTCGCGGCGCCACGTAGACCGTGGTGGCGGACAGGTCGGCGGCGGGCAGCGCGGCCCGATCGAGCTTGCCCGCCGAGTTCAGCGGCACCGTCTCGAGCACCACCAGGTGCGCGGGCACCATGTACGCGGGCACCCGCCCGGCCACATGGGCACGCACGGCCACGACATCGACCGCACCGGCCACATACCCGACCAGGCACTGCCGTCCGGCGTCGTCGGTGGCGGGCAGCACGGTCGCGTGGGTCACGCCGGGGGCGTCCCCGAGCGCGGCCTCGATCTCGCCCAACTCGATCCGCAGCCCACGGATCTTCACCTGGAAGTCGTTGCGGCCCAGGTAGACCAGGGCACCGTGGCGATCACGGCGCACGAGGTCACCGGTGCGGTACATGCGCGCGCCACCACCGGAGCGATGCACGGGGGAACCGCCATCATCGGCCCGCTGCGCGCGAACGCCACCATCGCCGGGACGACGCACGCGGGCCCCATCGTCATCAGCGCCGCGCAGGCGATCGCTACCATCACCGGCACCGTGCACGCCATCGCCATCACCGGGACGCACGTGATCGCCACCGTTACCGGCGCCATGCAGTCGGTCGCCATCACCGGTGCGATCAGTGACCGTGGTCTCGGGTGCCGGCTCAATGTCTAGGGCGGCCGCGAACGGGTCGGCGACGAAGCGGTCGGCGGTCAGGTCGGGTCGGCCGAGGTAGCCGCGCGCGAGCTGGTCGCCCGCGAGGTAGAGCTCACCCGCGACACCGTCGGGCACCGGGTGCAGGCGCTCGTCGAGGACGTAGGCGCGCACGTTCCAGGTCGGGCGCCCGATCGGCATCTCGGTCTGCTCGACCGGGGCGGTGATCTGCTGGAACGTGCTGGTGATCGCGACCTCGGTGGGACCGTAGGTGTTGTGCAGTTCGCCGGGCAGCGCGGCGAGCACGGTGGCCGCGAGCGGGGCGGGCAGTTCCTCGCCGCCCACGTGCAGCATCCGCAGACCGCGCAGCGCGTCGCCGAGCCCTTCGGCCAGCATCGCGGCCAGCACCGACGGCACGATCTCGAGGATGGTGATGCCCTGCTCGCGCACCACCTGCGCCTGGTAGGCCAGGTCGAGGTGGCCGCCGGGGCGCAGCAGCACCAGCGGGGCGCCGAGCAGGGCGGGCGCGAGGAGTTCCCACAGGGACACGTCGAAGGTGAGCGGGGCGCGCTGGAGGAACCGGTCGGCCGAGGTCATGGCGTATTCGCCACGCAGCCAGGCGATTTCGTTGACCACGGCGCGGTGCGAGACCAGCACGCCCTTCGGGGTGCCGGTGGAGCCGGAGGTGAACAGCACGTACGCCGGGTGCTCGGGGTGCAGCGGCGCGAGACGTTCACTGTCGGCGAGCGGCGTGCCCGCGACACTGCCGCGCGCGGAGTCCTCGAGTTCGGCGACGGTCAGCACGGGGAACCCGGAGCGCGAGGCGGCGGCGAAATGCACGGAGGCCGTGGCGGATCGGATGCCGCTGTCGACATGATCGAGGTCACCGGCGGCGGCGACGATCACCAGGCGCGGGGTCGCGGTCTCGAGCACATGGCCGATGCGTTCGGCGGGCTGGCTCGCGTCGATCGGCACGTACACGCCACCGGCGGCGAGCACACCGTGCAACACCACCAGCAGTTCGATACTGCGCGGAACCGCCACGGCCACCGGGGTTTCCGGGCCGACGCCGCAGTCGATCAGGCGGCGGGCGAACCGATTGGCCCTGGCGGCCAGAGCACCGTAGGTGATCTCGGCGCCCTCGAAGACCGCCGCCACCGCGTGCGGGTCACGGGCAGCCGCGGCGTCGAGCAGGTGCGCGGCCAGCGGGGCGCGCAGGCCCAGTTCGGCCAGTTCGGTGTCCAGGGCGACCACGTCACCGTGCGGGCCCGCGACCAGCGCGGCCCGCGCACTGTCGGCCAGCAGGGCGAGGTCGCCGACCGGGGTGCCGGGCGCGGTGACCGCACCCCGCAGCACCCGCTCGAGCATGGCGATCAGACCGACGACGGTGTCGGCGTCGAAAAGGTCGGTGGCGTAGCGGAGTTCGAGGTCGAGGCCGTCGGGTGCGCCCTCGGCGGTGTAGCGGTCGACGAAGGTGAAGTCGAGGTCCACTTCGATCGGCGCGTCCGGCAGGGTCAGCCCGGACAGGGTCAGGCCGGGCAGTTCGAACGCGGTCCGCCGCTGGTTCTGCAACGCGAGCGAGACCTGGTACAGCGGCGAATAGCCCTGGGAGCGAGCCGGATTCAGGGCATCGACCAGGCTCTCGAACGGCACGTCGGCATTGTCGAAGGCGTCGAGATCGTCGGCGCGGACCGCGTCGAGCAGTGCGCCGAAGCCGGCGTCGGGCCGCACCCGCGCGCGCAGCACGAGGGTGTTGACGAACATGCCGACGATGTCGTCGAGTTCGCGATGACCGCGCCCGGCCACCGGGGTGCCGACGACGATGTCGGTGCCGGCCGACAGGCGGGCCAGCAGCACCGACAGGCCCGCGTGCAACACCATGAACGGGGTCGCGCGGTGCGTGCGCGCCAGGTCCTCGATGCCCCGGTGTAGGTCGGCGGGCAGGGTGGTGGTGACGGTGGCGCCCCTGTTGGAGGCGATCAGCGGCCTGCGCCGGTCGGCGGGCAGGGTCAGCACGTCGGGCAGGCCCGCGAGTTGGCGCGTCCAGTAGTCGAGCTGGCGGGCCAGCGGCGCGTCCGGGTCGTCCACGCTGCCCAGACCCTCGCTCTGCCACAGCGCGTAGTCGGCGTAGTGCACGGTCAGGGCGGGCAGGTGCGGCTGGGTGCCCGCCGCGCGGGCGGCGTAGGCGGCGACCAGGTCGCGAGTGAGCGGGCCCATCGACCACCCGTCGGCGGCGATGTGGTGGACCACGAGCACCAGGACGTGCTCGGTCGGGGTGACCCGGAGCAGCGCGGCGCGCACGGGCACCTCGGTGGTGATGTCGAAGCCACCGGCCAGGACCGCGACCACCGCGGCGGGGACCTCGTCGGCTGACACGTCGGTGACGGCGAGCTCGGGCACGAAGGCGGGTCCGACGAGTTGGGTTGCCTGCCCGTCGAATTCGGGATAGGTGGTGCGCAGGGTCTCGTGCCGGGCGATCAGATCGCCGAGGGCACCGCGCAGCGCCTCGGTGTCGAGGTCGCCGCTGAGCCGGATCGCGACCGGGATGTGGTAGGCGGCGGAGTCGGGGTCGAAGCGGTGCAGGAACCACATCCGCTGCTGGGCGGGCGAGAGCGGAATCCGTTGCGGCCGTTGGCCCGCGACCGGTCCGCGCCTGCTGCCGGTGCCGCGCAGCGCGTCCAGTCGCAGGGCGAGTCCGTCGACGGTGCTGTCCTCGAACAGTTCCCGCACCGGCACCCGCGCGTCCAGCGCGGCACCGAGCCGCGCGGCCACCTGGGTGGCGAGCAGGGAGTTGCCGCCGAGGGCGAAGAAGTCGTCGTCGGCGCCGACCCGCTCGAGGTCGAGGACCCCGGCGAAGGTGGCGGCCACGATTCGCCCGGTGGCGGTGGCGGGTTCGCGGTAGTCGAGCTGTCGCGATTCCGGTGCGGGCAGGGCCCGACGGTCGAGCTTGCCGGAGGCGTTCACGGGCAGCTCGTCGAGGAAGACGTAGGCGCCCGGGACCATGTACGAGGGCAGGGTCGCGCTGATCGCGGCATCGAGATCGGCTGTCGTGGAGGCTGTCTCGTCCACGGACGCGCCGGCGGCGCGGACCACGTAGGCGACGAGCTGGTCGGGGCGACCCTCGTCCGCGCGGACCAGCACGGCGACGCGGTCGATGCCGGGGACCGCGGCGATGGCGGCTTCGATCTCGGCGGGTTCGATGCGCAGACCGCGCAGTTTCACCTGGAAGTCGGTGCGGCCCAGGTAGTGCAGGGCGGGGCCGTGCGGGCCGGTGCGCCAGGTGACCAGGTCGCCGGTGCGGTACAGGCGCTCGCCGGTGCCGAAGGGGTCGGCGACGAACCGTTCGGCGGTGAGGTCGGTGCGACCGTGGTAGCCGTCGGCGAGCTGGGCGCCCGCCACATACAGCTCACCCGGGACACCGGCCGGGACCGGGTGCAGGCGCGAATCCAGCACGTACACACGGGTATCGGCGACCGGCGTGCCGATCGGCACGGACGCGGTCCGCTCGTCGCCCGCCTCGTGCGTGGTGACCTGGATGGTGGTTTCGGTGGGGCCGTACAGGTTCACGACCCGCGCGCCGGTGCTGGTGCGCACGCGGCGCGCCAGGTCGGCGGTCAACGCCTCGCCACCGGCGAACACCAGACGCAGCGAATCACTCTGTGCCGCAGCGGGTTCTGCCAGGACAGCGGCCAGCACCGAGGGGACGTACTGCACGACACTCACGCCGTGGCGCGTCGTGGCGGCCGCGAGGTAGGCCGGGTCGCGGTGCCCGTCGGCGGTGGCGAGGACCAGTCGCGCGCCGACCTGCAAGGGCCACAGCAGTTCCCACACCGACGCGTCGAAGGTGAACGGGGTCTTCTGCAACACCACGTCACTGCCGTCGAGGGGGAATTCGCGCTGCAACCACAGCAACTGGTTCACGGCGGCGCGGTGCGAGACCGCCACACCCTTGGGTCGACCGGTGGAACCCGAGGTGAACAGCACGTACGCCAGGTTCTCGGGGCGCAGCGGTGCCACGCGCTCGGCATCGGTGATGGGGTCGGTGGACAGGTCCGACAGATCGAGGGTGTCGACCCGAACGACACGAGTGTCCCCGGAGAGACCGTGCGCGTCGACTTCGGGGGTGAGCGCGCTCTCGCCTGCCCCCTCCGAGATACCCAGAGCCGCAACCGATTCCGTGCGAGTCAGCACACACACCGGTGCCGTCTGCGCGAGCACATACGCGGTCCGCTCGACCGGATGATCCGGATCCACCGGCACATACGCCGCCCCGGCCGCCAGGACCGCGTGCACGGCCACCAGCTGATCCAGCCCACGCCGCATCGCCACCGCGACCAGCGCCCCGGGTCCGGCCCCGAGCCCGATCAGATGCCGGGCCAACCCGGCGACCCGCCCACTGAACTCCGCGTACGTCAGCTCCGCGACGCCTGCCGAATCGACACCCGCTCCGGGAGCTGTCGACGCAGCGGACAGCGCCGCCGAGGTGGGTGTGGTCGAAGCACGGTGTTCGGCAATGGCATCGACCGCCGCATGCTCGAGCCGAGAAATCGCGCTCGCCGACCCGACGGGTCCACGGGCAGAACCACTGTCGATGGCCGCGGCATCGGCGGCCGCTCCGGCGACAGCCCCGGCAGCCGTGGCCGTGCGGGCGACAGGCGCAGCGTCGGTGGCGGCTCCGACGACAACCCTCACGTCCGTGGCCGAACGAGTGCCAGTCGCCGCGTCCGAGGCCGACCCGGCGGCGAGCCCGGCGTCCCCGGCCGCTTCCGGCGACGGCCGATGCGCGGTGGCCGAAGGCACTGTCGCCGCGAGGTCGCGGTCCGACAACGCGTTACCGAGGAACTCGGGATCCGTGTCGATGACCACCGCGATCGACTGCGGGTTCGTGGCCGCCCGATCGGCGAACAGGGCGGCCAGGGTGGCGGTGTGGGGGTGGTCGGTGGCGGTGTTGTTCCAGGTGGTGAGGAGTTCGGTGTGTTCAGTGGGGGTGAGGAGGTCGAGGTCGCCGAGGGGGCGGGTGGGGTCGGTGAGGGCGGCGGTGAGCAGGCGGGTCAGGCGGGTGGCGAAACCGGCGACGGTGGGGGCGTCGAACAGGTCGGTGGCGTAGAGGAACGCGCCGGAAATGCCTGCGGGGGTGCCGGTCTCGTCGCGGTGTTCGGTGAGGGTGAGTTCGAGGTCGAACTTGGCGACACCGGTGGGCAGGTCGAAACCGGCGACCGTCAGGCCGGGGAGGGCGAGTTCGCTCGGGGTGTCCTCGTTGAGGGACAGCATCACCTGGAACAGGGGGTTGCGGGCGGTGGAGCGGACCGGGTCGATGACCTCGACGAGGCGCTCGAACGGGATGTCGGCGTGGCCGAAGGCGGCCAGGTCGGTCTCGCGCACGCGGGCGACCAGGTCGGTGAACGAGGTCGCGGGCGACACCTCGGTGCGCAGGACCAGGGTGTTGACGAACATGCCGACCAGATCGTCGAGTGCGCGCTCACCACGCCCCGACACCGGGGTGCCGATGGCGATGTCGGTGGTCGCGGACAACCGTGCCAGCAGCGCCGCGAACACCGCGTGCGCGGCCATGAACACCGTGATGCCGTGTGCGCGAGCGAATTCCGCCAGCGCGCGGTGGGTCTGGGCATCGAATTCCACCCGGTGCAGCGCACCACGGCGGGAGGCGACGGCGGGCCGCACCCGGTCGGTCGGCAGTTCCAACTGCTCGGGCACACCGGCCAGCGCGTTCTTCCAGAACGAGAGCTGCTTCGCCGCAACCGATTCCGCGTCGGCGGCATCGCCGAGCACGGCGTGCTGCCAGAGGGCGTAGTCGGCGTACTGCACGTCCAGGGGCGCCCACTGCGGGTTCGCACCGGCAGCCCGCGCACCGTACGCGATGAGAATGTCACGGATCAACGGCCCGAACGAGAACCCGTCCGCCGCGATGTGATGCAGCACGATGACCAGGACATACTCCGCCGCATCAGGAACCGTCGCGACCTTGCCGACGTATCCGGAGCCCTCGGCACGCTCGACACCTGCGCGGGCTCCCCCATCGACATCCGCAAGCCCACCGGTACCTGCTCCCACGTCGGTGCCGGCATCGCCACCGGTGGCGGCATCGTCACCGGCATCGGATCCGAGAAGGTCGAACGAGCTGGTGCCCGCGACAGTACCCGAGTCCCGCACGCCCGCCGGGTCGGCGTGCTCTGCCGAGGGGCCGGTCCGATCGAGGTCGAACGCCGACGAGTCCGCCGGTGTCGCCGAGCTACTCGCGGCGACCCGCAGCAGGCTCGCGCGGATCGGGGCGTCGACGGTGAGGTCGAAGCCGGTGGCGGCGAAGGTGCGGACGGCGTCGGGCAGGTCGGACGCGCCGACGATGTGGGGGTGGACCTCGGGGAGCAGGCCGGTGGCGGGCAGGATCTCCGCGACGGCCTGGCCGTCGCGCTCGGGGTAGCGGGTGCGCAGGACCTCGTGGCGGTCCAGCACGTCGACGATCGCGGCCTGGAGGGCGGTGATGTCGAGGGCGCCGGTGAGGCGGACGGCCATGGGGATGTTGTCGGTGGCCGAACCGGGGTCGAACCGGTTGAGGAACCACATGCGCTGCTGGGCGGGCGAGAGCGGCAGCACCTCGGGGCGCGGGCCCGCGACCAGGGCGGGACCGGTGCCGGTGCCGCGCAGGCGCTCGGCCGCGGCGGCCAGGGTGAGCACGGTGGCGGTGTCGAAGAGCTGGCGGACGGGGACGCGCAGGTCGAGGTCGGTGCCGATGCGCGCCATCAGGCGGGTGGCGAGCAGCGAGTTGCCGCCGAGGTCGAAGAAGTCGTCGTCGCGGCCGACCCGATCCACGCCGAGGACCTCGGCGAAGGCGGCGGCCACGACCTGCTCGGCCCGGGTTTCGGGGGCGCGGTAGGCGGCGGCCTCGAAGACCGGCGCGGGCAGCGCGGCCCGGTCGAGCTTGCCGACGGGGGTCAGCGGCACCGCGTCGAGGGCGACGATCGCGGCGGGCACCATGTGCGCGGGCAGGTGGGCGGCGGCGTGCGCGATCAGGGTCGCGGAATCGACTGCGGCACCGGTCACGACGTAGGAGACCAGCAGCGTCGCGCCTGCCTCGGTGCGGTGACCGAGGGTGGCCGCGAAGTCCACGGCCGGGTGGCGGGTGAGCACCGCGTCGATCTCGCCGAGTTCGATGCGGAAGCCGCGCACCTTCACCTGGAAGTCGTTGCGGCCCAGGTATTCCAGGTCGAAGGAGCCGTCGCGGCGCACCCAGCGCACGGTGTCGCCGGTGCGGTACATGCGCTCGCCGGGGGCGCCGTAGGGGTTGGTGACGAAGCGCCCGGCGGTCAGCGCGGGCCTGCGGTGGTAGCCGCGCGCCACCTGCGCACCGGCGATGTAGAGCTCACCGACGACCCCGGCCGGAACCGGGCGCAGGCGCTCGTCGAGCACGAGTTCGGTGGTGCCCTCCACGGGCGCGCCGAGAGTGATCGGCGTTGCGGCGGTGAGGGGTTCGCTGATGTTGGTGACGATGGTGGTCTCGGTCGGACCGTAACCGTTGCGGAAGACCAGCCCCGGAATCGCGGCGGTCCAGCGCGCGACCAGCTCGGCCGGGCACGCCTCACCACCGACCACGACCACCCGCAGCGCGTCGAGCCCGTCGGGGTTCACCGTGGCCAGCGCCGACGGCGTGATGATCACATGGGTCACCCGCTCGACCCGCAGCAGCTCACCCAGCTCCGCCCCACCGAACACGCCGGTCGGCGCCACCACCATGGTCGAACCCGCGGTGACGGTGAGCAGCAGCTCGGCCACGGAGATGTCGAACGAGGGCGAGGCCACGTGCAGCACGCGCGCGTCGGCGGCGGCCAGGTAGCGCCCCGCCTGCACCGGCAGATACGCCGCGACCGCCCCGTGCGGGATCACGACGCCCTTGGGCAGACCGGTGGTGCCGGAGGTGTAGATGACGTAGGCGGGGTCCAGCGGGTCCACCGGGCGGCGACCGCCCCCGGCACGCGCCGAGCCGAGCCCCGACGCCGTGTCGCGGACGGTCCCGCCCGAGCAGCCGCCGAGGGCGGAGTCGACAGTGACCGGGACCGGTTCGCGACCCAACGAATCACACTCTCCACCAGCATGTTCCGCACCTCGATCGATCTCGCGATCGAGCAGCAACCAGTCCACCGTGCCGGGCAGATCCGCCGACACCGACTCGACCGTGATCCCCGCCGCCGCACCGGAATCGGCGAGCATGTGGGCGACGCGGTCCGCCGGGTAGGTGGGGTCGACCGGCAGGAATCCGGCGCCGGACTTCACCACGGCCCAGACGGCGGTGACCGAGTCGGCCGAACGCGGAATGCTCACGGCCACCAGGTCACCCGCGCCGATGCCACGCTCGGTGAGGTGGGCGGCCAGGCGTGAGGAGGCGGCGTCGAGTTCGCCGTAGGTGAGGGTGCGGGCACCGTCGCGCAGGGCGATCGCGGACGGGTCGGCGGCGGCGCGGGCCAGCACCTGCGGCAGCAGCGGGGCCGGGTCGGACGGGCCGCCGGTGCGGGTGGTCAGCTCGGCGAGTTCGGTGTCGATCAGCAGGGGCAGATCGGCGACCGGGGTACCCGGCGCGGCGGCGATCGCGGCGAGCAGGCCGGTGAAGCGGCGCACCATGCGGGCGACGGACTGCTCGTCGAACAGATCTGTGGCGTAGGAGAATTCGCCGGACAGCCCCCGGGTAGCGGCCTCGCGCACGGTCACCGAGAGGTCGAACTTCTCGATGTCGTAGGGCATGTCGACGGCGGCGGCCCGCAGGCCGGGCAGTTCGAAACCAGTCGGCGGCAGGTTCTGCAGCGACAGCGCGACCTGGAACAGCGGGTGGCGACCGGCCGACCGCGACGGCGCGAGCACCTCGACCAGCCGCTCGAACGGCAGGGTGGTGTGGTCGAACGCGGCCAGATCCTCGGCCCGCACGCGACCGAGCAGGTCGGCGAACGATTCGGCACCACGCACCCGGGTGCGCAGCACGGCGGTGTTGACGAACATGCCGATCACGTCGTCGAGTTCGGCCGCGCCGCGCCCGGCGACCGGCGTACCGATCGCCACATCGGCATTGCCCGACAGGCGCGCGATCAGCACCGACAGGGCCGCGTGCAACACCATGAACAGCGTGGCACCCTGCTGCGCGGCAACGGCATTCAGCGCGGCGACCACGTCGGCATCCAGCTCGAAGTCGATCCGGCGCCCGTGCATCGAGGCGGTGGCGGGACGCGGCCGGTCGGTCGGCAGACTCGACTCGTCCGGCAGTCCGGCCAAAGCCTCACGCCAGAAGGCGATCTCGCGCCCGGCCTGCGACGCGGCGTCCTCTTCGGCCCCGAGGAGCGCCCGCTGCCACAGGGTGTAATCGGCGTACTGCACCGGCAGCGGCACCCACTGCGGCGCCGCGCCCTCGGTCCGCGCGTAGTAGGCGGCCATGGTGTCACGCACCAGCGGACCGGCCGACCACCCGTCGGAGGCGATGTGGTGCACGACCAGCACCAACACGTGATCGCCGTCGACCTCGAACAGCCGCGCGCGCACCGGCGGCGCGACGGTGACATCGAACCCGCCCAGGATCACCTCGGCCAACACACCCGGCAGTTCCCCGGCCCCGACGCTGACAGGATCGAGCAGCCCCGACACCCCAGCGGACCCGGCCGCGCCATCGAGCACCACCCCGGCCGGACCCGTCCCGACCTCCGCGACGGAGCCCCGGCTCGAATCACTTGCCGCACGGAGCAAGTCGATTGCCTCGTCGACCAGGAGAACCCGCTGGATCCCCACCCCGTCGACCTCGGGATACACCGTGCGCAACACCTCGTGCCGCGCGAGCAGATCACCCACCGCCGCCGCCAGCGCCGCCCGGTCCAACACACCGGACAGCCGTACCGCGATCGGGATGTTGTACGCCCCGGTCGCCGGATCGAACCGGTTCAGGAACCACATGCGCTGCTGGGCGGGCGAGAGCGGCACGATCGCCGGCCGCGGACCCGCGACGAGGGCGGGCCGATCATCGGCGGTCCCACCGTCGACGAGCGCGGCCAGCACCGCGACGGTCGGGCTGTCGAAGAAGTCCCGAACATCCACCCGCACACCGAAACTCGACTGTAGGCGGGCGATGGCGCGGGTGGCGATCAGGGAGTTCCCGCCGAGACGGAAGAAGTCGTCGTCCAGGCCGATGGTCTCCACGTCGAGCAGCTCGGCGAACAGCGCGGCCACGGCCCGCTCGGTGGCGGTGCGCGGCTCCCGGAATTCCGCGGCGGCCGCCCGGAAGTCCGGCTCCGGCAGTGCTTTTCGATCCAGCTTGCCGCTGGCGTTGATCGGCATGGCCGCGAGCTGCACCAGCAGCGAGGGCACCATGTACTCCGGCATCGACGCCTTGGCGTGCGCGACCAACTCGGCCTCGTCGAGCGCCGCGCCGTCGGTGCTCACCACGTAGCCGACCAGCGCCTCACCGGCGGCGTGCCGGTGCAGGACCACCGCCGCGTTGCCGACCCTCGGATGCGCGGCCAGCACGGCCTCGATCTCGCCCAGTTCGATCCGCAGGCCGCGCAGCTTCACCTGGAAGTCGGTGCGCCCCAGGTATTCCAGCTCGCCGCGCACCGAACGCACCAGGTCGCCGGTGCGATACATCCGCTCCCCGGCCGTCCCGTACGGGTTCGCCACGAACCGATCCGCCGTCAGCCCCGGCCGCGCCACGTACCCGCGCGCCAACTGCACACCCGACAGGTACAGCTCACCCACCACCCCGACCGGCACCTGGTCGAGGTTCTCGTCGAGGACCAGCAGCCCGGTGTCGTCGGCCGGTCCGCCGATCGGCACCGACACCTCGTCGGCGGCGGTCACCTCGTGCGCGGTGACATCGACGGCGGCCTCGGTGGGCCCGTACAGGTTGTGCAGCGCGGTCGCCGACAGCGCCCGCAATCGCGCGGCCGTGGCGGCGGGCAGCGCCTCACCGGAGGCGAACACCATCCGCAACGACGACAGATCCACCTCGGCCCCGGAATCGCCCAGCTCGCCCACGAACGCGGCCAGCATCGACGGGACGAAGTGGGTCACGGTGGCCCGGTGCTCGGCGATCAGCGCCGCCAGGTAGGCGGGATCACCGTGGCGGCCCGGTTCGGCCACGACCAGCCGCGCACCGACCTGCAGCGGCCAGAACAGCTCCCACACCGACACGTCGAAGGTGTAGGGCGTCTTCTGCAAGACCACGTCGGCCTCGGACAGGGGGTAGCAGCGCTGGCGCCATTCCAGGTTCGCCACGATCGCGCCGTGGGTCACCGCCACACCCTTGGGCCTGCCGGTGGAGCCGGAGGTGAAGATGACATAGGCCGTGTTCTCGGCCCGCGCCGCCACGACCACCTCGGCGGGCGTCTCGGTCCAGTCGATGTCGTCGGTCCGCAGCACCGGCGCGTCGGCCAGATCCGGCTCGTCGCACGCCCGGGTCACGACCACCACCGGCCGCGCCACCTCGAGCACATAGTGCAACCGCTCCACCGGATGATCGGGATCCAGCGGCACGTACGCGCCACCGGCCCGCACGATCGCGTGCACCGCGACCAGCAACTCCACACCGCGCCGCATTGCCAACCCGACCAGCGACTCCGGCCCCACACCCAGCTTCACCAGTCGCCCGGCCAGCACCCGCACCCTGGCGTCGAACTCCGCGTAGGTCAGCGACTGCTCCCCGAAGCGCACCGCCACCAGATCCGGCGTGCGCGCGACCTGCGCGACGAACCGGTCCACCAGGGTGGCCGCGGCCACCGACTCCAGCCCCAGCGCCGCCATCGCGTCGACGGCCAGCGCGTCCAACAGCACACCGAAGGTTCCGTCGGCGGCGTCGACCACGCCGGGGAACAGCTCGGCGAGCACCACCTGCACCAGCGTCTCCGCGTCCAGCGCCCCGCCGGTGAGCTCGGCCATCAGCGTGAGCTGGGCGTCGAGCTCGGCGTAGGACACCGCCGTGCGGTCGAACTCGACCGCGACCCGCGCGGGATCCATCATCGCGACCGTCGCCACCAGCGCTGCCAGCTGCTCTGTTTCCGCGCGCGCCGGAGTGGGGTTGGTCATCGCAACACTGCCTTCCATTACCGGCCGCGGGTAACGCCACGCGGCCGCACAAACTCTCGGAACTCCCCGGCCGGCATCCGGGGCGACGGGATCAGCGGGGGTGGCCAACCTCGGGCACCCTGCCCGAAATCCACCCACTCACACCGGTTTCAGTGCGATCGGCTATGACACGATCACTGACTCGGCTATCTCCCGACCTCCATCATCGAACCCCGACACCTGAACACGCGTCCATATACGAGGAGAAGCGTATTCGTTTCCACATTAAACCGGACCGGATTCAGTCAATATCTGACCGGGTCCTACCCTTTCGACGCCGAGAACGGACCGACGTGGCATCCGCGTACGTCGAGCGGACAGCAATCAGCTCGCGACTCCCACCGGGAGGGCGCGACCACTGTCGTCACAGATTCTTACTGTGTCCAGTCACACTAGGGGACGCAACGTTGCATCACCGTTGCATCATCGTGACCCAGATCACGAGCCCGGTCACAGCCCGAAAACGACGAAACCCCCGCCGTCGGAACGGCGGGGGTCTCGCGGGGAGCTACTTACTCGGCGGAAACGGTCTCCTCGACGGCGACCGGCTCAGCGGCAGCCTCGTCCTCGACCGGCACCAGCGAGATCTTGCCGCGGTTGTCGATATCGGCGATCTCCACGCGCAGCTTGTCGCCGACGTTGACCACGTCCTCGACCTTGGCCACGCGCTTGCCGTTGCCCAGCTTGGAGATGTGCACCAGACCGTCACGACCCGGCAGCAGCGAAACGAACGCGCCGAAGGCGGTGGTCTTGACGACCGTGCCCAGGAAGCGCTCGCCGACCTTGGGCAGCTGCGGGTTGGCGATGGCGTTGATCATGTCGATCGCGGCCTGGGCCGACGGCCCATCGGTCGCACCGACGAACACGGTGCCATCATCCTCGATCGAGATGTTGGCGCCGGTCTCCTCGGTGATCTGGTTGATCATCTTGCCCTTGGGCCCGATGACCTCGCCGATCTTGTCGACCGGGATCTTGATGGCCGTCACGCGCGGGGCGTAGGGGCTCATCTCGTCGGGGTCGGCGATGGCCTCGGCCATCACGTCCAGGATCGTGGTGCGGGCGTCGTGCGCCTGGTTGAGCGCACCGGCCAGCACCTGCGAGGGGATGCCGTCGAGCTTGGTGTCCAGCTGCAGGGCGGTGACGAAGTCGCGGGTACCGGCGACCTTGAAGTCCATGTCGCCGAAGGCATCCTCGGCGCCGAGGATGTCGGTCAGCGCGACGTAGCGGACCTCGTCCTCACCCTTGTCGTTGGTGATGGTGTCCGACACCAGGCCCATGGCGATACCCGCGACCGGCGCCTTCAGCGGCACACCGGCGTTGAGCAGCGACAGGGTCGAGGCGCAGACCGAACCCATCGAGGTCGAGCCGTTCGAGGACAGCGCCTCGGAGACCTGACGGATGGCGTAGGGGAACTCCTCCTGCGAGGGCAGCACCGGCATCAGCGCGCGCTCGGCGAGAGCGCCGTGGCCGATCTCGCGACGCTTCGGCGAACCGACGCGACCGGTCTCGCCGGTGGAGAACGGCGGGAAGTTGTAGTGGTGCATGTAGCGCTTGGAGGTCTCCGGGCCGAGCGAGTCGACCTGCTGCGCCATCTTCACCATGTCGAGGGTGGTGACGCCCATGATCTGGGTCTCGCCACGCTCGAAGATCGCCGAACCGTGGGCGCGCGGGATCACGTCGACCTCGGCCGAGAGCTGACGGATATCAGCGAGCCCACGGCCATCGATCCGGAAACCGTCGGTCAGGATGCGCTGGCGAACCAGCTTCTTGGTGACCGAGCGGAACGCGGCACCCAGCTCCTTCTCACGGCCGACGAAGTCCTCGCCCAGCCGGGACAGGACCTCGGCCTTGATCTCGTCGATCTTGGCTTCGCGGGCCTGCTTGTCGGCGATGCTCAGCGCCTGGTTCAGCTCGACCTTCGAGGTGCCCTCGACAGCCTCGAACACGTCCGGGCCGTAGGGCGGGAAGAGCGGGAACTCCTGGGTCGGCTTGGCGGCCAGCGCGGCCAGGTCGGCCTGGGCGCGGACCAGACGCGCGATGAACGGCTTGGCGGCTTCCAGACCCTGGGCCACGACGGCCTCGGTCGGCGCCTGCGCACCGTCTTCGATCAGCGCGATCACCTTGTCGGTGGCCTCGGCCTCGACCATCATGATGGCGACGTCGCCGGTGTCGGTGACGCGGCCCGCGACGACCATGTCGAACACGGCGCCCTCGAGCTGCTCGACGGTCGGGAACGCGACCCACTGGTCACCGATGAGGGCGACGCGCACGCCACCGATCGGGCCCGAGAACGGGATGCCCGAGAGCTGGGTCGACGCCGAGGCGGCGTTGATGGCCACCACGTCGTAGAGATCGGCCGGGTTCAGGCTCAGGACCGTCACGACGACCTGGATCTCGTTGCGCAGACCGTCGATGAAGGTCGGGCGCAGCGGCCGGTCGATCAGGCGACAGGTCAGGATCGCGTCGGTGGAGGGGCGACCCTCGCGACGGAAGAACGAGCCGGGGATGCGACCCGCGGCGTACATGCGCTCTTCGACGTCGACCGTCAGCGGGAAGAAGTCGAACTGGTCCTTGGGGTACTTGCCGGCGGTGGTCGCCGACAGCAGCATGGTCTCGTCGTCCAGGTAGGCGGCGACGGAGCCGGCGGCCTGCTTGGCCAGACGGCCGGTTTCGAAGCGGATGGTGCGGGTGCCGAAGCTACCGTTGTCGATCAGCGCGACCGACTCGAAAACACCGGGCTCGACCTCGACCGCAGTCGATGTACGTTCAGTTGTCTGCGTCATATTTTCTTCTCTCGACCTCTCGTCTCGCTGGTCGCGCTGCCGTTTCCAGGCGTACCCACCTGATGGGCGCGAGCCAGCTCTTTGTCAGCCGTACCGGACACGGACACGTGGAAACCCTCCTGGCTGCCACGCGCAGCACCCGGCCGTATCCCCTCGGCTGGAACATTCCACAGAAGGGGCGACGCGAAGGCGGTCATCGATCGAAGCCCGACGGCGGCGAAACGCCTGCCGAAAGGCCACTACCGAAGACCGACGCCACGCGGACGGATGCACACGGCTGTCACATGTTGTAGTGCACACCGGAACCCGAAGGTCGGCGAATACACGAATAGCCAACGAGAAGAAGTGTACTTCTTCGCGTCGGCTACTCGGCGACCGCCTCAGCTAGGAGGCGTGTCCGTACGAAATCAGCGGCGCAGGCCGAGACGCTCGATGAGCGAACGGTAGCGGTTGATGTCGTTGGCCTGCAGGTACTTGGACAGGCGACGACGACGACCGATCAGGGCCAGCAGGCCGTGACGGGTGTGGTGATCGTGCTTGTGGGTCTTCAGGTGCTCGGTCAGGTCCGAGATCCGCTTGGACAGCAGCGCGATCTGCGCCTCCGGCGAACCGGTGTCCTTGGGGTGCAGGCCGTACTCGGCGAGGATCGCCGACTTCTGCTCAGTGGTCAGCGCCATGTGGCTCGACTCCTATTTTTCAGTTCCGCGCTCGAAGGTCCGGTTACCCGGGATGGGTGCCACCGCGGACCGCAGCAAACCCGAGGAGCCACTTTACGCGACCCCTGCGATCGCGATGAAATCGGGACCTGGGTAGCGATCAGGCGTCGGCGGCCGCGAGGACCTTGCGCGCTTCCTCGACATCGCGGCCCATGGCCTCGACCAGTTCGTCGATGGACTCGAATTTGCGCATCCCGCGCAGTTGTTCGACGAAGTCGACGCCCACGTGCTGGCCGTACAGATCGGCCTCCCCGTCGAGCACGAACGCCTCGACCGTGCGTGAGCGACCCGAGAAGGTGGGGTTGGTGCCCACCGAGATCGCCGCCATCGCCCGCTCGCCGGGTTCGGTGGCGCCGATCGCCGGGCCCGAGCCCAGCACGGTGAACCAGCCCGCGTACACCCCGTCGGCGGGGATCGCGGCGTGCATCGGCGGGGCCACGTTCGCGGTCGGGAAGCCGAGCCCGCGTCCGCGCCCGTCGCCGTGCACGACGACGCCCTCGACCCGATGCGGGCGTCCGAGCGCCTCGGCCGCGGCGCCCATGTCACCCGCGTCCACGCAGGCGCGGATGTAGGTGGAGGAGAAGGTGACGGCGTGCTCGCCGAGCAGGGTCACCCCGTCGACCTCGAACCCGAACCGGGCCCCGAGCTCGCGCATCGTGTCCACGGTGCCCGCGGCCTTCTTGCCGAAGGTGAAGTTGTCACCGACCACGACCTCGGTCACGTGCAGGCGTTCGACCAGCAGGTCGTGCACGTACTCGGCCGGGGTGAGCTTCATGAAGTCCTGGGTGAACGGCATCACGCAGAACACGTCGATCCCGAGCTCGGCGGCCAGTTCGGCCCGCCGGGTCAGCGTGGTGAGCTGTGCGGGATGCGAACCCGGTCGCACCACTTCCATCGGGTGCGGGTCGAAGGTCATCAGAACCGAGGGCACGCCACGCTTTTCCGCCGCGGCGACCGCGCGGCTGATCAGCTGCGCGTGCCCCCGATGTACCCCGTCGAACACGCCGATCGTGAGAACGCAACGCCCCCAGTCCGCGGGCACGTCGTCGAGACTTCGCCATCTCTGCACAGAGCGAAGCCTACGCAAAGCGTTGCCCGAACAGAATTCCGGTGTGACCGGATCATCGGCCGGGCCGGTTCGCCGATGTGTCATTCGGGGCCGCGATGCCTACCATTGACAACGTGCCAGGTAAACGAGATGTCGCGCCCCGCCGAGCCGTGTCGCAGCCCGCCGAGCAGGCCGAACTCGCCACCACCGCCACGATCGCCCCCGAACTCTCGGCCGTGGCCCAGGACTATCTCAAGGTCATCTGGACCGCCCAGGAGTGGTCACAGGAGAAGGTCTCGACCAAGCTGCTGTCCGAGCGCATCGGGGTGTCGGCCTCCACGGTCTCGGAGGCGGTGCGCAAACTCACCGACCAGGGCCTGGTCGAACACGCCCGCTACGGCGCGATCACGCTCACCGACCACGGCCGCCGCGCCGCCGTGGCGATGGTGCGCCGCCACCGCCTGATCGAGACCTTCCTGGTCAACGAACTCGGCTACGGCTGGGACGAGGTCCACGACGAGGCCGAGGTGCTCGAGCACGCCGTCTCGGACCTGCTCATGTCGCGCATCGACGCCAAACTCGGCCACCCCGACCGCGACCCGCACGGCGACCCCATCCCGTCGGCCGACGGCGCCGTGCCCACTCCCCCGGCCCGCCAACTCAGCGACTTCGCCGCGGGCGAATCGGGCCGGGTCGCGCGCATCTCCGACTCCGATCCGGCGATGCTGCGCTATTTCGACTCCGTCGGCATCGCGCTCGACACCACCATCGCCGTCGAGGAGCGCCGCGATTTCGCGGGCACGATCGCGGTGCGCATCGCCGGCTCGGAGTCGCCCACCGAACTGGGAACCCCTGCGGCCGAGGCGATCTGGTTGACGACCTAGCCGCTCAGCAGTTGTGGAAGTAGTGGCGTAACGGCTGTGGCACACCGTCGGTGAAGGCGGTGGTCCAGCAGGTCACGTGCGGGAAGAGGACGTAGGTGGTCCAGGTGCCCGAGGTTCGGGTGATGACGCGCTGATTGTCGCCGGGGCTGTCCCAGCGCACGACGGCCCACTGTTCGTCACAGTCGGAGATCGTGGCGGCGGGCGCCATGTCCACGCCGAGTTCGGTCTCGATGGTGGATTCGGCACACGCCGACGCCGGTGCGGCGTCGTTGAACCGGAGTTTGCCGGTGATCGTGCTGCCCGGGGTGACCAGGAACAGCGAGTGCATGCCCTCGGGAACCGGGTTCGTGCCCGCGGGGGCGGTCATGCCGAAGTGGTAGCACCCGGTCGGCACGGTGAACGTCGCGCTGCCCTGGTCGTCGGTGATCCCGTCGCGGCGCAGGGCCTCGGTGGTCTCCCCGAGGGGGATGTCGTGGCCGACCGGGTCACAGGGCCTGCGAAGCGAAAGGCGTACCGGCACAGCGGGAACGGGGACACCGGACACGGTCACGGTGCGCAGCACGATGGTGCCGGTCGCCGATTCCGGCGGTGGCGCGGTGGTGGACGCACCGGGCTCGGGCGGTGCGACGACGGTCGGCGCCGGGGCGCCGGGGGTGGCGTCGTCGGGCGCGTCGGCGGGGGCCGCGGTGGCGGTCGGTGCCGGGGCGGTGCTGGTGACCGATGGCCGTGGTGTGCTCGGCGCCTGCGGTTCACCCCCGCCGCAGGCCGTCACCAGCAGTGTCATCCCGGCGATCACGCCGATCCAGGTCTTTCCGGTCGCGGTCATGGTCCACCCCTCGTAGGCGCGAGCTATACCTATTGCCTATCGCCTGGGGTCAGGGCGGTGTTAGGCGCGATCCAGCCCCCAGAACAGGGGGCACCGCGCCGTTCGCCGGTGTGACCGCGCGCTCGCGTTGTCGGGCGACCGCGTGCCTGTCGTGGACGGGTCAGTCGCCGATGCCGCGCGGGCGCACCACCATCACCGACCCCGCGCGCTTGCCGCTCTCCTCGAGCAGGGCGATGGCTCGGCCGCGCGGATCTATCGCGGCGTACACGCCTTTGATGCCGACGGGCTCCAACCAGCGCCCGGTGCGCAGGTCGTCGGCCTGGGACTCGCTGATGTCGCGGTGGGGGAAGGCGGTGCGGACGGCGGTGTCGATGTCGAGGCTGAGCAGGGGTTGCTCGGCCTCGGCGGCGGTCGCGAGTTCGCCGAGGGTGCGGGCGTGTTCGAGGGTGAAGGGTCCGACCCTGGTGCGGCGCAGGGCCGTCAGGTGGCCGCCGACGCCGAGGGCGGCGCCGAGGTCGCGGGCCAGTGCGCGGATGTAGGTGCCGGAGGTGCACTCGACGTCCACGTCCACATCGACGAATTCACCGTCGGCGACGTCACGGCGGGCCAGGATCTCGAAGCGCGACACCGTGACCGGGCGCGCGGCCAACTGCACCTCCTCGCCGGCGCGCACGCGGGCGTAGGCGCGTTCGCCGTCGACCTTGATGGCGCTGACCGTGGCGGGCACCTGCTGGATATCGCCGGTCAGGGCGGCGACGCCGGCCGCGATCGCGGCATCGGTGACGTGCAGCGCGGAGGTGGTCGCGAGGACCTCACCCTCGGCGTCGTCGGTGTCGGTGGCCTGGCCGAGGCGAATGGTCGCGGTGTAGGCCTTGGTGGTGAGCAACAGCTGGCCGAGCAGCTTCGTCGCCCGCTCGACCCCGAGCACCAGCACCCCGGTCGCCATCGGATCCAGGGTGCCGGCGTGTCCGACCTTCTTGGTCCGCAACAACTTTCGACCCCGCGACACCACATCGTGACTGGTGAGACCGCTGTCCTTGTCGACGATCACCAGACCGCCGAGCTCGCCCACCGGCGAGACGCGCGCCGCCATCAGCCGTGCGCGATCGCGGTCAGGATCAGCCCGTCGGCGATCAGCCAGCGTCCGTCGAACTCCATCAGCGGAGCGCCCCCGTCCTTGGTCGTGCCCGGTACGAGCAGCTTGGTGTGAAAGGTTCCCGACCCGGAATCGGCTGTGCGCGAGTCCGTTCGGAAGGTGATGTGGGCGTCCTCGAAACCGAGCCAGCGCAGCGTCAGCGGGAACCACGCCTTGTAGGTGGCCTCCTTGGCGCAGAACAGCAGTCGGTCCAGGTGCAGGCCGTCGGCGGGAGTGCCTGCGAGCCAGGCCCGTTCGGCGGGCAGGCTGACCGAGTCGAGCACGCCGTCGGGCAGCGGGCCGTGCGGTTCGGCGTCGATCCCGACCGAACGGAACCGCAGCGAATGCGCCATCGCGGCGGCGCGGTAGCCGTCGCAGTGGGTGAGGCTGCCGACGACGCCGCGCGGGAACAGCGGCATCCCGCGCTCGCCCTTGCCGATCGCGACGGGCGGCTCACCGAGTTGTTCGAGGGCGAGGCGGGCGCAGTGGCGGGCGCCGATGAAATCGCGGCGACGCTTCTCGACGGACTTGGCGATGAGGTGTTCCTCGGCCGGGTGCGCCGTCAATTCCTCGGGGTAGGCCAACAACTCCGCCGACGCCACACCCCCCGGCAAGATCCTCTCCAACACGTGCTGGTCCGCCTCTCCGCGTAGTCGGCCAGACCGGGACGCTGGTGGGGACAGCGTGGGCGGCTGGCGGTGCCGGGGTGGTTCGGTCAGCTGGTTCCCGGCGAGCTACCCATGTTCTCACCGGCTGTCGGCCGTGCGATCCGTGGCCCCGGTCGTCGGTCAGATACCCCGCCTGCGCTCGGCTTTCTCGCGCATCTGGGCGGCGGCGGCCTCCATTTCCGGAGTGACCTTGAAGTGGCCGCCCCAGGCGTTGAGGTCGCCGTCGGCGTAGACGGGATCGGGCAGGATCTGGCGCAGCAGCGGTTCGGGCATGCCGCGGCGCTTCCACTCGCGCGGGTAGCCCAGGGAGACCTCTTCGAAGCGGACGCCGTCGTAGTAGGTGGTGCGGGGGATGTGGAGGTGGCCGTAGACCGAGCAGACCACGTGGTAGCTGGTGTGCCAGTCGGCGGTGAGGTCGGTGCCGCACCACAGGGCGAACTCGGGGTAGAACAGGATGTCGGTGGGCTGACGGACCAGCGGGAAGTGGTTGATCATGACCACGGGGGTCTCGGGCGCGAGGGCGTCGAGGCGGCGCTGGGTGTACTGGACGCGGGCGTGGCACCAGGCGTCGCGGGTGAGGTACGGGTCGGGGGTCAGCAGGAACTCGTCGGTCGCGACGACATTGCGTTCCCTGGCCAGCGCCAGACCCTCGGCCTTGGTCTTGGTTCCGGCCGGGCGCCACGAGTAGTCGTAGAGCAGGAACATCGGCGCCAGGGTGACCCGACCGCCGTACTTCTCCGCTCCCGGCCCGGTCCACACCGGGAACGGGTCCTCCGGCGTCACCACATCCAGGTCGCGGCACATCGCCACCAGGTAGTCGTAGCGCGCGGCCCCGTGCATCTGCACCGGATCCTTCGGCGTGGTCCACAGCTCGTGATTGCCCGGCACCCAGATCACCTTGGCGAAGCGGCCGCGCAACAACTCCAGCGCCCACCGCACCTCCTCGGCCTTCTCCCCCACGTCCCCGGCCACGATCAGCCAATCCTCGGGCGAATCAGGCACGATCTGCTCCACCACCGGCTTGTTGCCCTGGTGTCCCACATGCACATCGCTGACCGCCATCAACTTCGGATTCACCCGTCCACAGTGGCACACCACCCGCCGTCGCCGAGCACGCACCGGTCGAACCGCCCGCTACGCCGCACCGCTGGGCACCTCCGCGCCCGCCCGCGCCCAGCGGCCCGACCGCGCTCGGGCGAGCACCGCGATCAGGCGCAGCAGCATGAAGGCGACCAGGCCCGACCAGATTCCGGCCACGCCCCAGTCGAAGACCAGCGACAGCCAGATCAGGGGGAGGAAGCCGGCGAGGGCGGCGATCAGGGTGGCGGTGCGCAGGAAGGCGGCGTCGCCCGCACCGAGCAGGACACCGTCCAGAGCGAAGACGGCGCCCGCTACCGGGATCATGGCGAGGAAGAACCACCAGATGAGGTGGGTGCGGTCGAGGACCTGGGGGTCGTCGGTGAACAGCAGCGGGATGGCGCCCGCGCCCGCGGCGAACACCGCGGTCAGGATCAGTGCGAAGATCTCCGACCAGCCGGTCACCCGCCGGGCGATCGCCTTCGCACTGCCGACCCTGCCCGCGCCGAGCGCCGCGCCCACCAGGGTCTGGGCGGCGATGGCGAGCGAGTCCAGGGTGAGCGCGATCAGGTTCCACAGTTGCAACACCAGCTGGTGCGCGGCGACCGAGGCCGCGCCGAAGCGGGCGGCCACCGCGGCGGCGGAGACGAAGCAGACCTGGAACGACAGGCTGCGCACGATCAGATCGCGACCGAGTACCAGTTGCGCGCGCATCACCGGCGGGTCGGGTCGCAGCGAAACCCCTTCGCGCAGCAGGGCATACACGAACAGCACGCCGGAGACGGACTGGCCGACCAGGTTCGCCACGGCCGACCCCGCCAGTTCCATGCGCGGCGCACCGAGTAAGCCGTACACGAGCACGGGACACAGCACCGCCGAGATACCAAGTCCCACCACGACATACGTGAGGGGTCGGCGCACATCCTGCACCCCGCGCATCCACCCGTTGCCCGCCATCGACAGCAGGATCAACGGCACCCCGAACAGCGCGATCCGCACCCACCCCAGCGCCTCCTCGGCGATCTCACCGCCACCGGCGAGCACCGAGCACAGCGGTACCGCGAACACCTGGATCACCGCGACGATCACCAGCCCCACCACCACCCCGACCCAACTGGCCTGCACCCCCTCCTCCACGGCCCCGGTCCGATCCCCCGCCCCGTGCCGACGCGCCGCGCGCGCGGTGGTCCCGTAGGACAGGAACGTGAGCTGGGTGCTCACCGTTCCCAGGATCACCGCGCCGACCGCCAACCCGGCCAGCGCCAACGCGCCGAGCCTGCCGACCACCGCGATATCGAACAGCAGATACAGCGGTTCGGCGACCAGCACACCGAGCGTGGGCACCGCGATCCCGAGAATCCGCCGCGGACCCGCCCGATCGAGCGCGTCCTCGGTCTCACCGATCGGCTCCACAGACCCCACCTAGACCCCTCCCACCGTTGGCATGGACCACGCATCCGCTGCGACGTGTCGATAGTGGCACAGGGCACCGACACGAAATCACCGCCGCGAGAACGGGGACCGCGGGTCTGGTGGCGAGGCGAAACGGCAGGTAAGAAGTGTGGACGGCGGCGGCACGAGCGGCGATACTGGTCGTTCGCCCAGCTGGGACGGGATCAGGTCGCGAACAGTCGGTTCGCCCGAACGACACAGGATTGCCCATGGTGGTTGTGCAGCGATGGCGAGTGATCACGGCGTTCGCCCTGGTCGGTGCGGCGACCCAGCTCGTCTGGCTCACCTACGCGCCCGTGACCACCGTCGCGGCCGCGCATTTCGGGGTCTCCGAGTCCGCGATCGGGTGGCTGGCGAACATGTTCCCGCTGCTCTACGTCGTGCTCGCGATCCCCGCCGGGATCGCGCTGGATCGGTGGTTCCGGCCGAGCCTGATCGCCGGCGCGGTCCTCACCGCCGGCGGCGCCGCCCTGCGCCTGGTCGGCGACGATTTCGCGATCGTGTTGATCGGCCAGACCGTCGTCGCGATCGCGCAACCGCTGGTACTCAACGCGATCACCGGCATCGCCGGGCACTACCTCGACGAGCAGGACCGGCCGACCGGAATCGCGGTCGGCACCGCGAGCACCTTCGCGGGCATGGCCGCCGCGTTCGTGCTCGGCGCCGCGCTGCCCGCGGACAGCCAGCTCACCACCCTCACCGCGATCGGCACGATCTTCGCCGCCGTGGCCGCGGTCGCGCTCACCGTCGAACTGCTGCGGGCGGGCACCGGCCCCGCCACGCGCACCCCGACCTCACTGGCTGCACTGCGGGCGACCGTCGGCGACAGCTACGTGCGTCGACTCTGCGCCGCGGTGTTCTTTCCCTTCGGCACGTTCGTCGCGCTGGCGACCTTCGGCCAGGCGCTGCTGGAACCCTCCGGGGTCAGCGCCGACGCGGCCAGCATCGTGCTGCTGGTCAATGTCGTGGCCGGCGTGGTCGGGTGCGCGGTGATCCCGGTCGCGGTGCTGCGTCGCGGGGTCGAACTGCCCGCGGTCATGGTCGGCCTCACCGCCAGCGCCGCCGCCTGCCTGCTCGTCGCCCTCGCCCCCGGCCTGGCGACCGGGTTCCTGGCCTTCGTGCTGATCGGCCTGACCCTGCTCCCGGCCCTGCCGATCGTGCTGTCGATGGCCGAACGCCACACCGGCGCCGCCGAAGGCACCGCGGCCGGGCTCATCTGGATGACCGGCAACCTCGGCGGCCTGATCGTCGCGGGCCTCACCGGCCTGCTCGTCGACCGACCCTCCCTGGCGTTCACCCTCTGCGCCGTCACCACCGCCCTCGGCGTCCCCCTCGCGATGCGCCTGCGACAGCCCACCGCGCGGGACGCGACCTCATCCCAATGACGTGATCAGCGCGCGCACGACCTCGTCGGGAGTCCCGTGGGTGGTGTACCCGGCCGCGAAGCGATGCCCACCACCACCGAAACCACTGGCGACCGCGGCGACATCGATGCCGTCGGTGCGGCCCGGCGCGGAGTCGCGCGAACGCAGCGACACCGTCCACCGATCGTTGTTGCCGCGCGCTTCCTTGAAGACCGCGGCGATCCCGGCCTCGGCGGTCGTGCGGATGACATCGATGACGCTCTCGACCTCCTCGGGCCCGACATCATGGGTGTCCGCGGCGCGAACCAGCGCGTAGACCAGCCCCACACCGGCCGCCGAGGGCACGACCACCGCGGTGGACAGCACGCTCGACAGCATCGGCAACCAGGCGTAGGGGTGGGTGTCGAGCAGCACCCGGGTGATCTCGGTGCCGTCGATGCCGGTGGCGAGCAGCCGCTCGGCCATCGCGTGACTGCCGCGACGCGCCCAGCGGAACGACCCGGTATCGGTGACCAACCCGGCGAACAGGCAGTGCGCGATGGCGGCGTCGATCTCCACACCCCAGGCGTCGAGCAGCCGGGTGACCAGTTCGGTGGTGGAGGCCGCGGACTCGTCGATCAGGTCGACGGTGCCGAAACCGTCGTTGGCCCGGTGATGATCGATCACCAGAGTCGTTGTGGCGCCGGGCAATCGGTCGGCGAGCGCACCGAGCCGCGAACGCGCGCCGCAATCGACCACGATCAGCAGATCGACCGTGTCGGGCACCTGCGCGGGCGCCACGATCAGCTCCACCCCGGGCAGCGTGCGCAACGACGCCGGCAGCTCGGCGGGCTCGGCGAACGACACACACACCGGCACCCCGCGCCTGCGCAGCGCCAACGCCAGTGCCAGCCCGCTGCCGACGGTGTCGGCGTCGGGCTGCACATGGCACAGGATCGTGACCGAACGCGCCGCCGCCAGTGCGGCGACGGCGGCGTCGGACGCGGTCCCGACCGGTGCGATCACCTCGGCCGCCGACTCCGGGCGCTGACCGGGCATGGCCGCCTACTCGTCTTCGTCGTCTCGATCGACCTTGTACGGGTCGGCGTCACCCGCGTGCTTGGCGTTGGCCGCGACCTTGGCGACCTCGTCGTCGATGGCGCGAGCCCGAGCCAGCAGCTCTTCCATCTCGCGGGCCACCTCGGGCACCTTGTCGAGGGTGAACGACAGGACCGGGGTGAACTTCACCCCGGTGCCCGCACCCACCTTCGAGCGCAGCACACCCTTGGCCGCGTCCAGTCCGGCCGCGGCTTCGGCGTAGTCGGGCTCGGCGTCGATCGTCTCGCCCATCACCGTGTAGTACACGTTCGCCTCGCGCAGATCGCCGGTCACCTTGGCATCGGTGACGGTGACGTAGCGCAGTCGCGGATCCTTGATCTCGTATTCGATCGCGGTGGCCACGATCGCGGAAATCCGCTTGGCGAGTCGGCGTGCCCTGGCTTGATCCACCATGGGGGTGCTCCTCTCTTCGGCGGCACGGGTGAGGCCCTACGTGGTTACGCAGGCTTGCGCCTCCGGGCCTTGACACCCGTGCCGCGCCCTTAGTCTTCGGGTCCGAAGATCCGGCGGCGTACTGCCAGCAACTCTATCTCCGGACGAGCGGCAACGTGCCGCTCACACTTGTCGAGCACCTCGTTCAGGTGTCCCGTCTGCGCACTGACCATGGCGACGCCGAGCAGTGCCCGGCGGTGTAGGTCCTGGTCACCGGCTTCGGCGGCATTCACGCCGAAGCGTTTCTGTAGCTCGGCGAGGATCGGTCGGATCACCGACCGCTTCTCCTTGAGCGAATGCACGTCACCCAGTAGCAGATCGAATTCGAGCGCACCGATGAACAGCGGTGCTCACCTCCTGTGAATTGTTTGGATGTACGCCCGCACGCCGCACCCGAGAGTTCGGATGCGGCGTGCGAAGCGGTGTTGCGTCTATCAGTCGCGCGGCTTTTCCCGAAGCTCGTAAGCCTCGATGATGTCGCCTTCCTTGATGTCGTTGTAGGTGACGGTCAGACCGCACTCGAAACCTTCGCGGACCTCGGTCGCGTCGTCCTTCTCCCGCTTGAGCGAGGAGATGGTCATCGTCTCGGCGATCACTCGACCGTCGCGGATCAGGCGCGCCTTGGCGTTGCGCTTGACCGAACCCGACAGCACCATGCAGCCGGCGATGTTGCCGATCTTGGACGAGCGGAAGATCGCGCGGATCTCCGCGCGGCCCAGCTCGACCTCTTCGTAGATCGGCTTGAGCATGCCCTTGAGGGCCTTCTCGATCTCGTCGATCGCCTGGTAGATGACCGAGTAGTACCGGATATCTACGCCTTCGCGGTTGGCCAGCTCGGTGGCCTTGCCCTCCGCGCGGACGTTGAAGCCGATGATGATCGCGTTGGAGGCCGACGCCAGGTTGACGTTGGTCTCGGTGACGCCACCGACACCCCGGTCGATGACGCGCAGACGCACCTCGTCGTCGATCTCGATGCCGAGCAGGGCCTCTTCGAGGGCCTCGACGGTACCGGAGTTGTCGCCCTTGAGGATCAGGTTGAGCTCCGAAGTCTCCTTCAGGGCGGCATCCAGATCTTCCAGGCTGATCCGCTTGCGGCTGCGAGCGGCCAGCGCGTTGCGCTTGCGAGCGTTGCGGCGATCGGCGATCTGACGGGCGATGCGGTCTTCCTCGACCACGATCAGGTTGTCACCGGCGCCGGGGACGCTGGTGAAACCGATGACCTGGACCGGGCGCGACGGGGTCGCCGCGTGGACGTCCGCGCCGTGCTCGTCGACCATGCGACGGACGCGACCGTAGGCGTCGCCCGCCACGATCGAGTCACCCACGTGCAGGGTGCCGCGCTGGATGAGCACGGTGGCCACGGGGCCACGGCCGCGGTCGAGGTGCGCCTCGATGGCGACACCCTGGGCGTCCATGTCCGGGTTGGCCCGCAGGTCGAGCGAGGCATCCGCGGTCAGCAGCACGGCTTCGAGCAGCTGATCGATGTTGGTGCCCTGCTTGGCCGAGATGTTGACGAACATGGTGTCGCCGCCGTACTCCTCGGTGACCAGGCCGTACTCGGTGAGCTGCTGCTTGATCTTGTCCGGGTTCGCACCCTCTTTGTCGATCTTGTTGATCGCGACGACGATCGGCACATCAGCGGCCTGAGCGTGGTTGATCGCTTCCACCGTCTGCGGCATGACGCCGTCGTCGGCCGCGACCACGAGGATCGCGATATCGGTGGCCTTCGCACCACGCGCACGCATGGCGGTGAACGCCTCGTGACCCGGGGTGTCGATGAAGGTGATCAGACGCTCTTCGTCGTTGAGGTTGGTGAGCACCTGGTAGGCACCGATGTGCTGGGTGATGCCACCGGCCTCGCCCTCGGCGACGTTGGCCTTACGGATCGTGTCGAGCAGTCGGGTCTTACCGTGGTCGACGTGACCCATGACGGTCACGACCGGCGGACGGTGCTCGAGGTCGTCCTCGCCGCCGGCGTCCTCGCCGTAGGTGAGGTCGAACGACTGCAGCAGTTCGCGATCCTCGTCCTCGGGGCTGACCACGTGGACGACGTAGTTCATCTCGCCGCCGAGCAGCTCGAGGGTCTCGTCGTTCACCGACTGCGTGGCGGTGACCATCTCGCCGAGGTTGAACAGGGCCTGCACGAGAGCTGCGGGGTTCGCGTCGATCTTCTCGGCGAAGTCCGACAGCGAAGCGCCACGGGCGAGGCGGATGACCTCACCGTTGCCACGGGGCAGACGCACGCCGCCGACGGCGGGAGCCTGCATGTTCTCGTACTCGGCGCGCTTCGCCCGCTTCGACTTGCGGCCACGGCGAACCGCGCCACCGGGACGACCGAACGCACCGGCTGCGCCACCACGGCCACCGGGACCACCGGGACGACCGCCGCCGCCACCGGGACGACCACGGAAACCACCGGCCGCGGGAGCACCGGCACCGGCACCGGGAGCGCCGGGGGCACCGCCGCCACCGCCACGGTAACCGCCACCGCCGCCGCCACCACCGGGACGGCCTGCGCCGCCACCGCCGGGAGCGCCACCGGGACGACCCGGACGGCCACCGGCCGCGGGGCCGGGACGCGCCGAACGCGCGGGCATGGCACCGGGGTTCGGACGCGGAGGCATCGAACCCGGGTTGGGACGGGGACCACCGGGACGCGGGGCACCGCCCTGCGCGGCGGCCGGGCGCTGGCCCTGACCACCCTGACCGGGGCGGGGACCGCCCTGACCGGGAGCCGGACGCGGGCCACCCTGACCGGGAGCCGGACGGGGACCGCCCTGACCCGGAGTCGGCCGCGGGCCACCCTGGGGGGCGGGACGCGGAGCCGGACGCTCACGATCGGGCGCCGAGCTGAACGGGTTGTTGCCCACGCGCGGGGTCTTCGGACCGGGCTTGGGGCCCGGACCGGCCGGACGCGGCGCCGGGGCACCGGGTGCGGGCTGGCCGGGACGCTGCTGCTGCTGCGGCGCCTGGGCACCCTGCGCGGGACGCGGGGCCGGGGCGGGACGCGGGCCGGGTGCCGGAGCACCGGCGGGCTTGACGGCCGGAGCCGACGACTGCGCGGCGGCCGGGGGGGGCCTGGCGGGCGGGGGCTGCTCG
>NZ_JBHSQN010000011.1:159601-204026 GCF_042658545.1 Nocardia lasii
GGCCGGGGCGGCCTTCTCGACCGGAGCCGGGGTGACCGGCGCGGCGGGAGTCGCGGCCACGGCGGGAGCCGCCGGGGTCGGACGCGGGCCCGGACGGGGACCGCCGGGGGTGGGCTTGGCGCCGGGCCGAGCCGCGGTCGCGGGCGACGGGCCGGGACGGGCCGCCGGCTTGGCGTCGGCCGCCGGGGCGGACTTCGACGCGAGAGATTCGCGCAGACGACGAGCGACGGGTGCTTCCACCGTCGAGGACGCCGACTTCACGAACTCGCCTTGCTCCTTGAGCTTCGCGAGTAGTTCCTTGCTTGTGACACCGAGTTCCTTAGCCAACTCGTGCACGCGGGCCTTGCCTGCCACTGCTCTCCTCACTGAGAGGTCGAGCAGTGACGCCGCCTAGGTAAGGCGGGCCCGCACGACCTCGGGTTATCTCCGATGGACGTTCATCGTTGGTGCTTCACGGTGTGCTCATGAGTGCTCGTGCCTGTTCTCGAGGTACTGCTCCAGGGCTGAGATATCCAGATTTCCGGACACTCGTAGGGCTCTGCCGAATGCTCGGCGCCGCTGCGCTGAACGCAAACAAGCTGAAACGGGGTGCAGCCAGGCACCCCGTCCGGGAAGTCTGCGCCGCGGATCGGGAACTATCGCGACACCGGAGTCCCGGTGCTGCGCCACGACCCGCAACAGGTCGGCAGACGGCTCACGCTGACGGCATCCGATACAGGTGCGAACGGATTGCGCGGGCCGGTCCTGTACCCACTCTACCGGTGACCCGGTCATTACGACGAACCCCTCCCCTCCGGAAGTTACGAACATGTCATCCGCGGGCCATGATTCGCCGCCTCCGACTCAGCTACGGTGCGCCTCGGGCCGCACGGTGCCGTCCGGCTCGGGCGCCGCGTCGCTGCGGATATCGATGCGCCAACCCGTCAGACGGGCTGCCAGGCGGGCATTCTGGCCCTCCTTGCCGATGGCGAGGGAGAGCTGGAAGTCGGGCACGATCACCCGCGCGGCCCTGGCGTCGGGATCGACGACAGTGACCGAAACCACTTTCGATGGCGAGAGTGCGTTACCGACGAAGGTGGCCGGATCCTCGTCGTAGTCGATGATATCGATCTTCTCCCCGGCCAATTCGCTCATCACGTTGCGCACGCGCTGACCCATCGGGCCGATGCACGCGCCCTTGGCGTTCACGCCGGGCACGGTGGAGCGCACGGCGATCTTGGAGCGGTGTCCCGACTCGCGCGCCACCGCGACGATCTCGACCGAGCCGTCGGCGATCTCGGGCACCTCGAGCGAGAACAGGCGGCGCACCAGGTTGGGGTGGGTGCGCGAGAGCTGGATCTGCGGGCCACGCGGGCCGCGTGAGACGCCGTAGACGTAACACTTGATCCGGTCGCCGTGCTCGTAGGTCTCGCCGGGCACCTGCTCGGCGGGCGGGATCAGGCCCTCGGCGCCGTTGGCCTCGCTGCCGATGCGCACCACGACCACGCCGCGGGCGTTGGCCCTGGCGTCGCGCTGCACGACACCGCCGACGATCTCGCCCTCGTGGGTGGCGAAGTCGCCGAAGGACTTCTCGTTCTCGGCGTCGCGCAGGCGTTGCAGCACCACCTGGCGGGCGGTGGTCGCGGCGATGCGGCCGAATCCCTCTGGGGTGTCGTCCCATTCGCTGACGAGGTTGCCGTCGGCGTCGAGTTCGCGCGCCATCACCCGGACCACACCGGTCTTCTGGTTGATGTCGATGCGCGCGTTGGCCTCGTGGCCGTCGGTGTGCCGGTAGGCGGTGAGCAGCGCCGACTCGATCGCCGAGATCACGGTCTCGATCGAGATGCCCTTGTCGGCGACGATCGCCCGCAAGGCTTCGATTTCAATATTCATTCCGCAACCCCTTCGGTGGGAGTGTCACTGTGTTGTCCTGGCGCGGCGAGGTCGGCGGGTTCGGCACCCGGGACCGGTCGCCCCGGCGCGATACCGCCGGCGAGTTCGAGTTCGGCGGCGCCGGGGGCGTTGAACTCGACCTGCACGACAGCGGAGGCGATGTCGGCGAGGGGTACGTGGATGCGATGCGGCTTGTTCTTGCCGCCGAGCACGAGCGCGAGGGTGGCGTCGTCGCCGAGTCGGCCGACGCGCGCGTCGAAGCGGGCCTTGCCCTCGACGCGTTCGGCGCCGTCGGCCAGCGTGACGCGGACCTTGCGGCCCTGGGCGCGCCGCCAGTGGCGTTCGGTGGTCAGTGGTCGTTCCACGCCGGGCGTGGTGACTTCGAGCAGGTAGGCGGAATCGCCGAAATCGCCTGCGGCATCGAGAAGTTCGGACATGTCGCGGCTGAGCGCGGCGATGGCGTCCAGGTCGGCGGGGCCGTCGCTGTCGACGGTGACCTTCACCCGTACCGGAGCCAACTCACCGTTGCCCGCAGCCCCGATCGCGACGCCCTCGAGGTCGAAACCCTGGCGTGCGACGAGCTCAGCGACTAGCTGGCTCACCCTTTCCTCGGTGGGCATCGGCATATGGGCGGCTCCTGGTTCAGTTGTGACGCGATCGGAAATATCTACGCCGAAGGTCTAGCGTAACGCGCTCAGAGAGTGTAAAGGACCAGGCGCCAGCTGCCGCGCACCGGTCCGACTCGGCGTGCCAGTGGTCGTGTCGCGGCGCGAACGGGCACCCGCGCGAGATCTGGCACGATGGTGCACGTGCCCCACCGCCATACCGTCCCGCCGAGCGCCGGGCGACCTTCCGGCACGCGCTCCGACCGGCACGAACCCGCGCCGGCGCGGGTCGAGTCCGCCGCCGCGCACCTCGCCGGATCGATGCGCGCGCCCGCCGAGACGCGGCCCGCGCTCGCTCCTGTCGCCGTGCCCCATGTCATACCGGCACACCGAGTTTCATCATCGGCGGGCGCGAACTGGCGGCGGCGCGCCGTGCTGCGCCTCGTCGGCGCGAGCGCGATCGGCCTGCCCGCGGTGGCCGCGCTGGCCGCCTGCGCCGAGGACGACACCGTGCACGCGCCGGATCCCCTTGCCGCACAGGAGGTTCTGGCCCGTGCCGACGCCGCCGCCGCGACGGCCGCGATCGCGTTGGCCCCGCAGTCGAACGCGGCGCTGACCACCATCGCGACCGAGCGCACCGCGCACGCCGACGCGCTGCGCACCGAGATCGCCCGGGTCGTCGGCGTCTACGGCGACGGGACCACTCCCGTGCGCCGCACCGGCGAGGTCACCGTGCCGGGCCCCGACGGCGCGCCGGTGCCCGCCACCCAGGTCGAGACCGCGTCCGCGCAGCCGAGCACCGTCGCGCAGGTGCGCGATCAGCTGATCCGTTCCCAACAGTCCGCCGCCGAGTTGGCCCGCACCGAATCCGGTTATCGCGCGGGACTTCTCGCGTCGATCAGCGCGGCCTGCGCCACCCAGGCAGGAGTCCTGCTGACATGACCGATCAGCACACGACGTTGCAGTTCGCCCTCGACGCCGAGTACGCCGCCGTCTACTCCTACGGGCTGATCGCCGCGTACGCCAATACCGACCGGGCCCGTCTGGTGGCCGAGTTCGCCGCCGCGCATCGCGCGCGCCGCGACGCCACCATCGAACTGCTCGAGGCCGACGGCACGACACCGACCGCGCCCAGCGCCGCCTACAACCCGCCCGCCCCCGTCGACGACCCGATCCCGGCGGCCCACCTGGCGGTGAGCGTCGAATCCGATTGCGCCGCAGCGTGGTACGCCGTGGTCGAGAACGCCACCGACGAGTCGGTACGCGCCACCGGCACCGAAGCCCTCACCGAGACCGCGATCCGCCGCGCCCGCTGGCAGGCGATCCTGGGCGCGAACCCGGTCACGGTGGCTTTTCCCGGCCGAGCCTGAGCCGATACCGTCGAACGAGAACACCTCGCCCGCAACCGCATCCGAGTGGCGCCACCCACCTTCACGAGTGGAACCGAGCACTCCCCGGACTCCCACCGAACCACCACGGTGTCGGCCGCCCCGGATCCGAGGGGCGAGACGTCACGGCGAAGCCGGAGTATCGCTCCTCGGATTCGGGGGACCCAGGCCGAAACCCTGCGGCGCCGGCCGCCGAGGCTAGGGCCGCATCGCGTACGCGCCGTCGTAAGCCTGGACCTGGTCCCACACCCGGTCGAAGCGCTCCTTGTCCGCGACGGGGCTGCGCAGGGCGCCGATGGCCCAGTCGCGCTGCGCCTCGGTGACCGAGGGTTTGCCGAGCAGGGCCGAGGCCTGGGTGTTGAAGTCGCGGATCTGGAAGTCGAACATCTGGTCGAGCACGTCGCGGTCGAGGCCGGTGAGTTCGGCCTGCTCGAGGATCAGCTGGCCGTAGACCACCGTGGAGAACAGGTGGCCGATGGTCAGCATGAAGTCGAGGTCCTTCTGCTGGTCGGCGTCGGGCGCGGCGGTGAGCAGCAGCGTTTGCAGCGCCTTGGCCTGCTCGTAGAACCGGGCGACGTTGGGCACGTCGGCGGCCTGCTCGTAGGCGGGGGTCCAGTCGGCGAACTGCACCTTGCCCGCGCCGCGCGCCGGGCCCTGCGCCCAGAAGAACGCCTCGTCGCCTGCTTCCAGGCGGGTGCCGACGGCCGGGTATTCCTTCGGGTTGAACAGGTAGTTCGGCATGAACTTCAGGATCTGGCCCACGTTCACGTGCACCGTGCCCTCGAGCCGGGGCAGGTGGTTGATGTAGCGCGAAGCCTGGGCGAAGTAGGTGGCCTTCTCGAAACCCTTGGCCGCCAACACATCCAGCAGCAGGGTCATGGCGACCTCGCCCTCGGAGGTGACCTTGGACTTGGTCATCGGGTTGAACAGCAGGTAGCGGCGGTCCTCGAGCGAGGCGCTGCGGAAGTAGTCCACGGCGCGGTCGCTGAACAGCTTCATCGCGATCAGGCGGGCGTAGGCATCGACGAAATTGCCGCGCACGTGGCCGAAATCGGTGACCGGGTTGCCGTAGAGGATGCGGTTGTTGGCGTGGGTGATGGCCTCGAAGAACGAGTGCTCGACCATGCCGATGCTGCCGTGGCAGAGGTTGAACTTGCCCACGTTGACGGTGTTGAGCGCGGCCGAGAAGCCTTCCGGGCCTTCGTGCAGCACGTCGGCGGCGGTGACCGGGTAGTTCTCCAGCCGGAAGTGGCTGACATACATCTGGCCGTGGATGACGCTCTCGACCAGGTGGTAGTTGTCGTGGCGGCTGTCGGCGGCGAACCAGATGTAGCCTTCGGGCCCTTCGACATCCCCGCGCCGGGAGAACACCGACACCATCGAGGCCACGTTGCCGTTGCCGATGTAGTACTTCTCGCCGTTGGCGCGGAACAGGATTCCCGCTTCGGCGTCGGCGCTGCCCGGCTCGCTCGGGGTCAGGATCAGGTCGGTGTTGTAGATGTCGGCGCCGTGGTCGCGCTCCGACAGCGCGAACGCCATGACCTGACCGTCGTCGAGGTCGGCGGCGGCCTTGCGCTTGGCGATCTCGTTGTCGCTCTGCCAGATCGGCCCGAGCCCGAGAATGGTGACCTGCTCGGCGTACCAGTACGCCAGCCCGTAGAACCCGAAGATCTCCGACAGCGCCGCGTTGCGCGCCGCGTCCCAACGCTTGTTCGGATCACCGTCGGCGTAGGCGGCCGGGGTCAGGAACGTGGCGAACAGCTTCTCCTTGGCCACGAAGTCCAAGAACTCCTGCGTCCACACCGCGTCACGATCCTCGGCCAGCAACTGCGCCTTGCCCTTGGACTCGAAGAACTCGATGGTGGCCCGCAACAACCGCCGGGTCTCCGCGTCGAAGTGCTGCGGATCGTAGGTGGCGGGGTTGAACAGCAGGCTGGGCGAACTCGTCATGACCGTTAACTTAGCAGCGCCGCGATTCCGCCACGCCGAGCATCGACCCCCGCTACCAGCACTTTCACCTACGTAACCGTAAGTTCGGGACCGGTCCGGTCACGACCGGAATTGCGACGCCGGACCATTCCACGGTTGCGCGGCCTGCGGGCCCGGTTGCGCCCCCCAGCGGGGAGGCCTGCGCGGCTTGCCGACCCCGTCACCGAGATCGCGATCCCCCACCGACGACCGCGGCGAGCCGATCGTGTTCGCGGGATCACGCGAACACGATCGGACGAACGACTCAGCGCCCGCGAACCTTGGCGGTCACCGCGCTGACGGCGTCTTCGGCCGGGATCTCCTCGGCTTCGCCGGTGAAGCGGTTGCGCAGTTCGACCTTGCCCTCGGACCAGCCGCGGCCGATGACGAGGATCCAGGGCATGCCGAGGAGTTCGGCGTCCTTGAACTTCACGCCGGGTGAGGCGGTGCGGTCGTCGAACAGGACGTCGAGGCCCTCGGCGTCGAGGCCGGCGACGACGTGTTCGGCGCCGTCGCGGGCGGCGGCGTCCTTGTTGGCGATGACCACGTGCACGTCGAAGGGGGCGACCTCGGCGGGCCAGCGCAGGCCCTTGTCGTCGTGCTGCTGTTCGGCGATCACGGCGACCATGCGGGACACGCCGATGCCGTAGGAGCCCATGGTGAGGCGGACCGGTTTGCCGTTCTCGCCGAGCACGTCGACGTCGAAGGCGTCGGTGTATTTGCGGCCGAGCTGGAAGATGTGGCCGATCTCGATGCCGCGCGCGGACACCAGCGGACCGGCGCCGTCGGGCGAGGGATCGCCGTCGCGGACCTCGGCGGCCTCGATGGTGCCGTCGGGGGTGAAGTCGCGACCGGCGACCAGGCCGACCACGTGCTTGCCCTGCACATCGGCGCCGGTGATCCAGGCGGTGCCCTCGACGACGCGGGGGTCGACGAGGTAGCGAACACCGTTGGCCTGCAGGGCCTTCGGGCCGATGTAGCCCTTCACCAGGAAGGGGTTGGCGGCGAAGTCGGCCTCGGTGAGCAGTTCGACCTCGGCGGGCTCCACGGCGGCGCCGAGCCGCTTGTCGTCGACCTCGCGGTCACCGGGGATACCGATGCCGAGGATCTCGGACTTGCCGTCGGGGTGGCGCAGCTTGACCATCACGTTCTTCAACGTGTCGGCGGCGGTGGCCGGACGGCCCAGCACCTCGTTGGCGTTGGCCCACTCGACCAGCGTGGCGATGGTGGGCGTGTTCGGGGTGTCGTATTCGACCGCGGCGGCCTGACCTTCGAGGGGCAGCGGTGCGGGCGCGGGGGTGACCACGGCTTCCACGTTGGCCGCGTACCCGGATTCCACGCAGCGCACGTAGGTGTCCTCGCCGACGGGGCTGGCGGCGAGGAATTCCTCGGACGCGCTGCCGCCCATGGCGCCGGAGGTGGCGGCCACGATCACGTACTCGACGCCGAGGCGTTCGAAGATGGCCTGGTAGGCCTTGCGGTGGGTGGCGTAGCTGTTGGTGAGGCCGTTGTCGTCGATGTCGAAGGAGTAGGAGTCCTTCATGACGAATTCGCGGCCACGCAGGATGCCGGCGCGGGGGCGTTCCTCGTCGCGGTACTTGGTCTGGATCTGGTAGAGCGTGACCGGCAGATCCTTGTAGGAGTTGTACTCGCCCTTCACAGTGAGCGCGAACAGTTCCTCGTGGGTGGGGCCGAGCAGGTAGTCGCCGCCCTTGCGGTCCTTGAGGCGGAACAGGCCGTCGCCGTATTCGGTCCACCGGTTGGTGGTCTCGTAGGGTTCGCGCGGCAGCAGCGCGGGCAGCGAGATCTCCTGGGCGCCGGTGGCGTCCATCTCCTGGCGCACCACGTCTTCGACCTTGCGCAGCGTGCGCAGGCCCAGCGGCAGCCACGAGTACACACCCGGGGCGACGCGGCGGACGTAGCCGGCGCGAACGAGCAGTTTGTGGCTGGGCACCTCGGCGTCGGCGGGATCGTCTCGCAGGGTGCGCAGGAACAGGCGGGAGAGGCGGGTGATCACGAATGCACAGGGTAGTCCCCGCCCCGAGCCGACCGACACCGGATTACCACCTGCGCGCCTCCGCCACCGGAAAATCGAGCACGTGTGCGAGCGATCACGTCCGAAAGTCAGCCGTGTTCGCCCCCCGACAGCCACCGCCCGCAAAACCGACCACCGCGACGGCAGCAGTCAGCAACTCCCGACCTCCGACAGCCGCCCGCAAGGCCGATCAGTGCGGCAGCGGCGGGCGATCGTGGCCGTCCCACGACAACGACCGACAGCCGAGCCGATCGGTGCACGGCGGCAGGCGGTGGACAGCGTGTTCGACGGGGACGATTACGGTGGGATCGTGCTGGTGCTGCTGCCTCCCTCCGAGACCAAGTCCGACGGCGGTTCGGGTGCCCCGCTCGACCTCGCCGATCTGGCGATGCCGCAGCTGAACGCGGTGCGCGACATGCTGATCACCGAGGTGGGGCGGTTGGCGGCCGATCCGGCACTGTCCGCGAAGGTGCTCGGGCTCGGCAAGGGCGCCGACGCCGAGGTCGCCCGCAACGCGACCCTGCGCACCTCCCCCACCCGCCCGGCGTTGGAGCGCTACACCGGCGTCCTCTACGACGCCCTCGACGCCAAGTCGTTCACCAAGGCGCAGCGCGCGAAGGCCGACGCCCGCCTCGGCATCGGCTCGGCCCTGTTCGGCGCCGTCCGCGCGGGTGACCCCATCCCCGCCTACCGACTCTCCGGCGGCACCAAACTCCCGGGTCTGCCCACCCTGTCGGCCGTGTGGCGCGATGTCCTGCCCGACGCCCTCTACGCCGAAGCCGCGGGCGATCTCGTCATCGACCTACGTTCGGGCACCTACCAGCAGCTGGGCCGCGTCCCCGGCGCGATCACCGCCAACGTCCTCACCGAACACCCCGACGGTTCCCGCACGGTCGTGAGCCACTTCAACAAACACCACAAGGGCCTACTGGCCCGCGCCCTGGTCCTCACCCGCGCCGAACCCACCGACATCCGCGCCGTGGCCCGGGTGGCGACCAAAGCCGGTCTGCGCGCCGAGATCGCCTCCCCGACCGAATTGCTCATCATCACCGAGTAGCGGTCGCCGAAAGTTGTTGTCCCGCACGAACCCGCGTGCGTTGCGCCCGCGAGCGCCGCCCGGGTGCGGCACAGTGTCGGTACCCGGTTCCGCCCGCGAACCCCGATGATCAGGACCGCCGATGACCACCTGGCCGCGCGCGCTCGCGACGACCGTCCTGATCGCGACCGTGGCGATCACTCCCGCCGCCGTCCACGCCGAACCGCTGTCAGGGGCCCGGTACGTGGCGCTCGGTGATTCCGGCGCGGCGACCACCGGCGCGGTCAACCTCGACCCGACCGCACCCCTGCGCTGCCTACGCTCGACGACCAACGCCCCCGCCCTGGTCGCCCAACGACTCGGCCTGACCCTGGACGACCGCAGTTGCAGCGCCGCGAAGATCGGCGACCTGTTCCGCTCGCAAGGCCCTGAAGTGGCACCACAGTTGGACGCACTCGGCCCCGCGACCGAGATCGTCACCCTGCACATCGGCGCCAACGACGCCGACATGACCTCGTACATCCTCGGCCACTGCCACGCGGGCACGATCACCGGCGGCTGCGCGGCGGAGGCAGATCCCCAGTGGGACACCGAGATCGACGCGATCGCGCCCCACTACGCCGCCGCACTCGCCGAGATCACCCGGCGCGCACCGAACGCCACCGTCTTCGTCGACGGCTGGCCCACCTACCTGACGAATGCCAGCTGCCCCGCGATGCTCGGCCTGCGCCCCGCCGACGCCGCCTACATCCAGTCCAAGTTCGAGCGGCTCAACACCGTCGTCGCCCGCGAGGCCCGTTCCCACGGCGCCGTCTACATCGACACCGTCACCGCCTCACGGGATTTCGGCATGTGCGCCGACCCGTCGACGCGCTGGTTCGACCCCCTGCTCGCCGACCACACCCTGCTCCCCTACCACCCGACCCCGGCCGGTCAGCGCGGCGTCGCGGAGTTGATCGTGGCGGCCATCGAGGCCAGCACCGTCCTCGATCACTGACCCGGCCGGGCGAACTCCACCCGCCACCGAATCTTCGGCATCCGCTCGAGCATGCTCGGCGACGGGGCGCGGTGTGAGGTGGCATAAACGTGCAGAGAAGCGCTATCGCGGGCGATTTTGGGGGTTTCAGGCGTTCGGTCGCACGAAAATGCCACCACCGAGGTCGCGGGACGGCCACGGAGGTATGCGGGTACCACGCCGTAGCCCGCGTCCACCGATCAAGCCGAGTGTCGTCCCGCCCGAAACAACTTGGCGCGCACCGACAGTGCGGCTCAGTCCGCGATCGGTGCGAGCAGCTGGATGAGGTTGCCGCAGGTGTCGTCGAGGACGGCGGTGCGGACCGGGCCCATGGCGACGGGGGCCTGGGTGAAGAAGACGCCGCGCTCGACCAGGCGCGCGTATTCGGCGTCGAGGTCGTCGACGGTGAACACGATGACAGGAATGCCCTCGGCGCTCAGGGCGGTCTTGTATGCCTTGGCCGCCGGGTGCTGGTCGGGCTCGAGCAGGAGCTGGATGCCGTCGCGGTCGGCGGGCGAGACGACGGTGAGCCAGTCGTACTCGCCGACCGGCACCTTCTCCTTGACCTGGAAGCCGAGCACGTCGGTGTAGAAGGCCTCGGCTTTGGCCTGGTCGTCGACGAAGACGCTGGTCACTCCGATGCGGATCATGCGGTGTCCTCCTGGGGAATGGGCCATCGCGTCGACAGCGTCCGCAGGGGCGCGAAATCGGCGTGATGGAACTTGTATCGACCGTGTCGACGGGTGTGCACGAGCCCGACCTCCTCGAGCACGCCGAGGTGCTGGGTGATCGCCTGGCGCGAGGAGCTGATGTCGTGCCTGCTCACCAGCCGGGCGCACAGTTCGAACAGGGTCTGACCGTCGCGATCGGCCAGTTCGTCGAGCAGGGCGCGGCGTGTCGAGTCCGCCAGCGCGGTGTAGATATCGGTCACGCTGCGCTCCTTCCGGCGGCTCCCGTCGAACGATAGGCAAGTCACGGCTTGCCTGTCAACATCCCGCCCGCCACGCGCGCGCGGCCTCGACCAGCCGGGCGCGCACCAGCTCGACATGCGGACGCGCGGGCGCGCCGACCCGGCGGGCCAGGAAGCCGGTATTGATCGGCGGATCCGCCGGGTCGAGCAGCGTGACCAGCGTCCGCTCGGCCAGCTCGCGCCCGCACAGGTAGTGCGGCAGCACGCTGATCCCGGCCCCGGCCACCACCGCCGCGAGTACCGCGCGCAGATCCCCCACGATCAGCGACGCCTCGGCTTCCAGCCGGGTGTCGAAGACGTGGCGCCAATACCGGCGCAGGATCGGCAGGTCGGCGGCATAGCTGATCAGCGCGACGCCGTCGAGCGCGCCGGGGCCCTCGACGCGCAGCCGTTCGATGTCGACGCGCTCGGCGACCGAGGGCGCGGCCACGAGCAGGAACTCCTCGTCGACGAGCGGTTCGGCCAGCACGGTGCGCCCGCGCGGGCGGGTGGTGGCGAAGACCAGATCCACCGCGCCCGAACGCAAATGGGCCAGCAGGTCGTCGGTGTGGCCGGTGCGCACGGTGAGCCGCACCCCGTCGGCGACCAGCGGGGCGAGCGCGGGGATCACCGTGGTGGCGAGCATCTCGGCGGGTCCGCCGAGCAGCACCGGCGGTTCGCGCGTGGGCGCCCGATCCGTCGCGGTGCCGGTGAGCACCGTTTCCAGCGCCTCGAGCGGACCGGCGACGCGCGCCGCGAGTTCGTGGGCGGCGGCGGTCGGGGCCACGCCGCGCGGCAGCCGTTCGAACAGCGGTCGACCGAGATGGCGTTCAAGCGCTTGGAGCTGGGTGGTCACGGTGGGCTGGGACAGGCCGACCTGGGCGGCGGCCGCGGTGAGCGACCCGGTGCGATAGACCGCGAGGAAGGTGCGCAACTGCACCAGATCCATCGACCCATCGACTGACCTATGTCTCATATAGGCAATCCTATTGGTCACCGGATGCCGTGGTCCCTAGCGTTGGACCCATGGCACACATCCTCTTCGTCCTCACCGGCGCCGATCACTGGACCCTGGCCGACGGCACCGACCATCCCACCGGCTTCTGGGCCGAGGAATTCACCGCGCCCTACGGGGCGTTCACCGGCGCGGGCCACCGCGTCACCGTGGCGACGCCGGACGGGGTGATCGCGCCCGTCGACCGCGCCAGCCTGGCCCCCGAGGTCAACGGCGGTCCGGCGGGCGCGGCCGAGGTCGCCGACATCCTCTCGCGCGCCACGGAATTTCAGAACCCGATCTCGCTGGACAAGGTCGACCCGGCCGACTACGACGCCGTCTTCTACCCCGGCGGCCACGGCCCGATGCAGGACCTGGCCGTCGATCCGGTCTCCGGCGCCCTACTCGACACCGCGCTCGCCTCCGGCAAGCCCCTCGGCATCGTCTGCCACGGCCCCGCCGCCCTGCTCGCCACCGCCGAATCGGGTCGTTCCCCGTTCGCCGGGTACCGCCTGACCGGTTTCAGCAATGCCGAGGAAACCCAGGGCGGCCTGGCCGACAAGGCGAAGTGGTTGCTCGAGGACCGCCTGGTCGCGCTCGGCGCCGACTATCAGGCGGGCCCGGCGTGGGCCCCGCACATCGAGGTCGACCGCAACCTGTACACCGGCCAGAACCCAGCATCGGCCGGCCCGTTGGCGGCCCAGATGCTGACCGCCCTGTAATCCGTTGCCGTGCCCGTGTCGGGCCGATAGCGTGGCGCCATGGTGTCGTGGGGTCATTTGGTGTCGTTCGCCGGGCTGGCGTTCCTGCTGGTGCTCATGCCCGGCCCGAGCGTGCTGTTCACGATCAGTCGGGCGTTGACGACCGGTCGTCGCTCGGCGCTGCTGACCGTCGTCGGCAACTCGGTCGGGGTCTATGCCCAGGTGGTGGCGGTCGCGTTCGGGCTCGGCGCGGTGGTCGCGGCGTCGGCGACGGTGTTCACCGCGATCAAACTGCTCGGCGCGGCCTACCTGGTCTACCTGGGCGTCCAGGCGATCCGGCACCGCGCCGACCTGCACGCGGCCCTGCGTGGCGATACCGCGCCCGGTGATCACAGCACCCTGTCGGTGCTGCGCGACGGTCTCGTGGTCGGTTTCGCGAATCCGAAGACCATCGTCTTCCTGGCCGCGCTGCTGCCCCAGTTCGTCGACCCCGCGCGCGGCGGCGTCGCCCAGCAGATGCTGATCCTCGGCCTCTGCATCCCCGCCTTCGGCCTGGTCCTGGATTCGGTGTGGGCGTTGGCCGCCGGTTCAGCGCGCTCCTGGCTGGCCCGATCGCCGCGCCACCTCGCGGCGATCGGCGGCACCAGCGGACTGGTCATGATCGGCCTCGGCGGTTCCCTGGCCCTCACCGGCCGCAGGGACTGACCGTCACCTCCCGCCCACGCACCTCCACGCACTCGGCCGACCTCCGGGTGCTCGGCCGACCTCGGCAGGCTCAGCCGACCTCGGGGCGGGCTCGGCAGACCGAGGGGCTCGGCAGACCTCCGGGCAGGCTCGGCAACCCTCCGGGCAGGCTTGGCCGCGCACAGCCAGAATCGGGCGCCCTCAGTCGGTCTCCCCCGTGAGCTCGGCGAGTTCGGCCGCGAGGTTGGCGCGAGCGACGGCTTCGTAACGCGCATAAGCCATTTCGGTGCGGAACAATCGCGGCTGATCGGCCAGATTGCGCAGCACCGACGCCCGACCGGCCCGAAACAGGTCATCGGGCACATGGGCGTACTCCGCCCGGATCGCCCGCGTGTAGGCGGCGTACTGCTCCGGAGACCCCCCGAGCACGACCAGATCCGCGTCACAGAGCACCGCCCCGTTCGCATCCCCCGGCAACGGCTTGTGCCCCCGCGTCAACACCACCAACCGCACCACCTCCTCGACCAGTTCCGGTGCGGCCCCGAGCGATTCGAGAATATCGCGCCCCAGATCAGCACTGCGCTCCTCATTGTCAGCCCGCGCCACCGCGTAGATCGCGTCATGAAAGAACGCCGCATACCGCACCGCGTCGATATCGCTTGCCGCCCCACCCAATTCGTCGATGGCCGCCAGCATCACCGCCAAATGCGTCTCCGTGTGATACCGCCGATGTGCCTCCCCATACCGCCCGATCACCCCCACCCCGATCCCCTCGGCCTCCACCCCGGCCAGGGCAACCCACCGCTCCACCAGATCCCGCGACACACTCATCCCCCGAGTCTCGCCGCCCCGACCCCCACCCACAACCCCCCGAAGGGCTCAGTTCGCGCGGGGTGAATTCGTCGAAAGCATCGCGGCGCGTAGGTCGTTGGCGAGGGCTTCGGTGGAGGAATCCCAGCCGCCGAGGGCCGTCCAACGGTGTGTACCGAGTATCTCGCGATGGCACCGACCGCGCGGGCAGACCGCGGGCGGCCTAGAGCTTGTCGCCGCCCGCGGTGAGGTCGCGGACGAGTAGGGCGGTGTGCAGGGAGGTGCGGGATTCGCCGTCGTCGAGGTCGACGGCGAGGATGCGTTCGATGCGGGCGAGGCGGTCGTAGAGGGTGGGTCGGCTGATCGCGAGTTCCCTGGCGAGTTCGGTCTTGTTGCCCGCCAGGTCGAGGAAGCGGCGCAGGGTGCCGGTGAGGTCGGCGCGGTGGCGGATGTCGTAGCGCAGCAGGGTGCCGAGTTCGGCTTCGGCGAAGCTCTGTACGCCGGGTTCGTCGCGGATGAGCGAGAGCAGGCCGCGCAGGCGAATGTCGGCGCTGCGGAAGAAGATTCGGTCGGGTCCCGACGTCATCGACAGCGCCACCTCGGCGACGCCCGCCGCGTGGGCGAGGCGGCCTGCGGTGTCGAGCAGCGACTCGGCGTCGGCCCCGACTCCGACCACCGCCCGCCGCACCCCCTCGACCCGCCGGATCTCGGCCAGCACCGCCGAACACACGACACCGAGCCGGTCATCGACATCGGCGCCCCTCGGCACCGCGAGGATCATCGTCACCTGCTCCACGTCACCGCCGGGCGCCGACCGGCCACCCACGACCGGCCCATCGTCGCGACCCCCACGCCCGGAACGACCCAGATGCCGACTCGCCGCAATGCCCGACCCACTGTCACGGTCCACACGCCCGGACCGACCACGCTGCCCACTCACCGCACCACCCGACCCACCGTCACGCCCAGGCCGACCATGCTGCCCACCTACCGCCACACCCGGCCCATTGTCGCGGTCATCGCGCGCGAACCGGGCGCCTTTGCCCGGTGAGGCACCGGCGGCATCCCCGCTCGCTGACACCCCCGGGCCCCGAGCCACCCCTCCGACAGCGCGTCGACCGACAGCGACCGCAGCACCACCCGACCCGTCGGCGGGCCGATGACGGACGACGCGCCGTTCGGCCGCGCTGAGGGCGGACGCGTCCACCAGCCCGAGCGCGTGGGTCACCGCCTCCACGAGGGCCGCGCTACGTCGTTGTCCCGCAACCGGATCCGTGGGCGGGTCGGTGTCGATCTCGATCACCACCGGCACGTACCGGGCCCGCCGGTGCAGCCCGAGGGCGGCGGCGCGGGCCTGGGCGTCGCGCTCGTCGGTCACCCGCCCCTCCACCAGGTCGGCGATCAACCCGGTCTGGGCCTGCCGGTGCAGCCCGAACCGGTCCTTGTCGATCATCCGGTGCAGGGTGATGGTCTGGGCGGCGCGTTCGAGCACCATCGCGACCCGCGCGGTCGGCACCTGCTCGGAGCGCAGGATCAGCCGCCCCCAGCGTTGCGTGTGCGGTCCGACGCCCACCACCCCCGGCCCGTCGAGCAGCATCCGCGACACCGATTCCCAGTCCTCGAGCAGTGCGGCCGAGCTGGTGTGGCGGGCGGTGGCGGCCAATACCCGGTGCGAGAGGTCCTCGAGGACCACCGAGGCGTCGAGCATGTTCGCGGCGGTCTGCACGATCTCGGCCAGTGCGGCGCGGCGCACGCTCAGTTCGGTGAAGGTCTCGTGCACGGTGCGGGCGAATTCGAGTTCGGCGTACTGGTCGGCCACGATCGCCCGGTGCACGGCCTCGGTGATCTCCACGAACCGGGTGACCCGGTGCAGCACGATCACCGGCAGCCCGAGTTCGGCGGCCGTGGCGGCCACGACGGGCCCGAGTTCGGTCACATAGCTGCCGAGCTCGACCACCAGCCCGGCGATTCCCGCGGCGGCCAGCGAGCGCAGGTAGGCCACGCGCGCCTGTTCGGGCGCGGCGAGGGCCTGCCCGGTGGTGAGGATCAGCTCGGAGCCCACCAGCAGGTCGGCGACGGCGGCCTGGTCGCTGACGTGCACCCAGCGCACCGGCCGGTCGAGGTTCGCCGCGCAGACGACCTCGGGCTGCCCGGCCTGCACGACCGGGGTCGCGAGCACATCGGCCACCGTCAACAGCACCTACGAATCGTAATACGAAACCCACAATCCTGTACGGTTCGTCGGCCCCCGCGCGGCCGGGAATAGACCAGGGTGGAACCACCACATCCCTGGCGAAACGAGGCATCCATGCAGTCCATCGGCCATTGGATCGACGGCAAGTCGGTCAGCGGCACCAGCGAGAACACCGCGCCGGTGACCAATCCGGCCACCGGCGTCGTCACCGGCGAGCTGGCGCTGGCGAACGTGGCCGACACCCGCGCCGCCATCGACGCCGCCACCGTGGCGTTCGCGTCCTGGCGCGACACCTCGCTGACCCGGCGCACCCAGGTGCTGTTCCGTTTCCGCGAGCTGCTGGCCGAACGCAAGACCGAGCTGGCCGCGGTCATCACCGCCGAGCACGGCAAGGTCGCCGCCGACGCGCTCGGCGAGGTGACCCGCGGCCTCGAGGTGGTCGAATTCGCCTGCGGTGTCCCGCATCTGCTCAAGGGCGGCTTCACCGAGAACGCCTCGACCGATGTCGACATCTACTCGATCCGCCAGCCGCTGGGCCCGGTGGCGATCATCGCGCCGTTCAACTTCCCGGCCATGGTGCCGATGTGGTTCTTCCCCCTCGCCATCGGCGCGGGCAACACCGTGGTGCTCAAGCCGAGCGAGAAGGACCCCTCGGCGGCGCTGTGGTTGGCGCGGCTGTGGCAGGAGGCCGGGCTGCCCGACGGGGTGTTCAATGTCGTGCAGGGCGACAAGGTCGCCGTCGACGAACTCCTCGACAACCCCGGCATCAAGGCCGTGTCCTTCGTGGGCTCGACCCCGATCGCCAAATACGTGTACCAGCGCGGCACGGCCGCCGGCAAGCGGGTACAGGCGCTCGGTGGCGCGAAGAACCACATGGTGGTGCTGCCCGACGCCGACCTGGACCTGGCCGCCGACGCCGCCGTGAACGCCGGTTTCGGCTCGGCCGGTGAGCGGTGCATGGCGATCAGCGTGGTCGTCGCGGTCGGTGGTGTGGCCGACGAGCTGGTCGCCAAGATCAGCGAGCGGGCGGCGAGCATCGTCACCGGCGACGGCACCAGCGGCGCCGAGATGGGCCCGCTGATCACCCGCGCCCACCGCGACCGGGTCGCCGAGTACATCGACGCGGGCGAAACCGCCGGTGCCCGAGTGGTTCTCGACGGTCGCGGACTCACCGTCGAAGGCGCCCCGGACGGATTCTGGCTGGGGCCGACAATTCTCGACGAGGTCACCCCCAGCATGAGCGTTTACACCGACGAGATCTTCGGCCCGGTGCTCTCGGTCGTGCGCGTGGACACCTACGAGGAGGCCGTCGCGCTGATCAACGCCAACCGCTACGGCAACGGCACCGCCATCTTCACCAATGACGGCGGCGCGGGTCGTCGGTTCCAGCACGAGGTGGAGGTCGGCATGGTCGGCATCAACGTCCCGATCCCGGTGCCCATGGCCTACTTCAGTTTCGGCGGCTGGAAGAATTCGCTGTTCGGTGACTCGCACGCGCACGGCACCGACGGCGTGCACTTCTTCACCCGCACCAAAGCGGTCACCACCCGCTGGCTCGACCCGAGCCACGGCGGCCTGGAACTCGGCTTCCCACAGAACAAGTGAGGCAGGACATGACCCTTTCCGCAGAGGCCGCGCGCACCTACGAACTCGACCGCCGCCACGTCTTCCACTCCTGGTCCGCGCAGGCGGCCCTGACGCCGACGGTGCTCACCGCCGCCGAGGGCTGCTACGTGTGGGACGGGGAGGGCAATCGGCTGCTCGATTTCTCCTCGATGCTGGTGAACACCAATATCGGCCACCAGCATCCGAAGGTCGTCGCCGCGATCCAGGAGCAGGCCGCCAAACTGTGCACTGTCGCACCGCAATTCGCCAACGACGCCCGCTCGGAGGCGGCCCGGCTGATCAGCGAACGCACCCCCGGTGACCTCGACACGATCTTCTTCACCAACGGTGGCGCCGACGCGATCGAACACGCGGTGCGGATGGCGCGCCTGCACACCGGCCGCTACAAGGTGCTCTCGCGCTACCGCTCCTACCACGGCGGCACCGACACCGCGGTGAACCTCACCGGCGATCCGCGCCGCTGGCCCAACGATCACGGCAATACCGGGACCGTGCACTTCTTCGGCCCGTTCCTGTACCGCTCGGAATTCCACGCGACCGACGAGGCGCAGGAGACCGAGCGGGCGCTGGCTCATCTGGAGCGCACGATCGCGATGGAGGGTCCGGCCACCATCGCGGCGATCGTGCTGGAGTCGGTGCCGGGTACCGCGGGCATCATGGTGCCGACCCCGGAGTACATGCGCGGGGTGCGCGAACTGTGCGACAGGCACGGGATCATGTTCATCGCCGATGAGGTGATGGCGGGCTTCGGGCGCACCGGACAGTGGTTCGCCATCGACAATTTCGACGTCGTGCCCGATCTGATCACCTTCGCCAAGGGCGTGAACTCCGGCTACGTCCCGCTCGGCGGGGTGGCGATCAGCCCGGCCATCGCGGCCACCTTCGCCGAGCGTCCCTACCCGGGCGGACTCACCTATTCGGGCCATCCCCTGGCGACGGCCGCCGCCGTGGCGACGATCACCGCGATGACCGAGGAGCGCATCGTCGAGAACGCCGCCGACATCGGCGCGAAGGTGCTCGGCCCCGGCCTGCGCGAGCTGGCGCAGCGGCACCCGAGCATCGGCGAGGTGCGTGGGCTCGGTGTCTTCTGGGCTTTGGAACTCGTCCGCGACCGCACCACCCGCGAACCGCTGGCCCCCTACGGCGGGACAAGTCCCGCGATGAACGAGCTGGTCGCCGCCTGCCGGACCGGCGGGCTGCTCCCGTTCGTCAACTTCAACCGCCTGCACGTGGTCCCGCCCTGCGTGATCACCGAGGCCGAGGCCAAGGAGGGCTTGGCCATTCTCGACCAGGCGCTCACCGTGGCCGACGCGCACACCGTCTGAGTCCGTGCCGCGGCGGGTCCGAACGGGCCCGCCGCGGACGGGTTCAGCTCTGCTGGGCCTCTTCCTGCGCGTGCTGTGCCTGCGCCAACTGCTGCGGGGTGAAGCGCAGGGTCACGGCGATCACCGCCGCGAGCACGGCCAGCACCGCGCACACGAACAGCACCAGGGTGTAGCCGCTGTTGAGCGCGTCGATCTGGGTCGGTGACATGTCCGCGGGGCGACCGTCGCCGCCGCCGAGCGACAGGGTGCGCGAGGCGGCGATCGGGCTGAGCAGACCGATCGCGATCGGGGTCGCCAGGTTCATGAACATCTGGCCGACGGCGGCGAGCGGGCCGATGTTCGACGGCGGCACGTCCACGAGCACGCACAGCGGGGCCAGCACCATCGCCACACCCACGCCGAAGCCGATCACCAGCAGCAGTGCCAGCAGGGTCGGCAGGTACTGCACGTGCCGGTCGAGAGTGGACCCGAACAGCAGCCCGACCGCCAGCACCAGCGAGGCCGCGGCGAGCAGCCACCGGGGCGCGATCACCAGTGCCGCCTTCGACGCCACCGCGCCGCCGACGCCGATGCCGATGGTGAACGGGATCGAGGCGATACCGGCCTGCAGCGGGCTGTAGCCGAGCACGTTCTGCAACAGCTGGGCGACGAAGAACGTCATCGAGCCGAGGATGGCGCCGGCCAGGAAGATCAGGGCGAAGGTCGCCACCCGGTCGCGGCTGTCGAACAGCGACCACGGCAGCAGCGGGTCGGCCTCGCGCCGTTCGGCCAGGACGAAGACCACCAGCAGCGTGAACCCGCCGATCAGCGAGCCGAGGATGACCGGGCTGGTCCAGCCCATCGCCGGGCCCTCGGTCGCGCCGAACACGATCGTCGCGCAGGCCAGCGTGCCCAGGATCGCGCCCTTGATATCGAGCGGGGTGCGATGGTGTTCGGTGTCGGACAGCGTGTAGACCGCGCCGGCCACGATGAGCGCGCCGATCGGGACGTTGATCAGGAAGATCCACCGCCACGACAGTTCGGTGAGCGCACCGCCGACCACCAAGCCGCCGACCGAGCCGATCCCGGCCATCGACCCGACGATCGCGATGGCCTGATTGCGGGCCGGTCCCGGCGCGAAAGTGGTCGCGACCAGCGCGAACGCGGTCGGGGCCGCGACGGCCGCACCGGCGCCCTGGAAGGCGCGCGCGATCAGCAGCGTGGCCTCGGAGTTGGCCAGACCGCACGCCAAGGAGGCGGCGGTGAACAGGCCGACGCCGATGATCAGCATCCGTTTGCGGCCGAACGCGTCACCGAGTCGACCGCCGAGCAGCATCAAACCGGCGAAGGTCAGGCCGTAGGAGGTCACCGTCCAGGCGCTGCCCGAACTGGACAGCCCCATCTCCTCCTGCAGGCGCGGCAGCGCGAAGATCACGACGGTGCCGTCGAGCACGACCATGAACTGCAGACCACTGAGCACGAGAATGGCGAGACCGAAGGCCCGCCCCGTCACCGGATACTGCATCGTCGCAGCGGGTTTATCGAGCACAACGAGGCAGTGTAATTGGCGCGGTGGCAACGCGAGGGCGCGCGGCCCGGGAAGCTAGTCCAGCCCGAAGCCCGCCGTGGGGCCGATGACGATGATCGCGGGCGGCCGGATGCCCTCCTGCTTGACCCGGTCGGCGACCGTGGCCAGGTCGGCGCGCACCACCCGCTGGGTGCGCAGGGTGCCCTCCTGGATGACCGCGGCCGGGGCGTCGCCGGGGCGGCCACCGGCGAGCAGCGCGGCCGCGAACTTGTCGATCCGCTCGACCGCCATCATCAGCACCAAGGTGCCGCGCAGCTTGGCCAGCGCCGACCAGTCGACGAGGGAATCGGGGTGCTCGGGGGCCACGTGACCGCTCACCACGACGAACTCGTGGGTCACTCCGCGATGGGTGACCGGGATACCGGCCGCGCCCGGCACCGAGATCGGGCTGGTCACACCGGGCACCACGGTCACCGGGATGCCTGCCTCGGTGCACGCCTCGAGTTCCTCGTAGCCGCGCCCGAACACGTACGGGTCGCCGCCCTTGAGCCGGACCACGAACTTGCCCGCCTTGAAGCCCTCGATGAGCGCGAGGTTGATCGCCTCCTGGGCCATCGACCGGCCGTAGGGGATCTTGGCCGCATCGATCACCTCGACGTGCGGGCCGAGTTCGGCGAGCAGTTCCGGCGGGGCGAGCCGGTCGGCGACGACCAGGTCGGCGCGCGCCAGCAGCCTGCGCCCGCGCACGGTGATCAGGTCGGGATCGCCGGGTCCACCGCCGACGAGCGCGACGCCGGGGGTGACCGGTTCCGAATCGTCGGTCACCACACCGGATTGCAGCGCCTCGAGCAGGCCGTTGCGCACGGCGGCCGAACGGCGGTGCGCGCCACCGGCGAGCACGCCCAGCGACAGGCCGTCGTAGCGGGCGGTCGCGGGGGTGACGGCGGTGCCGTCGCGGGCGATGTCGGCCCGCACGCAGAACACGCGCTTGGCGCTGGCCTCGGCGACGACGGCGGCGTTGGTCTCGGGTTCGTCGGTGCAGGCCATCGCGTACCAGGCCTCGTCGAGGTCGCCGTCGGCGTAGGCGCGCAGTTCGACGCTGATCTGTCCGGCGGTGGCCATGCCCTCGACGGCGGGGGTCACCGCGCGACTGACCACGTGCACATCCGCGCCGGCGGCCACGAGCAGCCCGAGCCTGCGCTGGGCGACGGTGCCACCGCCGACCACGACCACTCTGCGTCCGCGCAGATCGAGTCCGACCAGGTAGTTCGGGTCGCCCGCGGGCGTGGTCGTTGCGGTGTCAGCGGTGTTCGGCACAGTGTGCCAGCCTAGTTCCTGGCCGGACGCGGCCCGAACGCACCCGCCGAGTGCCCCGCCACGGCCCGTGCCGACCTGCCCCGACCCGACTCGATCCGTGTCCCTGGCCACCGACTCGCCGCACAGGCGCGACAGTGGAGACCATGACGCGACCGGACGCACTGCTCGAGGTGGCCTACGACGAAGCCCTGCGCGGGCTGGCCGAGGGCGGTGTCCCCATCGGCGCGGCCCTGTTCGACGCCGACGGCACCCTGCTCGGGAGCGGCCGCAACCGCCGCGTCCAGTACGACGACCCGAGCGTGCACGCCGAGACCGACGCCTTCCGCGCGGCGGGCCGTCGCCGCGACTACCGCCCCACGATCATGGTCACCACCCTGTCGCCCTGCTGGTATTGCAGCGGGCTGGTTCGCCAGTTCGGGATCGGCACCGTGATCATCGGCGAGGACAGCACCTTTCACGGCGGGCACGACTGGTTGGCCGAGCACGGTGTGCGGGTGCTGGTTCTCGACGACGCGCGCTGCGTGCGGCTGATGAGCGAGTTCATCGCCGCGCGGCCCGAGCTGTGGTTCGAGGACATCGGGGTGGCGCCGACCGACGGGAACTAGAAGTGCGGCCGGTCCTGGATCCATCGGAATTCCCTGTCCCGCAACGGGAACTGGTCGATGTCGGCCCGGGTGAGGGTGATCGTCGTCGGTTTGCCGTCGAGGTCGCCGCGCAGGGTCAGCTGATCGCCCGCGGTGTCGAGGGTGAAGGTCGTGGACCGGTTCTCCTCGGGACCGTCGAGGGTCATCGTCTTCGCCGCCAGGTCGGTGGTGGCCGGCACCGGCACGATCGTGTCGTCCATGTGCTGGTAGGCCGCCGACTCCACATCGATGATCAGCCGCTGCCAGCGCACCGGGTCGGTCGTCAACGGTGGCAGGGCGGTCCCGTCGACGCTGAACTCGCCGACCTCCCAGATCCCGTAGAGCTCGGGTTTCGGTGCGCCGCCGCCGTATTCGCGCCAGCTCTGCATCCCGGCATCGATCAGGCCCACCGAGATCCACAGCCCGAGCGCGACCTGGACCGCCGCCGCCCACCGGTTCGCCCGCGAGGAGGTGAACAGCGGTGGTTGCACCGCCGGGGTCGAATCGCGTTCCAACACCAGGAAGTTCATCATTCGCCGGGCTTGCGGGGCGAGCAGGACCAACCCCATGAGCAGCAGGTGCCCCGAGAGCATCTTCACCGGCACGTCGAAGGTGAGATTGAGCAGGAACACCTGCGCCATGCTGATCACGGCCACCATGGCGCCCAGCGTCGCGGTGCGCGGCCAGAACAGCAGCAGCCCCGCGAGCACTTCGGCGGCGCCGAGGGCGATCTCGTAGGCGGGCGAGGAACCCACCTGCGTCCACAGCATCGACATCGGCGTCAGGTCGCCGACGCGGGTGAGCAGGGTGGTGAGCGCGGGTTCGGTCATCTGCGTGGGAATGAGCTTGGCGAAGCCGTAGAACAGCATCTGGCCGCCGACACACAGGCGCAGCACGGTGAGGAACCAGCTCTGCAATCGCGGGTAGGCGGGCCGGCGCCGGTCGAGCACCGACCACACGAGCGTGATCAGCACCGCGACAACCAGTACCAGGCCGCACTGGATCCAGATCGCGGTCTGATCGCCGCTGCCGCTCATGACGATCTCGGCCTCGACCCCGAACACGTGCTCGCCGATCCAGCGACTCACCGGCCGCAGGGCCATGATCTGCCAGAGCATCGCCTCCTCGGGCATCCGCAGACCGAGAATCCCCAGGAAGACGAAGGTGATCTGGGCCATCCACGCGCAGAACAGACCCAGGTATGCCACCGTGAACCGGAACGCGATCCTGGTGAGCGGATGCCATCGCACCGGCGGCGGCGCCGGGGCCGCGATCTCGTCGTGCCTTCGCTCCGTGGTCACCACAGCCACTGTTGCCTCCCCGTCGAGATCGATTGCTACCCAAGCTAATCAACTCGTCGGCGGGGCGCGTCCGGGAAAACCCTGATCTTTGCCCTGTCAACCCTGAATCCCACTCACCGACGCACGTCTTACAATCCGACCGGTCGTCCGGTACGCCAGTACTGCAACCCGTTTCATCTCGACGCCAGGGGGAACCACCGATGTCCGACGAGCCGGACCACACCGCACAACTGTCGCTCACCGTGACCGAGCGCGATCTCGACGAGCTCGCCGAGAAGCTGTCGCGGTGGCTCTCGGGCAAGGTCGGCGCCGACGCGCCCGCGCGGGTCACCGCGCTGAGCAAGCCCTCCACCGGCGGCATGTCGAGCACCACCGTGCTGTTCGATGCCCGCTGGTCGGTGGGCGGCGTCGAGGAGAGCGGCTCGTTCGTCGCGCGGATGGCGCCCGAGGACGGATCGTTTCCGGTCTTCCAGTCCTATGACCTGCCGTTGCAGCACGCGGTGATGTCGGGGGTGGCCGCCGCGTCCGAGGTCGCGGTGCCGCCGCTGCGCTGGCTCGAACTCGACGAATCGTTCTTCGGCACACCGTTTTTCGTGATGGAGCAGATCGAGGGCCGGACCGCCACGGACAACCCGCCGTATGTGTTCTTCGGCTGGGTGTTCGACGCGAGCGTGGCCGAGCGTGAGCAACTCGCCGATGCCACGGTCGAGGTGATCGCCCAGGTGCACGCGATCGACGATGTCGCCCAACGTTTTCCGGGACTCGACGGCGAGGGTTCGGCGCTGCGCAGGCATTTCGAGGCGCAGCGGGCCTGGTACCGGTGGGCGCTGACCGACGACGGCATCGAGATCCCGCTGATCGAGCGGACTTTCGACTGGCTGGCGGCGAACTGGCCCGCCGAGCCCGGCCCCGAGGTGCTCAACTGGGGCGACGCGCGGCCGGGCAACATCCTGTTCGACGGCTTCACCCCCGCCGCGGTGCTCGACTGGGAGATGGCGAGCTTCGCCCCGCGCGAACTCGACCTGGGCTGGACGATCTTCATCCACCGCTTCTTCCAGGACATCGCCACCCGCTTCGACCAGCCCGGCCTGCCCGACTTCCTGCGCCGCGACGCGGTAGTGGCGAAATACGAGGAGCTGACCGGACATTCGGTCCGCAACCTCGACTTCTTCATCATCTACGCCGCGCTGCGACACGCGATCGTGATGGCGCGGATCAAGCGCCGGATGATCCACTTCGGCGAGGACACCGTGCCCGCCGAGCTCGACGACTACGTCATGCACCGCCGCAGCCTCGAGGCACTGCTCGACGGCACCTACGAATGGGACTGACGATGAGCGCGATCATGCCCGTACCCCTGGACGAGTATCCGGTCCACCAGAGCCCGCTGTCGATGGCCAGGGTGGCCACCAGCGACCGCAACTTCTACGACCGCTACTACTTCAACGCCTTCGACCCCGCCGGTGACACGATGCTGGTCACCGGGTTCGGCGTGTACCCGAATCTCGGTGTGGTCGACGCGTTCGCGACCGTGCGCCACGGCCAGACCCAGCGCAGCGTGCGGTTCTCCGACGCGCTGCGTTCGCGCGATCTCAGCACCGCCGTCGGCGGCTACCGGGTCGAGGTGCTCGAGCCGTTGCGAACGCTGCGGGTGGTGTGCGAGCACGACGACCTCGGCTTCGACCTGACCTGGACCGGCGCGCAGCCGCCCGTGCAGGAGCAGCCGCACCTGATCCTGTCCGGTACCCGGCCGATCATCGAGGCGTCGCGTTTCGCCCAATTGGGTTCGTGGGCGGGCACTCTCGCCGTCGACGGGATCGACTACACCGTCGACCCGGCGGTGTGGACGGGCAGTCGCGACCGCTCGTGGGGCATCCGTCCCTCCGGCGAACCCGACCCGGCGGGCAAACCCACCGGCATGGACGGCTTCTGGTGGTTGTACGCGCCGCTGCGGTTCCCCGAGTTCTCGATCGTGGTGATCGTGCAGGAGGAGCCCGACGGCACCCGCACCCTCAACAACGCGGTGCGGATCTGGAACGACGGCCGCAAGGAACAGCTCGGCTGGCCCCGGATGCGCTGGACCTACGAGTCGGGCACCCGGCACCCGAAGTCGGTGCGCCTGGACATGACCACCCCCGACGGTTCGCCCCTCGAGGTCGAGATCGAGTCGCGGCCCGGCATCGCCCTGCACGTCGGGTGCGGGTACGGCCCCGATCCCGACTGGACCCACGGGCGCTGGATGGGCGAGAACTGGTCGCTGTCGAGCGCCTACGACCTCACCGACCCGGCGATCAAGGCCCGTACCCCTTACGGCGTGATCGACCACATCGGCCACGCCCGCTGTGGCGACGCCGAGGGCTGGGGCCTGTTCGAACACGCCTCCATGGGCCGTCACGACCCCACCGGTTTCGCCGATTGGACCGCCGTCGCCCCCTGACGGCCCACTCGGACGAGAGGAAAGGCGCCGCCGCGACAACGAGGTCGCGGCGGCACCGATTTCCTAGGCGGCCGTGGCGAAGTCGGCCAGCAGCGACGGCACCGCGGCGTCGAAGCCGGCGACGTCGAGCATGCCCGCGTCGTCGGGATCGGCGATGGTGAAGTTCGTCGCGGTCATGCCGACCACCACCAGCTTCGCCCGCGGGTTCACCTCGCGCCGGTACCGCGCCAGCGCCTGGTGCGGGTGCACCGACCCCGCCCACGTCTCGTTGTCGGTGTAGATCGTGAACACATCGACCTCGATCCGCTGCTCGAGCGCGTGCAGGATGGGCAGCGAGCAGTCGGTGCCGCCGAACGGCAACCCCGACACCGCCCGCACGGCGTCGTCGAGCCGCTGCCGCGCCGAGATCGGCAACCGCGACAGGGTGCGCGCACCCTGCCACCCCGGGCCACCGGAGGTGAATCCGACGATCTCGTGGCGCGGCTCGGTGCGCGCGGTGACCAGGGCGAGCGCGGCCGAGGCCTCGCGCGCCGAGATCGGCAGGCCACCGATCCGGGCGTCCATCGAGCCGGACACGTCCAGTGCCAACAGGTGGCGCAGACCGGTCGTGGGGACGGACTCGAACGCCGCGTAGAACGCCGCGTCGAGTGCGTCGACGACCGGGGCCGACGGTGTCCAGGTGCCCGTACCGCGCGCCGAACGACCGGAGGCGTAGGTGCGCGCGGCGATCAGCACCGCGACCGGGTGGACCCGCGCCTTGCGCAGCCGCGCCGGGTCGGCGAGCCGCGCGCAGATCGCGGCGGTGCGCGGTCCGAGCGGATCGAGCAGGCCGAGGCGGGTCAGACGCGGCAGCTGACGCAGCAGGGCGGTGGGCGGAATGCCGTTGTCCAGCAACGCCTCCCATACCCCAGCGTCGTTCAGCGCGGCGCCCGGCAGCATCTCCCAGCTGAGCCGGTACTCGCGCACCAACTCCGCCACCTGCGCCACCGGCGCGGACTGTGCCCGCCCGAAGCCGTCGAGCAGCGCCAGACCGTCGAGATCCGGTGCGCGACCGCAGATCCAGTCGAACAGGCGACGGCGCTCGTCCTCGGTGGCGGCCGGGTGCGACAGGCGCAGCAGGTCGCGGTGCGACCAGCCCTCGCGCTGCCGGTACTTGACCGCTTGGAAGGCCAGCGCGTCGACCGGCTTGTCCAGGTACCAGTTCGCGACGGCGCGCCGCAGCCCGCGACCCCACCCGCGGAACTGCTCGACATACCCGGCGAACAGGAACAGGTGGGTGCCGGTGCGCGCCACCGACGGCAGGGCCGCCAGGGCGGCGCGACGGCCCTCGACATCACCGAGCGAGGCCGCGGCGGCGAGGGCGAACAGGGCCGGGTTCGCGCGCGGCGCACGACCGGAGGTGGAGATCTCGACGATCTCGCGCACCAGTTCGGCGGTGTGCTCGGCGGCGTAGTCGAGCAGGAAGTCGGCGGTGTCGGCGGTCAGCGTCTTCGCGTTGACGTAAAAGGTTCCCGATTCCGTTCCGAGCGTGAGAAATCGACGGATCCGCGCCTGCGGGGTGATCTCGAAAACGTAGCCGCCGGCATTGTTGGCGACCTGCCGGGTATCGGCCGGTCGGGACTGCGGCGTGGTGCGTCGAGAAATGCGCGACAGAATATTCATTGTTTCCCCCTCCGATACGTGTACCGGCGTCGAATGGGTTGAGCGGGCGGACGTGTGGTGACGGCCGAAGAACGGAAATCGCTTTCCGCCACGGGACTCGAACCCGCTGGACTGTGAAGTCGTGCCAGATAACCGACCGAATCCGGTCCGCCCTACTCAACTACGTGGACAATCGCGCGACGGACGTGTGTTTCCGACCGGAAGGTGCTCTACCGACTGAGCTACCGCCCCCTCGCGGTGGCGGGCAGGATTCGAACCTGCGACATCCCCATTAGAAGTGGTAACCGATCAGTTCCGGTCCGTCGTGCGACTGCTGAAAAAGACGTTACCGGTCGAGATCGGAGTTGCCCACCGAATTAAATTCCGCCCCTGTTCGGCACTGCCACCGAGGCCGCCGCAACCACTATTCCGTCGACAACTGTTCTGGGGCAGACCAGTTCACCGCCGCCCGCGAGTCGCGCGGCGGCTTCGGCGACACTGGGGGTACCGGTCGCCGCCGACGTGCGGTTGGAACGATGGTCGACGTCGACCTCGGCCAGTTCGGCGGCGGTGAAAGCCGTGAGGCGCACACCGAGCGCAGCGGCCGCCGCACGGACGCCGGGTTCTGTCGCCCGGGTGTCGATCGTCGCCAAGCACGCGCGCACCCGATCCCCCACCACCGACTCCACGGCCCGCACAATCCGCTCGGCACTCGTCCCCGGCCGCACCCCGATCCCGACGGCGACGGGCGACTCCGCAGCCGAGGCATTGTCGGCGGCGAGCGGTCCGCCACCGATGACCGAATCACCATCGACGACGAGCGGTCCGCCACCGGTGACCGAATCACCATCAGCGACGAGCGGTCCGCCACCAGTGACCGAATCACCATCAGCGACGAGCGGTCCGCCACCAGTGACCGAGGCTCCATCGACGGCGCGACGAGCCTCCCGGGGGCCGCTGTCGACGCACCGAGCCCTCTGCGGATCACTGTCGGCGGCAAGGGGAGTCGCACGAGGACCACTGTCTGCTGGGCGCGGTTCAGCGTGCCCGTGATGGTGTTCGCGCACGGGAGGGAAGGTGGTGAGCATGCCGCCGAGCCAACGCTGGTCGACCCGGGGCCCGGCCACGCGCAGCCCTCCCATTAGACAGTGAAATGTCGTGCGGCAGTGACGAATCGGGCGATGGCGTCGGGGTTGCCCGCCGGGTGGGTGTGCAGGTAGGAGGCGTGGACCTGGCGGGTGATGGCGCCCTCGGCGAGGGAACCTGTTGTGCGCCAACCCCATGCGGGGTGTTCCGGGCCGGTGCGGACGAGGCGGGTGCGGTGGAATTCGTGGCCGCGTACTCGGGCGCCGGCACGCCACAGTGTCGAGTCGTGCAGGGCGACGGCGTCGCGGTAGCCGAGCGTGAGGCGGGGGCCGAATTCGGCGTCGGCGTCGATGACGCCCGCCATCTGGTGGCCGTCGAGGGAGCGGGTGAGGTAGAGCAGGCCCGCGCATTCGGCGTGAATCGGCAGGCCGCGCGCGGCACCCTCGGCGATCGCGGTGCGCAGGCGGTGATTCGCCGACAGCTGCCCGGCATGTTCTTCCGGGAAACCACCGGGCAGGACCAATCCCGCTGTTCCGGAAGGGAGTTCGTCTACGAGTGGATCGAACACGACCACCTCCGCCCCGGCCGCGGTGAGCAGTTCGCGGTGTTCGGCGTATCCGAAGGTGAACGCCGGTCCGCCCGCGATCGCGATCAACGGCCCCGCAGCGGGATCACGTTCCGACGGCACGGAATCGTCCAGCGGGACGGAATCACCGATGGCAGCGGCCAGTTCCGCCGAAGGGTCCCACGCCGCACCGGTCACGGCCCCACCGGCCATGGCGACGATGGCCCGCAGATCCACGTGTGCGGCAACCAGTTCGGTCATCGCGTCGACGGCGGTGGTAGCGGCGGTGCCGTGTTCGACGGCGGGGATCAGGCCCAGATGGCGCGAGGGGACCTCGAGTTCGGCCATACGCGGGAGCGCGCCCAGGACGGGCAGGCCCACGCGGTCGCAGGCGGCGCGCAAGACCTGCTCGTGACGTTCGCTACCGACCCGGTTGAGGATCACGCCGCCGAGTCGGACCCCGGAGTCGAAGGTGGCGAAGCCGTGCAGCAACGCGGCAAGACTCTGGGAGTGCCCGCGCGCGTCGACCACGAGCACCACCGGGGCCCCGAGCAGACCCGCGACCTGCGCGGTGGAGCCCTCGGCGATCGGGTCGGCCCGGTTCTCGTCGATGCGCCCGTCGAACAGGCCCATCACGCCCTCGACCACGGCGATATCGCACCCTCGCGCGCCGTGCTGATACAGCGGCACCACCCGATCCTCGCCCACCAGAACGGGATCCAGATTCCGACCGGGTCGCCCCGCCGCCAGCCCGTGGTACCCCGGATCGATGTAATCGGGCCCCACCTTGAACGGCGCCACCCGATGCCCGGCCTTGCGCAGCGCACCGATCAGTCCCGTGGCGAGAGTGGTCTTCCCGCTACCCGACGCCGGCGCGGCAATGACTACCGCGGGCACACTCATCGCCACACCCAGCCGAACCCGCGATCCCCGCCAGTGCGATCACCACACCGGACGATCCACCCCGCGCTCCCGGCGACCACACCGTCGCGAGCGCCGACCGCAACCGTTCCACCCGCTGCCACCATTCGATCCCGCGTTATGTCGCCCGCACCACTGCGAGCAGCGTCCACGCCCGACCCGGTCGCTGTCACCATTCGGTCCCGCGTTGCGGCGACCACACCACCGCGAGCGAGAACCATGCCGGTCCCGGCTGACCACACCATTCGATGCCACGTCATATCGCCCACACCGCCGCGAGCAGCGTCCACGCCCGACCTGGTCGCTGCCACCATTCGATCCCGCGCTGCGGCGACCACACCACCGCGAGCGACAACCATGCCGGCCACGGCTGACCTCACCACTCGATGCCACGTCATGTCGCCCACAACGCCGCGAGCAGCGTCCACGGCCGGTCCGGTCGATGTCACCATTCGATCCCGCGTTGGCCCTTGCGGCCCGCGTCCATGGGGTGTTTCAGCTTGGTCATCTCCGTGACCAGGTCGGCGGCCTCGATCAGGGCGGGGGGTGCGTCGCGGCCGGTGATGACGACGTGTTGGTTGCCGGGGCGGTGGGTGAGGGTGTCGACGACCTCGTCGATGTCGACCCAGCCCCACTTGAGGGGGTAGGTGAATTCGTCGAGGACGTAGAAGCGGTGCTGTTCGGCGGCCAGGCGGCGCGAGATCTCCTGCCACCCGGACAGGGCGGCGGCCGCGTGGTCCTCCTCGGTGCCGTGCTTGCGGGTCCAGGACCAGCCCTCGCCCATCTTGTGCCACTCGACCGCGCCCCCCGCGCCGGTCTCCTCGTGCAGGGTGCCCAGCGTGCGGAACGCGGCCTCCTCGCCGACCTTCCACTTGGCGCTCTTCACGAACTGGAACACCGCCACGTCGAAGCCCTGGTTCCAGGCCCGCAACGCCATTCCGAACGCCGCCGTCGACTTCCCCTTGCCCGGCCCGGTGTGCACTGCCAACACCGGCTGATTACGCCGCTGCCGCGTGGTCAGACCGTCCTCGGGAACGACCTCCGGAACACCTTTGGGCACAACATCTCCTCACCTCGGCGCGCGAATCCGCACCCTGCCACCTGGCCGTTCGCCAACGTGGACCCGCCACCTTTCTATCAGTGCGACGCCCACCCACTCACCTCCGGCCGCACAGACCACCGCCCGACCCGCATTCGACACGACACCCCAACGCCGAGTCACGACGAACCACCTCCGCCCACATCCGGGTCTACCACACGGCCTCACGCACGAACCCCGCCCTCCGCCAAGGGACGCCACCAAGCACAGCAGGTTCCGCCCAACCCACATTCGACACGACACCCGCAACGCCGAGTCACAAAGAACCGCCTCCGCCGACATCCGGGTCTACCAACGGCATCACGCACGAACCCCGCCCTCCGCCAAGGGACGCCACCAAGCGCAGCAGGTTCCGCCCAACCAAGGACACCGCACATCCCCGCAGCCGACCGGCACCAAGCCCACGAACAACGCCGGGCCCGGCATACGTTCCCGAGTGGCCGCCCGGATACGCCAGGGGCCCTATGCCGCGCGAGCGGGTGTGCGGCCGGAGGCGCGGACGACCTCGGCGACCGTGTCGCCGGAGAGTTCGTCGAGGCGCAGGTAGCGGGCGCGCAGGTCGCGGGCGAGTTCGGCGGCCAGGCCGAGGCGGATCATGCCGCGTTCGCAGTCGATGACCATGGCGGTGTGACCCTCGGCGGCCAGGAGGCGGGCGGCGGTGCGGGCGCGCGGGAGGGGGTCGGTGCCGCCGGTGGCGCGGCCGTCGGTGAGCAGGACCAGCATGGGGCGGCGGCGGGGGTCGCGCAGGTGTTCACGGGCGATCACCTCGCGGGCTTTCAGCAGGCCCGCGGCGAGGGGGGTCTTACCGCCGGTGCGCAGGCCCGCCAGGCGACGCACGGCGATGTCGACCGAGGAGGTGGGCGGCAGGACCAGTTCGGCCTCGGCACCGCGCACGCTGATCACGGCGACCTTGTCGCGCCGCTGGTAGGCGTCGCGCAGCAGGGTGACGATGGCGCCGGTGACGGCGGTGAGCCGGTCGCGGGCGGCCATCGAACCGGAGGCGTCGACGACGAAGACGACCAGGTTCCCTTCGCGCCCTTCGCGATACGCGCCGCGCAGATCCTCGGCGGCAAGGGCGAGCGGTCCACTGAGCCGACCGCGCTCGAATTGCCGTGGGGCGGCGGCGAAGACGGTGCCGAGCAGGTGCAGTCCGGCGGAGGTGTCGGTGTCGGGGCGCACCGCGCGACCGGTGCGGGTGCGGGCGCGGGAACGTCGACCGGGGGCGCCTTCGCCGATGCCGGGCACCTCCCAGCGCGGGAGCGGCTTCGTGACGGAAGTCGGTGTGCCCGACAGCCTTTCGGGGCCTGGTCGCGAGCCGTTTCCGGGGTCCTCGGACTGGCTCGAGCCCGCACCGGTCGGTCCGCTCCCGGCGGGTCCGGCATCGGGCGCCCCGCCGCCGGGACCACCCTCCGGGCCACGACCATCGGGACCTCGATCGTCGGGACCGCGATCGTCAGGTCCACCGTCGGGGTCGTCGTCGGGACCGTCACCCGGCTTCCCCGAACCGTCGAGACCCTGTGTGCCCGCGCCGTCGAGGCAGTCGCGCCGCGCCGCATCATCGTCGGCGGAGCCACCGTCCCCCCGATCGCTCGCCCCACCCAGTCGATCGCAGGACTCGTCGAATCCCTCATCCCCCGAAGCCTTCTCGACCTCGGCGGCCGCATTCTCCATCGCCTCGTCGAGCTGCTGCTCACTGATCCCGGGCTCGTCGAACGGATCCCGTCGCCGCCGGTGCGGCAGGGCCAGTTCCGCCGCGATCCGCACATCGTCCTCGGTGACCCGATCCCGCCCGCGCCAGGCGGCGTGCGCGGTCGCGGTCCGGGCGACGACCAGGTCGGCCCGCATCCCGTCCACGTCGAACGACGCGCACAGGGCCGCGATCCGACGCAGTTCGGAGTTGTCGAGCGCGACCTCGGGAAGTCGGTCCCGCGCGGTCAGAATGCGTTCGGCGACAACCTGATCCGCGTCCACATAGCGGGCGGCGAAGGCGGCGGGGTCGGCCTCGTAGTCGAGTCGGCGGCGCACCACCGCCATCCGCACGTCCACCTCACGCGAAGCGGCCACGTCGACGGTGAGCCCGAACCGGTCGAGCAACTGCGGCCGCAGCTCGCCCTCTTCCGGGTTCATGGTTCCGACCAGGACGAATCGCGCCGGATGCGAGTGCGAGACCCCGTCCCGTTCGACGTGCACCCGCCCCATCGCCGCCGCGTCCAGCAGCACATCGACCAGGTGGTCGTGCAGCAGATTCACTTCATCGACGTAGAGCACGCCGTGATGGGCCGCGGCCAACAACCCGGGCCGGAACGCCTGCTCCCCGTCGCGCAGCACCCGCTCGAGGTCCAGCGAGCCCACCACCCGGTCCTCGGTGGCCCCCACCGGCAACTCCACCAGCCGCGCGGGCCTGGCCCCGGTCTCGTCCACCACGGGCGGCAGCAACTGCGCCAGCGCGCGCACCACGGTCGACTTGGCCGTGCCCTTCTCCCCGCGCACCAGCACCCCACCGATCCCCGGGTGCACGGCCGACAGGATCAACGCCAGCTGCAGTCGCTCCTGCCCCACCACGGCGGAGAACGGAAAACCCGCCTCACCCGCCACGCGCGCGACGGTGTGCGGACCAGCGGCAACATCAGCAAAACCAGGCACGACCCCAACTCTAGGCGGGTGGCGAACCGGCGAGCATCGGGGGGATCGGCAAGGGTGGGAGGGCATTTTCGTGCACTCACCCCGCGAAACTGTCGAAAAGTGCCCGTTTCGGCGAACGAATGCACGTTTATGCCACCTCGAACCGCGCTCCGGGCAGATCGGCGCCGGGGTCAGCGCCGCATGGGCGTGTGCAGGATCCCGTCGTCGTCGAATTCGGGCCCGTCCACGACGAACCCGAACTTCGCGTACATGCCCACCAGGTGCGACTGCGCGTCCAAACGCACAGTCGCGGAACCGGTTTCGGCCAGCGCGGCCTGCATCAGCCGGGTGGTGTAGCCGTGTTTGCGCGCGTCCGGCGCGACGCAGACCCGGCCGATACGGTAGGCGGGCACACCGTCGACCGACTCGTCGAGCAGGCGCAGCGTGCCGAGGACGGACCCGTCCTCGACCCAGAAGTGCCGGGTCGAGTCGAGCAGGTCACGCCCGTCCAGTTCCGGATAGGCGCAGTCCTGCTCGACGACGAACACGTCCACGCGCAATCGCAGCAGTCGGTAGAGGGTGGCGGTGTCCAGATCCGCCGCCCACGACCGCCTCAGCGCGACAGTCACACCTGCGCGAGACTCGAGACCTGCTCGGACGCGGCGTCCGTGCGATCGAGCTCGAGCGACTTGTTGGTCCAGTCCCAGACTTCCTGGAACAGGGCCTGGTTCTCCGACAGCTTCTGCCCCAGCGAGGGGATCATCTGCTGCAGCTGCGGGGTCCAGCCCTGGTATTCGGCGGGGAAGCAGCGCTGCATCACGTCGAGCATGGCGGTGACACAGGTCGACGCGCCCGGCGAGGCACCGAGCAGACCGGCGATGGAGCCGTCCTCGGCGGAGATGACCGCGGTGCCGAACTCGAGCACGCCACCGGCGCCCTTCTTGCGAATGACCTGGACACGCTGACCCGCGGTGATCAGCTCCCAGTCGCGGCTCTCGGCACGCGGCAGAAACTCCTCGAGCACGCCGACCTTGCCGTTCTGCGACTTGAGCAGCTCACTGATCAGGTACTTGGTCAGACCCAGCTCGGTCACGCCGACGCCGAGCAGCGAACCGATGTTGTTCGGCTTGATCGACTTGAACAGGTCGGCGTTGGAGCCGTCCTTGAGGAACTTCGGGGTCCAGCCGGCGTAGGGGCCGAACAGCAGGCCCTTGCGGCCGTTGATGACGCGGGTGTCCAGGTGCGGCACCGACATGGGCGGCGCGCCGACGGCGGCCTTGCCGTACACCTTGGCCTCGTGGGCGGCGATCAGTTCGGGGTTGGTCGAGCGCAGGAACTGGCCGCTGATCGGGAAACCACCGAAGCCCTTGGCTTCCTTGATGCCGGCCTTCTGCAGCAGCGGCAGCGCGCCGCCACCGGCGCCGACGAAGACGAACTTCGCGTTGACGGTGCGCGACTGGTAGGTGCGCAGGTTGCGCACGGTGACGTTCCAGGAGCCGTCGGCCTGCTTGTCGAGGTTGCGGACCTCGGTGCCGAAGGCGATCTCGCCGCCGGAGTAGCCGATGTAGGCGAGCAGCTGCTTGGTCAGCGCGCCGAAGTCGATATCGGTGCCGCCGTCGGTCCAGTTCAGCGCGATCGGGTCGCTGAAGTCACGGCCCTTGGCCATCAGCGGCAGGCGCGCGGCGAACTCGTCGGGGGTGTCGATGTACTCCATGCCGCGGAACAGCGGGTGCGGGGCCAGGGCCTCGTAGCGCTTGCGCAGGTAGTCGACGTTGTCGGCGCCGTGCACGAAGCTGACGTGCGGGATGGGGTTGATGAAGCCCGAGGGGGCGTCGAGCACGCCGGTGTCGACGGCCGAGGCCCAGAACTGGCGCGAGACCTGGAAGCGCTCGTTGATGTCGACGGCCTTGCTCACGTCGACCGAGCCGTCGGCGTTCTGGGGGCTGTAGTTGAGTTCGCACAGCGCCGAGTGGCCGGTGCCCGCGTTGTTCCACGGGTCACTGCTCTCCGCGGCGGCGGCGTCGAGTCGCTCGAACACCGAGATCGACCAATCGGGCTGCAGCTGCCGCAGCAGCGCGCCCAGCGTGGCACTCATGATGCCTGCGCCGATGAGAACTACATCGGTCTTTTCAGTCTTCGCAGCGTTCGGCACGGGTAGATCGACTTCCTTGTCCTTCTCAGCTACCCACCGGCGGGTGAGTTCGCTTGGCGCGGGCGCTTTGGCGGTGTTGCGGCGACTCCCGGTGAATCGCCGGGAGGTAGGTTACCCGTCGTTCACCTGATGCCAATTGTGCACCTCAGCTCAGCACAGTTCTGCAACGGACCGGTCGAATGTGACGTAAACCAACCCTGCACGTCGCCGCGACCCCGCGATAGATTGGGTGCTGTGACGAACGAAACCCTCGGCACCACCGAACAGTGGCAACCCGATGTCCTCGGTCCCGACTACCAACAGCGGACCCTGCCCCTCGGTGTCGACCCCGACGGTGAGGGCGAGGTGGTGGCCACGCTCGTGCGCTACCTGCCCGCCGCCGCGCCCGCGACCGGGCCGACGGTGCTGTATGTGCACGGGTTCACCGACTACTTCTTCCAGGAGCACCTGGCCGAGCACTTCGCCGCGCGCGGGCACCGCTTCTATGCCCTCGACCTGCGCAAATGCGGTCGTTCGCGGCGCGAGGGGCAGAGCGCGCACTACGTCAGCGACCTGGCCCTCTACGACGCGGAGTTGAACGAGGCGCTGCGGATCGCGCGCGCGGAGACCGGCACCGACGTACTGATCCTGGCGCATTCGACCGGTGGGCTGATCGTGCCGCTGTGGTTGGACCGGCTCGAGACGGCCGGTGGCAGCGCGGCGGCCGGGGTCGCCGGGGTGGTGCTCAACAGCCCCTGGTTCGACCTGCAGGGCCCGTCCTACTACCGCACGATCGGCACCCCCCTGATCGACGCGATCGGCCGGTTCCGCGCCTTCGCGCAGTTGCCCGCCGGGGTGAGTTCGGCCTACGGCGACAGCCTGCACCACACCAGGGCGGGCGAGTGGGATTACAACCTCGAGTGGAAGCCGCTGACCGGCGAACCGGTGCGCCTGGGGTGGCTGCGCGCGATCCGGCGCGGTCAGGCCCGCCTGCACCAGGGGCTCACGATCGGCGTGCCCGCCCTGATCCTGCGCTCGCGCGTCACCAAGTTCGCCCGCACCCACAGTTCCGCGGTCGACGTGGCCGACGCCGTCCTCGACGTCAAACAGATCCAACGCTGGGCAGGCTGCCTCGGCGAGCGCACCTCCATCGTCCCGATCGACGGCGCCCGCCACGACGTCTTCCTCTCCTCGGAACCCGTGCGCGCCAACGCCTTCCAGGAAACCGACAACTGGCTCGACTGGCTCGCCGCCTATCGCAAGTCCTGACCATGGACAGTGGATCACCACGCTCCGGTGGCGGCGTCGCGCGACCGGAGCGTGGTGATCTTGATCGCGGCTACCAGAGGCTGGTGCGCAGGACGATCTCGGTGGCCAGTTCGTGGGCGGCTTCGGTGGCGATGTTGTCGACTTCGAGGGGGACTACGCGGAATTCGCCGTAGACGTAGCGGCCGGAGGCGTCGGCGGTGGCGCGGGACAGGCTCTTGGTGACGAGCATGGTGACCGGGAGTTCCAGTGGCGGACAGGTCTGGTCGGGGACGGTGCCGTCGGCGGTGGGGACGGCGGGGTGGCCGTGGTCGGCGACGACCAGGCTCATGAACCGACCGAATCGACCGGCGCACACCCGCCACGCCAGGGCCGCGCCCGAGCCACGGCCCGCGACGTTGACATACGGCAGTGCGAGCTCGTCGAGGATCGCGAGCACGCCCTTGGGATCGAGGCCGTCGACGGACTCCACGACGATGGTCTGCAGCTCGGATTCGTGCAGCCGCGCACACACCTTGTCGAACACGTCGGCAGGGTCGTCCGCATCGGGTAGGAGCAGCACATTGTGCCGCGAGGAGGGCCCGTCGACCCGCACCGTCCAGGCCTGGTCACCGACCGTGATCTGCCGAGATTTCATGCCGGTGAACGGTACACGGCCGGGCCCGCCGACGCGGGGTGTTCGGGCGCACACGCCGGGCCGCCATATCCCCGTGAACTGGGCTTTCACTGCCCCGAGCGCCAGAATTGACAGACCTGTCACAACCGCGCCCGCCCGCCTGTGAGGCGAGACGGGCCGCACAACGCGAAACACGATCGAGACACACCACCGAACGCACCTCGCCGACCCCCGGTCCTACGTCCAGGTTCGCGATTCAGCGGGAGTCTCGCCGGACCCCCTCACGCTCGGTCGGTGTCGACGATCCCGGTGCGGAGGGTGGGGGCGGGGTGCGGGCCGTGGGTGATCAGGTTGTCGAGGGTCGTGAGGTCGAGGTGTTGTTCGATGAGGTCGGCGAGGAGGTCCAGTTGGGCTTCGCGGACCGCCGCGACGGAGGTGTTCGGGGCGACGGTGAAGCCGGGGCGGCCTGCGCGGGTGGCGACTTCGGTGAGCCAGGCTCGGCGGAAGTCGTCGGATTCGAGCAGGCCGTGGACGTGGGTTCCCCAGATCGCCTCGCGCACACTGCCTTCGGGTTCGCCGTCGATGGTGAGCCAGGCGGGGTCGGTGGTGCGGCGGACGCGGCCGTGGTGGATCTCGTAGCCGCGCACCGGGTTCGCCTCGGCGACACCGTCGACCTGGCGGGCGATCTTCGGGTTCGCGAACTCGATGTCGAGGTCGAGCAGGCCGAGTCCGTCCGCGACGTACGGTACGGGCGATCCACCGCCGACCGGAGCGTGTTCGACCCCGTCGATGATGTGGCGGCCGAGCATTTGGTAGCCGCCGCAGATGCCGAGGATGGGGCGGCCTGCGGCGGCGCGGGCGCGGAGGGCTTCGGCGATTCCGTTGGCGCGCAACCAGTTCAGGTCCGAGATGGTGGCCTTGCTGCCGGGGATGATGACCAGGTCGGCGGTGGCGAGTTGGTGGGGGCCATCGGCCCAGCGGACGGCGACGCCGGGTTCGCAGGCGAGGGCTTCGATGTCGGTGGAGTTCGAGATTCGGGGCAGGCGGATGGCGGCCACGGTGAGCCAGTCGGTGCCGTGGGGCGGGTCGGGGCGGCCGACGGGGGCGCCGGAGAGGGTGCCAAGAGAGTCCTCGGCGTCGAGCCACAGGTCCTCGGCGAAGGGCAGGACGCCGAGGGTGGGGCGGCCGGTGAGGGCGGTGAGTTGGTCCAGGCCGGGCTGCAACAGTGACACGTCGCCCCGGAACTTGTTGATGATGAAGCCCGAGATCAGCCGCTGATCTTCGGGTTCCAGGACCGCCACGGTGCCGAACAGGTGGGCCAGCACTCCCCCGCGATCGATATCGCCGACCACCAGCACCGCAAGCTCGGCGGCCCGTGCCAGTCCCATGTTCGCCAGATCGGTGGCGCGCAGATTGATCTCGGCGGGCGAGCCGGCGCCCTCGCAGATCACCACGTCGAATTCCGCACGCAGCGAAGCGAGTTCGGCCGCGACAACCGCACGCAGTTCCTGCCGCCGGGTGAAATAGTCACGCGCGCCGACAGTTCCGATGGCCTGGCCGCGAACCACCAACTGCGAGCGGCGATCACTGCCGGGTTTGAGCAGCACCGGATTGAACCGCACGCTCGGCTCGAGCCCGCACGCGCGCGCCTGCAACGCCTGCGCGCGCCCGATCTCCCCGCCGTCGAGGGTCACCACGGAGTTGTTGGACATGTTCTGCGCCTTGAACGGCGCCACCCGCACCCCCCGCCGCGCCAGCATCCGGCAGATCCCCGCCACCACAACACTTTTCCCCGCGTCGGAGGTGGTCCCCGCAATGAGCAGCGCACCTCGCAGCGCCGAGCCACTCACGCCGAACCCCGCGGTGACGGGTAGACCGGCACGCGCCGCCGCAGTCGAGCACCGACCGGCCGATTCACGACAGCGTCGAGATATCCGCGCCCGTTTCGGTGACCGTCCACCGACCCGCGCCGGTTCACGGCAGAGTCAGAATTTCCGCGCCCGTCTCGGTGACCACCAGGGTGTGTTCGAACTGCGCGGTCCACTTGCGGTCCTTGGTGACCACGGTCCAGCCGTCGTCCCAGATGTCGTAGTCGATGCCGCCGAGGTTGATCATCGGCTCGATCGTGAAGGTCATGCCGGGTTCGATGACCGATTCGATGTCGGGCTGGTCGTAGTGCAGCACCACCAGGCCGCTGTGGAAGGTGGGGCCGACGCCGTGGCCGGTGAAGTCGCGGACCACGCCGTAGCCGAAGCGGTTGGCGTAGGCCTCGATGACGCGGCCGATCACGTTCAGCGCGCGACCCGGCTTGACCGCCTTGATGGCCCGGTTGGTGGCCTCCTCGGTGCGTTCCACGAGCAGGCGCACCTCCTCGTCGACATCACCGGCGAGGAAGGTCCGGTTGGTGTCGCCGTGCACGCCGTGGATGAACGCGGTGACGTCGATGTTGACGATGTCGCCGTCCTGGATCACCGTCGAGTCGGGGATGCCGTGGCAGATGACCTCGTTGAGCGAGGTGCAGCAGGACTTGGGGAAGCCCTTGTAGCCGAGGGTGGAGGGATAGGCGCCGTGGTCGCACATGTACTCGTGGGCGATGCGGTCGAGCTCGTCGGTGGTGACGCCGGGGGCCACCGCCTTGCCTGCCTCGTCGAGGGCCTGGGCCGCGATCTTGCCCGCGATGCGCATCTTCTCGATGGTCTCGGCGGTCTGCACCCAGGGCTCGTTGCCCTCGTTCGCGGTTTTCTTCCAGACATATTCGGGACGCTCGATGGAGCGGGGCACGTCCCGGATCGGCGACTGGGTGCCGGGAACTAGTGGCTGACGGGTGCGCACGGACATGAGGGAAGTGTATCGGGGACCGTGACGCGGGTGGTCAGGGCACCGCAGCCCACGCTCACCGCACCGGCTCGAGCCGCACGATGATCCCTTTCGAGGTGGGCGTGTTGCTGATGTCGGCCACGCTGTCGAGGGGGACGAGCACATTGGTCTCCGGGTAGTACGCGGCCGCCGAACCGCGACTGGCCGGATATCCCACCGCCACGAATTTCTCGGCCCGCCGTTCGGTGCCGTCGTGCCAGATGCTGACGAGGTCGACCACGTCCCCGTCGGCGAGGCCCCGTTCGGCCAGGTCCTCGGGGTTGACCAGCACTACCCGGCGCGCGTCGTGGATGCCCCGGTAGCGGTCGTTGGCGGCGTAGGGAATCGTGTTCCACTGGTCGTGGGAGCGCAGCGATTGCAGCACCAGGTAGCCCGGCGGGACCTCGATGCTGTCGAAGTCGTTGCAGGTGAATTCGGCTTTGCCGCTGCGGGTTCGGTAGATGCCCCGGTTGACCGGATTGACCAGCGGCATTCCGCCCGGCGCGGTGACCCGCTCGTTGAAGTTCTCGAAACCGGGGACGACCGCGGCGATGTGGTCGCGCACGACGCCGTAGTCGGCGATGAAGTCCTCCCACGCGATCGCGGATTCCGCGCCGAGGGTGGCGCGGGCCAGTCGCGCGATGATCGCCACTTCGCTGAGCAGGTGCGGCGAGGCCGGGTCGAGGCGCCCGCGCGAGGTGCGGACCTGACTCATCGAATCCTCGACGGTGTAGAACTGCTCACCGGTGGCCTGGATGTCGCGGTCGCTGCGGCCCAGGGTGGGCAGGATCAGGGCCGTGTCGCCGCAGACGGTATGGGAGCGGTTGAGTTTGGTGGAGATCTGCACGGTCAACGAGCACTGACGCAGCGCCGCCTCGGTGACCTCGCTGTCAGGCGTGGCGCGCGCGAAATTGCCTGCCACGCCGAGGAATACCTTCGCGGTGCCGTCGCGCATGGCCCGGATGGCATCGACCGCGTCCAGGCCGTGTTCGAACGGCGGGGTGAAATCGAATTCCTTGCCGAGCGCGTCCATGAACGATTGCGGCATCCGCTCCCAGATGCCCATGGTGCGGTCGCCTTGCACATTGCTGTGCCCGCGCACCGGGCATACCCCGGCGCCGGGCCGCCCGAGGTTGCCGCGCAGCAGCAGGAAGTCGACGACCTCGCGAATGGTCGGCACCCCGTGCCTGTGCTGGGTCAAACCCATTGCCCAGCAGACGATCACCTTCTTACTGGCCAATATCTGCGCGTGCACGGCTTCGATTTCGGCGCGGGTGAGTCCGGTCGCGGTGAGGGTGTGCTCCCAGTTCACCTGCCGCGCGTGTTCGGCGAATTCCGCGAAACCCGTTGTCTGCGAAGCGATGAACTCGTGATCGAGCACCGTGCCCGGCGCGGCCTCCTCGGCGTCGAGGAGCAGTTTGTTCAGCATCTGGAACAGCGCGAGGTCCCCGCCGGGACGGATCTTGAGGAAGATGTCGGCGATCGCGGTGCCGCGCCCGAGCACGCCGCGCACCTTCTGCGGGTTCTTGAACCGGATCAGCCCGGCCTCCGGCAGCGGGTTGACCGCCACGATCGTGCCGCCGTTGCGTTTGGTCTCCTCGAGCGCCGACAGCATCCGGGGATGGTTCGTGCCCGGGTTCTGGCCGACCACGAAGACCAGGTCGGCCTCGTAGATATCCTCCAGGGACACAGTGCCTTTGCCGACCCCGATGGTCTGCGTCAACGCCGAACCGCTCGACTCGTGGCACATGTTCGAGCAGTCGGGCAGGTTGTTGGTGCCGTAGGCGCGGGCGAACAGTTGCAGCAGGAACGCAGCCTCGTTGTTGAGTCGCCCCGAGGTGTAGAACAGGGCCTGATCGGGGGTGTCGAGGCCGCGCAGCTCGGTGGCGATCAGGTTCAGCGCCGCGTCCCAGCCGATGGGCTCGTAGTGGGTCGCGCCGGGCCGCTTGACCATCGGCTCGGTGAGCCTGCCCTGCTGATTGAGCCACCAGTCCGACATGGTGTCGAGTTCGGCGATGGGATGGGTGGCGAAGAACTCGGCGGTGACGCGGCGGGTGGTCGCCTCGTCGTTGATGTGTTTGGCGCCGTTCTCGCAGTATTCGTTCAGATGCCGGTGTTTCGGCTCCGGCCAGGCACACCCGGGACAGTCGAATCCCTTGGTCTGATTGATATTGAGCAGCGTGAGCGCGATGCGCCCCGGACTGTTCTGCGAGTACGAATACTCCATCGCGTGGACCACCGCGGGAACGCCGACCGCCCATTTCTTGGGCGGGGTGACGGTCAGATCGTCTTCGTGGTCCTCGATCGAGGTCATATCAGCACTTCTTTTCCGGTCCTGCGACACCGCGCGACAACGTATGAGAAAAGGCTTCTCACATTGTCCCCCGTTGTCAAAGCGGGAAGCCCGATCACCTGATAGATCTCGGTTATCGGGCTTCCCACCCCTACGGCTCGAAGATGCTGCTGCCGTAGACGTCCTCGGCGGTGAGGGTGATCAGATCCGCCTTGCCCAGTGGCCGATCCAACGCGACCAACCGCCGGGCCTGGCGCAACCGACACCGTTCGATCGCGTTGCGCACGCTGCGCGCGTTGGAGAACCGGGGTTGACGCATCCGCAGCGTCAGGTACTCGGCGAACGCCCGGTGCGCCTGTTCGTCGAACGCGAAACCCTCCGACTCCACCATCAGACCCGCGATCTGGGTGAGCTCGGCGTGGTCGTAGTCCTCGAACGTGAGATGGTGCGGCACCCGCGAACTCAACCCCGGATTGGCGGCGAAGAACGTCGCCATCCGGTCCGGGTACCCGGCGAAGATCACCACCAGATCGCCGCGTTCGTTCTCCATCTCGGTGAGCAGGATCTCGATCACCTCCTGCCCGTAGTCGCGCTCGTTCTCCGGCCGGAACAGGTAGTACGCCTCGTCGATGAACAGCACGCCCCCGGCCGCCCGCGCGATGGCCTCCTTGGTTTTCGGCGCGGTGTGGCCGATGAACTGACCGACCAGGTCGTCGCGGGTGACGGTGTGCACGCGCGGGGCCCGGATGTAGTCCAGGGCGTGCAGGATCCGCGCCATCCGCAGGGCGACGGTGGTCTTGCCGGTGCCGGGGCCGCCGGTGAAGCTCATGTGCAGCGTGGGTCGTGAGGTGGTGAGCCCGAAACGCCGCCGTGCCCGGTCGACCTGGAGCAGCGAGGCGATCTCGCGGACCCGCCGTTTGACCCCGGCGAGGCCGACCAGCT
>NZ_JBHSQN010000011.1:204048-275879 GCF_042658545.1 Nocardia lasii
CCGCGGCCTCGTCGGCCGAGAGATCGAGTACCTCGTCGTCGCCGAGGATGGCCGGCTCGCGCGGCTCCTCGTCGACGACCGTGTTCGCCGCGTTGGTGGACGGTCGATGGAACCCGAATCCCTTTGGTGTGTCCATCAGTTCACGCGCCCGGGTACCGTTCGCCGGTCGGGCGCGCGGTGGCGTAGGACTTCACCGAGTACCGCTGGGTGCGGTCGGGGCCCTCCACACGTTCGAGCAGGAAGCCCGGCTCCGCACTGGGTCGCTGCACCAGAAACGACATCGCGGTGGACTGGCGGCCCAGGCTCGCGTCGTAGGCCAGCAGCCGGATGTAGTGCTGGGGGAAGGTGGCCCGGCAGTCGTTGAGCTGGGCGAGCACGCCGTCGGGTTCGGCCAGGTCGAACATCGGCAGCCCCCACATCTCCCAGTACACATTGCGCGGGTGCGGGTCGTCGGTGTATTCGAGCGAGACCGGCCACCCGTGGTCGAGGGCGTATTTCACCTGGGCGGCGATCTCGTCGTCGGTGAGGTCGGGCAGGTAGGAGAAGGTGCCGTAGCGAAGTTTCATCACAGTCCTCAGATCGAAGGCACCGGGGTGGGCACCACGTCGGGCGCGTCGGTGCTGGTGTAGTCGAAGGTGACCTCGCCCCAGGTGTCGAGGGCGGCCTGCAGGGGTGCGCAGTGCTTGGCCGCGTTGCGCAGCACGCCGGGGCCTTCCAGGAGCAGGTCGCGGCCTTCGTTGCGGGCCTTGACCACGGCTTCCAGCGCGACCCGGTTCGCTTCGGCGCCGGCGGCGATGCCGTAGGGGTGGCCGATGGTGCCGCCGCCGAACTGCAGGATCACGTCGTCGCCGAACAGGTCGAGCAGCTGGTGCATCTGGCCGGCGTGGATGCCGCCGGAGGCCACCGGCATGACGCCGGGCATCGAGGCCCAGTCCTGGTCGTAGAAGATGCCGTTGCCGAGATTCTGCGGAACGTTGTTGTCGCGCAGGGTGTCGTAGAAGCCGCGCGTGGTGGCCGGGTCGCCCTCGAGCTTGCCGACGACGGTGCCCGCGTGGACGTGGTCCACGCCCATCAGCCGCGACCACTTCGCGATCACCCGGAAGCTCACGCCGTGGGTCTTCTGCCGCGTGTAGGTGGAGTGACCGGCCCGGTGCAGGTGCAGCAGCACCCCGTTCTGCCGAGCCCAGTTCGCCATCGACTGGATCGCCGTGTAGCCGATGGTGAGGTCGATCATCACCACGACGCTGCCGAGTTCCTTGGCGAAGTCGGCCCGCCGGTACATCTCCTCCATGGTGCCCGCGGTGACATTGAGGTAATGGCCCTTGATCTCGCCGGTTTCGGCCATCGCCCGATTCACCCCCTCCATCGCGTAGAGGAAGCGGTCACGCCAGCGCATGAACGGCTGGGAGTTGATGTTCTCGTCGTCCTTGGTGAAGTCGAGACCGCCGCGACAGGCCTCGTAGACCACGCGCCCGTAGTTGCGGGCCGACAGGCCGAGCTTGGGTTTGATGGTCGCGCCGAGCAGCGGGCGACCGTACTTGTTGAGCATCTCCCGTTCCATGACGATGCCGTGCGCCGGACCCTGGAAGGTCTTGGTGTAGGCGACCGGGATGCGCATGTCTTCCAGGCGAAGGGCTTTGAGCGGTTTGAAGCCGAAGACGTTGCCGATGATCGAGGAGGTCAGGTTCGCGATGGAACCCTCCTCGAACAGGTCGATGTCGTAGGCGATGTAGGCGAAGTACTCGCCGGGCCGGCCCGGGACCTCGTCCACGTGGTACGCCTTGGCCTGGTAGTGGCTGTTGGCGGTGAGGCGGTCGGTCCACACGACGGTCCAGGTGGCGGTGGAGGATTCACCGGCCACGGCCGCGGCGGCCTCGATCGGGTCGACGCCCTCCTGCGGGGTGACCCGGAAGACCGCGAGCACGTCGGTGTCCTTGGGCACGTATTCCGGGTTCCAGTAACCCATTCCGGCGTAACTCTGGACACCGGGATCCCATCGCTGTTTGACGGTGGGGCCCTCGTTCTCGATCGTCGTCATCGCCGTTCCTTTCGGGTCACGCCAGGTGGAGCTCTCCCAGTGTGTGGGCGGAGACTGTTCAACGACAATGGAATCTTCACTGAGCATTGTTAAGGCATCCTTGAACAATGTTCGCCAGTCCCGATCTGCCCGCCGCCGCCACCTGGGGTCGGCTGCGCACGTTTCTCGCCGTCTACGAGTCCGGGAGTGTGCGCGCGGCCGCCGAATCGCTGCACGTCACGCCGCCCGCGGTGTCGGCGGCGCTCACCGCGCTCGAAGAGGCTTTGGGGACACGGCTTTTCGGCAAGTCGGGACGTGGCATCGTGGCGACGGATTCGGGGGAGATCTTCGCCGGGTACGTGCGCAAACTGCTCGGGTTGCTCGCCGAGGCGGCCGGCGCGGTGCACGACGCCGATCGGGGCCGGGTGCGGATCGGGGCGGTGGCCACGGCGAGTGAGTACGTGCTGCCGTTGTTGATGGCCTCGTTCGCGCGGGCGCATCCGCAGGTCGAGTTGTCGCTGTCGGTGCTCACGCGCGGTGAGTTGTTCGCGCGCGCCGCCGATCACACCTTCGACATCGCCTTGGCCGGGCGTCCGCCCAGTGGGTCCGGGCTGGTCATCGCGGCACGGCGGGCGAACCGGCTGCTGCTGGTGGGGCGTCCCGGGCTGGTCGAGGACCCGCTGACCACGCCGTGGTTGCTCACCGGAGTCGGCTCGGGCACCAGGGACACGACGCTGTCGCTCCTGAGTCGACTCCAGGCCGCACCGCCCCTGCTCACCCTGGGAACCTCGGGGGCGGCGGTGGCGGCCGCGCGCGAAGGGCTCGGGGTGACGCTGGTGCACGAGGAGGCGGCACGCGAACCCCTGGCCTCGGGGGAACTGGTCGCCTACGACGTGCCCGGCACACCGCTGGACCGACCGTGGCACGTGTGCACGAGCGCCGAACCCACTTCCGCGACAACGATGTTCGTGGCGCATCTGTGCGATCCTGGCCTCGTGGGCGCGGCGGCCTTTCACACCCCCTCTCGCCCGAAGGGGTGAGGACGACCGGTGGTGCTCCTCGCATGCTGGTGCCCATGACGACACTTCCCGCCACGTCCCTCACCGAGATCGCCCAGCAGCTGACCGGTGCCGGACGCGGCGTCCTCGCCGCCGACGAATCGATCAAGACCATGTCCGCGCGCCTGGCAGCCGAGGGTGTGCCCGCGAGCGCGACCGCCCGCCGCGACTACCGGGAACTGCTGCTCACCGCCGACGGCCTGTCGCAGTGGATCAGCGGAATCATCCTGTGCGACGAGACCTTCGGCCAGGACCTCGCCGACGGGCGGCCGTTCCCGGTGGCGGCCCGTGAACTCGGGGTCCTGCCCGGCATCAAGGTCGACACCGGCACCACACCGCTGCCCGGCCAGGGCGGCGCGCTGATCACCGAGGGGCTCGACGGACTCGGCGCGCGACTGGCCGCCTACGCCGACCGCGGCGCGGCCTTCGCCAAATGGCGGGCGGTATTCGACGTGGACACCATCACGCCGTACTCCGCCGGTGCCAACGGGCAGGCGCTCGCCCGCTACGCCGCGCTGTGCCAGCAGCACGGGATCGTGCCGATCGTGGAACCCGAGGTGCTGTGCGCGGGCACGCACGGGATCGACGCGTCGGCGAAGGCTTCCGCGCTGGCCCTGAGCGCGCTGTTCGCCGAGCTGATCGACGCCGGTGTCGACCTGTCCGCAATCGTGCTGAAGCCGAACTTCGTGACCCCGGGTCTCGATGCCGCGCCCGCCTCCCCCGCCGAGGCCGCGGCGGCCACCGTCGCGGTGCTACGCGAGTACGTGCCCGCCGAGGTACCGGGCATCGCGTTCCTCTCGGGTGGGCATCCGACCGCGCGGGTGTGCGAGTACCTGACCGCACTGGCCGCCATCGACGGGCGGCCGTGGTCGGTGACGTTCTCCTTCGGCCGCGCTCTCGTGAGCGCCGCACTGCGCACCTGGGCGAACGCGCCGACCGACATCGTCGCCGCCCAGGATGTCCTGCTGGGTAACTGCGCCACCGCCGCTCAGGCCGCGTCCGCGTAGCCGAACAGTCGGGCGACGAAGTCGCTGGGCGGCCGCACGCGCAGCACGGATTGCGTCCCGGCCGCACCGGGGATGGCTTCGTCGACGATGTCGACCTGCCAACCCCGGGCCGTGTCGTCCCACGTCGGGGTCCTCGAACCAGCCATCTGCCTACCCCTTCGCCAGGTCGCTCGGTGATCGGTGTCCGTCGTCTCGACCAGCGTAGGACCGGCTCTCCGCGCAGGTCACGCCCACGAACAGCAATTAGGGGACCGCCGATCGGAGTTAGGGGCACTGGGGGAACATCCCCCACGCGCCGACTACCGCAGCGGCAGTTCGACCAGCACGGTCGTCCCGCGTCCCAGCATGGACTCCACCCGCAGCGACGCTTCGATAATGGCGCAGCGTTCGGCGATCGAGGTCAGGCCGAAGTGCTGTTCACCGTCGATGTCCGCGGCCCGGTTGGCGCGGTGCAGGGCGGGGTCGAAACCCTCACCGTCATCGGAACAGCCGAGGATCACCGAGTCCCCGGCCCGGCGCAGGGACACGACGATCCGTTGCGCCCCAGCGTGTTTCACCGCGTTGGCCAGCGACTCCTGGGCGATGCGGTAGAGGGTCGCGGCGGCGTGGTCGGGGATGTCGTCGATGGCGGCGTCGGGGTCGACGAGGAGTTCGATCTCCGGCGCCCCGTCGCCGCTGACCGTGCGCACCAGCGATTCGATGGCGGCGACCAGACCCAGATCGTCGAGGACGAGACTGTGCAGGCCCGAGATCGCCGCCCTGGTCTCGTTGTAGGCGAAATCGGCCAGCTCGCGCGCGCTGACGAGTTCGGCGCGGGCGCGGGCGAGATCGCGCAGGCTGGCCTCGTCGGTCACGTCGACGTGGGCGACCAGTTCGGACACGGTGAGGTCGGCGGCGGACAGGTGGAACGACATCGAGGCCAGCGCGGTGGTGACCCCGTCGTGCAGGTCGAAGGCGATGCGGCGACGTTCGGCCTCCTGCGCGGTGATCGCCTTCTCCACCAGGCGATCTCGTTCGCTGCGCTGCCGGTTGACCGTGCGGAACAGCCGTTGCGCGTGCAACCACAGCCCGAGTACCCCGGCGTACTGTTGCGCGCGCTCGAGGTCGGCCGGTCCGAACGGGGTGCGCGGGTCGCGGTGCACGGCCAGTACACCCACCACATCACCCTCGAGTCCCGGCAGCGGTAAACACATTCGCGCGATCGTCTGCTGTGGCTCCAGACGTAAGAGCCTGCGGTGCAGCGCGTTTCGGGGAGAATCCGATTCCAGCAGCACCGGTTTGCGCGTGCGCGCGACCAACCCGGTCACCCCGAACCCCACCTGCAACCGCAGCGACCCCGCCGAGGGGTGCGCCGGCCACAGGTCGACGATGCCGAGGTCCTGGCCGTCGATCGCGTACAGCAGCACCCCGTCGACCTCGAGCACCCCGGCGAGCTCGGCCGCCGTCGGCACCACCGCACCGAGCGGGTTCACCGGAACAGCCCCTCGCGCAACGCCACCGCGATCGCCCCGCTGCGATCGGACACCCGCAGCTTCCGATACAGCCCCCTGATATGGGTTTTCACCGTGTCCTCGCTGACCACGAGCTTGCTGGCCACCGCCCGATTGGAGTGCCCCGACACCAGCAGGCCGAGCACCTCGGATTCGCGCTGGGTGAGCCCGAGATGCGCGCCCGACCAGAACTGGCCCGCGCTGAGCCGGGCCGCGGCCAACGCCACCCGACCCGCCAGCGCCGCGTCGACCACGGTCTCGCCCTCGCGGACCCGCCGCAGCTGCGCGACGAGTTCGCGCCCGTCGACGCGTTTGAGGATGTAGCCCGAGGCGCCGACGCGCAACGCCTGGTAGAGGTAGTGCTCGTCGTCGTAGACGGTGAGCAGCACGACCTTGGTGTCGGGGTATTGCAGGGTGATCTGGCGGCACAGGTCGAGGCCGCTGGCCTTGCCGATGCGCACATCGCAGAGCACGATGTCGGGTCGGTGTTCGGCGACCATGCCCAAAGCGGCGGTGTCGGTGGTGGATTGGCCGACGATCACGACCTCGTCGGGAAAATGGCCAAGCATGGCGTCGAGCCCGTGCAGCACCATCTCGTGATCGTCGACGAGCACAAGCTTCAACGGGGTCGGAGGTAACTCCGGCATCTGTTCACCCTACCGGCGGGGAAACACCCGGCGGGGGCATCGCCGAGATCTCACCCGGACCGCCACCCCGGCGGGGGAATACCCGCGCTCCCCGGTGCGGTCCGATGGACGGACTCGATCAGAAAGGCCGTGCCATGCCGGAACTTTCAGTCCCTGGACCGCTCATCGTGCCCTCGGTCCTGCCCGCCGATTTCGCCCGCCTCGGCGCGGAGGTGCGGGAGCTGTGCGCGGCCGGCGTCGACCGGATCCAGTGGGACGTGATGGACGGGGTGTTCGTCCCCAACCTCACCTTCGGCCCGGACGTGATCGCGGCGGCCCGACCGCACAGCACCGTCGCCTTCGAGGCGCACCTGATGGTGGTGAATCCGGACCAGATGCTGGCCGAATACATCAGTGCCGGTTGCGAACTCGTCATCGTGCACGCCGAAGCCTGCACGCACCTGCATCGCACCATGGCCCGCATCCGTGACCTCGGGGCGCGCAGCGGGGTGGCGCTGAACCCGCACACGCCCGCCGAGACGGTGGCGCACGTGCTGGCCGAGACCGACCTGGTGCTGGCGATGACGGTGAATCCGGGATTCGGTGGGCAGCGCTACATTGCGGCGGTCGAACCGAAGATCGCGCGGTTGCGCGGGCTGATCGACGAGTCGGGCTACGCGATCGAGCTCGAGGTGGACGGCGGGATCACCGCCGACACCATCGGCGGGGCCGCCGCGGCGGGTGCGGACGTGTTCATCTCCGGGTCGTGGATGTACGGCTACCCGGAGGGCAAAGCCGCTGCGGTGAAACGACTTCGCGACGCCGCGCTGACCGGCGAGGCCGTCCGATGACCGAGGTTCTCCGACCGGCTTTCGTGCCGTCCGCCGACACCGACCAGCTCGCGGTCGACACCCTGCGCTTCCTCGCGGCCGACATGGTGGAGGCCGCCCGGTCCGGCCACCCCGGGATGCCGATGGGGGCGGCGCCGATGGCGTGGACGCTGTGGAGCCGGCACCTGCGCCACGATCCGGCCGATCCGGACTGGGCCGATCGGGACCGGTTCGTGCTGTCGGCCGGGCACGGATCGGCGCTGCTCTACGGGCTGCTGCATCTGTTCGGCTACGACCTGCCCGTCGCGCAGTTGCGGCGGTTCCGGCAGTGCGGGTCGGCCACACCGGGGCATCCCGAATTCGGTGACACGCCCGGCGTGGAGTGCACCACCGGGCCGCTGGGTCAGGGGTTGGCGATGGCGGTGGGGATGGCGCTGGCCGAGCGGATGAGCGCGGCCCGCTATCCCGAGGTGACCGGGCATCGCACCTACGCGATCGTCGGCGACGGGTGCCTGATGGAGGGGGTCAGCCACGAAGTCGCCTCGTTCGCCGGGCATCTGGGGCTCGGCGGGTTGATCGTGCTGTGGGACGACAACGAGATCACCATCGACGGCGCGGTCGGGCGCTCGTGTAGTGACGATCAGGTGGCCCGGTTCGCGGCCTACGGGTGGCATACCGAGGTGGTGGCCGACGGAACCGACATCGCGGCGATCGATGCCGCACTGAACCGGGCGAAAGATGATGCGCGGCCGAGCTTTCTGGCCGTTCGCACGGTGATCGGGCACGGGGCGCCCGGTGTCGCGGGAACCTCGAAGGCGCACGGGGCGCCCCTGGGAGCCGAACAGTTGGCGCAAGCCAAAGCCCTTGCCGGATGGACACTTCCACCGTTCACCGTGCCGGACGAGGTCGCGGCGACGTGTGCGGTGCTGGCCGAACTCGGCGCCGAGCAGCACACGACCTGGCTCGACGAGTTCGCGAGGTTCGACGCGCAGTCGCCCGATCGGGCCGCGGAGTTCCGCCGCACCCGTGCGCGCCTGCTGCCCTCGGCGCTGGCGGCGGCGCTGGAATCCGTTGTCGCCCAGGCCCCGCGCGCGACCCGGCAGTCCTCGCAGGCCTGTTTGACCGCCGCGCTGGCGACGATGCCCGAATTGGTCGGCGGCTCGGCCGATCTCGCCGGATCGACCGGAACCTCCTGCGGCGAGGTGGTGACGCGCGAGGACTTCTCCCGCAGCGCCATCGCTTTCGGCATCCGCGAGTTCGGGATGGCCGCCATCCTGAACGGCATGAGCCTGCACGGCGGGTTCCGGGTGTTCGGCTCCACCTTCCTGGTGTTCGCCGACTACCTGCGGCCGGCCCTGCGTCTGTCGGCGCTGATGCGCCAGCCGGTGATCTATGTGCTGACCCATGATTCGATCGCGGTCGGCGAGGACGGACCGACGCATCAACCGGTGGAACAGGTCGAGTCGCTGCGCCTGATCCCGGGGTTGCAGGTGTTGCGGCCCGCCGATGACGCGGAGACCGCGCTCGCGTGGGAGCTGGCGCTGACCCGCATCGACGGCCCGACCGCACTGATCCTGTCGCGACAGGCACTCCCCCAGCTGAACATCACGTCCGACAGGGTCGGCGAATCGTGGCCCGCCACTCTCGCGACACCCTCGCTCGACGACCACTCGGGGCCGATGGAGCCGGACGGAACCCCACGCGCCTCGGTCGCCGTCGCACGAGCCATCGAAATCGTCGCCACCGGTTCGGAAGTCGCGTTGGCGGTGGCGGTCGCCGAACAGCTGCGGGCGCAGGGATACGACGTGCGGGTGATCTCGGCATTGGACCGAACTCGGTTCACCCCCGATCCCTCGGTGCACACGATCAGCATCGAGGCCGGCAGCACGGCCGGCTGGAAGGCCGCGGTCGACCTGGCGATCGGTATCGACGGATTCGGGCACAGCGGTCCCGGCGACGAGGTCATGGCCCACCACGGCTTCACCGTCGCGGCCGCGCTCGCCCGGATCCGCGAATATTTGCACGGTGCACCATGACTCGGCTGCGCGCGGTGATCTTCGACGTCGACGGCACCCTGGTCGACAGCGAACGCGACGGCCACCGGGTCGCCTTCAACGCCGCCTTCGCCGAGGCGGGGCTGCCCGACCGGTGGGAGGTCGACGAGTACGGCACGCTGCTGAAGGTCGCCGGGGGCGCGCAGCGGCTGGCGTACTGGTTCGAGCAGCACGGCATGAGCGCCGGGCAGGCACGTGACCTGGCCCGACACCTGCACCGCGGCAAGACCAGAATCATGGCGCAGATGGCCGCCGAGGGGCGGATCAGGGCCCGGCCGGGCGCGCGGGAACTGATCGAACGCCTCCGGGCGCGCGGGATCGCGCTGCACGTCGCGACCACCGGCACGCGGGCCTGGGTGGAGCCGCTGTTGCGGCACGCGTTCGGTGACCCGTTCGACACGGTCACCACCGGAACCGAAGTGCCCGTGCTGAAACCGAGCCCGGCGGTGTATCTGGACGTGCTGATCCAGACCGGACTGGCAGCGGAAGAGGCGGTGGCCGTGGAGGATTCGGCCAACGGGGTGCGCTCCGCGGTGGCCGCGGGACTGCGGTGCGTGGCCGCGCAGAACGCCTACACCCGCACCGACGACCTGTCCGCGGCTGTCCTCGTGGCCGACGGCCTCGACGACCCGGAACTGGTGGCCTGGTTCGACGACCACCTCGGGTGAGGTGGTCGCCGTTCTCAGCGGTGCCGTCCGCTGCGCTCCATGAGCCGCAACAGCATCGGTGTGAAGATCAACTGCATGGCCAGGTCCATCTTCCCGCCCGGACACACGATCGTGTTCGGGCGGGACATGAACGAGTCGTGCAGCATCGACAGCAGATACGGGAAGTCGATGCCGTGCGGATCGGCGAACCGGATCACCAGCATCGACTCGTCCGGGGTCGGAATCGTACGTGCGGTAAAGGGATTCGAGGTGTCGACCACCGGCACTCGCTGGAAGTTCACGTGCGTGCGGGAGAATTGCGGGCACATGAAGTTCACGTAGTCGTGCATGCGGCGCAGGATGGTCTCGGTGACCGCCTCGGTGGAGTAGCCGCGTTTGGCCTTGTCGCGGTGCAACTTCTGGGTCCACTCGAGGTTGATCACCGGCACCACGCCGATCAGCAGGTCCGCGTACTGGGCGACATCGACCCGCTCGTTGGCCACCGCGCCGTGCAGGCCCTCGTAGAACAGCATGTCGGTACCGGGCCGGATCTCCTCCCACGGGGTGAAGGTGCCCGGCTCCTGGTCGTACGGTGCCGCTTCCTCCTTGTCGTGCAGGTACTTTCGTACCCGACCCGTCCCGGTCTCGCCGTAACCACGGAACAGTTTCTCCAGCTCCTCGAACAGGTTCGCCTCCGGCCCGAAATGGCTGAAGGTGTGGTCGCCGTCGGTCAGCGCCCGCACCAGTTCCTCCTTCATGCCTGCCCGGTCGAACTTGTGGAAGCTGTCGCCCTCGACATACGCGGCATCGATGCCTTCCCGGCGGAAGATCTGATCGAACGTGCGCATCACCGAAGTTGTTCCGGCACCGGAGGATCCGGTGATGGCGACGACGGGGTGCTTGACGGACATGGAACTCCTCCTAGGTGGTGGAACGGTAGAGACCGCGCAGACCGAACAGCGGCGACCAGCCGCCGTCGGGTTCCTCGGCCGACTCCGCGTGATAGGCCACGATCCGGGCCACCTCCTCGCGGGAACCGAAGACGAACGCGATCCGCTGATGCAGCTCGGTGGGGGTGATGTCGAGGATCCGCTCGCGGCCGGTCGAGGCGAGACCACCGGCCTGTTCGATCAGGAACGCGATCGGATTGGCCTCGTAGAGCAGGCGCAACCGGCCCGCCTTGGCCGGGTCCTTGGTGTCGCGCGGATACAGGAACACCCCGCCCCTGGTGAGGATCCGGTGGGTCTCGACCACCAGCGACGCCACCCAGCGCATATTGAAATCCTTCTCGCGCGGACCGGTCGCGCCGGCCAGACACTCGTCGATGTAGCGGCGCACGGCCGGTTCCCAGAAGCGACGGTTGGAGCTGTTGACGGCGTACTCCGAGGTCGACTCGGACAGGCGCAGGTTCTGGCCGGTCAGGAAGAACTCGCCCAGCTCGGGGTCGAGGGTGAAGGCGTGCACGCCGGTGCCGACGGTGAGCACGAGCTGGGTGGCGGGACCGTAGATGGCGTATCCGGCGGCAACCTGTTCGGTGCCGGGTTGCAGAAAGTCCGCGGGCACCGCGTCCACGCCCGGCGTCGCGGCGCGCAGGATCGAGAAGATGCTGCCCACCGCGACATTCACGTCGATATTGGACGAGCCGTCGAGCGGATCGAAGGCCAGCAGGTACTTGCCGCGCGGATACTCCGGCGGGATCGGATACGGGTCGTCGAGCTCCTCCGACACCATGCCCGCGAGCTGGCCGCCCCATTCGTTGGCGCGCAGGAACACCTCGTTGGCGACCACGTCGAGCTTCTGCTGCTGCTCACCCTGCACATTCACCACCCCGGCGCCGCCGAGGACACCGGTCAGCGCGCCCGAGGCGATCCGTTTGGAGATCGCCTTGCAGGCCAGCGCGACGTCGAGGATCAGGGAATTGAGTTCACCGCTGGAACCGGGATGGCGGCGGCGCTCTTCGATGAGGAATTGGGTCAACGTCGTGCGATCGGTCAGCATCCTTCGAGGACACCACCGAAGCGCCGAGCCGACATCCACCCGAGGGGTGAACCGCGGGGGTGGCTCCCCGCGACGCGCGACTCAGCGGGCGGGAACCGGCTCGGCGACCGGCTCGTCCGCTCGCCGCAGCACGGTGGCGCTCAGGACGAGCGCCGTGGCGAGCAGACCGGCCGCGACCGTGAAGGCCAGCCGGTAACCGCTGGTCAGCGCGGTGGCATCGGAGGCGCCCGCCGCCAATTCGGCACCGGTCCGGGCGGCGGCGAGGGTGGACAGGACCGCCACGCCGACCGCCATGCCGACCTGCTGGGTGGTGTTGAACAGGCCCGAGGCCAGCCCGGCGTCATCGGTGTCGGCGCCCGACATGCCCAGCGCGGTGAGCGCGGGCAGTACCAGTCCGCCGCCCGAGATGGCCACCATCACCGGCAGCACGTCGGTGACGTACCCGGCGTCCACGGGAAGCCGTGTCAGCCACGACATTCCGGCCAGCAGCAGCACCAGACCGGCGATGAGCACGGCCCGCTCACCGAACCGGGTGATCAACCGCGCGGAGGCGAACAGCGACACCCCACCGATGGCGAGGGCGGCGGGCAGCATCGCCAAACCGGTCTGCAAGGCGTTGTAGCCCAACACTTTCTGCAGGTAGAGCGCGACGATGACCTGGAAGGCGAACATGGCTCCGAGCGTGAGCATCTGGACCACATTGGCGCCGGCGACATTGCGAGAGCGCAGGATTCGCAGCGGTAGCAGGGGGTTGGTCGCGGTGGCCTGTCGGATCACGAAGGCGACCAGCAGTGCGGCGGCCAGTGCGCCGAGACCGAGGGTGTGCGCGGAGACCCAGCCGTAGCGTTCGACTTCGACGACGGTGTAGATGCCGAGCATCAGACCGGCGGTGACCAGGGCGGCGCCCAGCACATCGGCCCCGGCGGACCAGCCGAGGCCACGGTCGTCGGGCAGCGCCCGCAGCGCGACGAGCACGGTCACCACGCCGATCGGCACATTGATCAGGAAGATCCAGTGCCAGCTCAGCGCGTCGGTGAGCACGCCGCCGAGCACCTGCCCGATCGAGGCGCCCGCGGCCCCGGTGAAGCTGAAAACGCCGATGGCCGTGGCCCGTTGGCGTGGCTCGGTGAAGATCGTCACCAGGATGCCGAGCACCACCGAGGCGGCGATCGCGCTGCCGACACCCTGGAGGAACCGGGCCGCGACGAGCACGCCGGGGGTGGTGGCCACACCGGCCAGCACCGAGGCGGCGGTGAAGACGACAGTGCCGGTGACGAACATCGTCTTGCGGCCGATCAGGTCACCGAGGCGCCCGGCCAGCAGGAGCAGACCGCCGAAGGCGATCAGGTAGGCGTTCACGGTCCAGCTCAGTCCGGCGGGTGAGAAGCCGAGGTCGTGCTGGATCGTCGGCATGGCGACGGTGACGATGCTGCCGTCGAGGATCGTCATCAGCATCGCTGCCGACAGCACCGCGAGGGCGATGCGTTGGGACTTCGTCATGGGTCATCTCCTGCGTTGGGCGAACAAGAGTGACCGTACTAGATAGTTCCGTAACAGACAATCTATAACGGACTATTGCCTGGCGCGACGCGCGGGCGCGGCCTCCACCACCGTCGACAAATGCCCCGCGACCAGGAGATCCAGTGCGCGCAAGAGGGATTCACGCTCGGCCCGCGGCAGCGAACCGAGTGCCGCACGATGGACGCCATCGACGATGTCGGTGCTGCGCGCGGCCAGTTCCGCCCCGGCCGGGGTGACCGAGATGATGCGCGCGCGACGGTCGGTGCTCGACGGTTTCCGTTCGGCCAGCCCCGCCTTCTCCAGCGCGTCGACGGTGACGACCATCGTGGTCTTGTCCATGTCGCCGAGTTCGGCGAGCTGCGCCTGCGTGCGCTCGGCCTCCAGCGCGTGGACCAGCACGCAGTGCATCCGCGCCGTCAGCCCGACCTCGGCCAGCGCCGCCGCCATCTGCGTGCGCAGGACGTGGCTGGTGCGGTCGAGCAGGAAGGACAGGTCGGGTTCGGTGCGCGTCGTCGCCAGGGCGGTCATAGCGCTCACTATAGTTTTGTCATAGATAATCCGCATCCACCCATAACTCGGGAATGTTATCGGACTGCGGTCCGTTTACCAGGGGACTGCATCCCGAAGAGAGGTTCACATGGAACTGGGGCTCACGACCTTCGCCGAGCTGTACCCCACCGGCTCCTTGCCCGCACCGACGGCCGCCGTGCGTTTACGCCAGGTGGTCGACGAGGCCGTGGCCACCGAGGCCGCCGGGCTCGACGTGTACGGCGTCGGCGAACACCACCGACGCGATTTCGCCGCCTCCTCCCCCGCCGTCGTCCTCGCCGCCGCTGCCGCCCGGACCGAGCGCATCCACTTGACCAGCGCCGTCACCGTGCTCAGCTCCGACGATCCGGTCCGGGTGTACCAGGATTTCGCCACCCTCGACGGCCTGTCCAACGGCCGCGCGGAGCTGATGGCCGGGCGCGGATCGTTCACCGAATCGTTCCCGCTGTTCGGCTACGACCTGTCCGACTACGACGCCCTGTTCGAGGAGAAACTGGCGCTGCTGCTGCGGTTGCGCGAGGAAGAGCCGGTCACTTGGTCCGGCCGATTCCGGGCACCGCTACAGAACGCCACGGTCTACCCGCGCACCGACAACCGCCCCCTCCCCGTCTGGATCGCCGTCGGCGGCAGCCCCGAATCGGTGATCCGCGCCGGCCTCCTCGGCCTCCCCCTCGCCATCGCGATCATCGGCGGCGAACCCGCCCGCTTCAAACCACTGGTCGACCTCTACCACCGCGCCCTCACCGAAGGCGGCCACGAACCCCAGCCCGTGGCGGTCCACGCCCACGGCTACGTCGCCGACACCGAAGCCCAAGCGGTCGCCGACTTCTACGAGCCCTACGCCATGGCCATGTCGGTCATCGGCCGCGAACGCGGCTGGGGGCCCATGACCCGCGAACAGTTCGACGGATTGCGCTCCCAACCCGGCTCCCTGTTCGTCGGCACCCCCGACTACGTCGCCACCAAGATCGCCGAAGTCCGCGACACCCTCGACCTCGCCCGCTTCATGCTCCACACCAGCGTGGGCACCCTGCCGCCCGAGCAGGTGCTGCACAGCATCGAACTGCTGGGGACGAAGGTGGCGCCGCAGGTGCGGTGAAGGTGGGACGGGTCTCGGACTGAATTCCCCCGCGACATCGACAACCGGTTCCGGTGAGATGCCAGGATGTTCGCGTGGGGACAATGCGCCGGGTGACAGCGAAGGCACGGAAGCTGTGGTTGCACGGAATCGGACCCACGATGCTGATCTTCCTGATCCCGCTGTCACTCGACGTACCGGACGCGTGGGCGGCACACACCGGCGACGGACGACTCGGAACCTGGACAATGACCGAACGGGCCTGTCGACCCGATCTGTGCATCACGTGGGGTGATTTCGTCCCCGACGACGGCGGCCCGGGTCGCGATCGAATCCACGTCGCGGGGGGCGACTTCCGTTCCTTCGACCTCGGATCGCGCCATCGAACAATAGACGTCGGCGCATCGGACACCGTGTTCGTCCCCGGGGGCGGCCGCGCGTCGACGACAGTACGGCTCTTCACGATCATGCTGCCACTGGTCGGACTCTGGTGCGCCAGCGTCGCTTTCGCGCTCCGCCACCGGCTCGCCCGCACGAAGCCCCCGAACCACAACATCGACCAGCACTTCGCCGCGTTTCGAGCACCGACTGAATCGAGCCCGCCCGAGCAGCTCAGCCCGCAGGGCGATCGAACCCGGGAGGGATCGTGATGTCGGGCGGCAAGGTCACGCCAGGCAACGTCACCCCGGGCGGCAGCGTCGGACCGGGGATGATCGTCGCTCCGGGCGGAGGCGCCGGTCGGGAGGAGGTAAGTGCGGTGATCGGTGGAACCGGTCCGAGCGTCTCCGGAGCGCAGGACAGGACCACCTTGGCGGTGTCGGAGCTGTTTCCCCGACCGAGTGGGCCCGTGGTCCACTCGCCGGTTCGCGGGTGCAGCAGGTACGACGTCAGCAGGCAAGTCTTGCGCGCACCATCGTGTTCGACCGACACCGTGCTGTCCAGCAGCGCACCGTTTCCCGCTGGTGTTCGATCCGGAACCAGTCGGTAACCCGACTCCGCCGTGATCGCGGCCACCTGCCGATCTCGCTGGCGCTGCCACTTCGCTTCGGTGACAACGCTCAATGTCGTGTAGGCAAGCCACGCCGTGACTAGAAAAACCACGGCGACCCCCAGTCGCCCCCCGACACTGCGCCCGACATCACGAATCCGCACGAGGCACCAGACGCAGACACCACCCAGCAGTACGGTGAGCGCCAGCCACCCCCACTGCGCCGAAATACCGGAGAGACCACCCAGATCGACGACGACTTCATATCGATCCACCTCGACGCCCATCGACCTCCCCTTCCCCGCGCCGCCGATTCACCGGCGTGGGGCTGTGATTGCACGGGCGACTTCGGCGCGTGGTCGGGGTAAGCGCCCAGGACTACTCCGCGGGCCGGGCACCGAGGGTTCGGGTGGCGCGGCGTTCTCGGCGGCGGTGGAGGTAGCGGCGGATTCTGGTGGCGCACAGGTAGAGCAGCCAGAGGCCGATGGCAAGGAGGAGGGCCGCTATCGCCGCTGCCAGGACGGGGAAGAAGACGGCGAGGGTGATGACGGCGCCGACGCTGAGGTCTTCGACGGTGCTCATCGCGATGTTGGTGACCGGTTCGGGAGAGGTGTTGACGGCCATCCGGGTGCCGGCTTTGACGAGGTGGCTGAGCAGGGCGGTGGTTCCGCCTACCGCGGCCGCGAACATCGTGGGGAGGGAATCGTCTTGGCCTGCGATCAGGGCCGAGACGACCGCGCCGGAGGCGGGACGGACGACGGTGTGGACCGCGTCCCAGAACGAGTCGAGGAACGGGATCTTGTCCGCGACGGCCTCGATCAGGAACAGGGCGCCGGCGGCGATGAGCACGTCGGTGCGCTGTAGGCCGGGCGGGACGTCGCCCGCCCAGCCGATTCGGCCGAACAATCCGAGCAGGAACACCACCGCGTACGCGTTGATTCCGCTGGCCCAGCCCGCGGTGAAGATCAGAGGAAGTACCGACACGCGCTCAGGGTAAGCCCGCCCACCGACATCTTGCCGCCCGCTCGCGAACAGCACGGGCCTGTAGTCTGCTGACGTACGGCCGTCGCCGTGACGCTGTGCCACACAACGAGATCGGGCTGGTGGGGTCCGACAGCCGGGGGGTTCGATGAACACGCGTGTTGCTGGACTGTTGATGGCCGTGGTGGCCGTGTGCGGGGGTGTGGTCACGGTCGGCTGCACGCAGTCCGTCAGCGGTCGGGCCGTCGTCAACGAGACCGAGCGGGCGGCCTATGTCACCGCCGCAGCCGCCACATCGTCGTCCAAGGCGAAGGCCGCACGCGGGGCGGTGTGCGCGGAGTTCGTCGTCCATGCACTGAAAGTGCAGGGCAAGATCGACGCGCTCAAACGGCGCCTGGACGAGAAGGCCGATCGCACAACGACTCTGGGTGCGGCCCGAGACGCCGGAACCGCACTCGACGACGCGAGCGAGGCTGTCGCCAGTTCGCTGCGGAACAACAGCGTCGACGCCGGACTCAACACCACGATGTCCGAATACTCCACCGCCGCAGAGGCCTTCGGCAAGGAAATGACCAAGATGTCGCTGGGCACCGGCGATCAGACCACCTTCGCCACCGCCCAGACCCGCTACTTCGCGGCCAAGAACGCGGGGGCGTCGGCCTGCGGGCCTTCGTGATCTCGCGACCGGAGCACACACGTGTACGCCTGGCCGACACTGCGCGCCTACTCGCGAAAACGCTGTCAGCCACCAACCACGCCGTCATCATCGACCTCGACCCGATCATCGCGTTGGACGGCGAGCTTTTCATCCGACGTACACCTCTACGAGATCGCATACTCCGCGTCGTAGCGGACCCGATTCTCGACACCGTGGTGATACAGCCGGTTTCGCGGTGGCCCGGGCACCTTCGAAGCGAGGTCCGCCGGATGCGTCCACCGCTGGGTCCGTCCGTCGATGATGCCGCGCTGGACGCACTGATAGACGAATTCGCCCGGGATATCGAGTGCACGCTCGGCATCATCCGGTTCGCGGCGCAAGTGGAGGTCCGCCCGGACGGCTACTACGCCAATATCTGGAATGACTTCGTGCTGGTCTCCCGTACGCACATAGCTCGGCTGTCTTTGAGCGCCAGCGATTGACGACGGCCTACGAGGCCGGGTGCGGTTGCCCGGCGGCCTCGACGCTTCCGTTCCGCTCCAGAGTGTCCGTCAGCAGCTTCTGAGGACGCGGGCCGCGTTCTCGTCACGTCCCTGACCGCCCATCGGTGATGCCAGGTCGGCCTTGCGCCTATCCGAAATCTAGCATCGCTAGACAACAGTAATGTGCTGATGTTATCTTTGCTCCAGTTCCTAGCATTGCTAGGTTTTCGGAGAGGAAACACGAAATGCTCATCATCACCGGCCAACTCATCGCCACCGCCGCCGTTCTCACCAATGCCGTCGTCTACGGCACCGATGTCAGCTGCGCCGTGATCACCCGGTCCGTCTACCGCAAGCTCGACGACGCGACCGTGACCATGAGCGCGGGCTGGGGTCACTACTACGGCGACAAGCGCATGCCGGTCGTCGGCGCGGGCGGCGTGATCACCGCGGTGCTCACCGTGCTGATCGCACTGGTCGTCGGCCAGTTCGCCGCCGCCGTCGCCGCGGGGATCTCGGTCGCGGCACTGCTCACCTGGCTCGCCCTCTACGTGCGCATCGCCAAGCCCATCAACACCCAGCAGACCGCCGCCGCCCGCAGCGGCATCATCCCGGCCAATGCCCGTGCGCTGCAGGACAAGTGGGACAGCATCCTGAAGTACCGGGTCACCCTCCAGTTCATCGCCCTCGCCGGACTCTGCGCCGCCCTGATCCTGTTCTGATCCCGGTTATCGAATCCACCAAGGAGAACCCACCATGACTTTCACCAGCAACGAACAGCAGTTCCTCGCCGAGGCCGGCATCGGTCGACTGGCCACCGTCTCCCCCGACGGCATCGTCCAGAACAACCCCACCAACTACCGCGTGAACGCCGACGGCACCATCGACATCGGCGGCATGCGCATGCGCGCCAGCCGCAAGTACCGCAACATCGAAGCGGGCAGCCGCGTCTCCTTCGTCATCGACCAGCAGATCTCCGTGGAGCCCTACGTCATTCGCGGCATCGAAGTCCGAGGCACCGCCGAAACCCTCGACGACCAAGAACCCCCGTTCCCACCCCAAGAACGCACCATCATCCGAATCCACCCCGAACGCATCATCACCTGGGGCATAGACGGCGACTCCTTCGACTTCACCAGCCGCTCGGCCTAGGCCTGCACACCCTCGAATTCGACCGAGGACGACCAGGGGACCGTATGCCGCGCATCCACAACGGAGACATTCTCTTGGTCGGCGCCGAGGAGGCGGCTGCCGCGGCCGCCTTCCTGGCCTCGAGAGACGCCGCCTATGTCAACGGCCACGACCTGCGCGTCGACGGTGGGCGCGGGGGGCGTTCGGGAAGACGATCAGCGTAGGGCCGCTCGGCCTCGGAGGCGGCCGAGGATGGTCAGCACGATCAAGGTCACCACTACCAGGACTGTGGTTCCGGCGGCGGCGTCGAAGACTTCGCCTCGGTCGGTGTGGGCGAAGATGCTGATGGGGAGGGTTTTCCAGGTGGCGGGGTAGACCATGATGGTGGCGCCCAGTTCGCCCATGGAGAGGGCTATCGCCAGGCCGGCGGCGGCGCCAAGGGCGGGGAGGAGGAGGGGGAGGGTGATGTGGCAGAGGACTCGGATCGGGCCTGCGCCTAGGGATTCGGCGGCTTGGCGGTAGGTGGGGTCGAGGCGGTCGAGGGCGGCGGAGACGGCGCTGAAGGTGTAGGCCAGGACCAAGACGGTGTGGGCGAGGATGACGATCCACTTGGTGCCGCCGAGCAGGAGGGGGCGCTCGTTGAAGGCGATGAGGACGCCGAGGCCGATCGCTACCGATGGGACGGCGACGGGGAGGTGGAAGACGGCGTCGGTGAGGCGGCGTAGCCAGGTGGGGGCTTCGCGGGCGGCGAGGGCGGCCCAGGTGCCGAGGATCAGGGAGATCGCGCCGGCCAGGAGGGCGGTTTGCAGGCTGACCGAGAGGCTGGCGGCCTGTTCGCCGCTGAGGGCGTTGCCGATATTGGTGAGGCCGAGGTTCGACGGTAGTGGGCCGGTCCAGCTGCCTGCCAGGGCTGCGGCGATCACGGTGGCGATGGGGGCGACGAAGACCACCGTGACGACCAGCGCGAAAACGCCCAGTACCAAAGCTTTTCCGCGAGGAGTCCAGACGAGCATGATCAGCGATCCTTCGGGCGGGCGAGGAAGCGGGCGAACACGAATCGGTAGACGAGGTACAGGCTCAGTGAGAGCAGGACCTGGACCGAGGCCAGGACCGCCGCGCCGGGGAGGTCGAAGGTGACGATGCCGCGCGTATAGATCAGGGCGGGCAGGGTGATGACGCCCTTGGCGCCGGTGAACAGGACGATGCCGAACTCGTTGAGCGTCAACAGCAATACCAGCGAGCCGCCCGCCGCGAGCGCGGGCCAGGCTTCGGGCAGCACGACCTGACGCAGTACCCGCCACGGTGAGGCGCCGAGACTGGCTGCCACGTCGAGTTGTTCGCGGGGTAGCTGCGCGAAGGCGGCCAGCACCGGGCGCACGACGAACGGGGTGAAGTAGGTGATCTCGGCCAGGATCACGCCCAGCGGGGTGGTGAGGAAGTCGATGAAAGGGGTGGTGGCGCCGGTCAATTCGGCGATCAGGGCGTTCACCGCGCCCGCGGTGCCATAGAGGAACGTGAACGCGAGGGTGATCAGGAACGAGGGCAGGGTGAGGATGGTGTCGATGAGGCGACCGACCAGACCCGAGCCGGGGAACGGCACGAACGCGAGGACGACGGCGAGGAAGGTGCCGAGGACCAGGCAGCCCGCCGTCGAACACACAGCGATGGAGACGGTGCGCCACAACGCTTCTCGGAAGAATGCGGAGCCGAGGACCGAGGTCCATACGTCGGTGCCGCGTCCGGTCGGCGTCTGCGTGGATTCGGTGAGCACCCGCACAATCGGGTAACCGGCGATGCCGAGGACCACGAGCACCGGCGGCAGCGTCCAGACGATGGGCAGCCATGACCGTTGCGCGGCAGGTGGTTTCGACGGAACTTCGGGCCGATCGAGGACGGTGGTGTTCATCGCCGCACCTCGCGCATGATCGGTTCGAGGGCGGTCGCTCCGAGCGGATCGGCTACTCGGCGCGCCGAATCGAGCGACCGCGATCGGACGAAGCACTCGCGAGCAGTCACGCGAGTCTGCGACGACAGGGCCCTCATGACGCGCGCTCCGCAGTCGTGGAACTGTTTGTGCCGCCGTATGGTTCGCCGACGGTGTGGGGAATGAGAACCCCCGCTGGGTCCGCCAGTGCGACGCCGACGACCGCGCCGACCGCACCGGTGAAATGTCCCGACACCTCGGCGGCGAGCGCGCCGGGCAGCCCGTCGACCGCCAGTTCGACCCTGGTCGTGGCGCCCCGCCACACCGAGGTGAGCACCGTGGCGCGCAAGGTATCGCGCTCACCGACCTTGCCGACGGTGATCGTGTGCGGGCGAACACACAGCAGCGCCTCGGCAGCGGGCGCCCACTCCACCAGTCCCACACCGGGTTTCGGTGCCTCAGCGCGCAGAGTATGCACACCGGCCGTGACGAGGGCGACACTGCCGCTGACGTGATTCACGGTGCAGGGCAACAGATTCGCGCCTCCGAGGAAACCGGCGGTGAAATCGGTGGGCGGACGCTGCCACAGGTTCTCGGCAGTGTCGATGTCGACTAGCCGGGAATCGCGCATGACCGCGATCCGGTCCGCCAGCGCGAGCGCTTCGGACTGGTCATGGGTGACATAGAGCATCGCGGTGTCGGGCAACGCTTTTCGCAATGCCTGCAGTTCCCCGAGCATGGAATGGCGCAGTTGGGCGTCGAGCGCGGCAAGGGGTTCGTCGAGCAACAGCACGCGGGGCTTGATGGCCAGCGCACGGGCGATCGCCACCCGCTGCTGCTGGCCGCCGGACAGTTCACGCGGTAGTCGTCGCGCGTAGGCACCCATGCCGACCATGTCGAGCGCCTCGGTGACCCGCGCGCCGATCTCCGCGCGCGGCACCCGATGCGATGTCAGGCCGAACGCCACATTGCCGTGCACGCTCATGTGCGGGAACAGTGCGTAGGACTGGACGACGACCCCGATCCCGCGCCGGGCGGGCGAGAGGTCGGTGACGTCGCGGCCCGCGAGGCGGACCCGGCCGGACGTGGGTCGGACGAAGCCGGCCAGCGCTTTGAGCGCGGTCGACTTGCCCGACCCACTCGGGCCGAGCAGGGCGACGGTCTCGCCGACGGCGACCCGCAGGCTGAAATCGGCCAGGGCGACAGCGGCTGTGCGGCCCCTGCCGTACCTGACCCCGACCCGGTCGAACGCGATCGCGGGTTCGTCGTCGGCCGTCACCGAGGTGGCGGATCTCATCTGGAGGGCACCGTCGGACATCGTCAACTCCCTTGTGTCACAGCCGCGATCAGCTGCCGGTGGCCTTCTGGTACGCCGCGAGGTCGGCGTCGAGCTCGGACAGGACCTTGTCCCAGTCGACCGGGACCACCTCGACGCCGGTCAGCGCGGCGGCGGAACCACCGTCGGCCGGGGCGGCGACGTCGGTGCGGGGCGACACGGCGAAGGCGTCGGGGCCCAGCGTCGACTGGGCGGCCGGGGCCATCAGGAAGCGCATGAGCGCGGTGGCGTCGTCCTTGTGCGGGGCGCCCTTGGCCAGGCCCATCATGTACGGGACGGCGACGGTCGAACGCTTGCCGTCGGCGGCGGGGAAGAAGACGCTGAAGTTCGAGCCCTTCTCCTTGACCGTGGTCAGGTTCATCTGCACGTCACCGTTGGCGATGAGCAGCTCGCCCTTGTCGACCTTGGCTTGCAGTTTGCCGGTGGAGGAGGACGGGCCGACATTGTTGGCCTGCAGCGCGGCCAGGTAGTCCAGGGCGCCCTGCTTGCCGCGCAACTGCTGCAGCAGCACCAGCACCGCGGTGCCGTCACCGGCCTGGCCGGGGGTGGAGTACTGCAGCTTGCCCTTGTACTCGGGCTTCAGCAGGTCGTCCCAGGTCAGCGCCGAGGCGTCGACCGCGGGGTTGGCGATGAAGCACAGGAAGTTGTTCGCCATGGTCACGTAGGTGCCGTCGGCGTCCTTGGCGGCGGCGGGGATCGCGGCGGTGTCGATACCGCTGGGCTGGAGCAGGCCCGACTGCTTGGCCTTCTGGATGAACGGCGGCAGGGTGACGACGATATCGGCCTGCGGGTTGGACTGTTCCTTGTCGACCCGGTTCACCACCTCGCCCGAGCCCGCCTCCACCAGGTTCACCGCGATGCCGGTCTCCTTGGTGAACGCGTCGAACTGGTTCTTGTACCAGCCACCGACACCGTCGGCGGAGTACACGGTGACGGTCTTGCCGCTCGCGGATTCGGTGCCGGTGCCACCGCAGGCGCCGGTGAACGCCACGGCGGTGACTCCGGCCAGCAGCAACGCGGCCTTGATGAGGGAAGTACGCACGATCACAACAACTTTCGTTCAGAGGCAGGGCGACGCCGCGGCGACTACCGCGACGGCAGGTTTCAGCGGGCCGCGACCAGTGCGGGGAACTCGGCGACCGAGGCCACGACATGGGTGGCACCGGCGGCGCGCAGCTGGTCGGCGGTGTGCGCGCCGGTGAGGGTGCCCGCGACGAGGCCCGCACCGGCGGCGAGACCGGTGGCGATATCGCTGGTGGTGTCGCCGAGTACGGCGATCCGGTCGACGGCGTCGACGCCGAGGCGCAACGCGGCGGCCAGCACCATGTCGGGGTAGGGGCGGCCGCGACCGGCGTCCGAGGGGGCGAGGGTGAGGTCGACGAGGTCGGCCCAGTCGAGCGCGGCGAGCAACTTGTCCTGGGTACCGCGACTGAATCCGGTGGTCAGCGCGACCCGGACACCGGCGTCGCGCAGTGCCGTGATCGCCTCGACGGCACCGGGAATCGGGGCGATGTCGGCCTCGTCGACCAGGGCGTCGTAGGCGGTTTCGAAGGCGCGGTTGGCGTGCTGCGCGGCGGACTCGTCGCCGTCGAGCAGGGCGCGGAACACCTCGATCTTGGACTGCCCCATGGTGTCGACGACGTAGCGGCGGGCCTGTTCGCGGCGCGGGCCCTCGGTCTCGATCCCGGCGGCGGTGGCGGCGTGCTCGAAGGCGCGCAGCACCAGTCCCCCGTCGGCGACGGTGGTGCCCGCCATGTCGACCACGGCGAGTTGAATTCTGCTGTCGGGCACGGTGTTCCTCACAGTCCGATCTGGTCGGCGGTCTGGTCGCCGATGGCGGGGCCGAGGGTCATGCCGCGCCCGCCGGGGCCGGTGACGACCCAGACGTGGGTGTCGGCGCGGACCCGGGTAACGAGAGCGGTGGGATCGACGCTCTGGCTGTAGACACCGGCCCAGCGCCGCACGATCGACGGCAGCTTGCGGCCGAGCAGCGCCTCGGCGACCTCGGTGAGGTGCTCATAGGGCGCTTCGTCGACGTCGAAGGCGAACGGTTCGCTGTACTCGTGGGTGTCGCCGATGGTCAGGCCGCCGTGCAGGCGCTGCACGCACAGCAGCTGCATCTTGTGCTCGGCGGCGGTCGCGGTCTGCGACTGCTCGGCGGTGAGCGAATCCAATTGCGGGCCAGCGAAACCCGGGTAGTAGCGGAAGCTGTCGCCGTCGGCGATCGCGGTGGTGAGCGGCTCGTCCAGCGGGGCGGTCTGCATCATCTGCAGACGTACACGGCGCACCGGCAGTTCGCCGGCCAGTTCGCGGGTGAGGCCGGAGTGAGCGGCGCCGGGGCAGTGCACGACGAGGTCGGCCTCGTGGCGGCGGCCTCGATCGTCGAGAACGACCGCGCCGGAACCGGTGTCGAGTACCGAGCGGGCCTCGGTGCCCTCGTGGAAGGTGTAGCGGCCGGTCGCGGCCATGTGGGCACGCAGCGCGGGTAGTGCCTGGCGCGACTCCACGACGGCGTCGGTCGAGCAGTGCAGGCCCGCGAGGTAGTCGCCGCGCAGGGCGGGGTTGAGCGCGCGGACGCGGTCGGGGTCGAGCAGGGTGAAGCCGCGCGCGTCGGCGGTGTCGCCCGCGGCCGCGGCCTCGGCGACCGCGAGTTCGGCGGCGGTGCGCGCCAGCGTGATCGAGCCCGCGGGGCGGAAGCCGACGCCCGGCACCCGGCCGCCGATCTCCTCCCACAGCTCGCGCGAACGCAGCGTGAGCTCGAGCTCGCCCGCCGAACGGCCCGAGACCCAGACCAGACCGAAGTTGCGGACCGTCGCGCCGCGGGCCTCGCGTTCGCGTTCGAGGTGCACGACCTCGTGTCCCCTGGCTATCGCCGCCCAGGCGTGCGCGGTGCCGAGAATCCCGCCGCCGATGATGACCAATCGCATGGGATCGATACTGACAAATGGTCTAGACCGATAGGCGTGGGCAGGGCGAACGTCAGGTTAAATTTTGGTATAGACCAATCCGGGTACGCTGGGCGGCATGGCTTCACCGCACCCGACCCGAGTTCCCAAGGTGTTCCTGGTTCGCACCGAGATCGAGTCGATCCTGGCCGATCTCGAGGAAGGCGACTCGGTCCCCGCCGAACGCGACCTGGCCACCCGCTTCGGCGTCGCCCGCGAAACCGTGCGACAGGCACTGCGGGAACTGTTGGTGGAGGGTCGAATTCGCCGACGCGGGCGCGGCACCGTGGTCTCGCGCCCCAAACTGACCCAACCGCTGTCGCTGCGCTCCTATACCGAGGGCGCGATCAGCCTCGGGCGCACCCCCGGCCGCATCCTGGTCACCTGGGCGGACGTGCCCGCCGACCCGGCGACGGCCGCCGACCTCGAGGTGGCGCCGGGCACCGAGGTGATGCACCTGGAACGGGTCCTGCTCGCCGACGGTGACCGCATCGGACTGGAGAGCACCTACCTGCCGCTGCACCGCTTCGCCACCCTGCGCGGCAGCTATGACCCCACCACGTCGCTGTACGCCGCGATCCGCGCCACCGGCGTCGAATTCGCCGGTGCGCGCGAACGCATCGAAACCGTACTCGCCGCTCCGCGCGAGGCGGGGCTGCTCGAATGCACCACCGCACTACCGATGTTGCTGCTGCACCGGCGCAGTGTCGACGCCGACGGCGCACCCATCGAACGGGTGCGCTCGCTCTACCGAGGGGACCGCGTCGCCTTCGAGGCGAGACTGTCCCCCGAGCCGAACTAGCCGCTACTGCCCCGGCAACCTACGTCGTCCACCGGCCACATCGGTGACCAGATCTGTGTAACCATCCACAAGCTCGGCGAGGTGATACCAGTGCTTGTGTGTGTTGTGGCTTCGCGCGCCGTCGACGTCGATGGCCTGGTTGGCATCCACCCAGCTACGCGCCATCCGGTCCACCACCGCGCCGAGGCTCTCGGTGTGCAGGGAGGCACCGTTGCGGTGCAGCGGGATCTCCTGCACGCACCAGTCGTTGATGTCGTCGACCAGTTCGCTGCGACGGCAGTCTATTTCGGCGATCAATGCCGTATCGCGCACTTGACCGCGTCGTTCGTGCAGTTCAGCGAGCGCGTGCGCCGATCGCAACAATTCGCGATCTTGAAATCGTCGTCCTTGAAAGGCGCACAACAATTGTGGCGCGGTCGGCAGAATCCCCATCACCGGCGCGCTCATCGCACTGCCCCGAATTCACCCGACACCCAAGATTTGTCTACCAACATGATTGGCTCTCGATTCGGTTATTCCCGGTCATCTGTTCGGATTGTTCGCAACCAGGCTAACTGGATCATGCTCGCTCACAACGCGAAACGCAAGATTGCGTTATCACTCCTGCAGTAAAGCCTCCCTGACAGAACCGGCGGTCACATCCGCAGCGTCACACAGCCTTCCGGCGTGCCTCGAAGACGCGCCGAACACCATGACAATCCCTATGTCTCGTTCTTCGCCGAACACGTGACAGCGGGGCCGCGCAGCGCAATAATGCGATTCATGGCAGGCAAGCGCACCACCCTGACCGTCCGACTCCGTCGCCTCGCCGCGATGCTGCGCGAGCTGCGCGAAAGCGCCCAGCTCAGCAAGGAGGACGTGAGCGCGCGAACCGGAATCAATGTCACCACCCTGTACCGGATCGAAATGGCGCAGGCGCGTCCGCAACGTCGCACCTTGGGCGCGATGCTCGATCTGTACCAGGTGGACGACAAAATGCGCGAGGAGGCACTCAGCCTGCTGACCGACGCGCTCAAACCCGGCATGTCGCGGCCCTACGAGGGCGCGGTGTCCGAGGTGTACGCGAATTACATCAACTTCGAAGCGGAAGCGTTGTCGGCAAGGCAGTACCAGACCTCAACGGTGCCCGGTCTGCTCCAGACCTTCGCCTACGCGGCCGCGGTGATCGACACCTCCATGCCGCGCCTGGACGCCACGGTGATGGAGAGCCGCGCCCAGGCGCGCATGGATCGCGCGATCAACCTCACCAAGGAAGATCCGCTGGAACTCTGGGTCGTCATGGACGAGGCGGCGATTCGCCGCGTCGTCGGCGGGCCCGCGACGATGGCCGAACAGCTCGACCGGCTGCTCGACGAGACCAAGCGCAAGAACGTGATCCTGCAGGTACTTCCGTTCGACGCCGGCGCCCACCCCGGCATGGCAGGCTCGTTCACCCTGCTCGACTTCCGCAATCCGGTCGACCCCGAGCTGGTGTACGTGGAGAGCATGTCGGTGCACGATCTGGTCGAAGGGCATTCGGAGATCAGGCGATTCGGGGTGATCTTCGATCAGCTGCGCGCGATGGCGTTGAGTCCGCGCGATTCGGCCAAGTTGATCGCCGAGGTACGCGCCGAGATCACCAGTTCGGCCGCCGAACAGTAGTTCTCAGGACTGATAGGTGCGAGTCGGCAGGCTGCGCGCACCCGACCACAGGTCGGCGATGAGGCGCTCGTAGCTGTCGGCCAGGTGGTCGAGGCGCGTCCACGCGTCGTCGGTGGATGCGACGACGGAGCTGTGTTCGGCCAGCCGGTCGACCAGATCGCCGAGGGATTCGCCGTGTTCGTCGGCCGCGGCAGGCGGAACCGGGGCGGCGAGGATGACCCAGCGATCGATCGCGCGCATGAGCTGGGCGCGACGGCGATCGATGCGCTCGGCCTGGCCGCACGGGGTTCGCTCGCGCAGCTGGTGCAGCAGGGCCAGTTCGCCCGCCGCGTGCAGGATGGGATGGTCGTCGTGGGGTAACCCGCGAAACGCCGCCAGCAGGACGTCTCGACCGGGCAGCATTCCCGCGCGCGCAGACTGCCGCATGTCACCGCCTCCGAACGGAACCGACGACGTCCTCGGACCACACCCGCATACGACACCTCCGGCTCGAGGGCACGACACCCCGATGGAGGTGCCATCACGTGCGACGGAAACGAGTCGAACTCCGTGGATGACACGAAGCCCGACCCCTTCCCCGCTCCACTGTCCCCCAGCGCGGACCCACCGGACACTGTTTCCCACAGGACATCCGGGTTGTCCGCGCTCGTCCGGTGTTTCAGGCCAGGCGCAGACTGCCGAACAGGCCGTCCTTGCCCTGCTTGGGGCCCGCCGTGAAGTACAGGGCGTTCGGGTCGCCGAGGCTCTCGCCGTTGCCGAACATCAACGCCCTCAGCCCATCGATCTCCACCGGCTTGGCCGAGGCGTCGCGCAGGAAGTCGACGAAGGTACCGGTGGTGTCGTCGTAGGCGACCACGCGACCGAGGCCACCGAAGTTGCCGATCAGCAGCTTGCCCGACAGCGCGCCGAAGTTCGACGGCGCGATCGCCACACCCCACGGCGCGTTGAGCCGGCCACCGTCGTCGATGATGCGCACGAGCTTGCCGGTGCCGTCGAACTCGGCGACTTTGCCGCGGTCGGGCTTGCCGTCGAAGGCGCGTTCCTGGTCGGCCGCGAAGGATTCCGCCTCGGCGGCGGCGAAGGCCTCGGGATCCTTGTCGGCGGCCTTGGTCACCGCGTAGGACACGAAGACTCGGCTGCCCAGGGTGGTGATGTTGAACGGGGCGGGATCGCCCGGCGCGGCCTTCTTGCCCTTCTCCGGGGACGAGGCGTCGATGACCTCGCCGGTGGCGAACGGGTTGGCGAAACCGGTGGTCACGACCGGCTGCCAGTGCTTGTCGAAGGTGCGGACCTGCGGTTCGGTGCCGAAATCGGCGGCCAGCAGCTTGTCGCCGGAGGGGGACAGCGCCAGACCGAAGAAGGCCATGCCCTGGGCGGACCCGTCGAAGATCTGGTTCGCGCCGCCGTCGCGCCGCACGATCGCGCCGTCGGGGGCCTGCTCCGTCCAGGCCGAGATCTTGCCCGAATCGGTGGCGAAGACGTACCGCGCGGAACCGGTGAGCGGCAACGGCATTCCGTCGAGGTCGACCCACTGATCGCGCACCACGAACGCGTCGGAGTTGAGCGGCGCGGGATTGAACACCACGCCGGTGACCTTGCCGATGCTCTTGTCGGAGGTGTCGGCATCCGCACCGGGGACGCCCACGTGCGTGAACTGATCCTGAGACAGCTTCTGCAGCTTGGTATCCGAGGACGACTGCACATCGCCGAGGAACTGGAACGCCCGGCCGCCCGCGCCGACCGCGAAGTGCCCGCCCGCGCCCTTGGGCCGATCGGCCAGACCCCAGGTGTTCACCATGCCCGACACCCTGATCTGTGCCTGGTAGAAGTCCTTGTCGGCGGCCAGGTCGGTCTGGCTGTAGCGGTTGCCGTCCAGCGCGGCGACGTCGGTGGAGGGCTCGGTGTTCGAGCACGCCGCGGCGAGCAGCACCGCCGTACCGAGCACCACACCGCGCAGCAGCCCGGACCGCGCCGCGCGGGTACCCCTCACATGTCCGTTCACGTTCTTTCCTTTCGACCTTCCGCCGGACGGCATTTCAGGCGTGGCTGACCTTATCGTGAGGCGAGCCACGGTGTGTCGCCACCGCAGGTCTAGGCTGTCGGCCGTGGCCGAACCCTCCCCCGCCGTCGTCCCGCATCCCGACATCGCCGCCCTGGCACCACTTCTCGGGTCGTGGCGCGGGCGCGGCCACGGCGAGTACCCGACCATCGACTCCTTCGACTACGTCGAGGAGATCACCTTCGGGCATCTGGGCCGACCGTTCCTCACCTACCAGCAGCGGACCAAGGCCGGAGCCGACGGCAGGCCACTGCACGCCGAGACCGGCTACCTGCGCAGCCCCGCACCGGGCCGGGTGGAATTGGTGCTGGCGCATCCGACCGGAATCACCGAGATCTGCGAGGGCACGATCACCGAAACGGTCGACGGAATTCGCCTTGAATTGAACTCGACGAATATCGGCCTCAGCGAGTCGGCGAAATCGGTGAGCGCGGTCGGTCGGTCCTTTCACGTCACCGGCGACACGATCGAATACACCCTGCGCATGGCCGCGGTCGGCGAATCGTTGCAACACCATCTCGCCGCCACTCTGCAACGCGGCTGAGTGCCCTGAGCAGCGCGTTCGAACGCGCCCGCACACAGGGCAACAATTGTGTGTCGCTTACTGTCGCCGCCTGTCGCCGCCGTAACCACCGCTCTACGGTGATATATCAGCTAACCCTCAGCCAATCGAAGAAGGGCAGTCCGAAACACGTCGAGACCCTGGACGAGGGAGACGAAATATGAGGCGTTCCACACTGATCTTGACCACCGCGGGGATGATCTTGGGCGGCGCTGCCGTCATCGACGTACTCGACGGCGCCACCAGCGCCGCACCCGAACCCGTCGCCAGTTACAACGTGCTGCACGACACCGCGTCGTCGCACACCGAGAGCACCTCGCTCGCGGTGGTGCGGGGCCTGTTGGCGACCGAGAACGCCGACTGACCCGACCTCACCGCCCGCGCCGTCAGTACCCCGACGGCAGCGCCGCGAACATATCCCGGGTGACCGCGACCGCGTTGTCGGAGCTGCCACCCTTGACCAGCAGAGTCGCGAAGGCCATGTCCTCGCGATAGCCGACGAACCACGAGTGTGATCCACCGTCGACCTCGGCCTCGCCGGTCTTGCCGTATACCTCCCCCTGATCCTTGATGCGCTCGGCCGTGCCGCCGGTGACGACCATGCGCATCATCGCCCGCAGGCCGTCCACCACGTCCGGGGCGAGTTCGGGGCGATCGCCGGTGACCTCGGTCGGCCTGCCCGCGATCAGAAACGGCGTCGGAGCGGCGCCGTTGGCGACCGTGGCGGCCATGACCGCCATGCCGAACGGGCTCACCACCACCCGACCCTGCCCGATGCCGTCCTCGGCGCGCTGCACGATGCCCTCGGCGGCGGGCACCGAGCCCGACACGGTCGGCAGGCCTTCGACCCGGTAGGTCTGGCCGACGCCGAGGCGCGCGGCGGCCGTGGTGAGCGCGTCGGGCTCTAGCTTGCTGGCCAGGCGGGCGAAGGTGGTGTTGCAGGAACGCTCGTAGGCGGTCGCCATCGGCACGTCCCCGACCGAGAACATGTTGTAGTTGGGGATGGTGCGTTCGCCGATGATCGTGCTCGACGGGCAGGCCAGCACGGTCTGCGGGCCCGCCAGGCCCGCCGCCATCGCCGCCGAGGCGGTCACCGTCTTGAAGATCGAGCCCGGCGGGTACTGGCCGCTGGTGGCCACGGGTCCGTCACGGTCGGCGGCCTTGTTCTGGGCCACCGCCAGGATCGCGCCGGTGGAAGGCCTGATCACCACCATCATGGTCTGCTCGGTGCGCAGGTCGACGGCGTGCTGGGCGGAGTTCTGCACGAACCGGTCGATGCTCAGCGCGAACGACGGCGCCGGCTCGGCCGCTTCCTCGTGCAGCACGTCCAGATCGGCGCCGTCGGCGTTGCGGGTGACCACGCTCCAGCCCGCCTTGCCGTCGACCTCGGCGATCACGGTCTTGCGGACCTGGGTGAGCAGATCGGGCGCGAACTTGCGATCGGTGGGCACCATGTCCCACTCCTGGGTCAGGGTCACCCCGGGCAGGCCGATCAGCTCGCCGCCGATGGTGTCCGCCTCGTACTCGTTGAGCAGGATCACCGTGTGCGCCCCACCGGTCCGACGGGCGGCGGTGAGGATGGTCTGCGGGGTGTAGGCCACCGGATCGATGCGGCTCAGCGCCGCGGCCAGCGCGCCGGCGACCCGGGTCGGGTCGGGGGCGTCGGCCACGGTGAACTTCACCCGCGAGACCTTGCCGGGCACCAGCACGTCGCTGCCGGCGGACTCGTTGACCCGCGCGCGCGGGGCGGGACGGGTGCGCAGTTCCATGGTCTGGGTGTCGCCGAGTTGGGGGTGGATGTCGGAGGAGGTCCAGCGCACCAGCCAGCGGCCGTCGCTGCGGCCCATCTGTAGCTCGCCGGAGTAGGTCCACTGGCGGCCCTTGGGCAGGGTCCACTGGTAGGTGTAGTCCACGGTCGCGGTGTCGCCGCGCACGCGCGCGTCACCGGTGCGGATGGACAACTTCTCCGCCTGCAGGGCGTCCCACGCGGAAGTCAGTGCCGCCGTGGCCTTGTCGGGCGCGGTGGTGAGCGCGGCGGCGGCGGACAGGTCGTGCTCGGCGAAAGCCCGCGCGAAGGCGTCGGCGGCGGGCACCGGTCCCTGGGCGCCCGATGAACAGGCGGTCGCCGCCACCACGAGGGCGGCCACCGCGCAGCTGGTGAGCATCCGTGTCCTCATCGGCCAGATGGTAGCGGCGAACCGGCCCTCCACCTGGGTGCAACACGGTGTCGCCCTTGCGATTTGCCGCCGGAACTCAGTCGACCAGGACGGTGGCGAAGGTGGCGATCTGGCGAAAACCGACGCGGCTGTAGGCGCGACGGGCCACCCGGTTGTAGTCGTTGACGTAGAGACTGGCCGTACGACCCGTCGCCACAACGGCATTGGCGACCGAAGCGGTGCCCGCGGTGCCGACCCCGGAACCGCGATAGTCGGGATGCACCCAGACGCCCTGGATCTGGCCGGTCCGGCGCGACAGCGAGCCGATCTCGGCCTTGTAGACGACCACGCCGTCCTCGAAACGTGCCCAGGCCCGCCCGGATTCGATGAGGCTCTTGATCCGGCGACGATAGCCGCGACCACCGTCACCGGTGCGCGGGTCGACGCCGACCTCCTCGATGAACATGGCGATCGCGGCGGTCAGGTAGCGGTCGATCTCGTCGGGGCGCACGCGACGCACCCCGCTGTCGGCGCGCACGGTCGCGAGCTGGCCCAGCGCGAGCAGGGGTTGATCGGCGCGTAACTCGCGCGCGGGACCCCACCTCGGCAGCAACATGTCCCACAGCGGCAGGGTGAGTTCGCGGCGGCCGACCACCGAGGAACACACCCGCGGCCACCGCGCCGCCCGATCGGCGAACGCGCGCAAGGCGTGCCGGTCACCGCGCAGGGGAACCAGATTCGCACCGGAGAAACACAGGGAATCGCCGGGACCGCCACGGGTCCACAGCTCACCGACACCGCTGCGCGCGTCGAGCCCGAACTCCTGGACGCGGGCCGCGATCATGCACGAGGCCACCGGGTCATCGTCGAGGACCCGGAGCACCTCGGCCAGGTCTCGCACACTCACCGGGCGCGCGGGACCGGTCTTGGACCGTCGCGTCGGCTCCAGCAGACTCCGCACGGCATCAGCCTGCCACGAAACCACGCCCAGCGGTATGGGTCCGTCGAATCCGACGCCGGACCGTGAGAGGAACTCAGCCGACGCTGACGACGGGCTCGGCACCCGGCTGCTCGCCCATCTCCTCGGCGATGCGCATCGCCTCTTCGATCAGGGTTTCCACGATCAGATGCTCGGGCACGGTCTTGATCACCTCGCCCTTGACGAAGATCTGACCCTTGCCGTTGCCGGAGGCGACACCGAGATCGGCCTCGCGGGCCTCGCCGGGACCGTTGACGACACAGCCCATGACGGCCACCCGCAACGGCACCTCCAGCCCGTCCAGACCGGCGGCGACGGCGTCGGCCAGGGTGTACACATCCACCTGGGCGCGACCACACGACGGGCAGGACACGATCTCGAGCTTGCGCGGGCGCAGGTTCAGCGACTGCAGGATCTGGCTGCCGACCTTGATCTCCTCGGCGGGCGGCGCCGACAGCGACACGCGAATGGTGTCGCCGATGCCCTCACTGAGCAGCGCGCCGAAGGCCACCGCGGACTTGATGGTGCCCTGGAACGCCGGACCCGCCTCGGTGACGCCCAGGTGCAGCGGGTAGTCGCTGCGCGCGGCCAGCTGACGGTAGGCCTCCACCATGATCACCGGGTCGTTGTGCTTGACCGAGATCTTGATATCGCCGAAGCCGTGCTCCTCGAACAGACTCGCCTCCCACAGCGCCGACTCGACCAGCGCCTCGGGAGTGGCCTTGCCGTACTTCTCCAACATCCGCTTGTCCAGGGAACCGGCATTGACACCGATGCGGATCGGGATGCCCGCGGCGGCCGCGGCCTTGGCCACCTCGCCGACCCGGCCGTCGAACTCCTTGATGTTGCCCGGATTCACCCGCACCGCGGCACACCCGGCATCGATCGCGGCGAAGATGTAGCGCGGCTGGAAGTGGATGTCGGCGATCACCGGGATCTGCGACTTCTTCGCGATCGTGGCCAGCGCGTCGGCGTCCTCCTGGCGCGGACAGGCCACCCGCACGATGTCACAGCCCGAGGCGGTGAGCTCGGCGATCTGCTGCAGGGTGGCGTTGACGTCGTGGGTCTTGGTCGTGGTCATCGACTGCACCGAGATCGGCGAGTCACTGCCGACGCCGACCGAACCGACCATGAGTTGGCGGGTCTTGCGCCGGGGTGCGAGAACAGCAGCGGGGGCGGCCGGCATCCCCAATCCGATTGTGGTGGTCACGTTCGGCTGCCTTCTTTCCTTACGTTCTCGAGTCGACCAGGGCTTCGGTGTCGAGCTTAGTCGCGCGCGGTGACCGGTCGCCGTGTGAGGGCCACGACACCGGCCATCGTGTGTGTCAGCGCAGGCTGATCGGGTTGACGATGTCGGCGGCCAGGGTGAGCAGCATGAACGCGCCGCCGATCACCACCGCCACATACGTCAACGGCAACAGCTTGAGGTAGTCGACCGGGCCGGAAGGGGCCTTGCCGAGCCAGCCGCGAATCGTATTGCGGATCTTCTCGTAGAGCACCACCGCGATATGACCGCCGTCGAGCGGCAACAACGGCAACAGGTTGAACGCGCCGAGGAAGAAGTTCAGGCTCGCCAGGATCAGGATGAACATGCCCCACAGGCCACGCTCGGCGGTCTCGCCACCGAGCCGGCTGGCGCCGTAGACGCTGACCGGGGTCTCCGGGTCGCGCTCGCCGCCGGTGACGGCCTCCCACAGGGCCGAGACCTTCTGCGGCATCTTGGCCAGCGACTTCACCGTCTCGACGAGGAAGTCGCCGGTGAACGAGATCGTCGCCGGAATCGCGGCCACCACGCCGTACTGCTTGGGCGGGGCGAAGGGCGCGGGACCGACACCGACCGCGCTCACCTCGCGACTGGCGCCCTCCTTGGGCGAGCGCACGACCCGCTCGGGAGTCACCGGCACGGTCAGAGTCTGGCCGCCGCGTTCGATCGTGTAGTCGAAGGGGCCGGTCTGCTTCTGGGTCTCGAGCTGGAACTGCGCCCAGGTGCTCACCTCGACCCCGTTCACGGCCTTGACCACGTCACCGGACTGCAGACCCGCGCGCTGGGCGGGACCGGTACCGGTGCAGGGCGCCAGCGTCTTGTCCGGGTTCTCCTGCGCGACGCAGCTCATCGCACCCAACTGGGTCGCGGGCGGCTGGTCCAAGGTCGGCAGACCCCAACCGATCGCCAGAATCACCAACAGGATGAACCCCAACAGGAAGTTCATCGCGATACCGCCGAACATCACGACCAGACGCTTCCAGGTCGCCTGCCGATACATCGCCCGGTCGACCTCCTCCGGCTCGAGCTCGTCGAGCGCGGTCATGCCCGCGATATCGCAGAAACCACCCAGCGGCAGCGCCTTGAGGCCGTACTCGGTCTCCCCGCGACGAAACGAGAACACCTTCGGCCCGAAGCCGATGAAGTAGCGGCGCACCTTCATCCCGGTGGCCTGCGCGGCCCACATGTGCCCACACTCGTGCAGCGCGATCGAGATCGTGATACCGAGGGCGAACAGTGCGAACCCCAGCGCGAATACCATCTGGCTCCTGTGTTCATGGCGGCTGGCGCCGCGGGGTTTCGGCCTGGGTCCCCCGAATCCGAGGGGCGATACTTCGGCTTCGCCGTTACGTCTCGCCCCTCGGATCCGGGGCGGCCGAAACCCGTGGTGGTCTGGTTGGGAGTCCGTAGGGGGGCTCGTCAGGTGGTGCGTTTCACTCGCGACAGTGGTGCTGTGTTTGTCGGCAGGGTGATCTTGCGCTTTGTTTTGTCGTGTCTTGTCTTGTCGTGTCTTGTCAGGGTGCGGTTTTTTCGTTGATGGTCTTCGTGGCGAACTCTCTTGCCCAGAGGTCTGCCGCTAAGACGTCGTCCAGGGTATCGGGTTCGGCTCGCCAGCGGTCCGCGGCCTCTACGGCGCGGGTGACGGTGCGCACGATCGCGGGGAAGGTGATCGTGCCGTCGAGGAAGGCTTGGACGGCTACCTCGTTGGCGGCGTTGTAGACGGCGGTGACGCTGCCGCCCGCTTCGCCTGCCTGTCTGGCCAGGGCCACCGCGGGGAAGACCGCGTCGTCCAGTGGTTCGAAGGTCCAGGTGGACGCGGTGCCGAAATCGCAGGGGGTGGCGGCGCCGGGGATGCGGTCGGGCCAGCCGAGGGCCAGGGCGATGGGCAGTCTCATGTCGGGGGGGCTGGCTTGGGCCAGGGTCGAGCCGTCGGTGAAGGTGACCATCGAGTGGACGATCGACTGCGGGTGCACGGTGACGTCGATGCGGTCGTACGGGACGCCGAAGAGCAGGTGCGTCTCGATCAGCTCGAGGCCCTTGTTGACCAGCGAGGCCGAGTTCAGGGTGTTCATCGGGCCCATCGACCAGGTCGGGTGGGTCTTCGCCTCGTCGGGGTTCACCGATTCGAGCATCTCGGTGGTCCAACCACGGAACGGGCCGCCCGAGGCGGTCAGCACCAGGCGGTCGACCTCCTCGGCGCGACCGCCACGCAGACACTGAGCCAGGGCCGAGTGCTCGGAGTCGACCGGCACGATCTGGCCGGGCGCGGCCGCCCGCATCACCAGCGAACCGCCGGCGACCAGAGATTCCTTGTTGGCCAACGCCAACCGCGTGCCTGCCTCGAGGGTGGCCAGGGTGGGCTCGAGGCCCAGCGAGCCGACCAGCGCGTTGAGCACGACATCGGCCTCGGTGCGGCGCACCAGCTCGGTCACCGCGCCCGGACCGCCGAGGGACAGCTCGAGCGCCGCCGCCACGCGCGGATCGGCCACGGCCGCGTTGCGGGTGCCGGTCGCGGCCATCTGCTCGGCCAGCAACGCCGGATTGCCGCCGCCCGCCGCCAGACCGACCACCTCGAACCGGTCGGGGTTGGCGGCGATCACCTCGAGCGCCTGGGTGCCGATCGACCCGGTACTGCCCAGAAGCAGCACCTTCACCCGATCGGGGGACTGGGAATCACCGTGCGCGGCACGGGCTGCGGGCTGGGACACGGCCCCATTGTGGCAGGGCTGCTGGCTACGACGGACGGTCGTATGCCACGATAAGGCCCAGGCATGCGCAGGCGTGCCCCTCGCGCACCCAGAACTCGAGCCCATAAGGAGCGATCGTGGCAGCCACGGACCTCGACAAAGCCAGCACCGAGCGCGCCGTCGCCACCAGCGTCGACCCGGCCGAGGTGCCCTCGGCCGCATGGGGCTGGAGCGGTGAGTCGCGCAAGACCTTCCAGATCGCGGGTTGGGTCGTCGTCATCGCCCTGCTCGGCATGACCATCGGCAACCACCAGGGCCACGTCGAGGACCTGTTCCTCATCGGCCTCGCCGCGCTGATGGCGGTCGTGCTGATCGTCGACTCGCTCACCCACCGCCTCCCGAAGTAGGCCCCGAACGCCGAACGCCTGCGGCAGCGATTCCGATCGCACCGCAGGCGTTTTCGTCGGTCAGCGACCCCGACGCGCCGGTTTGCGACCGCGCGCCACCGGCTTCTTCGGTGCCGGTTTCTTGGCGGCGGCCTTCTTGGGCGCGGCCTTGCGGGCCGGAGCCTGCGCGCGCTGTTCCGGTTCGGCCACCCCGCCACGCGAACTGTTGGCCGAACGACCCCGCACGATCCCGACGAACTCCTCGAGCAGTTCGGTGTCGGAGCCGACGGGCCAGGCCAGCGCGATCTCGGTGAACTCGGTCTCGCTGATCGGCCGGTACACCAGGTCGCGGCGATGATGCAGGCGCGCGATCGACTGCGGCACGATCGCCGCCCCGCCCACCGCGGCCACCAGCGCGAGAATGTCGACGGCCTGATCGAGATCGGCGGCGTCCTGGATCGTCTCCCGCGCCAGATCCGCCGGACTGATCGTCGCGAGCAACGACAGCTCGTCGTCCTTCTGCACGACCGCGACCGGCGTCTCCTGCCACAGCGGGATCGCGTTCATCGCGGTCCGATCCAGCGGCAACCGCACGAAGCACAGGTCGACGCGCCCCTCCCGCAACGCCGCCTCCTGCTCCCCCTGCGCCACACCGACGACCTCGAGCGGATGATCGGGCAGCCGGTCGCCCCAGATCCTGGCCCACTTCGACACCGTCACCCCCGGCACGAAACCGACCCGCAGACTCGCGGGCGCCTCCGGCTTCTGTTCACGCTCGGCCTGCTCCCGCGCCCGGATGAGGTCCCTGGCGCGCGCGAGCAGGGCGTGACCGTCGTCGGTGAGCTCGGTCGGCGAGGCGCCCGGCACGAACACGCGGGTGCCGAGTTCTTCCTCGAGCTCGATCACGGTGGCGCTGAGCGCCTGCCGAGGAATCCGCAGCGCCTTGGCCGCGCGCGCGAAGTGCAGTTCCTCGGCGACGGCGACGAAGCGACGCAACCGGGTCAGGTCGATGGTGTCGGCGGCGGTGACGTCGAAGTCGCTCATTCTGAACAGGATATGGCACCGGGCGAACCCGTCGATCACGCGCCGATCAGCAGCGCCAGCACCGCGGCGACACCGGCCACCACGACCAACAGCAGCAGATACGTGCCCAGCGCCGCGCCCCAGCCGCCGCGCCGTGGCGGCGGCACCGGAATCCGGGCCGGTTGCTGCCAGTACTGCGGTTGCGCGGCGTACTGCGGCTGCGGCACCGGCATCGGCGCCGGGCTGTAGGGGGTGCCCGCCGCGCTCACCGGACGCATGGGCGGCACGCCGACGAACGGTTGCGGATGCGACCCCGAAGTCGGCCGGGCGATCGGGCGCGCGCCCGTGGTGGGCGTGCGCAGGGCGCGCTTGGCGGCCTCGACGAACTCCTCGCACGAGTTGAACCGGTCGGCGGGCCGTTTGGCCAGGGCACGCGCCATCACCGCGTCGAGGATCGGCGGCAGCCCCGCGCGACGCGGGCTCACCGGCGGCGGGGGCGCCTGCAGGTGGCCGGTGATCACCGCGGCCGGACTCGCCGATTCGAACGGGGCGCTGCCGGTGAGCAGGGTGTAGAGGGTGCAGGCCAGCGAGTACTGGTCGGTGCGGTGATCCAGGGCGGCGCCGGTGAGCTGCTCGGGCGCGGCGAAGGCGAGCGTGGCGGTGAACGAACCGGTCTCGGTGAGATGGCCCGAATCATCGCGCAGGCGGGCGATGCCGAAGTCGGTGAGATACACGCGCTCCTGGCTGTCGGAGCGGGCCAGCAGGATGTTGGCGGGCTTCACGTCACGGTGCAGGACACCGGCGCGGTGCGCGTAATCCAGGGCGGCGGCGGTCTCGCCGATGATCTGCAACGCCCGATCCGGCGGCAGGGTGTGCGGATTCAACGACGACGCGTCGATCCCGTCGATGTACTGCATGCTGATCCACAGCTGGTCGCCCTCGACCCCGCGATCGAACACCGTCACGATATTGGGGTGGTCGAGCTGAGCCACCAGATCGGCCTCCCGCTCGAACCTGGCCCGGATCTCGGTGTCGGAGAACAACTCCCGATTGAGCAGTTTCAGTGCCGTCCAGCGGGGCAGCCGCGGATGCCTGGCCAGATACACCGACCCCATCCCACCGCGCCCGAGTTGGCGATCGATCGTGTAGCCGGCGAACACCGTCCCGTCAGAAACCATCTCTCTGACCCCCGAATCTCGCTCGACGTCCGACGGCTGGACCCTACCAAAACGCCGTTCGCACCGTCGAAATGCCCGCTCCACACCGCCGATGCGGGGTTCGGTTCGCCTGAACCGGGTCGGCCTGTCACTCTGGTGCGGTGAAACGGGACGTTTCCGCCCACCTGGAGGTCGCGGTCCATGCCGATTCGGTGCTGCAGTGTCAGATCGCTGCCGCCCGACAACCCGGGCTCGAACTGATCGAGTCCATGACATGCTCGCTCGACGGCGAGCCACGCACACCGCGCGAGATCCTCGGACCGCACGGGTCGCGCATCCACGTCCTCGACGTGGGCGCGGGCACCCTGCGGATCGACTATCAGGCGACGATCCTCGGCACCGCGATCATCGAGCCGCCGTCGGACTACGACCTCGCGCTGTATCGCAGGCCGAGCCGGTACGCGGAGTCGGACAAGCTGCTCGGGTTCGCGGCGGCCGAATTCGGTTACGGCATCGCCGATCCCGAGGTGGCCAACCGGGTCTCGGCGTGGATCGGACGCCGGATCACCTACGTGCCCGGCAGCAGCACCCCCATCGACGGCGCGGTCGAGACCTTGCTGTCGGGCACCGGGGTGTGTCGCGATTTCTCGCACCTGATGGTCGCGCTGCTGCGCGCGGTCGGCGTGCCCGCCCGGGTCGCCGCGGTCTACGCGCCCGGGTGTGTGCCGATGGACTTCCACGCGGTGTGCGAGGCCTACGTGGACGGCAGGTGGCGCGCGTTCGACCCGACCGGGCTGGCACCACGGTCGAGTCTGGCCCGCATCGCCACCGGCCGCGACGCCTCCGACATCGCCTTCCTGGACAACCTGGGCGGCGACATCACCCTGAACTACATGTCGGTCAACGCCTTCGTCGAAGGACCACTGCCCTACGACGACTTCATCACCCCGACCAGCATCGTCTGACCCGCGCCGTCCTCAACTCCTCGCGGGGAGCGCGACCGTGGAGAAACGAAACAGATCGACCGGTCCCCCGAGACCGGTCATCACCCCCAACAGCCCCTGACACGTGTGCTCGTCGTAGAAGAAGATGCCGCTTTTCGGCCCGAAGGTCCGAAACCCGTGCCAGAACATGAGTTCCGGAATATGGACGGTCGGCTGCCCGGCCGACGGGCGAGGCCACCCCCGACTCTTCGCGATCCGCGCAAGCCCCGCCTCGATCAGCGCACTCTCCCCCGCCTCCCCCACACCCATGAAGTCCGCCCGCGTCGCCAGCTCATCGTGGAAATAACCCCACGGAACCGCGAAATCCTGTGCCGTACGAAGGCTTTCCCGCAACCGAGAAACCCGAACCCGCAGGGCGGAATAGCTGTCAGCAACCATGATGCAACCTCTTCGGTGTTCGATAGAGCTCACTGGTCAACGTCGGCCGCCAGCGTAACCACACCCACCGACACCTTCACCGAGCCAGACGAACGCTCCGCCTTCTGCTGCGAGCTGCCCGCAGGCCGCACCCGCGAGCTTGCGGATCGCCGGCGCCAGACCAACCGTCGACACCGCCATCGACCGCTGCGAGGTCCCAAGCCTGTCCGGCGACGACGAGGTGATGCGCCGAACAGTCGATAGCACACACCTCTAATTAGCTAGAGGCTCGCCGATACCCTTGATTTACAGACGCTCCGACCAGCGCTGACGGCTGGCAAATCACGCCGCGAGCTAGTCGACGCTCGGCCGTCTCCGCATTTCCGCCAGCAGTTGAGCCAGGTCGCGGTCCCGATCGAAGCCGCGCTCGGTGATCAGCCGAATCGCCTCAGCAGCGGCGAAAAACTGGTATCCGGCGGCTATCAGCGACTGCACGAGTTCTTCGGCCTGCGTGTCACGGGCCACCGCAGCAGCGATGTCGATATCCGCCGTGAATCGCGGGTTCGATCGGGCGGACACCGCGAACCCGCCAACGATTGACCACTGACACCCGCGCTGATCAAGATCGGAAGCAGCCTTCCGGAGCGCAGCCTCGAGCGGATTCATGCAAACCTGGCCGACGGTCGGCCTCGCCCTCCGCCGAGCGGCTCATACGGTCGCGACAGTAACCACTCGTCAATCGCTGAATCGATCACCGACTCGTCCGCGTCCGGATGCTTACGACGAAGTCGAGCGCGCTGCATTCCCAAGCCGAACTCGAACATACCGACCGCAAGCCGGAGCCGATCCGCAGGTGAGTCGTCATCCATACACCTAGCCTACCGTCGGCGTCGGCCCCACCCTGGCCATCCGCAACCGCGATACCTCGGTCCAACTCGGCTTCCGGAGCTACCAACATCGCTGGACGCCAGGGTGAACTCAGCCTTCGGCAGCCAGCTGCCCACACGCCGCCGCGATCTCCTGACCGCGAGTATCGCGCACCGTGCACGACACCCCCTGGGCGATCACGCGCCGAACGAACTCGCGCTCAACAGGTTTCGGACTGGCGTCCCATTCGCTGCCCGGGGTCGGGTTGAGGGGGATCAGGTTCACGTGGACCAGCGGGCCGAGAGCCTTGTGCAGCTTCTTGCCCAGCATGTCAGCGCGCCAAGGCTGGTCGTTGATGTCGCGGATGAGCGCGTACTCGATCGAGACTCGACGGCCGGACTTGTCGGCGTAATAGCGTGCGGCGTCGAGGACTTCGGCGATGGACCAGCGGTTGTTCACCGGTACCAGGGTGTCGCGGAGTTCGTCGTCAGGGGTGTGCAGCGAGACCGCCAGACGCACCGACATGTCCTCGTCGGCCAGCTTGCGGATCGCGGGCGCGAGGCCGACCGTGGACACGGTGACCGAGCGCTGGGAGATACCGAGACCGTCGGGAGCGGGCGAGGTGATGCGGCGGACCGCATTGACCACTCGCTTGTAGTTCGCGAGGGGTTCGCCCATGCCCATGAACACGATGTTGGACAGACGGCCGGGACCGCCGTGTACTTCGCCGTCGCGCAGATCGGCGGCGGCCGCGCGGACCTGGTCGACGATCTCGGCGGTCGAGAGGTTGCGGGTCAGGCCCGCCTGGCCGGTGGCGCAGAACGGGCACGCCATGCCGCAGCCCGCCTGGCTCGAGATGCACAGCGTGTTGCGGTCGGGGTAGCGCATGAGCACGCTCTCGAGCAGCGTGCCGTCGTGGGCCTTCCACAGCGTCTTGCGGGTGTCGCCCTCGTCGCAGGCGATATTGCGGACCACCGACAGCAGGGGCGGGAACAGCGTCTCAGCGACCTTGTCGCGCACGTCGGCGGGCAGATCGGTCATCAGGGCCGGGTCGGCCTGCAGGCGGCCGTAGTACTGGCGGGCCAGCTGATCGGCCCGGAACTTCGGCAACCCGAGCTCCTGCACCGCGGCCTTGCGTTCGTCCGAATCCAGATCGGCGAGGTGGCGCGGCGGCATACCGCGGCGCGGGGCATCGAACACGAGGGGCAGGGAGGTGGCCATAGTTTCACCATTGTCCCAAACGCGACGTCGGGACCGCCACGCCGGGCGACGTTATCGAGAAGTTGCGTGCGTGAGCGATAGCGGTCGGCAATGATCGAACTATGAGTACACACGCGGAATCCGGTGCGTCACCGGCCGAGCACGACCCGCCGACGACCGAACACACCGGCAAGCACAGCAAGCACGACAAGGCGGTCGAGCCCGCGAAGACCGCACCGGTCACGCACGACGCCGTGCACGGATCGCGCGCCGGCTACACCTGGATCGCCCTGATCGCCGCCGCCCTGCTCGGCATCGTTCTGCTGGTCTTCATCATCCAGAACCTCGACAAGGTCCGCACCGAGCTGCTGTTCTGGAGTTTCGAGCTACCACTGGGCATCACCGTGCTGCTGTCGGTGATCGCGGGCGCGCTGGTGATGGCGCTGGTCGGCGGGGTCCGCATCCTCCAGTTGCGCCACGCGGCGAAGAAGTCGCTCTAGATCAGCGCGCTGAGCACCAGCCACGAGACGAAGGCCGAGGGCAGCATCGAATCGAGCCGGTCCATGATTCCGCCGTGGCCGGGCAGCAACGTGCCCATGTCCTTGATGCCGAGCTCACGCTTGATCTGCGACTCGATCAGGTCGCCGAGAGTCGCCACGACCACCAGGCCGACACCGAGCACCACGCCGATCATCGAGTTCGCCTCGAGCAGCAGCGTGACGGTCAGCAGACCGCCGATCACGCTGAACACCAGCGACCCGCAGAACCCCTCCCACGACTTCTTCGGACTGATCGCGGGCACCATCGGATGCCTGCCGAACAGCACGCCGGCGACATAGCCGCCGACATCGGAACACACCACCAGGATCATGAACGTGAGCACCCGCAGGTTGCCGTCGGGTTCGAGCAGCAGCAGCGTGGAGAACGCGGCGAGCAGCGGAATCCAGGCCAGGGTGAAGATCGTGATCGCGGTATCACGCAGGAAGTTCTTCGGCGCCACACCGAGACCGTGGTCGAACAGTCGCCACACCATGCACACCAGTGCGGTGGCCGCGAACGCGCCGAGCACCCCGCTCGCACCCCACGGCCACCCCAGCCAGAACACCGCCTGCCCGCCCACCAGCAGCGGCACCCGCGGCACCAGCACATCGGCTTCGCGCAGCCGCTTGGCGACCTCCCAGGTGGCCACACCGACACCGACACCGGCGACCGCGATGAACACCTTGGGCACGAACAGCAGGATCGCGATCAGCGACAGCCCCAGCGTCAACCCCACCGCCAGTGCCGCGGGCAGGTTGCGTCCCGCCCGCGAGGTCGGGGCAGGCGGCACGGCCGCGGTCTGCTCGACCGTGTCCGGCATCGGATCCGGTGCCGCCCCGGTGGCGGCGGCGTCTTCGGCCACGATTGTCCCGTCGCTCAACTCGTCGTTCCGTTCATCCCCCGCACGAGCGGGCCTGGTGAGATCTGCCGTGCTCAGACCTCGAGCAGTTCGGCTTCCTTGTGCTTGACCAGCTCGTCGACCTGCGCCACGTACTTGGCGGTGGTCTTGTCGAGTTCCTTCTCGGCGCGCCCGACCTCGTCCTCGCCCGCTTCGCCATCCTTCTGGATCCGGCTCAGTTCGTCCATGGCCTTGCGGCGGACGTTGCGAATCGAGACCTTGGCGTCCTCGCCCTTGCCCTTGGCCATCTTGACCATCTCGCGGCGACGTTCCTCGGTGAGCTGCGGCACCGAGATGCGCAGGATATCGCCGTTGTTGGTGGGGTTCACGCCCAGATCGGAGTTGCGGATCGCGTTCTCGATCAGGCCGAGCGTGCTCTGCTCGTAGGGCTTGATCACGACCATGCGCGGCTCGGGCACGGTGATGCTCGACACCTGGGTGATCGGGGTCAGCGAGCCGTAGTAGTCGATCAGTACGCGCGTGAACATGCCGGGGTTGGCGCGACCGGTGCGAATGCTGCCCAGGTCGTCCTTCGCCACCGTCACGGCCTTGTCCATCTTCTCCTCGGCATCGAAGAGCGCTTCATCAATCACGACCGAATCCTCCACAGCGTCGTCATCGTCATCATCCGCGGGTGCGGGGTCACGACCGAACCAGGGTGCCGATGGGTTCACCGGCGACCGCACGGGCAATATTGCCCTTGATCAACAGATTGAACACCAGCATCGGCATCTGGTTGTCCATGCAGAGACTGAACGCGGTGGCATCGGCCACCTTCAGCCCCTTTTCGATCACTTCCTTGTGCGTGATCTCGGTGAACATGCTCGCGTTCGGATCCACCCGCGGGTCGGCGTCGAACACGCCGTCGACCGCCTTGGCCATCAGCACCACGTCGGCGCCGATCTCGAGCGCGCGCTGGGCGGCGGTGGTGTCGGTGGAGAAGTAGGGCATGCCCATGCCGGCGCCGAAGATCACGACGCGGCCCTTCTCGAGGTGGCGCTTGGCGCGCAGGGGTAGGTAGGGCTCGGCGACCTGGCCCATCGTGATGGCGGTCTGCACGCGCGTGTCCACGCCCTGCTGCTGCAGGAAGTCCTGCAGCGCCAGGCTGTTCATCACGGTGCCCAGCATGCCCATGTAGTCCGAGCGGGCGCGCTCCATGCCGCGCTCCTCGAGCTCGGCGCCGCGGAAGAAGTTGCCGCCGCCGATCACCACGGCCACCTGCACACCGGTCTCGACGATCTCGGCGATCTGCTCGGCGACGGTCTGCACGACGTCGGGATCGAGACCGACCCCGCCACCACCGAACATCTCCCCACCCAGCTTGAGCAGCACCCGGTTGTATCCAGGGCGGTCGTTACCCGGGTCGGTCATGGGTGTCGGTCTCCTTCGGCGAGGTCGAGAGCGGGGCGAGCGGGCGGCATCCATCCTGCCCTATCAGGTTGCGGTCACCCAGAAGTGGGGTCACCTCGATCCATGAGGAAAGCCCCTCCGGCGCGGCATCACACCGCCCCGAAGAGGCTTTTTCGTCCTGTCAGGCGGATCAGGCCTGGCCGACCTCGAAACGAGCGAAACGCTTCACGTTCACGCCCGCCTCTTCCAGAAGCTTCTTGACGGTCTTCTTGGAGTCGGTGACGGCGGACTGCTCGAGCAGCACGACGTCCTTGAAGAAGCCGTTGACGCGGCCTTCGGTGATCTTGACCAGCGCGGCCTCGGGCTTGCCCTCTTCGCGCGCGGTCTCCTCGGCGATGCGACGCTCGGCGTCAACGACCTCGGCGGGCACGTCCTCACGGGTCAGGTACTTGGCCTTGAGGGCCGCGACCTGCATGCCCGCGGCACGAGCGGCCTCGGCAGCGGCGTCGCCGGTGCCCTCGTACTCGACCAGCACGCCGACGGCGGGGGGCAGGTCGGAGGCACGCTTGTGCAGGTAGGTGGCGACCGGGGCGTCGAAGGACACGACGCGACGCAGCTCCAGCTTCTCGCCGATCTTGGCCGAGAGCGCCTGCACGGCGTCGTCGACGGTGCCGTCGGTCAGCTTGAGCGCCTTGAGGGCGTCCAGGTCGGCCGGCTTGGCAGCGGCGGCCGCGGTGACGATGGCGTCGGCGAGCTGCTGGAATTCGGCGTTCTTGGCGACGAAGTCGGTCTCGCAGTTGATCTCGACCATCACGCCGTCCTTGGCGGTGACCAGGCCCTCGGCGGTCGCGCGCTCGGCGCGCTTGCCGACGTCCTTGGCGCCCTTGATGCGCAGCACCTCGACGGCCTTGTCGAAATCGCCGTCGGAATCGGCCAGCGCGTTCTTGCAGTCCATCATGCCGGAGCCGGTCAGCTCACGGAGCCGCTTCACATCAGCAGCGGTGTAGTTCGCCATCGGGGGCGAGCCTCCTGTTTTTTTGGCGGCTGGCGCCGCGGGTTTCTCGGCCCTGTGGGCCTCGATCTTCCCTCCCGGCGGGCACTCCTTCGTCGCACCCTGAAGGTCAGTCCGGATCGAGGCGGCCGAGAAACCACGGAAAAGGGCATCTCGGCCGAGGCCATGCACTTGCTTGTTCGGGTATTACGCCACCTTGCCGACCGCATCTGAATTCAGACGGGTCGGCAAGGTGAACAGTGCGCTACCGGTCAGCTCAGAAGTCGGCCGGGGTGTGCTGCGCCGGGTCGGCCTTGACCTCGGCCTCGGCCTCGGCCGGGGTCTCGATCGGGGTCTCGACGACCTCGGTGACCTCGACAGCCGGGGTCGCGGAGGACAGGAGCTCCTGCTCCCACTCGGCCAGCGGCTCGCCTGCGCCGGCTTCGGGCTTCGCGTCGCCGGAAGCCTGGCCCGCGCGGGCCTGCACGCCCTCGGCCACCGCGGAGGCGACGACCTTGGTCAGCAGTGCGGCGGAACGGATCGCGTCGTCGTTACCCGGGATCGGGTAGTCGACCAGGTCGGGGTCGCAGTTGGTATCCAGGATCGCGATGACCGGGATGTTCAGCTTGCGCGCCTCGCCGACGGCGATGTGCTCCTTGTTGGTGTCCACGATCCAGATGGCCGAGGGAACCTTGGCCATGTCACGGATACCGCCGAGGGTGCGGTCCAGCTTGGTCATCTCACGCGTGAGCATGAGGATTTCCTTCTTGGTGCGACCCTCGAAGCCACCGGCCTGCTCCATGGCCTCGAGTTCTTTGAGGCGCTGCAGGCGCTTGTGCACGGTGGAGAAGTTGGTGAGCATGCCACCGAGCCAACGCTGGTTCACGTAGGGCATGCCCACGCGCAGCGCCTCGGAAGCGATCGACTCCTGGGCCTGCTTCTTGGTGCCGACGAAGAGAACGGTGCCACCGTGGGCGACGGTCTCCTTGACGAACTCGTAGGCCTTGTCGATGAAGGTCAGCGTCTGCTGCAGGTCGATGATGTAGATGCCGTTGCGGTCGGTGAAGATGAACCGCTTCATCTTCGGGTTCCACCGACGAGTCTGGTGGCCGAAGTGCGCGCCGCTGTCGAGCAGCTGCTTCATAGTTACGACGGGCATAGCCTTCGTATCTCTCTTTCGTTGCCGGTTGTCGCGGCCGATCGGTGATCGACTGCCCTGGCGCCACCGAAACCGCCGGACCCGATTCGAAGAATCCGGGACCAGCCGACGATTTCCTGTTCATCCGACGGAGAACTCGCGCTGACATGCCCTCTCGGCGAAGTCGGCTTGCGAGCGACGACCGGATGGACGAGCACGGGTGGCGCGCGAAGTCGGTTCGTGCTGTGCACACGCAATGGCTGCTGAACACAAACCGCTCGATCAGTCTACGCGGGCGAAGCCCAGGCCCGAAATCGCCCCCTGCGCATCGGCCGCCCACCGCATGGGTGAAGTACGAGATATCCACATGTGTCGAAGTTGTCCACAATCTCGAATTCGGTGTCCCACGGGGCCCGTTCGGCGCCCAGAGTGGGGGCATGAACACGTTGATACGCACCCTGATCACGACGTTTCCGCTGCTCCTCGCGCTGGGAATCGCCACCGCACCGGCGGCCGCGCATCCCGATCCGGGCTCCCCGACCGTAGCTGGGACCCCTGCCGCGGAGCCCGATCACGTACCGGAAGCGCCCACGCCGACGCCGGTGTGTGGGCCGCCGGTCGTCCTCGCCCAGCCGCCTACCGGCCAGACGCGCGGTCCCGCGCCCGAGCGTGCGGCCACCCCGGGATCGGTACCGGTCACACCGCCGCGTCCGGCACCGGATTCCGAGTCGTCGCCGAGCACGGCTCCGGTGCCGGTACGACAGGATTCCGCTCCGCCACCGAACGCGACCCCGGCGAGACCGGATTCCGGGCCGTCGGCGCGCACGACCCCGGCTCCGCCTTCGTCGGGCTCGCCTGGCGCGGGGAGTCGGCCGGCGTCGTGCGGTCGCCCGTCCGTCGTGGTGCCGGTGATCGTCGTTCCTCGCCGTGAGCTGGTTCCCGCACCCGTTCCGGTCCAGGTCACGGTCCACGAGCTCGGCCCGACCCGCTCGCGGCCGGAGCAGCGCCCCGCGGCCGCGCCCGAACTCGAGGTCACCGTTCGTACGGGCGGTGGGAGCGGGTCGGCGGCCCAGCTGCCCGCTGTCCTGCGGGAAATGTTGCGGGCCATGGCAGCGCAGCAGCGCGTCCCGACTCCCCGACCGCATCGCTGAGACGGGCCGACGATGTTCGAGAACCCCACACGCCACCAGAACTCGCGCGTCCCTCGCATCGATCGATCCCTGACCTATGTGTCCACGCCGTTCTGGGAGGACGACCCGATACCGAGGATCGACGCTCGAAGCCCACGTCGAGGTGCGTTCCCAGCGCACGACCCGGTCTCACAGCGAGGTACCGCGGGCCGACGGCCCCGTCGGTCCTGGGCGGACATCCACCTGCCGCAGATCGATGTGCTGAGTTTCCGAACCCGTCGGTCACCCGCGGTCGGGCGGTCGATCGGGAGTTGTCGGCGTTCCCGGAGTGATCGCCGCGTCAGCGAGAGCGAGGGGCGGTCCACGGTCTTCGGTAGTCGACGCCGCGGTGTCGAGTTCTCCGATGCCGCGGCGGTGCGGTGGACGTCGGCGACCCGGTTTCGGGATCATCGGCGCCACTCGGTCGACCATCGCGGGTGGGTCGACACGTTCGACGGCGATGAATGGCCGCCGCGACCGGGGAAGGCGCGGCGGGTGGTGCGCGGGGTGTGGGCGGTGGTCGGGCGGGCGGTGGGGGTGATCGCGCTGGTGGCGATCGTGCTGGGCGCGGCGGCGCCGGTCGATGCCGCCGCGGCGGGGACGTTCGGGTGGCCGTTGCGGCCGCGGCCGACGGTGGAGCGGCCGTTCGACAAGCCGGAGCGCAATTGGTTGCCGGGCCACCGCGGAGTGGATCTGGCGGGGGCGGTCGGGCAGTCGGTCTTGGCGGCGGGTGCGGGCATCGTGGTGTTCGCGGGTGAGGTCGCGGGCAAACCGGTGGTGTCGATCGACCATCCGGGTGGGCTGCGCACGACCTACGAGCCGGTGCGGGCGCAGGTGAGCGTGGGAAGCAGGGTGGGTCGGGGTACGGCGATCGGCACCCTGGTCGGCGGGCACGAGGGTTGTCCGGTCGCCGCCTGCTTGCACTGGGGCGCCCGCCGGGAAACCGGCACCCACAACTCGCGCGAGTACGTCGACCCGCTCGGACTCCTGCACGAGGTGCCCGTTCGCCTGAAGCCGTGGGTTCCGTGATGTGACCGAACCGACTGGGCGACCGAGCGACGGAAGACGAGAATCGAGACGTGTCCGAGGAATCAGTGCCCTTCACCTATCCCGAGGTCGGTGCCACCCGCACCGATCCGCCCGCCGGCTACCACCGTTTCCGACATCGTCGGCCGATCGGCCACGGTCGCGCCCTGTTCGACCGGGCTGCCGAGCATATTCTCGGCTTCGGAATGCAGAAGGGCGTCGGCATCTTTCAGCGGGCCGACACCGAAACCGCCCTCGCGGGAACCGAATTGCGACTCCTTCTCGGCGTGGGCCGCTTCGGGATCGGCGCGCCGTGCCGCGTGGTCTACGTCCTCGACGAACCGGACCGGCGCGGTTTCGCCTACGGCACCCTGCCCGGCCACCCCGAGATCGGCGAGGAGCTGTTCGCCGTCGAATACGATCCCGCCGACGACACCGTCTACGGCCTGGTCGCCGCCTTCTCCCGGCCGGGCTCCTGGTACACCCGCCTCGGTGGTCCCATCGCCCGCGCGGCCCAGGGCTGGATGGCCCGCCGCTACCTCGCCACCCTGCCCACCGACGAGGAGTGATCCTCAGAGCAGCGCGGTCAGTGCGTCCGCTTCCGCGATCAGTTGATCGCCGCGCTCGACAGCTCCAGCACGCACGTATTCCGCTGCCGCGGTGCGCCTCTCCTCGATCTCACGGCGAACGATGTCCTCGACGTCGGCTTCGGTCAGATCCCGCCGTCGCACCTCGGCGGCACCGAGTCCGACCGGACTGTCTTCCAGCGCACCCGCTTTCACCGCTCCGATATCGACCGCCTCCGCATTGTCGATCGCGCCCAACGTCGAGCGCAGCGCCGAGACCGCGCCCCGGTCACGCGCTTTCATCGCGGCCTTCAGTGCGGCGCGCAGTCGCTCACGCAAGGGAGCCTCGGAAGGGACCGGGTGATCGGAGGTCATGGTTGTCGAGGCTAGGTTCCGCTGGACCCGGCGTCGAGCGGTTTGTCGACGTGGGTCTCGATCGCTAGGGCGCACGATCGCCACGCGTAAGCGCGCACAATGGCCACGCGGAATCGGCCACGATCGCCGGGCTCATTCGGCAGCGTGCCCGGAGAGACCAGTTCGGCTGGGGTGGGGTCGAATCGGGGCAGCGAAGCCGGTGCCGCACCGACGGTCCTGGCAACCGGTGCGCCACGGAAACCGCGTCAGCCGTGAACCAGAACAGCGACCGCGGCGATCAGGGCGACGAGCGCCACGCCCACCGCCGTGGCCGCCACTGGCCGGTGGCCACCGCTGGTCTGCCCGCGATCCAGCGAACGGCCGCGATACCAGGCCAGCGCCGCCAATATCAGCGCGACGACGGCGGCGACCAGTGGAAGTACCACGGTCCGGCGGCTGTCGGTGGTCATCTCGTGGACGAAGATCATGGCGCAGCCGGCGGTCGCGAGAGATGTGCGACGCCAGGACAGGGCGGTGCGTTCGGCGGCCAGGGTCGAGGCGCTCATGACAGGACCACCGCCACGCAGGCGAGCAGTGCGACCACCGCGACCCCGGCGGACAGGATCGGGACCAGTTCCGATCTCGGCAGGTCGCGCCCGCTGCGCATCGCCAGATTCACCCGACGCCAGTGCAGGAAGGCGGCCAGCGCGACGATCAAGGCCATGAGCAGGCAGATCAACGAGATCGGCCCGGCGAACCCGGCGAGGCGGGTCGGCTGCACCAGGGTGTGCACCGCGACGCCGCCCGCGAGCAGCCCGAGCGCGGTCCTGATCCAGGCCAGAAAGGTCCGTTCGTTGGCGAGGGTGAATCGGTAGTCGACCTGCTCCTCACCATCGCCGGATTCGGCCCCCACCTCGGGCAACGTCACCGCACCACCTCCTTGCCCCATCATGGCCCACGCACTGCCTCGACCGTCGAATGTGGCAAGCGCGCCGTCCGAGAACGCAGCGGCGCACCGCCCGATCCCCGGGAATGCAACGCGGCCCGCGCTCCCTTCGCATCGAAGGATCGGACCCTCGACGGAGGCGCGGACCACTGTCCGCTCGGTTCGTCGCAGCCGAAGACCGCTGCGCGTCGGTTCGTCGCCAACGACGACCACTGACCGCTCGGCCCATCGCAGCCGAAGACCGCTACCAGTCGGTTCGTCGCGAACGACGACCACTGCCAGTCAGTCCGTCGCCAACGACGACCACTGCCAGTCAGTCCGTCGCCAACGACGACCACTGCCAGTCAGTCCGTCGCCAACGACGACCACTGACCGCTCGTCCATCGCAATGGCTCGTAGCGCGGGACGTCGGCAGCCCATCCCCCGGTCGGCGATCCCCACGTACTGGCAGGGTCGAGAGCTGGCTGTCCCACCCGTCGCGAAGGTCAGGCGCGGGGATGGGCTTGGTCGTGGACTCGTTTGAGTCGTTCGACGGAGACGTGGGTGTAGAGCTGGGTGGTCGCCATGCTGGCGTGGCCGAGCAGTTCCTGGACGACCCGCAGGTCGGCGCCGCCTTCCAGGAGGTGGGTGGCGGCGGTGTGGCGCAGACCGTGCGGGCCCATGCCGGGTGCGCCGGGGATGGCGGCGACGACCTCGTGGACGACCTCGCGCGCTTGGCGCTGGTCGAGTCGACGTCCGCGCTGGCCCAGCAGCAGCGCCCGACCGGACCGCTCGTTGACCAGCGACGGGCGGCCCGCCCGGAGCCACGCGTCGAGTGCGGTGTCGGCGGGGCCGCCGAAGGGCACCGAGCGTTCCCTGTTGCCCTTGCCGAGCACCCGCACGAGACGTCGTTCCCGATCGATGTCGTCGAGATCGAGTCCGCACAGTTCGCTGACCCGAATCCCGGTGGCATACAGCAACTCCACCACCAGACGATCCCGCAGTGCCATCGGATCCTGTTGTGCCGCACCGGATTCCGCCGCATCCATCGCCAGCTCGGCCTGCTCGCGACCGAGTACCGCGGGCAATGTCCGATACGCCTTCGGCGCCTGCAACCGCAGCCCCGGATCCACGCCGAGCCGCCCGGTCTCGGTGAGCCAGGCGGTGAAAGTCCTCGCCGCCGAGGCACGTCGAGCCATCGTCGTACGCGCCACCCCCGCCGCCGCCTGCTCGGCCAACCACGACCGCAGCAGCGCCAGATCCAACTCCCGCACCGCCGAATCCGCCGACCGCGCGTAGAGGTGCTCCAACAGCGATCGCACGTCCCCCACATAGGCCCGCACGGTGTGCGCCGACCGATTCCGCCCCAACCGCAGATGCCGCCCGAACTCCGCCGCCAACGCGCCCAGATCCTCGGGCAACACATCCATCCCCCCACCGTCGCCCCTGTCCGGCCCCCACGCAACCCACCACGCCGCCACCGAACTCGAACCCGAACACCCCCCAGCCCCACCACCACCCGTCCACTCCCCCGCGACACACCCCACAACCCAAGTCCGCGACCGCACATCTCAACCCCGATCCACCGACAAACCTCCGCCCACGACCGAACGCACGACCCACGACCGTCCACAGCCCCGCCCACCGCACACGCCACCACCCGCAGCTCCCCACGCGTCTCCCACCTCTCACCTCACCCAACGACCGGACATCCGAACCACCCGCCGGATTCCCCACCCACCAGGCCCGCCGGCACCCTCGACCCCGCGCCTCACAGCTCACCCGTCCGACCGGACGCTGAGAACCACCCCTCAGATTCGCAACCCATCAGCCCCCACCACCCTCGACCACGCGCCTCCACCACTCACCTCGCCCGCCGACCGGACGTCCGAAACCACCCGTCGGAATCGCACCCCGCCAGGTCCGCCAGCTCCAGACTGGGCAGGACCGCACGGACGGTGGCCAGGTCGAGGCCGGACTGTTGGGACAGTTCGCGGGGTAGGCGGGAGCCGGTCGTGGGTAGGGCGGCGTAGATGTCGGCTTCGGCGCCGCGCAGGTGGGCCGCGCGGTCGGCCGTGGCGTCGTCGGTGACGGGCAATCGCAGCGGGCCCGCTTCGTCGATGATGTCCTCGGCGCGGGTGACCAGCAGCGCTTCTCCGTCTCGGATCATGCGGTGGCAGCCGACCGAGGAGGCCGAGCCGACGGGTCCGGGCACAGCCATGGCGGGACGACCCAGCCTGCGCGCCCATTTCACCGTGTTGCGGGCACCGCTGCGCAGGCCGGCTTCGACGACCAGCACACCGTCACCGAGCGTGGCGATCAACCGATTTCGGGCCAGGAATTGGTGTTTCTGCGCCGAGACGCCCGGCGGGTATTCGCTGACCACGAGGCCGGTTTCGGCGATGGCCGCGAGCAGCCGGTCGTGTTGCGCCGGATACGGCCGATCGACACCACACGCGAGGACCGCCACGGTCGACCCACCGACGGCCAGCGCCGCTCGATGCGCGGCCGCATCGATACCGAAGGCCGCGCCGGAGACGATGGTCCAGCCCCGCCCCGCCAGCTCGCACGCGATATCCCCCGCCACCTGCATCCCGTAACTGCTGCTGCACCGCGAACCGACCACCGCGACAGCCCGTTCGGACGCGGTGGTCAACGACAGCGGTCCACGCGCCCACAGCACCAGCGGCACCGCCGCTTCACGATCCCGCTCGATATCGAGCTGGTCGAGCCCCAGCATCCGCCAGCTGGGCCACTCCTCGTCGTCGGGCGTGATCACCCGACCGCCGAGCCGGGTGATCGTCTCCAGATCAGCGGCCGCAGAGTCGATCTCCCGACGCATCGCCGTGGGTCCGCGCAGCGCCGCGGGCAACTCGTGCTCGCGGACGGCACGGGCCGCCTCGCACACCCCGACCGAGGCGATCAACGCCGACAGCGGCGCGCACGGCCCCTGCACCACCCGCGACAGATAGACCCAGGCCAGCCTGCGCTCGTCCGGTTCCCCGTCGAGATCGACCGCGCACGACGCACTCATTGCGCACCTCGCTGCCGAAAGTTCAACGACGACATGACATCCGCCACCGTGGGAATCTCGCCCTCGCGCAGATCACAGACCGTCCAGGCCACCCGGATCGCCCGATCGGCGCCGCGCGCCGACATCCGACCGAGCCGCAGCGCGGACTCGATCGGTGCGAGGGATTCGCGTGGCAGCCGGAAGCGTTTGCGTAGAACATGGCCGGGCACTTCGGCATTGGTGGCCCACCCGTCCTCGCTCCATCGCAGCGCGGCCCGCTCCCTGGCACGGGCCACGCGCGCGGCTACGGTGGCGCTGCTCTCGACCTGCTGGTCGCCGAACGTGGCGCCGGCCTGGCCGTGCATCTGGACCCAGATATCGATGCGATCGAGCAGCGGCCCCGACAGTTTGCCCAGATACCGACGACGCGCCAGGGGCGCGCAGATGCAGTCCACATCTCGCGCGGGCGCGCACGGGCAGGGGTTGGCCGCCAGGACCAGCTGGAATCGGGCGGGATAGCGGGCGACACCGTCGCGCCGGGCGATGCGCACTTCGCCTTCCTCGAGCGGAGTGCGCAGTGCCTCCAGCACTTTCGTGCCGATCTCGGCGCACTCGTCGAGGAACAGCACCCCGCGATGCGCCCGACTCACCGCACCGGGACGCGCCATGCCCGAGCCGCCGCCGATCATCGCGGTGACCGAGGTCGAATGGTGCGGTGCCACAAAGGGCGCCAGGGTGAGCAACGGTTGCTCGGCCGAGAGCGACCCGGCCATCGAGTGAATCGCGGTCACCTCCAACGACTCCGCCTCCGACAGCGGTGGCAGCAGGCCGGGAAGTCGTTGCGCCAGCATCGTTTTGCCGATCCCCGGCGGTCCGGTGAGCAACAGGTGATGCCCGCCCGCCGCGGCTACCTCGAGCGCCCAGCGTGCCTCGTCCTGGCCGACCACGTCGCTGAGGTCACCGCACAGTGTCTGCGTCCCGGGCAGCACACCGTCGGGTTCGATCAGCGTGCCCTCGCCCCGCAGCCACGCCACGACCGCGCGCAGACTCGTCGCCCCGAGCACCTCGATCCCCTCGACCAATCCCGCTTCGGCGACGGCCTCGGCGGGCACGATGACCGTGGGCAGGCCGGCGGTTCGCGCGGCGATCACCGCGGGCAACACCCCGCGCACCCGCCGAACCCGTCCGTCCAGCGCCAGTTCCCCCAGCAGCACCGTCTTCACCAACCGCTCACCGGGCACCGCACCGGAGGCGTCGAGAACGGACACGGCCAGCGCCAGGTCGTACACGCTGCCGACCTTCGGCAGGGTGGCGGGCGACAAGGCCAGGATCACTCGCCCGTCGGGCCACTTCTCCCCGGTATTGGCCACCGCCGAGCGCACCCGATTGCGGGACTCCTGCAGCGCGGCATCGGGCAGCCCGACCAGATTCACCGAGGGCAGCCCCTGCCCGATATCGGCCTCGATCTCCACCAACTGCCCGTCGACCCCGGTCACCGCCACCGACAACGCGCGTCCCAGTGCCATCAGAACGCCGCCGTCAGGTGGTCGATGATCGGCCCGCGCCCGCGCGGGACCAGCACCGAGACGACATCGAACCGGATCCGCCGCCACGGGCCGTCCTGTTCGGCCAACCACAGCAGCGCCAACCGGCGGATCCGCTGCTGTTTGCTGAAGGTGACCGCTTCGGCCGGGGTGCCGAACCCCAATCCCGATCGCGTCTTCACCTCGACGAAGGCGATGACCGAGGGATCCTGCGCGATCAGATCAAGCTCACCGTAGCGACACCGCCAATTGCGGGCGACGATCCGCATGCCGTTCTCGCGCAGGTACTGCGCGGCCAACGTCTCCCCGTAAGCGCCGAGCTCCTGTTTGTGTGCCATGAGCCAAGCATGGGCACACCCCCTCGCGGCACCCTCCCCCGCGACCTGGGCAAACAGAAAACCTGTGGATAACTCCGAGCCTGGGGATAACTACTCCGGCAGGCGCAGGTCCGGCTTCTCCAGCTCCTCGATATTCACGTCCTTGAACGTGATCACCCGCACGTGCTTGACGAAGCGGGCCGGGCGGTACATGTCCCACACCCACGCATCGCTCATCCGCACTTCGAAATACACCTCGCCGTCGGCGTTCTGCGGACGCAGTTCGACAGAATTGGCCAGGTAGAAGCGCCGTTCGGTCTCCACCACGTACGAGAACTGGCCGACGATGTCCTTGTACTCGCGGTACAGGGACAGCTCCATCTCGGTTTCGTACTTCTCGAGGTCCTCAGCACTCATCGGGTGGGACGTCCTCCTGCTAGCAGCGCCGCGTTCATTGTTGTCATCATCGCGCATGCGCCGCGCGGGTAGCCACTCGGCTACCTCCGGGCACCTCGAGCTCGCGCACATTGCGCCAGGAACGGCGGTGTTCGGTGCTGGGTCCGAGCTGCCGCAACGCGGCGGTGTGCTCGGGCGTGTTGTAGCCCTTGTGCGCGGCGAAACCGTAGCCGGGCAGCTGCGCGTCGAGCTCGACCATCATCCGGTCCCTGGTGACCTTCGCCAGGATGCTCGCCGCCGCGATGCAGGCCGCCGTGCCGTCGCCGCCGATCACCGGCAGCGACGGCGCGGGCAGCCCGGGGACCTTGAATCCGTCGGTCAGGATGTAGCCGGGCTCGCGGGCCAGGCCGGCCACGGCTCGGCGCATGCCCTCGATATTGGCGACGTGGATGCCGATCGCGTCGATCTCCCACGCGGGCACCACCACCACACTCCACGCCAGCGACAGTCGCTGGACCACCGGGAACAGCTCCTCACGGGCCGCCTCGGTGAGTTTCTTGGAGTCGTCGAGCCCGGACAGCTTGTCGTAGGCCTTGGGCGCCAGCAGACACGCGGCGACCACCAGCGGTCCCGCACAGGGCCCGCGCCCGGCCTCGTCGACACCGGCCACCGGTGCGAGGCCGCCGCGCACGAGTGCGGCCTCGAGGGTGCGTAGTCCACCCGCGCGGCGCATCACCATCCGCGGCGGCCAGCTGGTCCGATCCTGCCCCACAGTTCGATTGTCCTGTCGCGTCAGTTCTCTTGCGCGTTCTGGGTTTTGACTGGACCCATTCGGCCGGGGGGCCAGATCTTGAAGACCGTCTTGCCGCGCACATTGTCCACCGGCACCGTGCCCTGCAGATCGTCGCTGACATGCGCGCGCGAATCGGCCGACTCGTTGCGGTTGTCGCCCATCACCCACAGGTTGCCCTCGGGCACCTTGACCGGCCCGAACACCCGCCCGGCCGGGTACACCGCGTTGGGACGATCGGTGAACCAGGGGTAGTCCTTCTTGATGTAGGGCTCGTCGAGCGGTTTCCCGTCGACCATCACCCGACCCTGCGGATCGCAGCACTGCACGGTCTGCCCGCCCACCGCGATCACACGTTTGACCAGGTCGTTCTCGTCGGGCGGAACCAGTCCGAAGTAGGAGAGGAAGTTCTGGATGCCGCGCACCACGGCGTTGTCGGAGCGCACCGACTTGTAGTGCCCGTTCCACGACGGCGGTCCCACGAAGACCACCACGTCGCCCGGTCCGGGTTCGGAGGCGTAGTAGCTGATCTTCTGGACGTAGATGCGATCGCCGATGAGCAGCGTGTTCTCCATCGACTGCGACGGGATCACGTACGGCCGACCGACGAACGTGACCATCAGTGCGGCGATCACCGCCGCGATCACCACCAGGATCGGCAGTTCCTGCCAGAACGGGCGCTGCTTCTTGGCGCCGCGCTTCTTTCTCCGCTGCTGCCCACCGTCGTCGTCACCCGAATCCGACACCGACACCGAACCACTTTCGTCTGCCACGCCGAACAGAGTAGCCCGGCACCCTGACGTGAGTCGGGTGCCGGGCTACCTGAAGAAATTCTGGTACTGCGTGGTGCTACTGCGAGATCAGCGCTTTTCCTTGATCTTGGCAGCCTTGCCGCGCAGATCGCGCAGGTAGTACAGCTTGGCGCGACGCACGTCACCGCGGGTCACGACATCGATGTGGTCGATGTTGGGGCTGTGCACGGGGAAGGTGCGCTCGACACCGACGCCGAAGGACACCTTGCGGACCGTGAAGGTCTCGCCGATGCCGCCGCCGTGGCGACGGATCACGACGCCCTTGAAGACCTGGATGCGCTCCTTCGAGCCTTCGATGACCTTCACGTGCACGTTCAGGGTGTCGCCCGGACGGAAGTTGGGGACATCGCTGCGCAGCGACTTCTCGTCGACGAAATCAAGGGTGTTCATTTTCCACCTTTTCGGATTCTTCACGTGAACAGAGGAACCTGGCGGCACTTCACGCGCGCGACCGGTTCATGCTCAGAACAGGAGTGCTCTCGGACATGACTCGGCCGAGGCAACCGGTTCATTGTGCCAGACCCGGACCTCGCGATCGAAATCGGGCTCACGGTTCGTCGGACTGATCGGCCCGACGGCGCGGCAGCAGGTGCGGATGCGGCAGCGGCGCGGGCGGTGCGGCCACGACCGTGCGCGCCAACTCGGCCTCGGCGGCGGTGCGCGCGTGCTCGACATCGGGTTTGCCCGCGATCAGGTCCTGGACGAAGATCTTGGCCCGGATGACGGGTCGACGATACCGCCGCTCGCGCGCGATGGCCCGATTCATGGTCTTGGCCCGGTGCCCGTAGCGCCAGCGCGCCCACGGCGCACCGGGCCTGCTCAAGCGCACCGCCCCGACCAGCAGCAGCGGCGTGAAGAACATGCCGAACAGGCCGGTCCAGATCTTGCCCTTGGCGATCACCACCCCGGCGAGCAGCAGGTTCACCGTGATCGTGATCGCCACCCCGACCCGTACCCCGACGCCGCTGGATTGTCGGAAGTCGTCGTAGTCGAGGAAGGTCGCGGGTTGCACGCCGAGCAGCAGCAGTCCGGTGACCGCCAGCGCGACGAACACCGCGTCGACCGAGGTGCGGCCCTGTTCGGACCAGTAGACGTCACGCAGGTAGAAGATCAGCGCGAACTCGTCGAGCACCAGGGCCGCGCCGACGCCGAACACCGCCGACAGCACGCTCGAGGTGACCTGGGTGGAGTCCTCGGCGGTGGCGATCAGCCCGATTCCCGACAGCAGCACCGTGATCACGCCGAACACCATGTGGTGGATGTGGGTGTCGCCGGCTTTCACATTGCCCGGCCACCACCGCACATTGGCGCGGATCATCCGCACGCTGATGCGGATGACCACGAAGCCGAGGATGAATCCCAGCAGGAAGCAGAGCAGGGGCAGGCGGCCGTGCGCGATCACCTCGTCGTCGAGCCACCGTCGCATGCCGCCCGCCCTGTCGTCGTGTCCCTACTTGTTGCCGAAACCGGCCGCGCGCAGGGCGTCGGCCATCGATCCGGTCGGCGCGGCGGCCTGTTTGCGCTGGTTGCCGCCGCTGTTGCCCTGTCGGGGCTGTCCCTGCTTGCGTGGCGGCGCCTGGCCGACCCGGCCGGGTCCGCGCCCGCCTCCACGATTGTCCCCCTGTGCGGGCTTGCCCGGTTCGTCGTCCAGGCGCAGGCTCAGGCCGATCCGCTGGCGGGCCACGTCGACCTCGAGCACCTTCACCTTCACCACGTCGCCGGACTTCACGACTTCGCGCGGATCCTTGACGAAGGAGTGCGACAGCGCCGACACGTGCACCAGACCGTCCTGGTGCACGCCGACGTCGACGAACGCGCCGAACGCGGCCACATTCGTGACGACGCCCTCGAGCACCATGCCCGGCTTCAGGTCGGCGACCTTCTCGATGCCCGCGGCGAACTCGGCGGTCTTGAACTCCGGGCGCGGGTCAAGGCCCGGCTTCTCGAGTTCGGCGATGATGTCGCTGACGGTGGGCACACCGAACTTCTCGTCGGTGAAGTCGGCGGGTCGCAGGGCGCGCAGGGTGCCGGTGTTGCCGATGACCTCCGACATCTCCCGACCGGTGTGCTCGAGAATCCGACGCACCACCGGGTAGGCCTCGGGGTGCACGGCGGAGGTGTCGAGCGGGTCGACGCCGCCGCGAATACGCAGGAAGCCCGCGCACTGTTCGAAGGCCTTGGGGCCCAGGCGCGCGACGTCGAGCAGGGCGGTACGGCTGCGGAACGGCCCGTGCTGATCACGGTGGGCCACAATGCTTTCCGCGACCGACCCCGACACGCCCGAGACCCGGGCCAGCAGCGGCACCGAGGCGGTGTTCACGTCGACGCCGACCGCGTTCACCGCGTCCTCGACGACCGCGCCCAGCGAGCGCGCCAGCAGCGTCTCGGACACGTCGTGCTGGTACTGGCCGACGCCGATCGACTTCGGGTCGATCTTGACCAGCTCGGCCAGCGGATCCTGCAACCGGCGGGCGATGGAGACCGCCCCGCGCAGCGACACGTCCATATCGGGCAGTTCGGCCGAGGCGTAGGCCGAGGCCGAGTACACCGACGCGCCCGCCTCCGACACCACGATCTTGGTCGGCTTGTTCTCGGGGATGCGCGAGATCAGTTCCACCGCGAGGGCGTCGGTCTCGCGCGAGGCGGTGCCGTTGCCGATCGCGATGAGCTCCACGTCGAATCGGGCGACGAGCGCGGCCAGCACGGCCAGGGACTTCTCGGTCTGACCCTGCGGTTTGTGCGGGTAGATGACCTCGGTCGCGACGGCCTTGCCGGTGGCGTCGACGACGGCGACCTTCACGCCGGTGCGGTAGCCGGGGTCGAGGCCCATCGTGGTGCGGGTGCCCGCGGGGGCGGCCAGCAGCAGGTCGCGCAGGTTCGCGGCGAACACGTCGACCGCGTCCTTCTCCGCGGCCTGACGCAACCGCATCCGCGTGTCGATCCCGAGGCTGACCTGCAACTTGGTGCGCCAGGCCCACCGCACGGTGTCGAGCAGCCAGGAATCGGCCGGGCGGCCCTTGTCGGCGATGCCGAACGCGACCGCGATGCGGCCCTCGTAGATCGTGCGCGCACCGGGCTCGGGTTCTTCGGTGTCGGCTTCCAGGTGCAGCGTGAGCACCTCTTCCTTCTCCCCGCGCAGCAGCGCCAGGATCCGGTGCGAGGGCAGTTTGTGGAAGGGCTCGCTGAACTCGAAGTAGTCGGCGAACTTGGCGCCCGCCTCTTCTTTGCCCGCGCGCACTCGCGAGCTGACCTGACCGCGGTTCCACATCAGTTCGCGCAGTTCACCGACCAGGTCGGCGTCCTCGGCGAAGCGTTCGACCAGGATCGAGCGGGCGCCGTCGAGCTGTTCGGCGGTGTAGGCGGCCGGGTCGGTGGTGTGGTCGGTGATCAGGGCGTCGGCCACCGGCTCGTGCCCGGCCTCGCGCGCGATCTGGGCCTTGGTGCGGCGCTTGGGCTTGTACGGCAGGTAGATGTCCTCGAGGCGAGCCTTGGTCTCGGCCGTCATGAGCTGCGCGTGCAGGGCGGGATCGAGTTTGCCCTGCCCCCGGATGGATTCGATGATCGCGCCACGGCGCTCGTCGAGCTCACGCAGGTACCCGAGGCGTTCCTCGAGTTGGCGCAGCTGGGCGTCGTCGAGGCCGTCGGTGGCCTCCTTGCGGTAGCGCGCGATGAACGGAACCGTCGAACCGCTGTCGAGCAGTTCGACGGCGGCGCGGACCTGAGTCTCCCGCACCCCCAGTTCATCGGCGATCCGCCTGCCAACGCTGGCGAGGGCGGTCGTGCTGTCGGCGATCTCTGGCGCTGTCGTCACAGCCGCAGAGACTACAGCTCCACCCCGACACCCCGCCCGCACCCAGGTCAGCGAATCGTCGTCACGTCGGGTTCGCGCACCGGGCCCGCCGGTGTGTTCGCCCGTCGAACGGCCACCGCGGTGACCGCGACCCGCCGCAGCCTCGCCACTCCGAATCACACGGCCCCGATGTGCGATTCGTCACGCCGCGCACACCCTTTCGGACCCGAACCGGCCCCGAATTCGACCCGCCCAGCCGTCACGGCGATGGCCCCGAACCGATCCAGAATCCTCGCAACAATCGCGCGAACACCGAATCGCCCACTGAGACAACGACTACGCAGGCACATCAGCGGGGCGGTCGCGCGATCGCCCGCGATCGGCGAACCCGCGTCCGATCCGTCCCCGGTTCCGAATGGAACCAGCAATCCCCACATTGGACGTTCGCACAACGAATGATCCTTCTGGATACCCAAATGTCTTTGGGACAAAACAATCTCGGCGTCCGCGCTGCCCGGTACCGTCGATGAGATGACGGAGCCTTTTCAACTGGCCGGCCTTTCCCTGGACTGCGACGACCCCGAATCCCTCGCCCGTTTCTACCTCGGGCTCCTCGGTGGGCGGGTCCTGTGGAACGACGAGCACAGTGTCGGCATCCGCATACCCTCGGGCCTGACGCTGGCCGCGCAACGGGTCGAGGACTACTTCCCGCCGCAGTGGCCGGGGACCGCGGCGGTGCATCTGGATCTCGCCGCCGATGCCGACCTGGATCTGTGCGAGCAGCACGCCGTGGCGATCGGCGCGAAACCCGCACCGGTGCAACCCGATCCGCGCTGGCGGGTGCTGCTCGACCCCGCGGGGCATCCGTTCTGCATCACGACCCGTGTGGTCGCGGGATAGCTCAGGGCAGCAGATCGGGGCGTCGCGCGGTCGTGCGCTCCAGCGACTGGTCGTGGCGCCACGCCGCGACCTTGGCGTGGTCGCCCGAGAGCAGGATCGGCGGTACGTCCAGGCCGCGCCAGGACACCGGTCGGGTGTAGCTGGGGCCCTCGAGCAGCCCGTCGGAGAACGAATCCTCCTCGTGTGACTGCTGATTGCCGAGCACGCCGGGGATCAGGCGCACCACGGCCTCGGTCATCACCAGCACCGCGGCCTCGCCCCCGATGAGGACGTAGTCGCCGATGCTCACCTCCTCGACGCGCACCCGGCGGGCGGCGTCGTCGAAGACGCGCTGGTCGATGCCCTCGTAGCGCCCACAGGCGAAGACCAGGTGCTTCTCGGTGGCCCAGCGTTGCGCGGTGGCCTGGGTGAACGGCACGCCGGCGGGGGTGGGCACCACGAGCAGGGCGTCGTCGGGGCAGACCGCGTCGAGCGCGTCGCCCCACACGGTGGGTTTCATGACCATGCCGGGGCCGCCGCCGTAGGGCGAGTCGTCGACCGACTTGTGCACGTCATGGGTCCAGTCGCGCAGGTCGTGGACCCCGACCGAGATCAGACCCTTGTCGATGGCCTTGCCCAGCAGCGCCGTGCGCAACGGCTCGAGATACTCCGGGAAGATCGTGACGACGTCGAGTTGCACGAATTACTCCGGATCGAGCAGGCCCTCGGGCGGGGTGATGACCACCAGACCATCGGCGAGCGAGACCGTCGGGACGATGGCGGTGACAAAGGGAATGAGAATCTCGCGGCCGTCGTCGGCGGCGCGCACCGACAGCAGTTCGCCCGCGGCCGAGTGCAGCACCTCGGTGACCGTGCCGACGACGGTGCCGTCGCCGAGCTCGACCCGAAGGCCCTCGAGCTCGTGATCGTAGAAGGCGTCGTCATCGTCGGACGGCGGCAAGGTGTCGCTGTCGACGATGAACAGGGTGCCGCGCAGGGCGTCGGCGGCGGTGCGGTCGTCGATACCGTCGACGAACACCAGAAGCCGGCCCGAGTGCTCTCGGGCCGACTTCACGGTGTAGTCACGGGTCGCCGACGACTTCGGCATCCGACCGCGCAGGACGGCGCCCGGCGCGAACCGGACCTCCGGTGCGTCGGTGCGAACATCGACGACGAGTTCGCCGCGCACGCCGTGCGACTTGGCGACCCGACCTACGACGAGTTCCATCTAGGCGTCGGTATCGACCACGTCGACCCGGATCCCACGGCCGCCGATGCCGGCGACCAGGGTGCGCAGCGCGGTCGCGGTGCGACCACCGCGTCCGATCACCTTGCCCAGGTCTTCAGGATGGACATGCACCTCGACGGTGCGCCCGCGACGTCCGGTGAGCAGCTCGACACGGACGTCGTCGGGGTTGGCGACGATGCCGCGAACCAGGTGTTCGACGGCATCGGCAACAACGGCAGTCATTACTCGGCAGCCTCGGTGACGGCTTCCTCAGCGGCAGCCTCGTCCTTCTTGGCGGCCTTCTTCTTCGGGGTGACGGCCTCGGTGGTGGGCGCGTTGTCCGCGGCGGCGAGGGCGGCGTTGAACAGGTCCAGCTTGGACGCCTTCGGGGCCTTGACCTTCAGGGTGCCCTCGGTGCCCGGCAGGCCCTTGAACTTCTGCCAGTCGCCGGTGATCTCGAGCAGACGCTGCACCGACTCGGTGGGCTGCGCGCCGACCGAGAGCCAGTACGCGACGCGATCGGCGTCGATCTGGATCAGCGAGGGCTCTTCCTTCGGGTGGTACAGGCCGATGGACTCGATGGCCCGGCCGTCACGACGCGAGCGCGAGTCGGCGACGACGACGCGGTACTGGGGGTTACGGATCTTGCCGAGGCGGGTGAGCCTGATCTTGACAGCCATGCTGCTCAGTCTTCTTTCAGTAGTGTGGTCACCACGCGATTCTGCGACCCACATGGTCTGCGGGTCCGGTTTCGCGCATGTGTGCGTGACCGCCGCGCGGTACGGAACCGGAGACGGGCTGACACTGTCCAGGAAGGACGAGGCACCATTGTGCCAGACGACCGGGCAGGCCCGGAAATCGCCTCCGCTATCGGCGCGCAACGCCCGATTCAGCGGTGACCTGTGACCGGGTCGGGGGTCTTCACGACCAGCCCGCGCAGCACGACCCACTGCGGGTCGGTCAGGGACCGGGGGTCGGTGCGGGGGTCGTGGGTGTAGATGACGAAGTCCGCCGGGGCGCCTTCTTCGATGCTGGGGCGGTGTAGCCAGGTGCGGGCGTTCCAGGAGGCGGCGCCGAGGGCTTCGTGGGGGGTGAGGCCTGCGCCGGTGAGGGCGGTGATCTCGTCGGCGATGCGGCCGTGGCGGATGGAGCCGCCTGCGTCGGTGCCCGCGTAGATGGGCACGCCCGCCTCGTGGGCTTTGCCGACAGTGTCGCGGACGCGGTGGTGCAGGTCGCGCATGTGGGCGGCGTAGACGGGGAACTTGGTGGCGCTGTCGGCGATGCCGGGGAAGGTGTCGATGTTGATCAGGGTGGGGACCAGCGCGGTGCCGTGGGCGGCCATCAGCGCGATGGTGTCGTCGGTGAGTCCGGTGCCGTGTTCGAGGCAGTCGATGCCCGCGTTGATCAGGCCGGGCAGCGCGTCCTCGCCGAAGACGTGCGCGGTGACCCTGGCACCGTTGGCGTGGGCGGCGTCGATGGCCTGCTTCAGGATGTCGTCGCTCCACAGCGGGCGCAGATCGCCCACGGCTCGGTCGATCCAGTCCCCCACGATCTTGACCCAGCCGTCCCCGAACCGCGCCTGTTCGGCGACGATCTCGGGCAGGTCGCGTTCGTCGTCGAGTTCGATTCCCAGCTCGCGGATGTAGCGGCGGGGCCGGGCGATGTGGCGGCCCGCTCGAATGATGCGCGGCAATTCGACGTGCTCGTCGATGAACCGCGTGTCGATCGGCGAACCGGCGTCGCGCAGCAGCAGCGCCCCGGCGTCGCGCTCGGTCTCGGCCTGCTCGACAGCACCCTCGTGGGTCTCGTCGCCGCCACCGTAGGAGATCCCGACGTGGCAGTGCGCGTCCACGAGCCCCGGCACGATCCACCCTGTGCGACACAGACTTTCGGCGCCGGCGACCGGTTCGAACGTCACCGCCCCGTCGACGACCCACAGGTCACGTTCGACATCATCGGGCAGCACCACACCACGCACATGCACAGCAGAACCTCCAGACGTCAGCCCGCTCCCCAACCTACCGCCGACAGCAGCGCGCCGCGTGGTGTCGGGTCGACTCCACGCGGCGCGAGTGCTCTACCGGCTCAGTTCTTGGGGAACTTGAACTGCGACAGGTCGATACCCTCGAGTCCCGGCGGCAACTGATCCAATCCGGGCGGCATCTGCGACAGGTCCATCCCCGCGGGCAGCCCCGGCATTCCGGCGGGCATCCCGGGGAATCCGCCGCGCATCTTCGGCGGCGTGGGCCCGCGCCCACCCTTCTTGCCCTTCTTGCCGCCCTTTTTGTTGTTGGCCCGACGGGCGCCCGGCATCCCCATCTGCCGACCCATCGCCGCCATCATCTTCTTGGCCTCGAAGAACCGGTCGACCAGCTGGTTGACCTCGGAGACCTGCACGCCGGAGCCGTTGGCGATGCGCAGCCGGCGCGAGGCGTTGATGATCTTGGGGTTGTCGCGCTCGGCGCGGGTCATGCCGCGGATGATCGCCTGCACCCGGTCGAGCTGCTTGTCGTCGACCGCGGCCAGTGCCTCTTTCATCTGGCCCGCGCCCGGCAGCATGCCGAGCAGGTTGCCGATGGGGCCCATCTTGCGGATGGCCAGCATCTGGTCGAGGAAGTCCTCGAGGGTGAGCTCGCCGCTGCCGATCTTGCGGGCGGTCTCCTCGGCCTGCTGGGCGTCGTAGACCTGTTCTGCCTGCTCGATGAGGGTGAGCACGTCGCCCATGCCGAGGATGCGCGAGGCCATCCGGTCGGGATGGAAGACGTCGAAGTCCTCGAGCTTCTCACCGGTGGAGGCGAACATGATCGGCGCGCCGGTGATCTTGCGCACCGACAGCGCCGCACCACCGCGGGCGTCACCGTCGAGCTTGGTGAGCACGACGCCGGTGAAGCCGACGCCGTCGCGGAAGGCCTCGGCGGTGCTCACCGCGTCCTGGCCGATCATGGCGTCGAGCACGAACAGGGTCTCGTCGGGCTGCACGGCGTCGCGGATGCCCGCGGCCTGGCGCATCAGCTCGGCGTCGATGCCGAGGCGACCGGCGGTGTCGACGATGACCACGTCGTACTGCTTGGCCTTGGCCTCTTCGATACCGGCCGCGGCGACGGCGACCGGGTCGGCCGCGGAGATCCCGAGCGGGTTCTCGCCACCACCGATGGAGGTGCCGCCGTGCGGGGCGAACACGGGCACGCCCGCGCGCTCACCGACGACCTGGAGCTGGGTGACCGCGCCGGGGCGCTGCAGGTCACAGGCCACCAGCAGCGGCTGATGTCCCTGACCCTTGAGCCATTTGGCCAGCTTGCCCGCGAGGGTGGTCTTACCCGCGCCCTGCAGACCGGCCAGCATGATGACCGTCGGCGGGTTCTTGGCGAGGTTCAGCCGTCGGGTCTCGCCGCCGAGGATCGTGACGAGTTCCTCGTTGACGATCTTGACGACCTGCTGCGCGGGATTGAGCGCGCCGGAGACCTCCGCGCCCTTGGCGCGTTCCTTGATATTGGCGATGAAGCCGCGCACCACGGGCAGCGCGACGTCGGCTTCGAGGAGTGCGAGGCGGATCTCGCGGGCGGTGGCGTCGATGTCGGCCGGTGACAGACGCCCCTTACCGCGCAGATCCTGCAGTGCACCGGTAAGCCGGTCGGACAGGGATTCGAACACCGATCGCGCTCCTGATCTGAAAGGGTCAGATAATTCCCTCCCAGGGTAATGGAGGTTATTCGATCTGCCGCACGTGCGGTGGCGCGCTGCGACGCAACTCGTGCGATTCGATGTTGACCAGGTACACCGCTTCGCGACCGGTGAGACCGAGTTCGCGCGAGAGCGCCTCGATCCGCAACCATTCGGAATCGGCGCTGTCGACGCGGTGCGCCGTGGTCGAGGCGATGGTCATCGCGGCCAATGCCTGTGCGCCGCTGAGCGTGCGACCCGGCAACCACGAAACCACCCACAGGTCACCACCGACGCACCGCGCGATGTGCGCGGTCGCGTCACTGGTCATCATTGATGCGGAAACGACTTCGATAGCCACCGATCAGCTCCCCTCGTACGAGTGACAGCCCGACCCGGAAAAGTGCTGGACCCGCAGAATGCTATAGGTCACATCTCGACTTATCGGACCGCGAGAAACGGCGTGTAGCAATCCGATAGCAATCAGTGAGCAAACTGTGTCCTAACGTGATCGGCGCTGGTCAGCCCGCAGCGGCGGCCTCGGTGGGCGGCGGCGGTGGCGCGGGTTGCGGAACCACTTGCAGCACCGCGCTTTCGATGCGTTCGCGCAGCGCCGGGCTGTCGGCGTCGCCGAGTTCGAGGCAGAACGCGTCGACCACGGCCGAGCCCATCGTGACCACCTTGGCCCAGCGAACATTCGCGCCGGTCGCGGCGAAGGCACCGGCGAGGCGGCTGAGCATGCCCACCCGATCGTCGGCGCGCAGCTCGAGAATCACCTGCCCGGGTGTACTGGTCGGTGACCAGATCACGCGCGGTTGGGCGCGCGCGTAGCGGCCGGGTCCGGTGCCGAGGGCCTCGGCTTCGCGTTTGGCCAGCACCTCCGACACGACCAGCGCGCCGCCGATCGCCCGGATCAGTTCCTGGCGCAGCAGACCGGCCTCGGGCGGGTCGCCGAACTTGGGCATCACTACGAAGGTGTTGATCGCGGAGTCCCCCGCGCTGCCCAGTGACGCCGAGAGCACCCGCAGCGAATGCAGGGCCAGCACCCCGGCCGCGTCGGAGAGCAGGCCGGGCGTGTCGGGCGCGATCACCGTGACCACGAAGGTGTGCTTGCCGTCGCCGGGCGTGAGCGTGACGTGCACGCCCCCGTCGGCGGCCGCGGCCAACAGCGCGGGGTCGATCGGTTCCGGTTCCGGCAGCGGCTCGCCCGCCATGACCAGTCGGCACCGGCGGACCAGTTCGCCGATCAGCGAGGCCTTCCAGTCGCCCCACACGCCGGGACCGGTCGCCATCGAGTCGGCCTCGGCCAGCGCGTGCAGCAGTTCGAGCAGGCCGACGTCGCCGTCGAGGGCGTCGACGACGTGGCGCACGGTGGCCGGGTCGTCGAGGTCGCGCCGGGTGGCGGTGTCGGGCAGCAGCAGGTGGTGGCGCACGATCGCGCTGAGCGTGCGCACGTCCGAGGGCCACAGCCCGAGCCTGCGGCCGATGTGGGTGGCCAGTTCGGCGCCGACGACACTGTGATCGCCCTGCCTGCCCTTGCCGATGTCGTGCAGCAGCGCGCCGAGCGCGAGCAGGTCGGGCCGGGCGACCCTGGTGCTCAGCCCGCTCGCGTAGGCGACGGTCTCCATCAGGTGTCGATCCACGGTCCAGGTGTGGATGGCGTCGCGCGGGGGCAGATCGCGCACCGCGCCCCATTCGGGGAACAGCCTGCCCCACAGGCCCGTTCGATCCAGCGCCTCGACCGCGTCGATGCTGCCGCGGCCCGCGCCGAGCAGCACGAGCAGATCGTTGAGCGCGTCCTTGGGCCACGGTTCGCGCAGTTCGGGCGCGTCCTCGGACAGGCGGTTGAGGGTGGTGGCCGACATCGGCAGCCCGGACTGCGCCGAGGCCGCGGCGACCCGCAGGATCAGGCCCGGATCACGTTGCGGGCGGGCGTCTCTGGCCAGCACCACCTCGCCGGAGTGCTCGACCACCCCCTCATCGAGTGGTCGGCGCACCGGCATCCGACGCAACCTGGCCAGGCCGCGTCGTGGCAGCGCGTTGGCGGCCGTTCGCAGGCCGACATCGCACGAATAGCTCACCGTACGCGCCGAATCGGTCAGTGTCCTGGCCAGATCGAAGCGGTCACCGATGCGCAGCGCCGCGCCGATCTCGTCGGCGTCCTGGGCGCGCAGTTGGTCGCGGGCCCGACCGGCCACCCGGTGCAGCTCGGTGCGCACGTCGAGGATCCTGCGGTGGGCCTGGCGCAGGCCGCCACCGGGCACGTCGGGGCCAAGACCGGGCATGGAGTCGGTCAGTTGGGCGATCGAGAGGGCTTCGAGCAGTTGGATGTCGCGCAGTCCGCCGCGACCGTTCTTGAGGTCGGGTTCGGCGCGGTGGGCGATCTCGCCGCTGCGCTGCCAGCGCGCGGTGGTCTGGGCCAGCAGGTCGTCGAAGCGCGAGCGGATCCCGGTGCGCCATTCGCGACGAACACCGCCGATGAGCAGATTGCTGAGGTCTTCGTCGCCGACGATGTGGCGGGCCTCTAGCATGCCGAGCACGGCGATCATGTCGTCGGCGGCCACGCGCAGGGCCTGCGGCACCGTGCGCACGCTGTGGTCGAGCTTGATGTGGGCGTCCCAGAGGGGATACCAGAGTTGGTCGGCGACCTCGGCGACCACCTTGGGGTCGACATCGTCGTGCAGCAGCACGAGGTCGAGGTCGGAGTACGGGAGCATCTCGCGGCGGCCGAGTCCGCCGACCGCCACGACCGACAGGCCGCTGTCGGCGGTGATGCCGAGTTCGTTGCCCTTGCTGGTGAGCCACAGTTCGAACAGGTCGACCAGGGCTCCGCGCAGTGATTCCGGGTCCAGTCGCGGATTGCGCGTGCCTGCGCCGTCGAGCAGCTGCGCCCTGGCTTTGACCAGGTCCGCCGCCCCGTTGTGCTGAATACCGCCGTTCTGTTGTCCCACAGCCCCACCGCCATTCATCATGCGGGCGGC
>NZ_JBHSQN010000011.1:275884-379062 GCF_042658545.1 Nocardia lasii
CCGCTCGATCGTTACACCGCCGGTAGCTCCGGCGCCGAATTACAGTGCGTCAGTACCGCGTTCACCGGTACGGACCCGGATGATCGTATCGACCGGGCTGACCCAGACCTTGCCGTCACCGATCTTGCCGGTGCGCGCGGCCTCGACGATCACCTCGACGACCTTCTCGACCGAGGCGTCGTCGACGACGATCTCGACGCGGACCTTGGGGACGAAGTCCACCGAGTACTCCGCACCGCGGTAGACCTCGGTGTGGCCCTTCTGCCGGCCGTAGCCCTGGACTTCGCTGACAGTCATGCCGAGCACGCCTGCCTGCTCGAGCCCGGTCTTGACGTCCTCGAGGGTGAACGGTTTGACGATTGCGGTAACGAGTTTCATTACGTCATGCCTCCTTGGCGGCACTGCGAGCCGTGCCACTCACAGCAGCGAAATCGTATGCCGTCTCCGCATGTTCGGAGTCGTCCATGCCCGAGGCTTCTTCCTCAGCGCTGGCACGAAGGCCGATAGTGGCCTTGATGGCCAGGGCGATGATCGCCGCGACGACCAGCGAGTAGGCCAGCACCGCGAAGGCACCGACGACCTGACGCCACAGCACGTCGAAGCCGCCACCGTAGAACAGGCCGTCCGCGGCGGTGGGCGCCTCGGCGGTACCGACCAGGCCGATCAGCACGGTGCCGATGACACCACCGACGAGGTGGATGCCGACGACGTCGAGCGAGTCGTCGTAGCCGAACTTGAACTTCAGGCCGACCGCGAGGGCACAGGCCGCACCGGCGATGACGCCGATGAACAGCGCGCCGATGACGTTGACCGAGGCACAGGCCGGGGTGATCGCGACCAGACCGGCCACGATGCCCGAGGCGGCGCCGAGCGAGGTGGGCTTGCCGTCACGGATCTTCTCCACGAGCAGCCACGCCAGCAGGGCGGCCGCGGTGCAGACCAGGGTGGTGACGAAGGCGGCGGCGGCGGTGCCGTTGGCACCCAGAGCCGAACCGGCGTTGAACCCGAACCACCCGAACCACAGCAGGCCGGCACCCAGCATGACGAACGGGAGGTTGTGCGGACGGAACGGCGTCTTCGGCCAGCCCTTGCGCTTGCCGAGAACCAGGGCCAGCGCCAGTGCCGCGGCACCGGAGTTGATGTGCACCGCGGTGCCACCGGCGAAGTCGATCGCCTTGACCTTCTCCATGATCCAGCCGCCACCCCAGACCCAGTGGGCCACGGGGAAGTAGACGACGGTGGCCCAGATGCCGGCGAAGACCAGCCAGGCACTGAACTTCATCCGGTCGGCGACCGCACCCGAGATGAGGGCGACAGTGATGATCGCGAACATCGCCTGGAACGCCACGAAGACCAGCGTCGGGACCGTGCCGGTCAGCGCCAGCTCACCGTGGCCCTCGGAGAGGCCGGAGAACAGCGTCCGCAGACCGAAGAACTCGGTCGGGTCGCCCACCAGGCTCGCCTTGTCGGTGCCGAAGGCCATCGAGTAGCCGTAGAGCACCCAGAGCACGCCGATCACGCCCATGGCGCTGACGCTCATCATGATCATGTTCAGAACGTTCTTGCTACGGACCATGCCGCCGTAGAAGAACGCGAGTCCGGGTGTCATGAGTAGTACGAGAGCCGCACTGGTCAGTACCCAGGCCGTGTCACCTGTGTCGAGCGCGTCGACGCTCGCCAGGAATACGGGATTCACCACCTTTAGTCCTCCTCATCTCGGGCCCCGCCGAGTACGACGAAAGCCTGTACAGAAGGGTCGCCACTCGGTGTTTCATCCGTTGAGCTGTGGTGTTTCACCTGAGTGAACGGATAGCGCTGTTGTGTTGCATCCACGTTTCGTCGGTCTGGCGACAGCCTTTCAGCTCACCGTGAGGTCGGTGCGGAGGTGCGATTCGCCGCGAGTTCGCACGGCGTTTCGCCCCTGCTGAGGCGCCCGGAAACGCTCGGGTCGGACCCCGGACACAGCGCTGCCCGCCCGATCGCCGGATCGGACGGGCAGCGTCGTGTGCGCTAGGACGTACCGCCGAGGAGGGCGTCGACGAAGGCGCCGGGCTCGAACGGCGCCAGGTCGTCGGCGCCCTCACCCAGACCGACCAGTTTCACCGGCACGCCGAGCTCGTGCTGGACCTGGAAGACGATGCCGCCCTTGGCGGTGCCGTCGAGCTTGGTGAGCACCACGCCGGTGATGTCGACCACGTCGGCGAACACCCGCGCCTGCATCAGTCCGTTCTGGCCGACGGTCGCGTCGAGCACCAGCAGGACCTCGTCGACCTCGGCTTTCTTCTCCACGACCCGCTTGACCTTGCCCAGCTCGTCCATCAGGCCGGTCTTGGTGTGCAGGCGACCGGCGGTGTCGATCAGGACCGCGTCGACGCCACGGTCGATGCCCGCGGCGACCGCGTCGAAGGCGACGGCGGCCGGGTCGGCGGCCTCCTTGCCGCGCACGGTGTCGGCGCCGACGCGCTCGCCCCAGGTCTGCAACTGGTCGGCGGCGGCGGCGCGGAAGGTGTCGGCCGCGCCGAGCAGCACCCGGCGACCGTCGGCGACGAGCACGCGCGCCAGTTTGCCGGTGGTGGTGGTCTTTCCGGTGCCGTTCACGCCGACGACGAGCAGGATCGCCGGATGGTCGCCGTGCGGCAGGGCGTGGATCGAGCGGTCCAGTTCGGGGCGAAGGGCGTCGATCAGCACCTCGCGCAGGAGCGCGCGGGCCTGTTCGGGGGTGCGCACGCTGCGACTGGCCATCTCCTCGCGCAGCCGTTCGACGATGGCCGCGGTGCTGGCGGTGCCGATATCGGCCAGCACGAGGGTGTCCTCGATCTCCTCCCACGAGTCCTCGTCGAGGTCGCCGCCGCCGAGCAGGCCGAGCAGGCTCTTGCCGACGGCGTTCTGCGAGCGCGACAGCCGACCGCGCAGGCGCTCGAGGCGACCGGAGGTGGGGTCGATCTCCTCGATGGCCGTGATGAGGGCGTCGGATTCGGCCGGGGTGGGCAGGGTGTCGGGCACCACGAGGTCGGGAACCTCGGCGGGCGCCGTCGTGGAAGGTGCCGTGGTGGGCCCGGATTCGGTCGGTGCGGGCTTGGTGGGCGTGGTGTCGGCAGGAGCCCGGGTGGGCTCGGTCTCGGTGGGAGCGGGCGTCGTCGGCGCGGTCTCCGGGGGCGCGGTGTCGGCCGGCGCGGTGTCGGTGGGCGCGGTGTCGACAGGTGCGGTGTCGGTCGGCGCGGTGACCTCGGGCGCGGACGTGTCCAGGGCGGACGCGTCGTCGGGGACGACCACCGTCTCCTCGACCGTGACATCGGCCTCGGGCAGCGGTACCTCGGTGATCCCGCGGCGCGGCGCGTCGCGCGGGACCGCGGCGTCGTCACCGACGTGCGGTTGGCCGTCGGTGTCGGTGCGCTCGGACACCGGTTCGGGTCTGGGCAGGGTCGGCGCGGACCCGCCCTGGCTGAAGCTGAACCCACCGGCGGCGGTGTAGCCACCGGACCGGTCCGTCAACTCCTTGTCCGGCTCGGGCGGGACCAGCGAAATCTGGCGCCGCTTGTACAGGACGAAACCCGCGACGAGCGCCACCAACAGCACGGCGGCGATCGCGGCGATCAGGATCCACGCTTGCGAACTCACCCGGCGAGTCTATTCGGGGTGGTTGTTACCGCACGTCGGCGGCGTCGGCCCGGCGGGTCGGCGGGCCCGGATCGCGCGTGTCGCGGCGTGGCGAAAACACTACAGATTCGTTGTCCTGCGGAACTTCTGGCGCTCGCCCCATAGGATCGGCGGAGTGACCGATCGAAACGTGCTTGGGGGGCCGCTGGAAGAGTGCGGCGCCGATCCTCTCACGGGCTTCTACCGGGACGGCTGCTGCAGCACCGGCCCGGAGGATCTCGGCAGCCACACCGTGTGCACCGTCGTGACGGCGGAATTCCTGGAGCACCAGGCCTCCATCGGCAACGACCTCAGTACGCCGCGCCCGGAGAACAACTTCCCCGGCCTGCAGCCGGGCGACCGCTGGTGCGTGGTGGCGGTGCGCTGGTTGCACGCCCACGAGGACGGGGTGGCCGCCCCGGTGGTGCTGGCCGCGACCCACGAGAACGCCCTCGAGGTGATCTCGGTGGACATCCTGCGCAAATACGCCGTCGACGTCCCCGACGACGTCAGCGACCTGCTGTGACGAGTGCCCTTCGGTGAGCTCAGGCCGGGGTCGACACCGGGTCGCCGACCTGGACCCGGTTGAGCCGCTGGGAGATCACCTGGGTGATGCCGTCGCCGCGCATGCTCACCCCGTAGAGCGCGTCGGCGATTTCCATGGTGGGTTTCTGGTGGGTGATCACGATCAGCTGGCTCTTCTCGCGCAGCTGTTCGAACAGGCCGATGAGGCGGCGCAGGTTGGTGTCGTCCAGGGCCGCTTCGACCTCGTCCATCACGTAGAACGGGGACGGGCGGGCGCGGAAGATGGCTACCAGCAACGCGACCGCCGTCAGTGACTTCTCGCCGCCGGAGAGCAGCGACAGGCGCTTGACCTTCTTGCCGGGTGGGCGCGCTTCGACCTCGATGCCGGTGGTGAGCATGTCGGTGGGGTCGGTGAGCACCAGTCGGCCCTCGCCGCCGGGGAACAGTTTGCCGAAGACGCCGACGAATTCGCGTTCCACGTCGGCGTAGGCCTCGGTGAACACCTGCAGGATGCGCGCGTCGACCTCGGCGACCACGTCGAGCAGGTCCTTGCGCGCGTTCTTGACGTCCTCGAGCTGGGTGGCGAGGAAGGTGTAGCGCTCCTCGAGGGCCGCGAACTCTTCCAGCGCAAGGGGATTGACCTTGCCGAGGGTGGTGAGGTCCTTCTCGGCGCGTTTGGCGCGACGCTCCTGGGTGGGGCGGTCGTAGGGCATCGGCTGTGGCGCGCTGACCTGTTCGCCGCGCTCCTTGGCCTGCTCGTATTCGTGCAGTTCCAGCGCCGAGGGCGGCAGCGGCACGTCGGGACCGTATTCGGCGACGAGGTCGGCCAGGGCGATGCCGAACTGTTCGGAGATGGTGGTCTCGAGCTGTTCGATGCGAAGGGCCGCTTGGGCTTTGGCGACTTCGTCGCGGTGCACGGCGTCGGTGAGCTGGGCGAGCTGGGTGTTCAACGCGCGCGAGCGTTCCTTGACCTGTTCGAGCGCGGCCGCGCATTCGCCACGGCGCCGAACCAATTCGTCGCGCCGGGCGGCGGCGGTGGCCACGACCTGCTCGAGTTCGTGTTTGATCGCGGTGCCCGATTCGGCGACCGCCGCGGCCACGGCGGCGGCCCGACGGCGAGCGGCCTGCGCCCGTTCGGCCCGAGCGCGCGCCTCACGCTCGCCCCGCGCGGCCCGGCGCAACGAATCCGCTTTGCCGCGAACCGATTCCGCGCGTTCCTCGGCGGTGCGCACCGACAGCCTTGCCTCGACCTCCATGGTGCGCGCCTCGGCGAGCGCGGCGGCGGCCTCCTCGCGCGCGTATCCGGCGCTCTCGGTGCTCGCGGTCCCGAAACTGTCGTCGCCGCCGTCGTGTTCGATCTCGGCGTGGCGCAACCGGTCCTCGAGCTCGGCGAGCGAGGCGAGTGACTTCTCCCGCGCCGCTTCGGCTTCCGTGCGCTGCGTGGTGAGCCGCTGCCCCTCGGTCTGGGCCGCGCGCGCGGTCTGGCCGACGCGGGCGAGCCGGTCGTAGATGGCCAGCAGCGCCTGATCGGATTCGTGCAGCGCCATCAGCGCGTGATCGGCGGAGTCCTTGCGGTCGGTCTGTTCGGCCAAGGCCCCGGCCAGGGCCGCTTCCAGTTCCTCGGCACGGCGTTGCGCCGCCGCCAATTCCGCGGTGGCGGTGTCGATCTCGGCTTGGACCTCGAGCTGGCTCGGCATCCGCTCCGACCCGCCGACGACCCAGCCCGCTCCGGCCAGGTCACCGTCGCGGGTCACCACGCGCAGTTCAGGACGTGACGCGGCCACCTCGGTAGCGCGCGCCAGATCCTCGACGACGACCACACCGGCAGCGAGGGCGGCCAGCGCGGGTCGCACCCGCTCCTCGCCGTCGAGCACGTCGACGAGCCACCGCGCCCCCTCGGGCAACGTGCCCCGCTCCGCGGGAATCCGTCCGTCGGTGGCGAAGACGAACGCCACCCGTCCCCCGTCCCCGGAACGCAGTTCCCGCACCGCCGCGTCCGCCGCACCGGCGGAATCAGCCGTGATGGCGTCGGCGAGCGGGCCGAGCAGCGCGGCCACCGCCGCTTCGTACCCGGAATGCACCCGCAGCGCCCCCGACAGCCGTCCGCCGAGCCCGCTCACCCCGTGTTCGAGCAACCAGGCCGCACCGTCCTTGCGCGCCAGGTTCATGCCGAGCGCTTCGATGCGGGCGCCGAGCCGAGCGACGAGTTTGCCGGCCTCCCGGTCCAATTCGCGCAGTTCCCGCACCCGCTCGTCGGCGAGTTCCTTGGCCGCGACCGCGTGTTCGTGTTGGGCGTCGAGGCCCTTCTCGCCGGCGTCGAGTTCGCCGAGTTCGTCCTGTACCGCGTCGTATTCGACCTGGGCGGTCTCGCCCCGGTGGCGCGCGTCGGCGATGGCCACCGACAGGCGCGCGATCTCGGCGTCCACCGATTGCGCGCGGGTGCGCAGGTTGTCGACCTGCCCGGACAGCCGCGCCAATCCCTCGCGCCGGTCGGCGATGGCCCGCACGGCCGCCAGGTGCGCCTGCTCGGCGGCCTTGGCGGCGTGTTCGCGCTCATGAAGGGCCTCGCGCGCGGCTTCGAGGGTCTCGGTCGCCATCTCGACCGCGTAGCGCAGCTCGGCCTCTTCGGCTTCGATCCGGTCGGCCTCGGCCTCGAGCTGCTCGGGATCGCGCCCGGTCCCGACCGGGACCTCGGTGTGTAGGTGCCGGGCCCGGTCACTGGCGATCCGAATGGTGGCGTTCACGCGCTCGGTCAGCGCGGAGAGCTGGAACCAGGTCTGGGCGGCGGCCTCGGCCGACGGGCTCAGGCGCGAGAGCTGGAATTCCTGCTGGGCCAGTGCGGCATTGGCGGCGTCGAGCTCGGATTGCACGGTGATCTGCTGCTCGCGCGCGTACGCCTCTTTGCTGAGCTGCGATTCCAGTTCCCCGCGCCGGGTGACCAGGTCGTCGGCGGCCAAGCGCAGTCGGGCGTCGCGCAGGTCGGCCTGCACGGTCTGCGCGCGCCGGGCGACCTCGGCCTGGCGGCTGAGTGGTTTGAGTTGGCGGCGCAGTTCGGTGGTGAGGTCGGTGAGTCGGGCGAGGTTGGCCTGCATCGCGTCGAGCTTGCGGACCGCTTTCTCCTTGCGCCTGCGGTGCTTGAGCACGCCCGCGGCTTCTTCGACGAACGCGCGCCGGTCCTCGGGCCGCGATTCCAGGATGGCCGACAGGCGCCCCTGCCCCACGATGACGTGCATCTCGCGCCCGATGCCGGAGTCCGACAGCAGTTCCTGCACATCCATCAGCCGGCAGGTGCTGCCGTTGATCTCGTACTCCCCCGCGCCGTCGCGGAACATCCGCCGGGTGATCGATACCTCGGCGTAGTCGATCGGCAGTGCGCCGTCGGAGTTGTCGATGGTCAGCGTGACTTCGGCGCGCCCCAGCGGTGCCCGGCCGACGGTTCCGGCGAAGATGACGTCCTGCATCTTCCCGCCCCGCAACGCCTTGGCGCCCTGCTCGCCCATCACCCAGGTGAGCGCGTCGACGACATTGGACTTACCGGACCCGTTCGGCCCGACCACGCAGGTGATACCCGGCTCGAATCGCAAGGTGGTAGCGGACGCGAAGGACTTGAACCCCTTCAACGTCAAGCTCTTCAAATGCAAGCTGTTCCGCCTCCCCGCGATTTCTGGCCAGACCTGGGCGCGGGATGGCACTGTGCGCGGCCGACGGTCTGTGGGCGGCTCGGCTAGCCCGTACCCGGTGAGTTACCCATGTTGTCGCGTGAGCATATCGGACGGGGGTGACACCGCGCGGACGGCTGTCAGGCGCGGTCGCGGTGCGGGGGGAGACCGTGCGGGTTCAGGTGCTCGGCGTGCTTCTGGGCGCGACGCAGGTGCGCGGCGGCGCTCGGCCCCGATTCCCAGCCGGTGATCATCCTGAACACCAGCACCGCGCCCCACGGGCCGATCACCCACATCGGCCAGAAGTAGGTGAGCTCGCCCGCCGACAGCGAGACCAGACCCCAGATGACCAGCACGATCACGCTCACCCCGGCCCAGCTGCCCGCTTCGATCCGCTGCCACACGGGGATGCGCGCAGCACGCTCGCGCGGGGCCGCGGACGTGTCCTCGGGCAGCGCGGGCAGGTCCGAGAGCACCACGGCGAGCTGATCGCGGGTGGTGGTCGCGTAGACCTGGGCGACTCGCTGGTCGTATTCGGACAGGTCGATCCGGCCGTCGGCCATGTGCCGACCCAGCTGGTCGACGATCACCGTGCGTTCGGCGTCGGACGCGCGCGTACCGGGGGTGATTTCCATGCCGACGTCCTCTCGGTCACATCCGGGGGGTGGAGTGCTGCTTCCAGCCTCCACCCTCCACAGTGTGATGTCAACCGTATCGCCGGGCTCAGAGAATCGCGAACGCCACCACCAGGCCCAGCGCGAAGTGCGCGGCGGCCACGAGCAGCACCTCGGGGGTGTAGGTGTCGGCGTGCAGGGTGCGACCGATGTCGATGCCGGTGACCTTCTCCAGCAACCGCACCGAGATCACCTGCGCGACGATGCCGACCAGGCCGTACACGACCGCCGCGATCAGCCCCTCGGTCAGCTTGTTCACGCCACCGGTGGCCAGCACGGCGAACACGACGATGAACGCCATGCTGATCATGCCCGCGGCGGAGACGATGATGGCGTTCGGCTTACCGCCGACAACCAGGTCGCGCAGCTTGCCGGGCGTGGTCAGGTCGATGGCGAAGAAGCCGATCAGCATCAGCACCAGGCCGATCAGGCAGTACAGGATGATGGCGCCGACGCCTTCACCGAGCGCACTCCAATAACCCGATTCCAGGGCGAGGGCGGTCATCGTGGTCCTTTCGAACAGTGTGTGTGAGGTCAGTTAGTCGACGATGCGGTGCGGCACGAACGCGGCACCGTCATCGGTGATCAGGCCCGCGGTCTCCCGGATGCCGAGGCCCGCGGCGGTGTCCCCGACGACCCAGGCGCCCAGCACCGGACGCATACCGTCGAATTCCGGGAGCGGGTCGAGCAATTGGTAGACGAAGCCCTCGGCGCCGTAGACGCCGCCGGTGGCGGTCTCCATGCCGGGGCCGACGATGGTCATATTGGCGCCTTCGCGACCGAGCTTGGGTTTGCGGATGTACTCGGTGAGCTCGTGCGGGCTGTCGAGGTAGGCGGGCAACAGATTCGGGTGGCCGGGGTACATCTCCCACAGGATGGCCAGGATGGCCTTGTTGCTCAGCAGCGTGGTCCACAGCGGTTCGATCCAGGCCGTCGCGGGCAGGCTGGCCACCACGCGCTTGCCGAAGTCGTCGTCGAGGATCCACTCCCACGGGTAGAGCTTGAACATCGCCTCGATCGGCGCTTCGGCCAGATCGACGAACCGGTGCAGCTCGGTGTCGTAGCCGACCTCCTCGATCGGCAATGCCACCGTGTCGAACCCGGCCTCGGCGGCGGTCTCCTGCATATAGGCGGTGGTGACGTTGTCCTCGCCGGTCGCGTCCGCGCCCGACCAGGTGAAGTGCAGTTCGGTGCCCGGCAGCACCCCGCGCAGTTCGGTCCAGCGCTCCACGAGCTTCTCGTGCAGCGAATTCCATTGGTCGCCACCGGGATACACCTGCTGCAACCAGTGCCACTGGATGATCGCGGCCTCGAGCAGCGAGGTGGGGGTGTCGGCGTTGTACTCGAGCAGCTTGGCCGGGCGGCGCGCGTCGTAGCGCAGATCGAACCGCCCGTACACGTACGGGTCACTGCGCCGCCAGGATTCGGCGATCGGACCCCACGTCCATTCCGGCAGCCCGAAATCGGCGAAGCGCTCGGTGAGCACGACGTGTTCGGCCGCGTGCAGGCACATCGACTGCAGCAGTTCCACATCGGCTTCCAGCGCGAGGATCTCGTCCATCGAGAACTCGTAGTGCACCGACTCGTCCCAGTACGGGCGCGGCTGACCGCTCGCGTCGCGGCCGGGCGCGCCGTAGACCAGGCCCTGCTTCTCGACGATCTGCTGCCAGCCCTTGCGCGGTGCGCTGTTCACTCGCCGCATCTAGGACCCACTCCCGCCGGTCGACTTGCTGCCGAGGCCACCGCGTTGCACGGTCGTGCCGCTCTTGGTCTTGACCTCGGCGTTGCGCGGTTTCACCGAACTGCCGCCGGTGGGCGCCTTGCCGATGGTGGGGGTGCCGCCGTAGTGGTAGCGGTACTGCGGCCACCCGAGGATCACCAGGCCGCCGAGTCCGCCGCCACCGTCGCTGCGGAAGTTGGATTTGCCGTCACCACAGAATTCGTCGGCGACGACGACTTCCTGGCCGTTCTGGTCGATCTGCACGCACGAGGCGGTGACCTGATCCGGTGCGGTGACCGCGCTGTAGACGAGGTAGCCGCCGCCCACCAGGGCCGCGACGCCCACGATGGCGACGCCGCCGATCATCACGCGTTTGCGGTTGCGCCGCTTGGCTTCCGCCGCGGCGGCCGCGGCCCGCTCGGCCTCCTCGGCCTGCTTGCGCGCCTTGTCGCGCGCACGGGCCTCGCCGACGGTGGGCGGACGCGGTTGGGTCACACCGGGTTCCTGGCGCGCCATCTTGCCCGGCCGCGACTGCCCGACGGGATGCCCGCCCGCGCCGAACACCTGCGGGGCGTCCGGTGCCGAATCGGCCGGTGTCGCACCGGCATTCGGGTCGGCCGGGGGTGTCCAGCCCGCGCCGGGATCCGGTGGCGTCCATGGCGACTGATCGGACCCACCCGACTGATCGGGCGGTCCAGGGTTGTTCGTGCTCACCGCTGCCTCTCCCCCGAAGTCACCACTAGCGCTCCTCGAATCCGGTCAGGTCGCCCCGCGCGGGCTCCCAGCTTTCCACAACCAGGTCCACCCGTCCGGGAGTGGACCCGAACGGCCCGCCGATCGCGTGTCCGGACCGTAACAGGTCCAGCAATTTCTCGCCCGCCCTTCGCGACCCTTCGGCGACCACGTGCACCCGACCGTCGGCGTGATTGCGCGCGTAACCGACCAGGCCCAGTTCCAGTGCGCGCGAACGCGTCCACCACCGGAACCCCACGCCCTGCACGTCACCGTGCACCCACGCGCTCAGCCGCACCGGCTCCCCGGCGTGTTCGCTCATGCGTCGATGTCGAAGGTCAACGTCACCTTCGTGCCCGCCTTGAGCGTGCGCCCCACGGTGCACGCCTTGTCGACCGCGCGCTGCACGGTCACCAGTAGTCGCTCCCGAGCCGCCTCGTCGAGCTCGGACAGGTCCAGTTGGAGAACCTCGTCGAGCTGCGGGTACACCTCGTTCTCCCGATCGGCGTCCCCGGAGACCCGAATAGTGGCGTCGAAGTCGTCGCCCAGGCGCCGCGAAAGCGGAAAGTCCGAGGACAGCCCGGTGCACGCGGCCAGCGCGATCTTCATCAGCTCACCGGGGGTGAACGCGCCCGGAACCCCCGCCGACGCGACCAATACCTCGGCACCACGGTTACTACGCCCGGTGTAAGCCCGGGTGCCGGTGCGCTCGACCCACAGTTCGACAGGGGCATTGTTCACGGGTGCGGTCTGCTCAGCCATGTCTTGATCCTGGCATGCCCGCCTCTCCGCGTTTCATGCCGACCGGTAACTGCCACGAATGTCACGCTGCGGCCTTGCGTCTGTCCGTGCCGGGATGCTGGACGTTCCCGATGAGTTACCCATGTTCTCGCGAAATCACAGATCGCCCTCCCATGACGGTGACAGCCCACCCTGTCCCGACGACCGGGACGAGCCGCCTCGTCCTAAGCCCGGATCGCACTACTCATCGTCGATGAGCAGAGTAGAGAGCTCGTCCGCGACCCGGGCTGCGTACTACTCGTCGTCAGTGAGCAGAGTCCACCCCTCCGGCAACCCCGTCACCGTCACCGACGACCCGCACACCTCCAGGTCCACCGTCACGCCTTCCCCCAGTCGGAACTCCGACATCCGCACACACCCCCACGCCGGCGGCACCTGTGGCCGCAGGGTGAGGGTCTTGGCGGGAACGTCGGGGTCGAGGCCGAGGAAGGAGCGCACCAGCAGCAGCGGTGCCGCGCTGGCCCAGGCCTGGGGCGAACACGAGGTGGGGTACGGCACGGGTGCGGCGAAGCGCGAGCGCGGGAAGCCGCAGTACAGCTCGGGCAGCCGGCCGTCGAAGGCCGCGGCCGCGTCGAGCAGGCCGCCGGAGAGTTTCGTCGCCAGTTCCACCGCGCCGGGCACGTGCTGGTACCGCATCAACCCGGCGACCGCGATCGCCGTGTCGTGCGGCCACACCGAACCGCAGTGGTAACTCATCGGGTTGTAGGCGCCCATGTCCGAGGACAGGGTGCGCAACCCGAACCCCGAATCCATTTCCGCGCGGGACAGATTGCGGATCAGGATCTCGGCGTGCTCGTCGGTGGCGATGCCCGACCACAGGCAGTGCGCGGCGTTGCTGGTGAGCGCGTCGACCTGGCGTTTGCGCCCGTCCAGGGCTACCGCGTACCAGCCGTAGTGCGGCAGCCAGAACTGTTCGGCGAACTTGGTGCGCAGTTCCTCGGCCCGCTCGCGCATCCGCCCGGCCAGCTCGGGATCGTCGAACTGGTCGGCCAGCTCGGCGCGGGCCAGGAACGCCGCGTACACGTAGCCCTGCACCTCGGCCAGCGCGATCGGCGCCTCGGCGATATGGCCCGCGGCGTCGTTGATTCCGTCGAAGGAGTCCTTCCAGCCCTGATTGATCAGGCCGCGATCGGTGGCGCGCACGTACTCGACGAACCCGTCGTCGTCGCGGTCACCGAAATCGGTGATCCAGCTGATCGCCGCGTCGGCGGCGGGCAGCAGGGTCGCGATCGAGGCCGGATCCGCGCCCCAGCGTAGACATTCCGCGAGCAGCATCACGAAAAGCGGTGTGGCGTCGACGGTTCCGTAATAGATCTGCCCGCCGAGCACTTGGCCCACCGAGGGCCCGCGCCGCATCTCGTGCATGATCCGCCCCGGCTCCTCCTCCACGAGCGGGTCGATCGTCTGCCCCTGCAATTCGGCCAGTTGCTGCAAAGTGCCAAGGGCCAGATCGGTTTCCAGCGGCAGCGACATCCACGCGGTGAGCAGCGAGTCGCGTCCGAACAGCGTCATGAACCAGGGCGCGCCCGCCGCGACGAACGGGCGATTGGTGCCCGAGTCAGTGTGGATCTGCAACGCGCCCAGGTCGCTCTCGCTGCGCCGCAGGATCTGGTTGAGCAGACCGGAATCGGCGGAGATATCGGTGGCGGTGGCGCGCCAGGCCTGGATCTTGCGCACCGGCTCGCTGGCCCGGTACCGCTCCCCCGGCGTGCCGGAGGTCTGCGGACGCTGCGCCGCACCGGCGGGCGCGGCGGTGATCTCGGTCTGCCAGCGTCCACCGGCGGGCACGACGACCCGCCAGATCATGGTGCCGGGCAACACCATCGGCTCGACGGTGGAGGTGAGCGCGAGCCCGCGCGAGAGGTCGGCGCGGTCGTGCAGCAGCAGTTCGCCGTCGGAGGTGGTCATCTCCGAGCGGTGCCCGTTCGTGCGCCCTTCCTTCACCGCGAACAGGTCGACGAAATCGGCGTCGACGTGCAGTTCGAGGACCACCGCGGTGGCCTCGCGGCTCATGTTCTCCAAGGTGATCAGTTCGTGCATGCCCTCGGCGACGAGCCGATCGCGCACCACCAGCAGGGTGCTGTCGGCCCGACCCTGCTGCGGCGGCCTGCGCAGCACGAACCGTGCCGCGAAGGCCTCCGGGCTCAGCACCGACAGCGCCTCGGGCCGTTTGCCGTCGATCATCAGCTCCCAGCGCGAGATCACCCTGGCGTCGCGGAAGAACAGGCCCTGTGGTTTGCCCGGCTCGATGTCGCCGAGCCGGTCCGACAGGCAGAACGTGCCGCCTTCGACGAGGGTGATGTTGCCGCCGCCGCCACCGAGCCCGGCGGGTTCCCCCGCGTTCAACGGGCTCGGCGCCGAGGCGCTGTCGGTACTCATGCGCGTCCGGTGACGGCCGCCCCGACCGGCATCGGCATCGCGTACGCGCCGCCGTAACCGATCGTGGTGCGCGCGAGCAGATCTCGATACACCTGCTCGTAGCCGCGGCCGAGGGTGTCGGCGCTGAAATGGTCGACCACGTGCGCCCGGCAGGCCGCCGGGTCGTAGGTCTGTACCTCGGCGATGGCGTCGGGCAGTTCGGCCGGGTCGTCACAGATCCGACCGGTGACCCCGTCGACCACCACTTCGCTCACCGCACCGCCACGCAACGCGACCACCGGCGTTCCGCAGATCATCGCCTCGATCATCACCATGCCGAACGGCTCCTCCCATCGGATGGGGAACAGCAGACACCGAGCTTCGGAGAGCAGCTTACGCTTGGCGGTGGCGTCGGCGAGGCCGAACATCTCATCTCGCGGGGTCATCCGCGGCGTCACGAACTTCTCGAAATAGGCCTTCTCCGGCGCCTCGCTGCACTTGCCCGCCAGGATCAGCGGGATGTCGGCGGCGTGGGCGGCGTCGAGTGCCAGATGCGGGCCCTTGTCGGCGCTGAATCGGCCGAGAAACAGTGCGTAATCCTTCTTCTCGGTCAGGAACGGCCACTGATCGGGACGCAGCGCGTTGTGCACCCGACCCGCCCACGGCAGGTCAGGGGCCAGCGCGCGCTGACGGTCACTGATCGCGACGAGCGAACACTCCTGGCCCAGTTCCTTGTAATAGCGGTAGCAGTCCTCCTGCACCGGACCGTGCACCGTGACCACCGTCGGCAACCCGAGGTTGGCGTAGGCCGGCGCGTTGAGCGGGCCGGCGAAGGTGTGGTCGTGGACCAGGTCGATACCTTCGGTATCGGCCAGTCGTTCGATGGCGCGTCGCACCCGCAGCGCGTGCACGACCTCGGGGAACGGATCACCGAGGCGTTCGGGCTGGATCCGGTCCCACAGCGGCACGAAATCCGCCTTGGTGCCGTCGATCCCGGCGCCGAACAGGGTGACGTGATGGCCACGCTCACACAGGGAGTCGACCAGATCGGCGACTACGGCCTCGACCCCGCCGTAGGCCTTGGGGGGAACATCGAAATACGGTGGAACGACCATGGCGATCCGCAGCGGACCACCGTGGGAATCGATCGAATAGAGATCGGACGCGGACAAACCGGTCGGCGACATTGCCGACGTGTCTGCACTCATGACCTTCCTTCCAGGGACACAACCTCGCAGCACTTGCGCGAACAAGAGATGGCCGCCTCGGCGGAGGTGGAGACGAGAGCTTCACCGCCGTCCATGGGGCATGGTTGGCCTGGCCAGACGCGATGCGCACCGTTTCGGGTGCCCGTCTGAACAGAGGGGCCGAGATGGAACGTACCCCGCTACCGCAGAGTAAACCAGCGTGTCGGTGGCAAATGTTGCATATCGATTCCCTATCGGGGCAGGAGATTCCGCGATCGGGAACGGTCTACGGCGTACAGATGGCCTGCGCTACCGCGTCGAGGCAGGGAATATTGCCGAACTCGCGAATGGCGGCCCGGCCCGCGCCGTGCATCAGGTAGTCGACGAACTGCGCCGCCAGCGAATCACCGGCGACCTCCCCGTTGGTCGTGGCGTACTCGACGACCGTGAGCGGATATGTGCGGGATCGCAGGGTGTCCACCGAGGCGGAGATCCCGTCGAGTGAAACGACGGTGACCTCGCCCCCAGCGGCCGAAGTCTCCATGTATCCGACCGCGCCCGGGGTCGCGGCCACGTAGGCGCCGACCCCCGCCGTGGACTTCACCTCGCACTGCGGCCCGCCCGATGCCCTTCCGGCACAGGGGATGAACGGAAACACCTTGCGGTCACCTTCGAGCAAACGGGCTTCGAGCGCGCTGCGGGTGCCCGAGCCGGCCTCCCGGTCGACGAGCACCACCGGCTGATCGGGCCCACCGAGCTGGTTCCAGTTCACGACCCTGCCCCGGTACAGATCGCGGATCTGCGGTGTCGTGAGATTCGGCAGACCGAGGTCGGGGTGGGTCACGATCGCGAAGGAACTCAGCGCCACCGGGTATTCGACCAGTGTGGTGTAGCCCTGCCCCTTGGAACCGTCGCTGATCGCGAGCATCGCCGGGGTCGGACCCGCTTCGGCCAGGTCGACCAGTCCGTCGGAGGTGCCGCTGAAGTCGAAGGTGAATTCCGCGGCGGTGCAGGTCTTCGCGTAGTTGCGCGCGGCCGTGCGGATCATCGGCTCCATCGCGGTGGACCCGACGAGCGTCAGTGAGCCCCCGGCACAGTCGCGCGGCGGCGGGTCCGGTTGCAGCGCGAGGACCGCCTGCCCGGCGATCAGCGCGACCAGGAATCCGGACAGCGCCATCAGCTTCTTCGGCGATCCTGAACGGCTCTGGGTCTCGACGAGCTTGCCGCCCTTGACTCCCCCGGCGAAGGTCGGCTGCGCGGGCTCGCCCGTGCCGTGCACCCGTCGCAGCACCGCGAGGATCTTGTAGTGCTGGCGGCGTTCGAGCGCCACCTTCGGCAGGTCGATGATGCCGACGTACCGCTCACCCTCGCCGGTGGCCCGCTTGCCGATGCCGGAGTCGGGCCCGAGGTTGTCGGGCAGCACCCCTTGCAGTTCGGTCACCGCCAGGCCGATGACCTCGCGACCCGGGAAGGAGATACGCAGGCCGACAGGCGAATTCGTGGGACCCATGGTGTAGTCGGCGGCGTCGATGGCCAGGGTCCCGCTGTTGTCGATGCGGACCAGCACCACCGACAGCGCGGACAGGTCCAACGCCGCGCCGCCGAGCTCCGGGGTGCTCAGATTGCGCAGGGCGCCGACCAGCGACGCAGTGTCGGTCTCGCCCGTCACCGGCGTGTCCATCTGGACGCGGTAGCCGAGCCGACGGCGCCCGACCAGGACGAACTCTCGAACGAACGCGGCCGAGGCGACCACCAACCCGATCGCCGACAGGACGAGCTCCACCGGAATATCCATCGTTCCCCCCACCACCCGCACGTTCAGCGAGTTGATATGTACCAGAGGGATTTCCGGCTATCGATAGTCGAAAGCAACTGTTGGGCAAGACTTCACCCGGTGGACTCCCGAGTCCACGCGAGCAGCTCGTCCACCGGCCAGGTGTCGATCACCCGCTCGGCGGTCACCCCGTGCGCGAGCGCGCGTTCGCACCCGTACCCCTGCCAGGCCAGTTGGCCCGGCGCGTGCGCGTCGGTGTCGATGCTGAACAGGCAGTCCATCTCCACGGCCAGCTCGATCAGCCGTCCCGGCGGGTCGCGGCGTTCGGGACGGCTGTTGATCTCGACGGCGGTGCCGTAGCGCCGGCACGCCTCGAAGACGAGTTGGGCGTCGAAGCTGGATTCGGGTCGGGTGCCGCGGCTGCCCTCCACCAGGCGGCCGGTGCAGTGGCCGAGGATGTCGACATTGGGGTCGGCGACGGCGTAGACCATGCGCTCGGTCATCGTGGCGCTGTCGTCGCGCAGCCGCGAATGCACGCTGGCGACAACGATATCCAGGCGTTCGAGCAATTCGGCGTGCTGGTCGAGGGTGCCGTCGGCGAGGATGTCGACCTCGATGCCGGTGAGGATGCGGAACGGGGCCAGCCGCTCGTTGAGTTCGGCGATCACGTCGAGTTGGCGCAGCAGCCGCTCCACCGACAGCCCGTTGGCGACCTTCAGGCGGGGTGAGTGGTCGGTCAGCGCGCAGTACTCGTGCCCCAATGCCGCTGCCACGCCCATCATCTCGGCGATCGGGCTGCCGCCGTCGGACCAGTCCGAATGCGTGTGCAGGTCACCGCGCAGCAGTCCGCGCAGCGCGTCACCGGCGGGCGCGATCGGCTCGGCGGCCGCGCGCAGCTCGGCCAGATAATCCGGAACCGCGCCTGCGGCGGCCTGTTCGATGATGGCGGCCGTCTTGGGTCCGATCCCGGCCAACTCGCGCCAGCTGTGTTCGGCTGCGCGCGTAGCGTATTCGGCCCGCGACAGCCCCTCCACGACATCGGCGGCGCGCCGGTACGCCTTCACCCGGTGGGTTTCGGCGCGGTCGCGTTCGAGCCAGAACCCGACCTCGCGCAGGGCCGCCACCGGACCAGGACCCGCCGCCGCTGTCACGGCGTCTACCTGATGCGGCTGTACTTGAGAAAGGCGACACCGTCGGCGTAGACCCGACTGGTGATCACCCGGAACCGTTCTGGCGCCGGTAATTTCGCGCCGCCGCCGAACAGCGGCCTGCCGGTGCCGAGGACCACCGGGTGCAGTTTCAGGAACACCTGGTCGATCTCGGGGAGCAACGTCTGCGCCAGTTCACCGCCACCGCAGAGCCAGATACCAAGTCCCTCTTCACGTTTGAGCGCGCGGACCGCCTCGGTGGGGTCACCGTCGATCAGCTCGACGCCGGGCGCGGGCGCTTCGGGCATAGTGGTGGAGACCACGTACTGGCGCAGGTGCTCGTACGGGCTGGCGGTGCCGGTGCGCACGCCGAAATCGTGGGTCTTGCGGCCCATGATCACGGTGTCGAAGTAGATGTTGCCGGGGGCGATTCCACGTGCCTCCCGCACCTTGGTCGGCAGGGTTTCGGGGTACTGCGAGATGATCGCGGGCCCGTGGTCGCCCTCGACGGGAAAGAAATCCAGCGTCCCGTCCTCGGCGGCGATGAAACCGTCGATCGTCGATGCCACGAAATAGGTGAGCTTGCGCATAACGTCCTCCCTGCCCGGACCAGGTCTGCCAGGACCCTCTCACAGGAAACGGTAGCGCGCCCGGATCAGCGACGGCGTGGCTTGCGCTGACACTTCGGACAGGAAAACGACGACCGATTCATGAACTGTTCCCGGATCAGCGCGACTCCGCACCGATCACAGGGTTCGTCCGCGCGCCCGTAGGCGGCCAGCGACCGGGAGAAATAGCCGGATTCGCCGTTCACATTCACATACAGCGCGTCGAAGGAGGTGCCGCCGACGGCCAGCGCCTCGGTCATCACGGCGGTGACGTCGTCGAGCAGGCGACGCACGACCGGTCGACTGAGTTCGGCGGCGACGCGGGTGCCGTGCAGACCGGCCCGCCACAGCGCTTCGTCGGCGTAGATGTTGCCGATGCCCGAGACCACGGTCTGATCGAGCAGCACCCGTTTGATCTCGGTGTTCTTGGCGCGAATGGCCGCGACCACCGCCTCGCGATCGAAGCGCGGGTCGAGCGGATCGCGAGCGATATGGGCCACCGAATCGGGCACGACGGTGCCGTCGACCTCGACGAGATCGCCCAGCGCCCAGCCGCCGAACGTGCGCTGATCGACGAACCGCAGCTCCGCGCCGTCACCGAGCGCGGCGCGGATGTGCGCGTGCTTCTCGACCGGGGCGCTCGCGGGTTGCACGAGCATCTGACCGCTCATGCCCAGATGCACGACCAGGGCCGTATCGGGTTCGTCGAAGGTGAGCCAGAGGTACTTGCCGCGCCGCTGCGCGGAATCGATCCGCAACCCGGTGAGCCGGGCCGCCAGGTCCTCGCCGCCCGCGACGTGCCGACGCACGGCGCGCGGATGGGTGACGGTGACGGTATCGATGGCCCGACCTACGGCGTGCTCGGCCAGACCGCGCCGAACGACCTCGACCTCGGGCAGTTCGGGCACAGAGTCAGGCTTCGGTCTCTGCGGTGAGGGCCTTGTAGGCCGTCCCGGCCGCCTGCTGCTCGGCTTCCTTCTTGGAGCGACCGACCCCGGAACCGTAGGGATGACCGGCGATCACCGTGGTGGCGGTGAACTCCTTGTTGTGGTCGGGTCCGGTCGAGGTGATCTCGTAGGCGGGCACGCCCAGACCACGCTCGGCGGTGAGCTCCTGCAGGCTGGTCTTCCAGTCGAGGCCGGCGCCCATGCGGGGGCCACGCTCGAGCAGTTCGGCGAACAGCCGCAGCACGACCTCGCGCGCCACCTGGATGCCGTGCTCGAGGTGCACCGCACCGAGCAGCGATTCCATGCCGTCGGCGAGGATGCTCGGCTTGTCCCGGCCGCCGGTGAGCTCTTCGCCCTTGCCCAGCAGCAGGTACTGACCGAGTCCGCCGTCGCCGAGACCACGCGCCACCTCGGCGAGCGCGTGCATGTTCACCACGCTGGCACGCAACTTGGCGAGCTCACCCTCGGACTTGTCGGGATGCTCGCTGTAGAGGCGCTCGGTGATGCTGAGGCCGAGCACCGAGTCGCCCAGGAATTCCAGGCGCTCGTTGGTCGGCAGGCCCCCGTTCTCGTACGCGTACGACCGGTGCGTCAGCGCGAGGCGCAGAAGCTCCGGTCGTACGTCGACACCGAGGGCGGTGAGCAGGCTGGCGTGATCCGCCGCGCCCACATTGTCTTTGCTTGCTGTCACGTTGCTAATGATCGTCAGATCAGACAGCAGAGGTGACCTGGCGGCCCTTGTAGGTGCCGCAGGACGGGCACGCGATGTGCGGGAGGGTCTTCTCGCCGCACGCGCGGTTGGGGCAGGTGACCAGGGTCGGCGCGGTGGCCTTCCACTGGCTGCGCCGCGACCGGGTGTTGGAACGCGACATCCGACGCTTGGGAACAGCCACGGCTACTTCTCCTCTTGGTTTTCGCTGACCACACCGGCATCGGAGGATGCCGCGGCAGCGGTTGGGTCTTGGGTGGTGGAACCCTCAGCGGGGTCGCCGGTACCGGGCGCGTCAGTGGCGAACTTCGCCAACTTCGCCCAGCGAGGGTCCAGTATCTCATGCCCATGATCAGGTCCCGCAATCGCCATCCGCACACCGCACTCGGGGCACAGGCCCGCGCAGTCCGGGGAGCACAGCGGCTGCAGCGGAAGCTCCAGCCCGATGGCGTCGAGGACCACCGGCTCGAGGTCGACGAGGTCGTCTTCCATGCGGTAGACCTCGGCGTCCTCGGTCGTCTTCTCGGTGTTGCTGTCCGGGTAGGCGAACAGCTCCGTCAGACGAATCTCCACCTGGTCGTCGAACGGTTCGAGGCAGCGCGAGCACTCCCCGACCGTCGGCCCGGACGCCGTGCCGGTGACCAGCACACCCTCCGAGACGGCCTGCAGTTGCAGGTCGAGTTCCACCTCGGCGTCGGCCGGGATGGCGATCAGGTCGAGACCCAGCCGCTCGTGGTCGGTGACCGTGCGACGCAACTCCCGCAGGGTTCCCGGCCGACGGCCGAGATTGCGGACGTCCAGCACAAAACCGGCCTCCGACACAGGACCATTGGTCTTGCGTGGACGCGCGGGCGAACCGGAACCGGCGGACATCGCTAGGATTCTCACTTACCTTCGAGGGGATGATGGGCAACCACTCCACAGTACGGCAGGAACCCGCCGGAATTCAAAACGCGCGATCGTCTCAGCGGCGGTGCTCGGCCGCGTATTCGGGATACTCCGCGGCGGGCGCGCCGCGCAACTGCTGACGACCCCGGGTGATCGAGCGGCGGGTGGAGCTCAGCGTTTCCTCCATGGCCGCGAGGCGGTTGCCGAAATCGGCCATCTGCTCGTCGACGTAGTCGTCGCACTCGGTACGCACCCGGTCGGATTCGGCGTGGGCCTCGTCGATCAGGCGGGCGGATTCGGCGTGCGCGACCCGCACCACCTCGGTCTGGGCGACCAGGCGGGCCTGTTCGGCCGCACCGTCGGCGACCGAGCGCTCGTAGGAGGCCTTGCCCGCCTCGATGGCCCGATCGGCGTCGATCTGGGCGCGCGCGGTGAGCTCGTCGTACTCGGCGTTGCCGTCGGCGATCACCTGGTCGGCCTCGGCCTGCGCGGCGGTGACCAGGCGGTCCGCGTGCGCGGTGGCCTCGGCGACCATCCGGTCGGCGTGCGCTTTGGCGTCGGCGAGGATGCGGTCGGCCTCGGCGCGGGCGCCGTCGACGGTGTCGCGGGCCTGCTGGTTGGCCGAGTTGACCGTGGTCTCCGCGCCGGTGCGGGCGTCACCGACGATCTTGTCGCGGTGGTCGAGGACGTCCTGGGCGTCGTCGAGTTCGCCCGGTAGCGCGTCGCGGACGTCGTCGAGCAGCTCGAGCACGTCCCCGCGCGGCACGATGCAGCTGCGGGTCGGCGGGATGCCGCGGGCCTCTTCGACGATGGCGACCAGTTCGTCGAGCGCTTCGAATACGCGATACATGCTCACTACCTCCCTGCGGACTCACGGCGAAACAACGACCGCCGACGCCCAGTGTGCCCGCCCACAGCGGCGCGGGCGAATGTCGTGGCGGTGTGTCGCGACAGTGTCCGAGATCGCACAGATATCAAGTGGAGTGCAGCCCTCCACTTCGGCTACCATCAATGGGCACGACAACGCCGTCCGCCGGGAAGCACCGCACACCGTTTGCTGTTGTAAATCTCGACGCCTGTTCAGTGGGATCGGAGTCGACCATGACGCTGATGGAAACACCGAGAAGTCCGGTGTCGCACGTCGCGGGCATGTTCACTCCCTGGACCGGCCCGTTCCCCGTGGTGACGCCGCAATCCGTCGCACCCACGCTGCGTCCGCAGTTCGCGGGCGCGGCGAGCTATCTGCGCGGCGATCACGCTCTACCCCAGCTGATCCGTTTCGCGATGGTGGGCGGCTCCAGCAATGTCGCCTACGTGCTGCTGTTCTTCGCCATGTACGGCGTCGGCCCCCTGGTCGCCAATGTGGCCGGGTCGGTGGTCAGCACCATCATCGCCAACGAATTCCACCGCCAACTCACCTTCCACGCCACCGACCGCGTCTCCTGGTTCACCGCCCAGTGGGAAGGCGGCGGCATCGCCCTGATCGGCCTCGCGATCACGACAGCGTGCTTGGCCGGGTTGGATTTCTGGGCGCCGGGACTGGGCGACATCACGCAGGCGCTGACGGTGCTGGCCATCACGGCAGCGGTCGGCGGCCTCCGCTTCCTGGCCCTGCGCGGACTGTTCCGCCTCCCCGCGACCTCCGGCCAGATCTAGATCAGTTCTTACGCTCGGCGATGCGGTCGAGAAGACGCTTGTGGACCGCGGGCGGGAGCATGTCGCTGACGTCGCCGCCCAGCGCCGCCACTTCCTTGACCAGCGAGCTGGACAGGAAGCTCAGCGACGGGTTGGTGGCGATGAAGAAGGTGTCGACGCCGGCCAGTTTGTGGTTCATCTGGGCCATCTGCAGTTCGTAGCCGAAGTCGCCCGCGTCGCGCAGGCCCTTCACGATCGCGCTCACGCCTTCCTGCTTGGCGAAGTCGACCGTGAGGCCCTGCCAGGAGGCGACGCGCACGTTCGGCAGGTGAGCGACGGCGTCGCGCAGCAGGTCCATGCGCTCCTCGACGGTGAACATGCCCTGTTTCTTGGGGTTCACGTTCACGGTGATGATCACCTCGTCGAACTGGGCCGCCGCGCGGGCGAACACGTCGAGGTGACCGTTGGTCACCGGGTCGAAGGAGCCGGGGCACAGTGCTGCAGCCATGGCTCAGACGGTAACACCGTACTCGGCGAACTCGACCCTGGTCTCCCCGTACTTGCGGGTCTTCAACGCCGAATACCCTGCGGGCCAGTCGATTTCGGGAGATCGACTCGAGCGCTCGACAACGACCAGCGCCTCGGGTGCCAACCACCCGTTGGCGGCCAGGGCGGTGAGGTCGGCGGTGACGTCGGCGGTGCTCACGTCGTAGGGCGGGTCCGAGAAGACCACGTCGTAGGCCTTCGGGGCGGGCGACTTCAGTACCGAGGCGACCGTGCCGAGGCGTAGTTCCGCGCCGGGCAGGCCGAGTTCGGCGATGTTGGCGCGCACCACCTCGGCCGCCTTGCGGTCGGATTCGACCAGCAGGGCCTGCTCGGCCCCGCGGGAGAGGGCTTCCAGGCCGAGGGCGCCCGAGCCCGCGTACAGGTCGAGGACCAGGGTGCCGTCGAGGTCGAGGCGGGCGTCGATCGCGCTGAAGAGTGCTTCGCGCACCCGGTCGGAGGTGGGGCGGGTCCCGGCGGGCGGCACCTTGAGGCGCCGCCCGCCCGCTACGCCCGCGACGATGCGGGTCATTCCGACTCTCGCGCGACCAGTTCCACCAGCAGGTCGCCGCCCTCTACCTGGGCGACCGCGGTGGTCGCGATCCGTCGCACCACACCGGCGCGCGGTGCGGTGATGGCCGCTTCCATCTTCATCGCCTCGATCGTGCCGACGGTGTCACCGGCGTGGATCTCGTCGCCTTCCGATACCGCCAGGGTCACCACACCGGCGAACGGCGCCGCGATGTGACCCGGGTTGTTCTTGTCGGCCTTCTCCGCGGCGGGCACCTCGGAGGCGACCGAGCGATCGCGCACCGCGACCGGACGCAGCTGCCCGTTCATGATGCACATGACGGTGCGCATGCCCTTCTCGTCGGGCTCGGAGATCGCCTCGAGTCCGATGAGCAGGGTGACGCCCTTCTCGAGCTGCACGCGGTGTTCCTCGCCGCGCCGCAGCCCGTAGAAGAACTGGTTCTCCGAGAGCCCGGTGGTGTCGCCGTACTTCTCGCGGTGGGTGGTGAACTCGGCGGTCGGGCCGGGGAACAGCAACCGGTTCAGCGTTGCGCGCCGCTGCGCCGAGGTCCCGTCGAGGCCGGCCTGATCCGCCGCGGTGAGCGGGGTTTCGGGCTTGGGCTCGCTGCGGCCGGCCAGCGCCTTGCTGCGGAACGGCTCGGGCCATCCGCCGGCGGGTTCGCCGAGTTCGCCACGCAGGAACCCGATCACCGAATCGGGGATGTCGTAGCGGCCGGGATCGGCGGCGAAGTCGTCGATGCTCACGCCGGTGCCGACCAGGGCCAGCGCGAGGTCGCCGACGACCTTCGACGACGGGGTCACCTTGATCAGGCGGCCCAGCAGCCGGTCGGCGGCCGCGTACTTGGCCTCGACCTCCTCGAACCGGTCGCCCAGTCCCAGCGCGATGGCCTGCTGGCGCAGGTTCGACAGCTGACCGCCGGGGATCTCGTGGGTGTACACGCGCCCGGTCGGCGCGGGCAGGCCCGACTCGAACGGCGCGTACACCTTGCGCAGCGCCTCCCAGTAGGGCTCGAGATCGCACACGTTCTGCAGGTTCAGCCCGGTGTCGCGGTCGGTGTGCGCGGTGGCGGCCACGATCGCCGACAGCGCGGGCTGGGAGGTGGTGCCCGCCATGGCCGCCGACGCGCCGTCGACCGCGTCGGCTCCGGCCTGCCACGCCGCCAGGTAGGTGGCCAGCTGGCCGCCGGGGGTGTCGTGGGTGTGCACGTGCACCGGCAGATCGAAGTTACTGCGCAGGGCGGTCACGAGTTTCGCGGCGGCGGGGGCGCGCAGCAGTCCGGCCATGTCCTTGATGGCCAGGACGTGGGCTCCTGCGTCGACGATCTGCTCGGCCAGCTTCAGGTAGTAGTCGAGGGTGTAGAGCTGTTCGTTCGGGTCGAGGAGGTCACCGGTGTAGGACAGCGCGACTTCGGCTACGGCGGTGCCGGTTTCGCGCACCGCGTCGATGGCCGGGCGCATCTGGTCGACATTGTTGAGCGCGTCGAAGATGCGGAAGATGTCGATACCGGTGGTGGCGGCCTCGGAAACGAAAGCGCGCGTGACCTGTTCGGGGTAGGGCGTGTAGCCGACGGTGTTGCGACCGCGCAGCAGCATCTGCAGGCAGATGTTCGGCACGGCTTCGCGCAAGGCGGCCAACCGTTCCCACGGATCCTCGTGCAGGAACCGCAGTGCCACATCGTAAGTCGCGCCGCCCCACGCCTCGATCGAGAGCAGCTCGGGGGTCAGCCGCGCGACGTGTCCGGCCACGCCGAGCAGACCGTTGGTGCGCACGCGGGTGGCCAGCAGCGACTGGTGCGCGTCGCGGAAGGTCGTGTCGGTGACACCGAGCGCCTTCTGCGCGCGCAGCGCCTTCGCGAAACCGTCGGGGCCGAGCGCGAGCAGGCGCTGGCGCGAGCCGTCCGGCGGCGGCAGCGTCAGGTCGAGGGCGGGCAGTTTGTCCTGCGGGTACACCGTGGTCGGGCGGTCACCGTTGGGCTTGTTGACGGTGACGTCGGCCAGGTAGGTCAGGATCTTGGTGCCACGGTCGGCCGAGGCGCGCGAGGTGAGCAGTTCGGGGCGCTCGTCGATGAACGAGGTGGTGACCCGACCGGCCTGGAAATCGGGGTCGTCGAGTACCGAGAGCAGGAACGGGATATTGGTCGTCACGCCACGGATGCGGAACTCCGCCAGCGCGCGCCGGGCGCGGGCGGCGGCGGCGGGCAGGTCGCGGCCACGGCAGGTGAGCTTGACCAGCATCGAGTCGAAGTAGGCGCCGATCTCGGCGCCCAGGTTGGCGCCGCCGTCGAGGCGGATGCCCGCGCCGCCGGGGGTGCGGTAGGCGGTGATGCGGCCGGTATCGGGGCGGAAACCGTTGGCCGGGTCCTCGGTGGTGATGCGGCACTGCAGGGCGGCGCCCCGGATCTGCACCGTCTCCTGACTCAGGCCCAGATCGGCCAGGGACTCCCCCGCCGCGATCCGCAGCTGCGACTGCACCAGGTCGACGTCGGTGATCTCCTCGGTGACCGTGTGCTCCACCTGGATGCGCGGGTTCATCTCGATGAACACGTGATTGCCGCGCTCGTCGAGCAGGAACTCCACGGTGCCCGCGTTGATGTAGCCGATCTGGCGGGCGAAGGCCACCGCGTCGGCGCAGATCCGCTCGCGCAGTTCCGGCGACAGGTTCGGCGCGGGCGCGAGTTCGATCACCTTCTGGTGGCGGCGCTGCAGCGAACAGTCGCGCTCGAACAGGTGCATGACGTTGCCGTACGAGTCGGCCAGGATCTGCACCTCGATGTGGCGCGGGTTGACCACCGCCTGCTCGAGGAACACCGTCGGGTCACCGAAGGCCGACTCGGCCTCGCGCGAGGCCGCCTCGATCGACTCGCGCAGCAGCTCCGGCGCGGCGACCCGGCGCATCCCGCGCCCGCCACCACCGGCGACGGCTTTGACGAAGATCGGGTATTCGAGTTGGGTTGCGGCGGCGAGCAATTCGTCGATATCGGCCGAGGGTTCGCTCGACTTCAGCGTCGGCAGCCCGGCCGCTTTGGCCGCCGCGATGGCCGTGGCCTTGTTGCCCGCCATCTCCAGGATCTCGGCGGTGGGCCCGATGAAGGTGATGCCCTCGGCGGCGCAGGCCGCGGCGAGATCGGGGTTCTCCGAGAGGAATCCGTAGCCGGGGTAGATCGCGTCGGCGCCCGCGCTCTTGGCGGCGTCGATGATCGCCTCGATCGAGAGGTACGCCCGCACGGGGTGGCCCTCTTCACCGATCTGATACGACTCGGCGGCCTTGAGTCGGTGCACGGAATTGCGGTCCTCGTGCGGGAACACCGCGACCGTTCCGATGCCGAGTTCGTAGGCCGCGCGGAAGGCGCGGATGGCGATCTCACCACGATTTGCGACCAAGACTTTCGAGAACATTCGCCTACGGTACCCGGCCGTCGGACCAGGTCGAACACGCGCGGTAGCCATCACAACCGACCCCGCCGACCTGCGAAGTTACGTTCATCCGGCCGTCACATCTCACCGTCGACGCCGCCGGCCGGTGCACCCCGACGCCGAGCGCGCAATCGCAGGTCAGGACGGTGATCGGGACGGGTGGACAATCGGCGCCCGCCGAGGGCCTATGCTGGGTGGCGCAGCTGGTTCGCCTGCGCGGTGGAAGAGTCGGAGCCCCGACCTCCCGCGCCGACGTCGAAACCCGGGTGCGGATCATGTCCGTGCCGGGTGAGAGGGAACCCGGTGAGAATCCGGGACTGTCCCGCAGCGGTGAGCAGGAACGACCGCCGTCATCAGCACTGGGCCCCACGCCTGGGAAGCGACGGCCAGTAGGTCGGTCACATCAGACCGGTGCCCGCGAGTCCGAAGACCTGCCGACTGTGCCGGATACGCCGTATCCGGCGGCCACCGCCTCGTGGATCGGGCGCGCGGACCACCGACGCCGACTTCGCCGTGCCCGCACGGGAGGTCTCGGCGGTGTGCGTGCGTGCCCGCAGACGGCGACGGCTCTCCCCGTACGACACTGGAGAATCTCCGTGAGTCTTTCCCGTACCCCGTTCACCGCAACGGTTCTCGGCCTGCCCCGGGTCGGCCCGAATCGAGAGCTCAAGCGCGCCACCGAGTCCTACTGGGCCGGTCGGGTCGACGCCGAGCACCTGCACGCCGTCGGCGCCGAACTGCGCCGCGCCCAGTTCGCCGAACTCGCTGCGGCGGGCCTGGATTCGGTGCCGGTGGGCACCTTCTCCTACTACGACCAGGTCCTCGACACCGCCGTGCTGCTCGGTGCGCTGCCGCCCCGGGTGGCCGGGATCGCCGACCCGCTCGACCGCTATTTCGCGGCCGCGCGCGGCACCGACACCGTGGCCCCGCTCGAGATGACCAAGTGGTTCGACACCAACTACCACTACCTGGTCCCCGAGATCGACGCTGCCACCACCTTCTCGCTGCACCCGGAGAAGCTGCTGGCCGACCTGGCCGAGGCGATCGAGTTCGGCGTGCCCGCCCGCCCGGTGGTGATCGGCCCGATCACCTTCCTGAAGCTGGCCAAGGCCGCCGACGGCGCCGCCGTGGACCGCCTGCCCGAACTGCTGCCGCTGTACGCGGACCTGCTCGGTCAGCTGGCGGCGGCGGGCGCGCAGTGGGTGCAGATCGATGAGCCCGCCCTCGTCACCGACCTGACCGACGCCGAGATCGCCCTGGTCCGCGAGACCTACACCACTCTCGCGGCCGTGGCCCAGCGCCCGGCGATCCTGGTCGCCACCTACTTCGGACACCCCGACGCCGCCCTGGCCGCGCTCGCCGACACCGACATCGACGGCGTTGCCCTCGATGTCACCGCCGGAACCGGGGTCGACGCGGTCGCGGCCGTGCCCGCGCTGGCCCGCAAGCTGCTGGTCGCCGGGGTGGTCGACGGTCGCAATATCTGGCGCACCGATCTCGACGCCGCCCTGCGCACCCTCGGCACCCTGCTCGGCAGCGCCGGCGCCGTGGCGGTGTCGAGCTCGAGTTCGCTGCTGCACGTGCCGTATTCGCTGGCCCCCGAGACCGGGCTGGACGAGCGGCTGCGGTCGTGGCTGTCCTTCGGCGCCGAGAAGGTCGCCGAGGTGCGGGTGCTGGCCACCGCGCTGACCGAGGGCACCGACGCGGTCGCCGCCGAACTGACCGCCGCCCGCGCCGCCGCCGAGTCCCGGCGCACCGACCCGCGCCTGCACGACGAGCGGGTGCGCGCCCGGTTGGCCGCCCTCGACGAGTCCGATCTCAACCGCCTGCCCGCCGACGAACGTCGCGTCCTGCAGCGCGACCACCTCGACCTGCCGGTCCTGCCGACCACCACCATCGGCTCCTACCCGCAGACCTCGGCCATCCGCCTGGCGCGCGCCGCCCTGCGCAAGGGCGAGATCGACCAGGCCGAGTACGTGCGCCGGATGCGGGCCGAGATCGCCGAGGTCATCACCCTGCAGGAGCGACTCGGCCTGGACGTGCTGGTGCACGGCGAGCCCGAACGCAACGACATGGTGCAGTACTTCGCCGAGCTGCTCGACGGTTTCGCCGCCACCGACAACGGCTGGGTGCAGTCCTACGGCACCCGCTGCGTGCGGCCGCCGATCCTGTTCGGTGATGTCTCGCGGCCCGAGCCGATGACGCTGTCGTGGATCGGGTACGCGCAGTCGCTGACCGCCAAGCCGGTCAAGGGCATGCTCACCGGTCCGGTCACCATTCTGGCGTGGTCGTTCGTGCGCGACGATCAGCCGCTGGGCGACTCGGCCCGGCAGGTAGCCCTGGCGATCCGTGACGAGACGGTCGACCTGGAAGCCCAGGGCGCGCGGGTGATCCAGGTCGACGAGCCCGCCCTGCGCGAGCTGCTGCCGCTGCGCGCGGCCGACCAGCCCGCCTACCTGCGGTGGTCGGTGGACGCGTTCCGCCTGGCCACCGCCGGGGTCGCCGACACCACCCAGGTGCACACCCACCTGTGCTATTCCGAGTTCGGCGAGGTCATCTCGGCGATCGCGGGCCTGGACGCCGATGTCACCTCGATCGAGGCGGCCCGTTCGCACATGGAGGTCCTCGACGACCTGAACGCGGCCGGGTTCGCCCTCGGCGTCGGACCGGGCGTCTACGACATCCACTCCCCGCGTGTGCCCTCGGTGGAGGAGATCACCACCTCACTGGCTTCGGCGCTGAAAGCCGTTCCCGCCGAGCGCCTCTGGGTGAATCCGGACTGCGGTCTCAAGACCCGGGGACCGGTGGAGGTCGAGGCCTCCCTGCGCAACCTGGTGACGGCGGCGCAAAGCCTGCGCTGACCCCTTTCGCGAACGCCCACTGCCCCCGACGGCGCCGATTCCGTCGGGGGCGGTGTTCGCCGCCCAGCGGATCGGGCGTACTCCCGAGTGCGATTCCTCGGCCACCCCGGGGCAATCTCTACCCAAATCGCCTGAACAGGCGTATTTTTTGAGCCCGACAACCGATGCGACGCCACAGTGCCCGGTCCGCGCGATCCCCCGAGGCGGTGGCGTCGGCGTTCCGCTGCCCACCTTCGCACGTTACGCACGGGTAGCCTTGGGTAAAATCCCTTGCAGCACTGGTCTTTTCCGGTCAACTTCACCATTTACAGCGAATATTGCGAACCGGTCGCGTTAGTATTCTGCCGTGCGGAAGATGTACGCGGGGGCCAGGCTACGCAGGCTGCGCGAGGAACGGCGAATGACCCAGGCGGCGCTCGCGAAATCGCTGGATCTCTCGCCCAGCTATCTCAACCAGCTCGAGCGTGATCAGCGCCCGCTGACCATTCCCGTTCTGCTCAAACTGAACTCGACCTTCGACCTGGACGTGCAGTTCTTCGCCGCCGACTCCGACGCGCGACTGGTCTCCGACCTGCACGAAGTCCTGGTCGAGGCGGCGGGCGGCGGCGATACCGCGCCGATCACCGAGGTCGAGGAACTGGCCACCCGGCTGCCCGAGGTGGCGCGCATCGTCATCGCCATGCACCGGCGCCTACGCGCGGCCACCGACCAGCTCGACCTGCTGTCCTCGCGCGTCGACACCCCGGCGGGCGCTCCCGGCACGCCCATGCCGTACGAGGACGTGCGCGATTTCTTCTACGACCACCGCAATCACATCTCCACCCTCGACCACGCCGCCGAGCAGCTGTTCGAGGAATCCGGGCTCAGCATCGGCTCCCTGGACCGCCAGCTGGCCCGCATCGCCGAGGAACGCGCGGGCGTGACGGTGCTCGTGCGCGGCGACGGCGCCGACCCGAGCATCCCGAAACGCCACTACGACCCCGACACCCGCACCCTCACCCTGGCCCGCCGCCTGCGCCCCGGCCAGCGCGCCTTCCAGATCGCGGCCACCCTGGGCCTGCTGCTCTACGGCCGCGAGATCGACAATGTCCTCGCCGAATCCCGCTCGCTCACCGGCGAATCCCGCACCCTGGCCCGGCTCGGGCTGGCCAACTACTTCGCGGGCGCGCTGATCCTGCCCTACGGGCGCTTCCTGCGCTCGGCCGAGGAACTGCGCTACGACGTGGACCTGCTGGCGTTGCGCTTCGAGGTCGGCTTCGAGACCATCTGCCATCGACTGGCGACGCTGCAACGGCAGGGTCAGCGCGGGGTGCCGTTCTTCCTGGTCCGCACCGACCGGGCGGGCAATATCTCCAAACGCCAGTCCGCCACCGCTTTTCACTTCTCCCGTGTCGGCGGCAGTTGCCCGCTGTGGGTGACCCACGAGGCCTTCGCCCATCCCGGACGCATCCTCACCCAGATCTCGGAGATGCCCGACGGGCGCCGGTACCTGTGGATCGCGCGCACCACGCCCACCGCCGCACAGGGTTTCGGCACGGCGGCGAAGAACTACGTGATCGCGCTGGGGTGCGATATCGAATACGCCGACCGGCTGGTGTATTCGCAGGGGATCCAGGTGGAGGATCCCGCCGTGGCGGTGCCGATCGGGGCCGGGTGCAAGGTGTGCGAACGGCCGTCGTGCCCGCAGCGCGCGTTCCCGCAGATCGGGCGCTCGCTCGTGGTGGCCGAGCACACGAGCACCGATCTGCCGTATCCGCGCCTGCCGCGCTGAGTTCGGTTCGGCGGGTCAGGATTTGGCGAGGTATTCGAGGCGTTCGCCGTCGACGGCGGCGTGCATCATGCCCGCCAGGCCCGGGTGCTTCACCAGGCCGGGGTCCTCGGCGACGACCTGTCTGGCGAGTTCCTGTGCGGCGGTGATCACTTCGAGGTCGTCGAGCAGGGAGAGCAGGCGCAGCGACCGGGCGGTGCCGGACTGGGCCGAACCCAGCACGTCGCCCTCGCGACGCTGACGCAGGTCGAGCACCGAGAGTTCGAAACCGTCGGTGGTGGCGGCTACCGCCTCGAGGCGCGCCATCGCCGTGCCGCCGGGTGCGGCGTCGGTGACCAGCAGGCACAGGCCAGGATGCCGGCCGCGCCCGATCCGCCCGCGCAGCTGATGCAGCTGACTCACGCCGAACCGGTCGGCGTCGACGATCACCATCACCGTGGCATTGGGCACGTCGACGCCGACCTCGACGACGGTGGTGCAGACCAGCACGTCGATGGCGCCGTCGTTGAACTGGCGCATCACGTGGTCTTTCTCGTCGGACGGCAGCCTGCCGTGCAACAGCCCGACCCGCACCCCCGCGAGCGGACCGGCGCTCAGCGTCTCGTACATCTCGACGGCGGCCGCGGTGCTCGGGGCCTCCTTCTCGGCCTTCTTGCCCTTGGCCGGTGGCGCGTCGGGGTCCTCGCCGATGCGCGAGCACACCACATAGGCTTGGCGGCCCTGCCCGACTTCCTCGACAATGCGTTCCCACGCCCGATCCACCCAGCCCGGATGCAGCTTGCGCGGAACGACTTTCGACACGATCGGCGAGCGCCCCTTGGGAAGCTGCGTGAGCGTGGAGGTTTCGAGGTCGCCGAGGGTGGTCATGGCGATGGTGCGCGGAATCGGGGTGGCGGTCATGACCAGCAGGTGCGGGCTGATGCCGTCCTTGGCCTTGGCGCGCAACGCGTCTCGCTGCTCCACACCGAAGCGGTGCTGTTCGTCGACCACCACCAGGCCGAGGTCGTAGAACTCCACCGCGTCCTGGATGAGGGCATGGGTGCCGATGACGATGCCCGCCTCGCCGGTCATCGCGTCCAACAGCGCGGACTTCTTCGCGGCGGTCGACATCGAACCGGTGAGCAACACGACCTTGGTCGAGTTCTCCGCCGCGCCGAGTTCACCCGCGTTGCCGAGATCGCCGAGCATGGCGCGCAGCGATCGATAGTGCTGTGCGGCAAGAACTTCGGTGGGGGCGAGCAGGGCGCACTGACGGCCCGAATCGACCACCTGGAGCATGGCGTTCAGCGCCACGATCGTCTTGCCCGAACCCACCTCGCCCTGGAGCAGCCGGTGCATCGGTCGGGTGCGCGACAGGTCCGCCGAGATCTCCTCGAGCACCTGCTGCTGGCCCTCGGTGAGTTCGAAGGGCAGGCGCTCGTCGAAGGCCGCGGCGATCCCGTCCGACGAGGGTGGGCAGGCCGGGGCGGTGCGGCCCTCGACCTCGTGCCGACGTTCGGCCAGCACCAGTTGCAGGGCGAGCGCCTCGTCGAAACGCAGTCTGTCCCTGGCCCGGTCGATATCGAGCTTGTGTTCGGGCAGGTGGATCAGGCGCAGCGCGTCCGAGACCGGCAGCAGGTGACGCTCCTCGCACAGGTCTTCCGGCAGCGGGTCCTCGATCGGGTCGAGCTGATCGAGCACCTGGCGGATACAGGCGAGCAGGTCCCAGCTCTGCACCTTCGCCGTCGCCGGATACACCGGGACGAACTCGCGCTCGAAGAACGAGGCATCCACGCCCCCAGCGCCTTTCGCGCTCTGCGCCAGACCGCGCAACGCGCCGCTGCCGCGCACCGAGGTCAGTTCCGCCACACCGGCCTCGGGCTTGTCGGGCAGGATCAGGTAGTCCGGGTGGGTGAGGTTCCAGCGGTCGGGGCGCCACCAGTGCACGGTGCCCGACATCATCGCGCGCACACCCTCTTTCACCAGATAGCGCACCTTGTCACCGTTGAAGAAGGTGGCCTCGAGTGGACGCTGGGCGCCGGTGTCGAGCTGCACCTTCAGCAGCGAGCCGCGACGGTTCTTCATCGGGCGCAGTTCGGTTTTCGTGATCCGACCGATCACGGTGATGTGGGCGCCCTCCTCCGGTTCCTCCTCGGTGAGGGGCTGGCCCTGGGTGGCGTAGCGCACCGGGTAGTGGCGCAGCAGGTCCTCGACGGTGCTCATGTCGAACGCCTCGGTGAGCCGTTCGGCGGCCTTCACCCCGAGCACGTGGTCGAGCCGGTCACTCAACGTCGCCATCTACTCGACCCCTATCTGCACCAGATCCGCTTGCTGTCCACCGGAATACACGACCACCTCGACACCCGGAAAACCGGCCGTCACATGCTCGGCGAGCACCTGCGCCAATTCCGGGCCCGCGTCGGCGCCCATCAGCAGGGTCACCAATTCCCCACCGAGACCGAGCATCCGGTCCAGCAGGATGCGCCCGGCGCCGACCACATCGGGATCGATCACCACCACATCCTGGCCGACCAGACCCAATCCGTCACCGGGCGAACACATTCCGACCATCGTCAACGCGCGCACCCGGGCCGCCCGCAGCGCACCCCACCGGGTGGTCGCCGCGGCCTCCGACATCGCGAACGCGTCGTCGACGGCGATCCGCCCCCGATCGTGCACCGCCAAGGCCGCCAGCCCCTGCACCATCGAGGCACTCGGCAGCAGCAGCACATCCCGCGACCCGTCACGCGCGGCCACACCGACCGCGACGAGTTCCTGCGCGGGCAGCGCCCCGTTGGGCAGGACCAGCACCTCGCGGTGCGGCATGGCGCGGATGGCGCGCAGCAGACTGTCGGTGTCGAGGTGGTGATCGCCGCGCAGGACCACCGCGCCCGCGTCCTCGAACAGGCGCGCAGCGGAGGCTCCCCCGACGACCGCCAGCACACCACGATCCGCGAAGCCGTCCGCTGGATCGGGGTTCGCGTCCGCTTCGGTATCGCCACCGGTCCCGAACCGCCTCGGCGCGGCGACGAGATCACCGCCGCCGGGCCCGTGGTCGCCACCGTGCGGTGCCGTCACCGCGAAACTCTCGATCCTGATCCCGCTCACCGTCCCGATCGCCAGCCCCGCCTCGATCGCCGCCCCCGCGTCGCGACAGTGCACATGCGCCGACCAGGTGCTGTCCCCGTCCCCGACCACCACCACCGAGTCCCCCAGCACCGCGAGCCGATCCCGCAACCCACCCGCGGCGCCCTCGTCGGTGCCCGAAATCACATACATGACCTCGAAATGCGGATCGTCGGCCAACTCACGCCCCTCCATCGCCTCCGACGCCACCCGCTGCTCGCCCACCCGAGCCCGCTGCCACCCATCGCCATGATCATCGCCGCGCGCCTGCCCCACCGCGTCGGCTCGGCGATCAGCAGCACCCGTGCGTGGGTCGCCACCGTCGGTTTCGCTCCACGCACCCGTGCGTGGGTCGCCACCGTCGGTTTCGCTCCACGCACCCGTGCGTGGGTCGCCACCGTCGGTTTCGCTCCACGCACCCGAACCACGGTCACCGCTGCCGGCGCGATGATCTTCGCCGACACCATTGGGCCGACGGTCCTGCGCGCTCGGTGGCGAAGCCACCACAGCGACCGGTCCCGCGCCGCCGGTTTCGGGCTGCCGCCATGAATCCGCGTTCCCGTCCGGGTGTGGATGCGGTCCGTGATCGCCGCGTTCGCCGCGGGTGTAGCGGACGCGTTCCGGGGGCTCGCCGCAGACTTCCGCCACGAGGCAGTCGAGCAGCACCAGCAGTCCGCGCGCGCCCGCGTCGACCACGCCTGCCGCGCGCAGCACGCCCAGTTGGGACGGCGTCTCGCTCAACGCGCGCGCGGCACCGTCGGCGGCGGATCGGGAGACCGCCGCGAGGGCGTCCGACGGTGCCTCGGCGGCGGCCACGGCGGCCCGGTCGAGCACCGTCAGGATCGTGCCTTCGACCGGGGCGCTCAGGCCGGTGCGCACGAGCACCGCCGAGCGTCGCAGTGCCACGCGCAGGCGCTCACCGGTCAGCGGCCCGTCCACCACCGCCTCGGCGATCCCCCGCAGTACCTGCGACAGGATGATCCCCGAATTCCCCCGCGCCCCCGTCGTCGCGCCACGGGCCAACGCCTGAGCGATGCGATGCGGGTCGATCGACTCCTGGACGGCTGCCTGTTCGGCGGTCACGACGGCCGCGCGCATGGTGGCCAGCAGGTTGGTCCCGGTATCGGCATCGGCGATGGGGAAGACATTGAGGGCGTCGATCTCGGCGCGACACGCTGCCAGCTCACTGCGACACCGACGAGCCCACCCCAGCAGCTCGGGCCCGTCGAGAGACTCCCGCACGCGTGCCACCGCCACCTCGCTCCCCGTTCGCCGCACCCGCCCGCCGAGCACGCACGCCAGGTTAGCGGCCCCGCCCGACAGCAGGAGAAACGAGCGCGCCCGCAACGAACCGCTCCCTCCCCGACAACCACGTCACACCGAGGGCATACCTGCGCGCAGCGGGATGCCGAGCGGTCGAGCGTCGACCGGGTCGATCCGGGTGGGACGGGTGTGCGTATGCTGCCCTCGGACGGGTTCTCCCCCGGGCCGGCTCGGTGGATCGACCGGGGTACCCGGTTTGGAAGTTCGAGGCCCGGCCCGCTAGTCTTGCAGGGTTGCCTCGTGCGGCCCACGTGGGTCAGCGCTGGCCGACGTCAGTCGGCAAGGCATTTTGACGACATCAGTTTCCGGTACAACGGGCATTCGTGCGCCGTTGACCGCTTATGACATGAAGGAGCTCGCGACATGGCTGCCGTTTGCGACGTCTGCGCCAAGGGCCCCGGTTTCGGGAAGTCGGTCTCGCACTCGCACCGGCGCACCAACCGTCGCTGGAACCCGAACATCCAGACCGTGCGTGCGCAGGTTGCCCCTGGCAACACCCGCCGGATGAACGTGTGCACCTCCTGCCTGAAGGCGGGCAAGGTCGTCCGCGGCTGATTCTCAGCCCGTACATTCTGCCGACAGTTCCCCGGCACCCCGCGTGGGTGATCCGGGGTTTTGTCGTCTCTCGGCCCCCGAGCAGGCCCCGTGGCTGACTGGCGGATCGCCCCGCTCACCCCCCACCGGGTCACCGACCTCGCCGCCTGCCACATCGCCAGCTGGCGCGAGGCCTACGGCACCCTGGTCCCCGCCCACATCCTCGACGGTTTCGACCTCGACCGCTCCGCGATCACCTGGGAACGCCGCCGCGCCGCAGGCACCCACCAACTCCCCATCGCCCTGGTCGGCGACGAACTGGTCGGCTTCGCCGCCACCGCACCCCGCCGAAACCTGCTCGCCCACGACCCCACCGCAATCCTCGCCGACCCCGCCTACCGCGCAGTCAGCCCGGAACACGACCCGACCGATCGAGATGCGGTGAGACCCGACCACACAACGCTGGGCACAAACCCGCCCGACCCCAGCACACTGGTCCCCGACCAGAGCACGCTCGACACAAACCCGACCGCTCCCCGCCGCAGCCCACTGAGCCCCGGCCACAGCACGCTCGACACAGACCCGATCACTCCCCGCCCCGGCCACAGCACGCTCGACGCGGATCCGACCGCTCCCGGCCGCAGCCCACTGGGCCCCAGCCACAGCACGCTCGGCACAAACCCGATCACTCCCCGCCCCAGCCCACTGGGCCCCGGCCAGGAGCCCGTCACGCTCGACCGCATCTCGCTCACCCCGGACCCGTTCTCCGAGATCGAACTCGAGGCCCTCTACGTTCGCAAGGCGTGGCACGGAACCGGTCTCGCCGATGCTCTGCTGGAGGCTTCGGGTTCGCCGCGCACGCTGTGGGTCTTCGCCGAATACCCTCGCGCCCAAGCCTTCTACCGCAGGCATGGTTTCGCCGACACCGGCATCCGCCGCACCGACCCGTTCACCCTGCTGCCCGAGCAGTTCTGGCGTCGCTGACCGAACCCACGGGCGTGCTGGAGTCCCGCACCGGTCCCGCTAGGGTGACGCCCATGAACACCACCGAACCGGTCCCCGCCGCCGAGGTCATCGACGGCGTATTGCAGCTGACCATCGCCACTTCCGCCGCGGGCACTTCGATGGATTTCGACCTGATCACCGCGGGCACCGCCGCCCTGCGCGCGCTCGACCCGTCGGTCGGCGCCGTGCTGCTCACCGGCGCGGGCGCGAACTTCTGCGCGGGCGGCAATGTCCGCGATTTCGCCGGTGCCGACGACCGTGGCGCCTACCTCTACGCCAAGGCCACCGACCTGCACGATTTCGTGCGCGCCCTGATCGATGCCCCGGTCCCCGTGGTCGCCGCCGTGCAGGGTTGGGCGGCGGGCGCGGGCATGAGCCTGGTCTGTGCCGCCGATATCGCCATCGGCGGCCCCTCGACGAAACTGCGCCCCGCCTACCCCGGCATCGGCTTCTCCCCCGACGGCGGCATGTCCTGGTCGCTGCCCCGCATCGTCGGCCTGAGCCGCGCCCGCGAGATCCTGCTCACCGACGCGATCCTCGGCGCCGACGAAGCCGTCCGCCTCGGCATCCTGAGCCGCACCGTCGCCGACACCGACATCCGCACCGAATCCCTGCGCGTAGCAACATCTTTCGTCACCGGCCCCCGCGCCACCCACACCGCCATGAAAACCCTGCTCGCCCAGTCCCCCACCGCCACCCTCACCCAACAACTAGACGCCGAACGCGACAGCATCGCCGCCGCCGCGAACAGCGAAACCGGCCAAGAGGGCGTCAACGCCTTCATCGCCAAGAGAAAACCGAACTACACAACCATCACCGCGTAAGCGGCCCCCACAAAACCCCCCACAGTCGGGAACCGAACGCCCCCGGAACTCGTTGCCCGACAACACATCACCCACCCCCAAGACTGAACGCCCCGACACAACGCAACCAACGCCCCGCCGGAACGCCCCCACCACGGGTTTTCGGCCGCCTCGCATCCGAGGGGCGAGACGTAACGCCGCAGGCGCAGTATCACCCCTCGGATGTGAGGCCCCCAGGGCCGAAAACCCCGCGGCGCCAGCCGCCAATAAACACAGGCCCGAAGACCCGGCCACGGCAGCCGCTGAATCAACTCAGCAAGCAGCACCGAGTGCACTGAAAGTGTTCTGCAGCAAGCAGGTCACCTTGGCATTGACCCCGGCCGAGATCGTAGAAGTACCAGTCGAAGTCCACTCCTCCCCCACCTGAGTGGTAGCCACCGGCGCGGCCTGCTCGTCGTAGGGCTCCAGTGCCAGACCGGCAGCCGAGGCCGAACCGGCGCCCGCGGTGATGGCGGCGGCGACGGCGACGGTCGCCAGGGCCGCGCGAACTGTGGTGATGCTCATCGGGTTGTGCTCCTTCATCATTTTCTTCTGGTGCGGGCGACGCCCCGGGTCAGGGCAGCCGCCAATCGACAGGGTCGGCGCCGAGTTCGTCGAGCAGTTCGTTGACCCGGGAGAAGGGTCGCGACCCGAAGAACCCGCGCGAGGCGGACAGCGGTGAGGGGTGCGCCGATTCGACGTAGGGCACTTCGGCGTCGACGAGGGTGGGCTTGAGCGAGCGCGCGTCGTTGCCCCACAGCACGGCGACGAGCGGCTGGTCGCGGCCGACGAGCGCCCGGATGGCCTGCTCGGTGACCGCTTCCCACCCCTTGCCCCGGTGGGAGGCAGGCGCGCCGGGGCTGACGGTGAGCACCCGGTTGAGCAGCAGCACGCCCTGATCCGACCACGGGCTCAGGTCACCGCAGGTGGGGGTGTCGAAGCCGAGGTCCTTGGTGTATTCGGCGAAGATGTTGGACAGGCTGCGCGGCACGGGCGAAACCTCCGGCGCGACAGAGAAACTCAGCCCCATCGCGTGTCCGGGGGTGGGGTAGGGATCCTGGCCGACGATGAGCACGCGGACCGCGTCGAACGGGCGCTGGAACGCGCGCAGCACGTTCTCCCCGTCGGGGAGGTAACCGCGTCCCGCCGCGTTCTCCTCACGCAGGAACTCGCCCATGGCCGTGATGCGGTCGGCGACCGGTTCCAAGACCCGAGCCCAGCCCGGATCGATGATCTCCGACAGTGGTTTGGCACCCATGACCGCACAACCTATCGTTTGTCGGCGATCGGTGCGGCGTCCGCCCCACGGAATGATTCCCAGCCGGTGCCGCCGCCGGGCGCGACCCCGTCGACGGTGACGCCGCGACCTGCGCCGACTACCCCGATCGGGCGCCATCCCGTGGGCAGGGCGACCCCGGCGGGCCAGGTTCCGACGAAGGCGTGATCTTCTCCGCCGGCCAGAATCCATTGCGCCGCATCGGCATCGAGTGCGGCCGCGACGGCGTCGAGGGCCGGGTCGAGCAGGGCCGCGCGGTGCACGTCGATCGCGACGTTCGAGGCGGCGGCGAGATGTCCGAGGTCGGCGAGCAGCCCGTCGGAGACATCGGTGAGCGAGGTCGGGATGTCGGTGCCGAAGGCGTCGATCACCGCGGCGTACGGCGGCTGCGGAACCCGGTGCGTCGCAAGGGCATAGGTGAAGGCCGGATCGGAAGTGTCGGCGCCGCCGGACAGTACGGCCAGCCCCGCCCCGGACCAGCCGAGTTCGCCTGCGACAGCGACGATGTCACCGACGCCTGCCCCGGATCGGGTGATCGCGGCCTGCCCGCCGAGGTCGCCGAAGACCGTCACCGACACCACCAGCTGCTCGCTGTGCACCAGATCGCCGCCCGCGATGGAACCGCCCGCGCGACTCGCCTCGATCCACATCCCGTCGGCGATGCCCTCGACCACCGAGACCGGGGTGTCACCCGGGCAGCCGAGCGCGACGACGAACGCGGTCGGGCGCGCCCCCATCGCCACCACGTCGGCGGCGTTCTGGGCGATCGCCTTGCGACCGATGTCGACCGGGGAGGACCAGTCGAGGCGGAAGTGTCGGCCCTCGACGAGCATGTCGGTGCTCACCACGAACCGCCCGTCGGGCGCGGCGATCAGCGCGGCGTCGTCACCGGGTCCGAGCAGTACCTGCGCGGCCTGCTCCCGACCGGCGTTGATCCGCTCGATCAGAGCGAATTCGCCCAGCTCACGCACCGTTTGCGCACCGCTGTCCTCGCTGATGACCGACCCCTTCCCGCTGTGCTGCCGACCGACGAAATCGCCCCGACGGTACCCTTTCGGGGGCGATCGGGCACCACCGACGGTGACCCGCACCCAGCGAAGGAAAGGACCACACGGCTATGGCGGACCCGACACCGGCGAATCGCGACAAGGCGGCCGCCCCCGAGGACCCCGCCACCGACCCGGCCCGCTCCACCGACCCGACCGCGCCCGCCGCCGACCCGACTGCGCCCGCCGCCGATACGACCGGGACCGGGACCGGGACCGCGACGACAGACGCCGAGGCCGAGGCCGACGAGGACTCCGACCCCCAGCACTCCCCCGCCCTGATCGCCACCGCTGTGGCCCTCCCGGTCCTCCTGATAGTCGGCGTCCTGATCGCCGCCTCCATCGCCCTACGCGCCCCCGTCGAACGCGAACCTCTCGCCCTAGGCCCGGTCCCCGCCCCGGCCGCCGACGGCCCCGCCTGCCAAACCCTGCTCCCCGCCCTGCCCGCCGAACTCGGCGACTACACCAAGTCGACCCTGCTCGAACCGGCTCCGCCCGCCACCCGCGCCTGGCAGCTCCCCGAGGGCGGCGACCCGATCACCCTGCGCTGCGGCCTGGACCGCCCCTTGGAGTTCGATCGGGCGTCCACCTTGCAGGGGGTGAACGGCGTGGAGTGGTTCCAGGTCCGGGACGAGGCGGCCGGCACCGGCACGTGGTTCGCCGTGGACCGCGAGACCTATATCGCGCTCACCGTCCCGGACAACTCGGGCACCGCCGCCCTACAGCTGGTCTCCGACACCATCGCCGCGAATCTGCCTGCGCGCGAACCGACTCCGGGTGAACTCTGAGTTAACCCCCTGGGTCCGCGGGGTTTCCGAGCCCGAAGGACCCGAAAACCCTGCGGCCGAACAGGACTAGCGCAGCCCGGTGCCCCGCGCGAGGGCGGTGTCGATGAGCGTGGAGACCAGCGTCGGGTAGTCGATCCCGGTCGCCTCCCACATCCGCGGGTACTGCGAGATCGGCGTGAATCCGGGCATCGTGTTGATCTCGTTGATCACCGGCCCGTTCTCCGTGACGAAGAAGTCGACCCGCGCCAGCCCCTGGCAGTCCAGCGCCCGGAACGCGCGCACCGACAGCTCGCGGATCTCGTCGGCGACATCGTCGTCGAGCTTGGCGGGCACATCGAATTCGCACACGTCGTCGAGGTATTTGGTGGCGAAGTCGTAGAACTCGGGCGCGGCCGCGTCGGCCTCGGGCATCCTGATCTCGGAGACCACGCTGCCGCGCACCTCACCGTCGGCGAATTCCAGCACGCCGCACTCGACTTCGCGTCCCACGATCCCGGCTTCGATGATCACCTTGGGGTCGTGCGAGCGCGCCTCGGCGATGGCCGCGGCCAGCTCGTTCCAGCTGGTGATCTTGGTGATCCCGATCGAGGAACCCCCGCGCGCGGGCTTGACGAAGGCGGGCAGCCCGATCCGTTCACGGTCGGCCTCGGCGAGGGTTTCCACGCCCGGCCGCAGCACCACCTGCACGCCGACGGGCAGATTCTCCGCCGCCAGCAACTTCTTGGTGAACTCCTTGTCCATGCCCGCCGCGCTGGCCAGCACGCCCGCGCCGACATAGGGAATCCCGGCCAGTTCGAGCATGCCCTGCAGCGTGCCGTCCTCGCCGAAGGGTCCGTGCAGGATCGGGAAGACGACGTCGACATTGCCGAGCACGGCGGTGGAGTCGAGCGGGATCAGCGCCCCGGAGCGACCGGGGTCGGCGGCGAGGGTGAGCGCGGTGCCGGTGGCGTCGACCTGCGGTTGGGTGCCGTGGCTGAGCGCGAGTTCGCCGATGCCCTCGGCCAGCACCCAGCTGCCGGTGCCGGTGATCCCGATCGGCACCACCTCGTAGCGCGCCGGATCGAGGTTGCGCAGCACACTGCTCGCCGAGACACACGACACCGCGTGCTCGCTGCTGCGCCCACCGAACACCACAGCTACCCTGATCCGTTCCGTCATGCACGCCACCGTAGTAGGTTCGTCGCGACGCGGCGCTATCGCCCTATTCGGGTTTGATCCGCCTGCCCAGCAGGCTGCCCACGGCCTCGTTCACCGATAGTCCCTCATGGCAGACCCTGTGCACGGCGTCGGTGAGCGGCATCTCCACCCCGCGCTCGGCCGCCAGCGCCCGCACCGATGTGCACGACTTCACACCTTCGGCCACCTGCCCATTGGTCGCCTCCTGCGCGGCCGCCATCGACCCGCCCGCCCCCAGCACATGGCCGAAGGACCGGTTGCGCGACAGCGGCGAGGTGCAGGTGGCCACCAGATCGCCCACCCCGGCCAGCCCGGCCAGCGTCACCGGCTGCGCTCCGAGGGCGACCCCGAGCCGCATCACCTCGGCCAGCCCGCGGGTGATCAGGCTGGCGGCGGTGTTGTCGCCCAGGCCCATGCCCGAGGCGATGCCGCAGGCCAGCGCGATGACGTTCTTGCACGCCCCGCCGATCTCGCAGCCGATCACGTCGGTGTTGGTGTAGGGCCGGAAATACCCTGTGGCGCAGGCGCGTTGGGCCACCCCCGCCCGCTCGGTGTCGGTGCAGGCGATCACCGTGGCGGCGGGTTGGCGTTCGGCGATCTCGTGGGCCAGGTTCGGCCCCGACAGCACCGCGATCCGACTCGGCTCGGCCGCGGTGACCTCGGCGATCACCTGACTCATCCGCAGCAGCGTGCCGGTCTCGATGCCCTTGGCCAGGCTCAGCAGCGTGGCATCGGACCCGATGTCGCCCTGCCACGCGGCCAGATTCGCCCGCAACGACTGCGAGGGCACCGCCAGCACCACCAGGTCGGCGCCGTCGAGCGCGGCCCGATAGTCGTCGGTGCCACGCACCGGCGGCAACTGCGCGCCGGGCAGGTAGAACGGATTGCGGTGCTCGGTGTCGATCGCCCGCGCGACCTCCGCGCGCCGAGCCCAGATGGTGACGTCGGTCCCCGCCTCAGCCAATACCTTCGCGAACGCCGTACCCCACGACCCCGCACCCATAACCGCCGCCCTCGTCATCAGCCCAATATGCCATGCAAGGATCGAAAGCATGCACACCGTGCACGCCGTGATGGCGGTCAAACACATCGGTCGGGCCAAGAGCAGGCTGGCGGGCGAGCTGAGCCCGGCCCAGCGCTCCCAGCTCGTGCTCGCCATGTTCACCGACACCGTCGCGGCCGCCACCGCCGTGCCCGCGCTGGCGTCGCTGACCGTGGTCACCCCCGATCCGCTGGTGGCCGACCGTGCCCGTGCCCTGGGCGCGCGGGTCCTCGACGAACCCCCGGCGGGCCACGACCCGCTCAACACCGCCCTCGCCGCCGGCGCCGCGGCGGTGCGCGAGCGTCACGGACCCACCCATCTGCTGGCCCTCCAGGCCGACCTGCCTGCCCTGCGCCCCACCGAATTGGCCGATGTGCTCACCGTCGCCCCGATCGCCGCCCGTTCGCTGGTGATCGACCACACCGGCACCGGTACCGCCGCATTGATCCTGCGCGACCCCACCGCCGAACTGGCGCCCCGTTTCGGCCCCGATTCCGCCCGCGCCCACCGTGCCGACGGTGCCGTCGCGCTCGCGGGGCGCTGGCCGGGCCTGCGCTGCGATGTCGACACCCCCGAGGACCTCGAGACCGTCCGCCTGCTCGGCGTCGGCGCGCACACCACGGCGACCCTGCGTGACCTCGGATTCTCCTCGCTCGGAAGTGATCCCGTTCGCACGGTGTGCTAGCCGATCGCCCCCGCCGCAGCGAACCGGCGCAAGCGTGCGGTGTCGTACTGGGCGGGGCGGCTCGGGTGAGGGATGATCGATGATGTGAGCGACACGGAAACCATCAAGCAACTGCCACCGATTTCCCCGCCACCGGCGGCCGCCATCGCCTCGGGCGGTGATGCGAGCACCCAGCGATTGCCCAAGGATCGCTACCTCAATCGCGAGCTGAGCTGGCTCGACTTCAACGCCCGCGTGCTCGCCCTGGCCGAGGACGCCTCGCTGCCGTTGCTGGAGCGGGCCAAGTTCCTCGCGATTTTCGCGTCGAATCTCGACGAGTTCTACATGGTGCGCGTCGCCGGACTCAAACGCCGGGCCGAGACCGGACTGTCGGTGCGCTCGGCCGACGGCCGCTCGCCCTCGGAACAACTCGAGATGATCAGCGCCCGCGCCCAGGAGCTCGCCGAGCGGCACGCGCACGTCTTCATCGACGAGGTGAACCCGGCGCTGGCCGCCGAGGGCATCGACATCATCGGCTGGAACGACCTCGATGACGCCGAGCGCGAACGTCTTTCGAGCCACTTCACCGATCAGGTGTTCCCGGTCCTCACACCGCTGGCCGTCGATCCCGCGCACCCGTTCCCCTACATCTCGGGCCTGAGCCTGAACCTCGCGGTGACCGTGCGCGATACCGGCACCGGCGGCGAGCACTTCGCGCGGGTGAAGGTGCCCGACAATGTCGACCGTTTCGTGCGCGTGCGCCGCACCGACGCCCCCTCGGCGATCGCGGCGTTCCTGCCGATGGAAGACCTCATCGCCGCCCACCTCGACCTGCTGTTCCCCGGTCTGACCGTGGTGGAGACGCATTCGTTCCGGATCACCCGCAACGCCGATTTCGAGGTCGACGAGGACCGCGACGAGGACCTGCTCCAGGCGATGGAACGCGAACTCGCGCGCCGCCGCTTCGGCAAGCCGGTGCGCCTCGAGGTCTCCGACGACATGACCGAGCACATGCTCGAGCTGCTGCTGCGCGAGCTCGAGGTCGACCCGGCCGATGTGATCCAGGTGCCCGGTCTGCTCGATCTGTCGTGCCTGTGGCAGGTCTACGGCGTGGACCGCCCCGATCTCAAGGACGCCCCGTACGTCCCGGCCACCCCGGCCGCGTTCGGCGAGCGCGAGACCCCGCGCAATGTGTTCGCGGCGCTGCGCGAGGGCGACGTGCTGGTGCACCACCCCTACGATTCGTTCTCCACCAGCGTGCAGCGTTTCATCGAACAGGCCGCGGCCGACCCGCAGGTGCTCGCGATCAAGCAGACCCTCTACCGCACCTCCGGCGACTCCCCGATCATCAATTCGTTGATCGAGGCCGCCGAGGCGGGCAAGCAGGTCGTGGCGCTGGTCGAGATCAAGGCCCGCTTCGACGAGCAGGCCAACATCAAGTGGGCGCGCGAACTCGAACAGGCGGGCGTGCACGTGGTCTACGGCCTGGTCGGTCTCAAGACCCACTGCAAGACCTGCCTGGTGGTGCGCCGCGAGGGTTCGACGATCCGGCGCTACTGCCACATCGGCACCGGCAACTACAACCCCAAGACCGCGCGCCTGTACGAGGACGTCGGATTGTTCACGGCCGCACCGGAAATCGGCGCCGACCTGACCGACCTGTTCAACTCGCTGACCGGCTACTCCCGCAAGGAGGACTACCGCAACCTGATGGTCGCGCCGCTGGGCGTGCGCGCGGGCATCATCGAGCGGATCGATCGCGAGATCGAACTGGCGGCCGAGGGCGCCGACGCGCGGATCAGGATCAAGGCCAACGCCATCGTCGACGAGCAGATCATCGACGCCCTCTACCGTGCCTCCCAGGCGGGCGTGCCGGTGCAGATCGTGGTGCGTGGCATCTGTGGCCTGCGGCCGGGTGTGCCGGGGCTGAGCGAGAACATCGAGGTGCGTTCGATTCTGGGCCGGTTCCTCGAACATTCGCGGGTGATGGAGTTCGCCGCGCAGGGCCAGACCTGGATCGGCAGCGCCGACATGATGCATCGTAATCTGGACCGCCGCGTCGAGGTGATGGTCCAGGTGAAGGATCCCAAGCTGGTCGATCAGTTGGCGCTGGTGTTCGATTCCGCGCTCGACCCGATGACGCGCTGCTGGATCCTGGGCCCCGACGGCACCTGGAAGGCCAGCCCCACCGACGCCGAGGCCGATCAGGTGCGCGATCACCAGGCCTTCCTCATGCGTCTGCGCCGACCCGATCAGCCGTGATCGCGCGCGGCACCGACGCGTCGCTGCGTGATCCGCGCGTGCGACCCAATATCCATGCGGCAGGGGCGGTTCTGTGGCGCGCGGGCGCCGACGGCCCGGAGATCGGCGTCATCCACCGACCCAAGTACGGCGACTGGTCACTGCCCAAGGGCAAGCTCGATCCCGGCGAGACCCCGGTGGTGGCGGCCGTGCGCGAGGTGAGCGAGGAGACCGGCCTGCCGTGCACGCTGGGGCGCTATCTGGGCCACGTCACCTACCCGATCCCGGGGCACCGTCAACTCAAGCGGGTCGACTACTGGGCCGCCGAGGCCGACGACGGTGACTTCGCCGTCAACGACGAGGTCGACCAGTTGCGCTGGTTCCCGCTGGACCGGGTGATGGATCAGCTGTCGTATCCGATGGACCGCCAGATCGTGCGCCTGTTCGCCCGCCTGCCCGCGCGTACCAGCACGGTGCTGTTGGTGCGCCACGCCAAGGCGGGCAAGCGCAGCGCCTGGGACGGTCCCGACGAGTTGCGCCCGCTCGAGGCCGCCGGGGAACAGCAGGCGAAGGCATTGACGCCGAATCTGTTGGCGTTCGGCGCATCTGAGATCTATTCGGCCGATCCACTGCGCTGTATCCAAACCGTGACCCCGTTGGCAGAACAGCTCGATGCCGAAATCAATTGCGAGCCAATGTTTTCCGAGCAAGGTTACGATTCAGCGAAAGGCGCGGCGCGGCAACGATTTCTGTCGTTGGTTACCGATCGCGCGGTGCCGGTGGTGTGTAGTCAGGGCGGGGTGATTCCCGATCTGATGGCCTGGCTCGCCGACCGCGACGGGCTCACCCTGCCCGCGGCGCGTAATCGCAAGGGCAGCGTCTGGGCATTGTCGTTCGAAGGCGACCGATTGGTCGCGGCGAACCATATGGACCGTTCGCTGTCGACGGCAATCGTGGCCACCTGATCGAGACCCCCTCGAAACAGCCGAAACGGCCCCGGGATTCCCGGGGCCGTTGTCGGTCCACTGGTGGGTGATGCGGCCTTACGTACACATTCCCCGACCTGATCCGGCTGCGGCAGGATCAACGAGCACGACGGGTGGCAGTCTTCTTAGCAGCAGTCTTCTTAGCAGGAGCCTTCTTGGCGGCCGTGGTCTTCTTGGCGGCTGTGGTCTTGGCCGCCGTCTTGGCCGCGACCGTCTTCTTGGCCGGGGCCTTCTTGGCCGCGGTCGCTTTGCTTGCGGCCGTGGTCTTCTTGGCCGGGGTGGTCTTCTTGGCGGCGGGAGCCTTCGTGGCGGCCTTGCGGGCCGTGGTCTTGGCCGGACCCTTCGACGGCGTCGCCTTCTTGGCCGCGGTCTTCTTCGCCGCGGTCTTCTTGGCTGCCGCCTTCTTCGCCGCCACCGGAGCGTTCACGCCGCGCTTGACGGCGGGCCCGGACGAGGCGAGCTTCTGCTTGCCCGCGATCACCGCCTTGAACTGCGCGCCCGGTCGGAAGGCGGGGACCGACGTGGCCTTCACCTTCACGGTTTCACCGGTGCGCGGGTTACGGGCGACCCGGGGAGCACGCTTGCGCTGTTCGAACACACCGAATCCGGTGATGGTGACGCTTTGACCCTTGTACACAGCACGGACGATGGTGTCGACAACATTCTCGACAGCCGCGGTAGCCGTCCGCCTGTCCGTACCCAACTTTTCGGTCAGAACGTCGATCAGTTCCGCCTTGTTCATTGAATCCTCCGCAGACTAATGGCCCGTCGTCGGACCGACTAGGTACCACGGTAAACCCAGTTTGAGCAAGAGTCTATGTGCCACGCCAAAATTCATGTGGTTTAGCACACGTCCAGCTACCGCGTCCCCGGATGCGCCCCCTAAGCGCCCCAGCTGATTACGCCGGTGAAATAGGCTCCGGTAGCGTCACGGGTTTCCATGACGGCCTTCCCTTTTCGAACTCGCCGATGGCGTCGGCGCGGCGCAACGTCAGACCGATGTCGTCCAAACCCTCCAGCAGACGCCAGCGGGTGTAGTCGTCAATATCGAACGGCAACACGATGGTTCCCGCTGTGACGGTGCGCGCAGTGAGGTCGACAACCAATTCGAGTCCTGGCTGTTCCTCGATCAACTTCCAGAGCATTTCGACATCGTTCTGTGACATCTGCGCGGCCAACAGCCCGCCCTTGCCCGCATTCCCGCGGAAGATGTCGGCGAAACGGGACGAGATGACCACCCGAAAACCGTAGTCCGACAGCGCCCACACGGCGTGCTCACGCGAAGAACCGGTGCCGAAATCGGGCCCGGCCACCAGCACGCTGCCCCGGCTGTAGGGCTCGGTGTTGAGAATGAACTCCGGGTCGGCGCGCCAGCCGGCGAACAGACCGTCCTCGAAACCCGTTCTGGTCACCCGTTTCAGGTAAACGGCGGGGATGATCTGATCGGTGTCGACATTGGACCGGCGCAGCGGGACCCCGATGCCTTTGTGAACGGTGAAGGCTTCCATAACGATTCCCTTTCGATCGCAGGTATCGGTGACTCAGGCCAGATCGGCGGGCGAGGACAGGGTGCCACGGACCGCCGTGGCGGCCGCGACCAGCGGCGAGACCAGGTGCGTACGACCGCCCTTGCCCTGCCTGCCCTCGAAATTACGATTCGAGGTCGATGCGCAGCGCTGGCCCGGATCGAGCTGATCGGGATTCATGCCAAGGCACATCGAGCAGCCCGCCTGGCGCCATTCCGCGCCCGCGGCGGTGAAAATCTCGCCGAGCCCCTCGTTTTCCGCCTGGGCGCGCACCCGCATCGACCCGGGCACGATCAGCATGCGCACGCCCTCGGCGACCCGACGGCCGTCCAGGACCTCGGCCACCGCGCGCAGATCCTCGATCCGACCGTTGGTGCACGAGCCGACGAACACCGTGTCCACGCTCACCTCGCGCAGCGGGGTGCCCGGGGTCAGGTCCATGTATCGCAGGGCCTTCTCGGCGGATTCGCGTTCGCTCTCGTCGGCGATCTGGGCCGGGTCGGGCACGTTCGCGCCCAGCGGCAGGCCCTGGCCCGGGTTGGTGCCCCAGGTGACGAACGGGGTCAGCGCGTTCGCGTCGATGTGGACCTCGGCGTCGAATTCGGCGCCCTCGTCGGTGCGCAGCGCGTCCCAGGCGGCCACTGCGGCATCCCAGTCGGCTCCCTGCGGCGCGTGCGGGCGGCCCTTCAGGAATTCATAGGTGATCTCGTCGGGGGCGATCATGCCCGCGCGTGCGCCCGCTTCGATGGACATGTTGCAGATGGTCATCCGCGCTTCCATCGACAGCTTGCGGATCGCCTCGCCGCGGTATTCCAGGACGTAGCCCTGACCGCCGCCGGTGCCGATCTCGGCGATCACGGCCAGGATCAGGTCCTTGCTCGTCACGCCCGGCGCGAGTTCGCCGTCGACGGTGACGGCCATCGTCTTGAACGGGCGCAGCGACAGCGTCTGGGTGGCGAGCACGTGCTCGACCTCGCTGGTGCCGATGCCCATCGCCAGCGCGCCGAACGCGCCGTGGGTGGAGGTGTGGCTGTCGCCGCACACCACGGTCATGCCCGGCTGGGTCAGGCCGAGCTGGGGACCGACGACGTGCACGATGCCCTGTTCCACATCGCCCATCGAGTGCAGCCGCACGCCGAACTCGGCGCAGTTGCGGCGCAGCGTCTCGACCTGGGTGCGCGAGATCGGGTCCGCGATGGGCTTGTCGATGTCGGCGGTGGGGACGTTGTGGTCCTCGGTGGCGATGGTGAGATCGGTGCGACGCACCGGACGTCCGGCCGCGCGCAGGCCGTCGAAGGCCTGCGGGCTGGTCACCTCGTGCACGAGGTGCAGATCGATGTAGATCAGGTCGGGTTCGCGGGCGGCACCTGTGCCTTCGCCCGGGACGACGACGTGGGATTCCCACACCTTCTCGGCCAGTGTGCGAGCGCGCTCGGCCATTGCTTGATCACCTTTCGACGGGCATACTTGGAATCTCAGCATTTGAGACGTTAGTATCGTTCTATGAGACAGCATAGCGGTATCGGTGTTCTCGACAAAGCCGTGGCGGTGCTCTACGCCGTCGCCGACGAACCATGTGGTCTCAACGACCTGTGCACCCGCACCGGCCTGCCCCGCGCCACCGCGCACCGGCTGGCGGTGGGCCTGGAGACGCACCGGCTGCTGGCCCGCGACGGCAACGGACTGTGGCGTCCCGGACCCGCGCTGTCGGAGCTGTCGGCGGGCGCGGCCGACCCGCTGGTGGAGGCCGCGGCTGCCATTCTGCCCCGGCTGCGCGAGATCACCGGCGAGAGTGTCCAGCTGTACTGCCGCGACGGGCACGCGCGCGTCTGCGTGGCCGCCCTCGAGCCGCCCGTCGGCCTGCGCGACACCGTGCCGGTGGGATCGCGGCTGCCACTGACCGCGGGCTCGGCGGCGAAGGTGTTGCTGGCGTGGGCCGACCCCGAACTCCAGCGAACCGTCCTGGCCGACGCGGTGTTCGGCGATCGCGCGCTGGCCGAGGTGCGCAAGCGCGGGTGGGCGCAGAGCGCGGCCGAGCGCGCGCAGGGCGTGGCGAGCGTCTCGGCGCCGGTGCGCGACGCGAACGGGGTGATCGTGGCGGCGGTGTCGGTCTCGGGGCCGATCGATCGCATGGGCCGACGGCCGGGCGCGCGCTGGGCGGCGGATCTGGTCGCGGCCGCGGAGGCACTGCACAAGCGATTGTGAAGACGAAGAAGGCCCCCGGTCGGATTCGACCGGGGGCCTTTCTCGTTTTGTAGCCCCGACGGGATTCGAACCCGCGCTACCGCCTTGAGAGGGCGGCGTCCTAGGCCGCTAGACGACGGGGCCAGGACGATCTCACAGAGTGAAACCTTGCTGGGGTACCAGGACTCGAACCTAGAATGGCTGTACCAGAAACAGCTGTGTTGCCAATTACACCATACCCCAATGCCCGAGACGCTCGACCTTGCGATTCCACCGAGTGGTTCTCGGTGTTTTCGAGGCCGTGTTCCGCGGCGATGAAAAGATTACGTGAACCCTGGGGCTAACTACAAATCGCCTGGTCAGGGGCCGCTTTTCGGTCGTTTTCGGAGCGGCTGCGGCTCTGCTGCCGCAGCCGCTCCACGGCGACTACTGCGCGGTGGGCGCCCAGCCCTTGGCGGCCCGCAGCCGCGCCAGCGAGGCCGCACGCCCCAGCAGTTCCATCGACTCGTACAGCGGCGGGCTGATGTGCGAGCCCGTCACCGCCACCCGCACCGGCGCGAAGGCCTTGCGCGGCTTGAGCCCCAGATCGTCGATCAGCGCCTTCTTCAGCGCCTCCTCCAGTGCCGGGGTGGTCCACTGGCTCAGCGGCTCCACAGCGGCGATGGCGGCGTCGAGCACGGGGTCGGCCTCGGCGCCGAGGTTCTTGGTGCCCGCGGCCTGGTCGATCGCGAACTCCTCGGGCGCGACGAACAGGAATTTCAGCAGGTCCCACGCGTCACCGAGCACCACGATGCGGGTCTGCACGAGCTCGGCCGCGACCAGGAAGGTCTTCTCGTCGATTTCGGCGCCGATGTGTCCCTGCGCGGTGAGGTATTCGCGCAATCGGTGCCCGAAATCGCCCGGCTCCAGCAGGCGGATCTGCTCGGCATTGATGGCGTCGGCTTTCTTCTGATCGAAGCGCGCCGGATTGGAATTGACCGTCGAAATATCGAAGGCCGCGACCATTTCCGCCATGGAGAACACATCGCGGTCCTCACCGATACTCCAGCCGAGCAGGGCGAGGTAATTCAACAATCCTTCGGGAATGAATCCGCGGTCGCGGTGCAGGAACAGATTCGATTCCGGGTCGCGCTTGGACAGTTTCTTGTTGCCCTGTCCCATGACGAACGGCAGGTGCCCGAACTCGGGGGTGAACTCGGCGACCCCGATACGCTGCAGCGCGGCATACAGCGCGAGCTGACGCGGGGTCGAGGAGAGCAGATCCTCGCCGCGCAGCACGTGGGTGATCCGCATCATCGCGTCGTCGACCGGATTCACCAACGTGTAGAGCGGATCCCCATTGCCACGAGTCAGGGCAAAATCGGGGACAGTGCCCGCTTTGAAGGTTGTTTCACCACGGACGAGATCGTTCCACCCGAGATCTTCGTCGGGCATCCGCAAACGCACCACCGCGGGCCGACCTTCGGCTTTGTATGCCGCGATCTGCTCGGCGGTGAGGTTCCGATCGAAATTGTCGTAACCCAGTTTCGGGTCGCGACCCACGGCGCGATGGCGGGCCTCGACCTCCTCGGGGGTGGAGAACGCCTCGTAGGCCTCCCCGGCCTCGAGCAGCTTGCGCACGACCTCGAGATGCTGGTCGCGGCGCAGCGACTGCCGGTAGGGCTCGTAGGGCCCACCGACCTCCGGGCCCTCGTCCCAGGTCAGGCCGAGCCAGCGCAGCGCGTCGAGCAGCGCGCGGTAGGAATCCTCGGAATCGCGTGCGGCGTCGGTGTCTTCGATGCGGAACACGAAGCTGCCGCCGTGGTGGCGCGCGTACGCCCAGTTGAACAGTGCCGTGCGCACCAGGCCGACGTGCGGCGTGCCGGTCGGCGACGGGCAGAAACGGACCCGTACTTCAGTCATGACTCTTCTTTCGCTATCAGCGTTTGGTGGCAACAGGATTGGTGAGGGTGCCGATACCCTCGACGGTGACCGACACGCTCTGGCCCGCCTGCAACGGTCCGACGCCTTCCGGTGTGCCCGTGAGGATCACGTCGCCGGGCAGCAGCGTCATCACCGAGCTGATCCACTCGATGATCTTCGGAATGTCGTGCAGGAACAGCGAGGTGCGGCTGCGTTGGCGGATCTCACCGTCGACCTCGGTGGTGATCTCCAGATCGCTTGGGTCCAGCGCGGTTTCGATCCACGGTCCGAGCGGGCAGAACGTGTCGTAGCCCTTGGCGCGGGTCCACTGTCCGTCGTGGCGCTGCTGGTCGCGCGCGGTCACGTCGTTGGCGACGGTGTAGCCCAGGATCACCTCGGCGGCCTTGGCGGCGGGCACGTCCTTGCACGGACGGCCGATCACCACGGCCAGCTCGCCCTCGTAGTCGACCTGAGATGAGCTGGGCGGCAGGACGATCGAGGCGTTGGGCCCGACGATGGCGGTATTGGGCTTGATGAAGATCACCGGATCCACCGGCGCCTCGCCGCCCATCTCGGCCGCGTGGGCGGCGTAGTTCTTGCCGATGCAGATCACCTTGCTGGCCAGGATCGGCGCCAGCAGGCGCACATCGGCCAGCGGCCAACTGCGTCCGGTGAACGTCGGCGACCCGAACGGATGTTCGGCGATCTCCTTGGCGGTGGCTTCGCTTGCGTCGCCTTCGATGCTGACGAACGCGACTCCATCGGGACTGGCTACTCGACCTAAGCGCATCCCCGGAGTCTATCGAGCACCCACCACCTGCCCGAACGCGCCCGGGACGCGCGCGCCGCCGCTCGATACCCGCCCGTGCGCGATGCGAGCGAACTCACACCGATGTGATTCGAAGCCGCTGCCCGCCTACGCGATTGGGGCCGACGCGGTGTGACCGGTCAGACACCTGCGCGATGGCCGACATCGGCGGGTCATCGGTGTAGCGTGATCATCGATGTTCAACCAATGAGACATCAATCTCACATAATGAGATGCAATCGTGCAATCCGGCGAGGTGAAGATCGTGACAGACACCCGGTCAACGGACGCGGTGACCCAGATCGGCGACGGCAGACGCTGGTCCATGCTCGCGCTCGGCGTGTTCGCCCAGACCGCGAGTTCGATCTTCATCCACGGCACCCCCTTCCTGCTGCCCGCGCTCACCGCGCGCGGCGACTCCCTCGCCGCCGCGGGCGCGCTGGTCGCCCTGCCGACCGTCGGCCTGGTTTGCACCCTGATCGCCTGGGGCTACGTGGTGGACCGAATCGGGGAGCGCGTCGTGCTGGTGGCGGGCGCGCTGCTGATGTGCGTGGCCGGCGTGGCCGCGGCCCTGGTCGACGACCCGGTCGCGTTCGGCGCGCTGCTGTTCCTCGGCGGTATCGGCGCGGCCAGCTCCAACGGTGCCAGCGGCCGGTTGATCGTCGGCTGGTTCCCGCCGGACCGGCGCGGGGTGGCGATGGGCATCCGCCAGGCCGCCCAACCCCTCGGCGTCGGCATCGGCGCCATGACCATTCCGTGGGTGGCCCAGCACCACGGCATCCCCGCCGCCCTGCTGGTTCCCGCGCTGATGGCGGGCCTGGCCGCGCTCGGCTGCCTGATCGGCGTCATCGATCCGCCCCGACCGCCCGCCAAGGCCGCCGATCGCGCCAACCCCTACCGCGGCGATTCCACCCTGTGGCGTATCCACGGCGTCTCGATCCTGCTCGTCATCCCGCAGGGCACCCTGTGGACCTTCGGCCTGCTGTGGTTGCACGTCGACCTGGGTTGGTCGCTCGCCGCCGCGGGCGCGCTGATGACCGGCACCCAATTCCTCGGCGCCGCAGGCAGAATCGGCGCGGGCGCCTGGTCGGACCGGGTCGGCTCGCGGCTGGGCCCGCTGCGCCAGGTCGCCGTCGCCGCAGGCCTCGCGATGGCCGCCCTGACCGTCACCGCCTGGACCGACTGGTGGTGGGCGGCGGTCCCGCTGATGGTCGCCGCGTCGGTGATCTCGGTGTGCGACAACGGTTTGGCCTTCACCGCCGTCGCCGAAACCGCGGGCCCCTTCTGGAGCGGACGCGGCCTCGGCATCCAGAACACGGGCCAGAACCTGGCCATGGCCGCCCTCGCACCGCTTTTCGGCGCGGTCATCACCGCCACCGGCTTCCCGGTCGTCTTCGCCCTGGCCGCGGTGGCCGCCGCGGCGGCGGTCCCGCTCGTACCGCGAGGTACTGGAAAGTAGCTGCGCGCCAAAAGATTCGGCTCAGCGTCGCCGATAGTCACAGCAGCAGTGCGCAATTCGTCGCACAGAAGCCGACTACCGGTGCGGCGCAACCGTGTTCACCCACCGAACAGCATCGGCCCGCTTCGCAGCTGATCGCGAAGCGGGCCGATGCGCACGGACGTCGGTCTCAGACGATGGCGGCGATCCGGTCGCCGACCTCCACGGTCGAGGCCGCACCGGTGCGCGAGGCCAGATCCTTGGCGACCGCGGATTCGATACGGGCCGCACCGTCGGTATCACCGAGGTGGTTGAGCAGCAACGACACCGACAGGATCGCGGCGGTCGGATCGGCCTTGGACTGACCCGCGATATCGGGGGCGCTGCCGTGAACCGGCTCGAACATCGACGGGTTCACGCCCGAGGCATCGATATTGCCCGAGGCGGCCAGGCCGATACCACCGCTCACGGCGGCGGCGAGGTCGGTGATGATGTCGCCGAACAGGTTGTCGGTGACGATCACGTCGAAGCGACCCGGATCGGTCACCATGTGGATGGTGGCGGCGTCGATGTGCTGGTAAGCCGTTGTCACATCGGGGAATTCGGCCGCGACCTCGTCGACGGTGCGCTGCCACAGCGACCCGGCGAAGGTGAGCACGTTGTTCTTGTGCACCAGGGTGACGTGCTTGCGGCGGGCCTGCGCGGTCGCGAAGGCGTAGCGCACCACGCGCTCGATGCCGAAGCGGGTGTTGTTGGAGACCTCGGTCGCCACCTCGTGCGGGGTGCCGACGCGGATCGCGCCGCCGGTGCCGGTGTAGGGACCCTCGGTGCCCTCCCGCACGACCACGAAGTCGATCTCGGGGTTGCCCGAGAGCGGGCTGGTGACGCCCGGGTGCAGCTTCGACGGCCGCAAGTTCACGTGATGATCCAGCGCGAACCGCGTCTTGAGCAGCAGTCCACGCTCGAGCACGCCACTGGGCACCGACGGATCGCCGATGGCGCCGAGCAGGATGGCGTCGTGCTGCTTGAGCTCGGGCAGCACCGACTCCGGCAGGATCTCCCCGGTCCGGTGGTAGCGCGCGGCGCCGAGGTCGTACTCGGTCTTCTCCACACCCGGCGAGACCACGTCGAGCACCTTGAGCGCCTCGGCGATGACCTCGGGACCGATGCCGTCACCGGCGATGACTGCGAGTTTCATGAACTAGCTCCGTTCGAAGTCGGGCGGACCGTGCCGCGCCGGGATACAGGCGCGCGCCGCCACCGTGAGGTGACGGCGCGCAGCTGGCTATCGATGTACCGGCCCTACCGGGTCGAACAACTCAGACCAGGTCGACCAGGACGACCTTCGAGGCGCCGACGGCCTCGCCGATCGCGGCCTGCACCTCGGCCGGAACCTCGGCGTTGACGCGCAGCACCACGGTCGCGCCGTCGGTGTCCACGTCCTGGCTCAGCTGCGCGGCCAGGATGTCGATCTCGGCCTCGCCCAGCAGGGTGCCGATCTTGCCCAGCGCGCCCGGCTTGTCGCCGTAGTTCAGCACGGCCAGGTTCAGGCCCTCGGCGCGCATGTCGTAGTTGCGGCCGTTGATGTTGACGATCTTCTCGACCAGGTTGGGCTCGGTCAGCGTGCCCGCCACGTTCAGGGTCGAGCCGTCGCCGAACACGGCGCGCAGGTCGACGACGCTGCGGTGGGTCGGGCTCTCGGTGGCGGTGGTGACGGTGGCGGTGATGCCACGCTCCTTGGCCAGCGCCGGGGCGTTGACGAAGGTGACCTGGTCCTCGACCAGCGCCGAGAACACCCCGCGCAGCGCGGACAGCTCGAGCACGGCCACGTCCTGCGAAGACAGCTCGCCACGGACCTGCACCTCGACGCTGACGGGCAGCTCGCTGGCGATGGCGCCCAGCAGCGCGCCCTGCTTGCGCACGACGTCGAGCCAGGGGGCGACCTCGTCGTTCACGGCGCCACCGGTGACGTTCACGGCGCCGGGCACGAACTCACCGGCCAGTGCCAGCAGCACCGACTTGGCGACATCGGTGCCCGCGCGGTCCTGCGCCTCGGAGGTGGAGGCGCCCAGGTGCGGGGTCACCACGACCTGCGGCAGGTCGAACAGCGGCGAGTCGGTGCACGGCTCGGTCTCGAACACGTCAAGGCCCGCGGCCCGCACGTGGCCGGACTTGATCGCGTCGGCCAGGGCCTGCTCGTCGATCAGCCCACCGCGCGCGGCGTTGACGATGATGACGCCCGGCTTGGTCTTGGCCAGGGTCTCGGCGTTGAGCATGCCCTTGGTCTCGGGCGTCTTGGGCAGGTGGATCGAGAGGAAGTCGGCGCGCTCGAGCACCTCGTCCAGGCTCAGCAGCTCGATGCCCAGCTGGGCGGCGCGCGCGGGCGAGGTGTAGGGGTCGTAGGCGACGATCTTGGTCTCGAAGGCGGCGAGACGCTGCGCGAACAGCTGGCCGATGCGGCCGAGGCCGATCACGCCGACGGTCTTGCCGAGGATCTCGACACCGTTGAACTTGCTGCGCTGCCAGGTCTTCTCGCGCAGGGTCGCGTCGGCGGCCGGGATCTGCCGCGCGGCCGAGAGCAGCAGCGTGACGGCGTGCTCGGCGGCGGTGTGGATGTTGGAGGTCGGCGCGTTGACGACCATCACGCCACGCTCGGTGGCGGCGGGCACGTCGACGTTGTCGAGGCCGACGCCGGCGCGGGCGACGATCTGCAGCTTCTTGCCCGCCTCGAGCACCTCGGCGTCGACGGTGGTGGCGGAACGCACGAGAATCGCGTCGGCCTCGGGGACCGCGGCGAGCAGCGCCGGGCGGTCGGGACCGTCGACCCAGCGAACCTCGACACCGTCACCGAGTGCGTCGACGGTCGACTGGGCGAGCTTGTCGGCGATCAGAACTACAGGACGGCCTGCTTGGCTCACTGTGGGGTACTCCTGGGGAAGAAAGGGGGTCGGCAGTTACCGCCGCCCAGGATAGTCGCCGGACTTCGGTTGCCCTAACCCCCCCTGCCCGAAAACGGGGTGAACTCGGGTGGGTACCCCCTCTACGCTCACCCCATGTCCGTACGCGCTGTCCCCGACTCGATGGACCCGACCGTGGTCGCCGCCGTCGACGCCGAGCTCGACCGGGTGTCGAGCGAGCACACCGTCTCGATCCGCCTCGCGATCGAAAGCGGCAGTCGCGCATGGGGTTTCCCCTCCCCCGATTCCGATTACGACTGCCGTTTCGTCTATGTCGCGAGCCTGGAGACCTACCTGTCGCCCTGGCGCACCCGCGACGTGATCGAGACGCCGCTGATCGGCCTGCTCGACGTCAACGGCTGGGACCTGGCCAAGGCGCTGCGCCTGCTGGTGGCGGGCAACGCGGTGCTCGTGGAGTGGTTGATGTCGCCGATCGTCTACCGCGGCGACGAGGCGTTTCGCACCCGCCTGCGCGAGGTGGCGACCGAGGTGGCCGATCGCGACCGCATCGCCCGGCACTACCTGCACCTGGGCGCGCGCCAGTGGGCGTTGCAGGCCCAGAAGGGCGGGTTGAAGAAGGTGTTCTACTCGTTGCGTCCGGCGATGGCGTTGCGCTGGCTGCGCGAGCATCCCGGCGCCGCGGTGGCGCCGATGCACCTGCCGACCCTGATGTCGCAGTGCGAGCTGCCCGCCGACCTGGTCGCGTCGATCGCGGAGCTGACCGAGCTGAAGTCGCGGACCAGGGAGATGGGCACGGCCACCCCGCCCGCGCTGATCGCGGCCTTCATCGGTGCCGAGTTCGACCGCGCAGGCGTGGAATTCACCAAGCGCGGCCCGCGCGAGACCGCCTCGGCCCGTGCGGTCACCGACGAGTTCTTCCGCGCCGAGGCGCTGCGCTGACCTACCCCCGGATAGCAGAAACTCCGCACCATCAGGTGCGGAGCTTCACATTCATACGTTGGTCAACGCAGAACTAGATGACGCGAACGTCCTGAGCCTGCGGGCCCTTCTGACCCTGACCGACCTCGAACTCCACGCGCTGACCCTCTTCGAGGGACTTGAAGCCCGAGCCGCCGATGGCGGAGTAGTGAACGAAGACGTCCGGGCCGCCTCCGTCTTGGGCGATGAAGCCGAAGCCCTTTTCGCCGTTGAACCACTTAACAACACCCTGTGCCATTTCAAAAACCTTCTGTAGACGAGCTAGGCCCTAATAGTCCGGTCCTGGTCTCGATGTCCACCATGCCACGATCTTGCGAATTCCTCCACATCCCACTGTGCAAAGTGTGCGAACTGTGAGGAACGCAACCCTGCGATGGTGCCAGTTGGTGCTGTCGGGATCGTGACTCACGCCGCTTTCGACCCGATGCTGACGGTATGCCGCCGCAGTTGCTGGTCGGATGCCGAATTTTCCGGCGTGGCGAACCGAACCGATTGGCACGCTTCACCATAGAGAACTCCATCCGATAGTGACACGTCATCGTCAGCAGCCCTTTACATTTTCCCGGAATCCGGCACGGCAAATTCCCTACCAGCGTATTTTCCGTGAACGCGAGGGTTCGCACGCCTCGCGAAAATCCGCACGAGGGAGCAACGGTGCTCAATATCAACCATTTCACCTACGGCTGGGTGACCCCGCTGTTGGCGTATCTGATGTCGGTCCTCGGCTCGATGCTGGCGCTGCGTTGCATGGTTCGCTCGCGCGCGTCGGGAAGCCACGGCGGCTGGCTCACCGCCGCCGCGATCGCCCTGGGTGGAACCGGAATCTGGGTCATGCATTTCATCGCGATGCTCGGCTTTTCCGTGCACGGCGCGACCATCCGCTACAACGTGCCCGTCACCCTGTTCAGCGCGGCGGTCGCGATGGGGGTGGTGTGGCTGGGGCTGTCGATCGTCGTGCGCCGCGGCTGGGACAGCGCCGCGCTGCCGGTGGGCGGCACCATCACCGGCCTGGGCGTGGGCGCCATGCACTACTCGGGCATGTACGCGATGAAGACCGACATCGCGCTCGTCTACGAACCGATCGTGGTCGCCCTGTCGATGGTGATCGCCGTCGTCGCCTCCACCGCCGCACTGTGGTTCGCCCTGCACGTACACGGCTTCCTCGCCACCGTCGGCGCGGCCCTGCTGATGGGCGTCGCGGTGTGCGGCATGCACTACACCGGCATGTTCTCGATGAGCGCGCACACCACCGCGCACGCCGCCCACGCCACCGGCGCGACCGCCGCGCAGCTGCTCACCCCGCTGATCATCATCATCAGCATGATCACCATGATCCTGCTGGTGCAGGTCGGCATCACCGAGGCCGAGGACCCCACCCTCGCCCGCCCGACACACGGTCAGCGCGCGAGCCGGTTCTGGCCCAGCGGACAGAATTCCGGCTGAGCCCTACGCGGCGGACACGTCGTGGGCCTCGGGCCCACGCCGGGTCTGGGTGACCGAGTACTCCACGCGCTGCCCGTCGCGCAGCGTGCGAAAGCCCTCGCCGATGAGTTCGGTGTACTCGACGAACACCTCGGGGCCCCCGTCGTCGGGCGCGATGAACCCGAAGCCCTTGCCGCTGTCGAACCAGGTCACGATCCCGCTTGGCATCAACCGACCTTCCGATTCCTGTGTCTGCCGGCTAGAACCGCCAATTCTCCCACGCCCGCGCGTCTTTCGCGGCCCCCGCAGGCCGGATCTGCACCCATATCGATACACCGTCACCCCTCCTTACCGAATTTGCCCACCCGTAACCGCGAGACACCGACTGCCGCACCGGTTTCGGGGTACAACCTGTTCATGAGTTTCCCGGTTTCCTTCGGGTTCGCCCAGGCCGGCCTGCTGGCGCTGATCGTCCTCGCCCTCGCCCTGCTCGTCATGGCGGTCACCTCGCGTCGCCGTGGCGCCAAAGCTGTTCTCGGCCGGGCGGTTCCCGGTTTGGCGCTGCTGGTGGTCGCGGTAGTCCTGCTCTGGATCGCCACCCTGCTGCAGACCTATCTCGGCCTCACCGGCGAGATCAAGGCCGCCCACGTCGTCGCTAAACCCGTTGCGGGCCAACCGCACCACCTCGACCTCGAACTCACCGAGTTCGACGAGGACGGCACGGTGCACCGCTCCACCCATCGCATCGTCGGCGACCAGTGGACGTTGCAGGCCAACATCGTCGAGCTGGAACCGTGGGTCAACGCGCTGGGTTTCCACTCCGGCTACAAGATCAGCCGCCTCTACGGTCAGCGCACCGACGGCAAGGCCACCAACCAGGACCACGTCCTGCTCAACGGCGGCGACCGCGACTTCTTCGAGGACATGAACGAAGACCGCTGGTACACCTCGCCTTTCGTGCGCTCGGCCTACGGCAACGCCGTGATCGCCACGCCCGGTGAGTACGATGTGTTCATCTCCCGCGACGCGATCAAGGTCCGTCAGACGGACTGAGCGCCGATCGCCGGTCAGGGCGTCGCGAAGACCTGCACCCATTGCGGCCCCTGCGCACCGAACCCGACCCCGATCCCGGTGTCGACCAGCTGACAGTTCACGATAGTGGCCCGATGTCCCTCGCTACCCAGCCAGGAGGCGACGACATCGGCTCCCGCCGACTGCCCCGCGGCCAGATTCTCCGCGACCTGCGCGGGCACGTACCCCGCCGCCGCGACCCGATCGGCCGTCCCCGCGCCCTCCGGCGAACTGTGCCCGAAGTATCCGCGCGCCGCCATGTCGTCGGCGTGCGCCTGTGCCGCGGCCGCCAGGCGCGAGTCCTCCAGCAACGGCGCACAGCCCTGCTGCCCGCGCGCGGCGTTGACCGCCGCGAGCGCCTGCGCCCGCTCCGTGCCCACGTCGGGCGTCGGCGCCACCTGTGGCTGTGGCTGCTGTTGCGGTTGCTCGGCCGACCCCGGCGGAATCTGATCCGCCGACCCCGCCCCCGCTCCCGCCGATCCGGCCCCCGACGAACCCGCACCGGCCGAACCCGGCAGCAGCGGAATGAGCGGTAGCGGCAACGCGGCCGCCGTAGCGGCAGGTGCCACCAGCGCGGCCGAAAAAGCCGCGACGACAAGGGTTTTCCGAAGACGCTGCATAACTCTCAGTCCTAGTCCCGACCCAGGCTGACATTTCCGGCGATCTTGTGAGACCCGTCAACCAGGGTAGAAGCCCAGCACCACATCTCAACCAACCAATCGGTCACGATCACCCCCACCACCCCCGAGATCGTGACCTCCACGGCATTGACTCCCCACGTCCCCCCACCGCGGAAACCGCTCAGTCGAACAGCTCGCCCGCCCGCGTGGCAGTCACCGCTTGCAACAACCAGATATTGAGCTGATCCAGATCGTCGGTCGCGACCAGAAGCTCCCGCTGCGCGGCCGACAACTCGATTCCCCGCCCGGTCAACACAGTCAACACAGAGCGCGCCACCCCCTGCGCGACCCCTTCCTCGATCCCCTCCTCACGACCTTCCTCACGCCCCTGAGCCCGCAGTCTCCGCGCGGACTCCGACCGGAAGAACGACAGATCCGTATCCATGTGGTCCCTCCACAGTTGCGCAGCGTCGGTATGCGAAATTCCCTGTTCGATCAGTTCGGCATAGAACTCGGTCTCATCGTCGCACCCACGCCTGCGGAATGCCACGATGATCGACTCCAGTATCTCACCGATCTCCGGCTCGCGAGCGTGCGTTATCGCCGACAGCGCAGCCAACGGCAGGTCGGCGAGCACCTCGGTCGGGTCGGTGACGGCCGGGACGTTGTGCGGACCGAGGACCACCGGGTACAGCGCGAAGCTGGTCCATCCGCGATACGCGAGCTTCAAGGGCTGACTCGCCCAGGTCGCGGTCTCCTTGTCGTGGCAGACCACCACGAGCACGACCGGCAAGCCGTACTTGTTGTGTAGGAAGGTGACGTAGTACGACCAGGCTGCGAGCCTGGTGGCATCTCGACTCGACTGCGCCTCGACAACGAGCAGGAACTCGTCGTCGGCGGTCGTGACCCGCAGGATCGTGTCCGCACGACGTTCGACGGGCGTTGTCGAGGTGAGATCGACCGAAATCTGTTCCACCGCAACCGGGGTCGGGAACGGAAGGTCGAGAACCCGGAACGCGTGAGCTACGGCGGCGGCATTGTGTGTGAAGATCCCATGCATCGCCTCGTGCGATGAGCTGACCATGCGCGAAGGCTATCAATTCTCGAACAGGAGTTCGAATCAGGCAAATACCCCATAGTGCGCCGATGAGTTTCGCGCGCGGAGGAGGTCTACTCGAGTATGAGAAAACTGGTTTATGGGTTCGGTGTGACCGTTGACGGCTTCATCAATGATCGTGACGGCAAAATCGACTGGACCGATCCCGACGAGGAGCTGCATCAGTTCCACAACGACCGGTACCGCGAGATCGAGGTCTCGCTGCACGGTCGTAGGCTCTACGAGCTGATGGCCGACTACTGGCCGGACGTGCCGGCGGACGCACCGCCCATCATGCGCGAGTTCGCCGAGCTGTGGACCAGCAAGCCCAAGGTCGTCTTCTCCCGCACCCTCACGGAGGTGGGTTGGAACAGCACCCTGGTCAGCGACAACGCGGTCGAGGCGGTCCGCCGGCTCAAGTCCGAAGGTGACGGCATCATCGAAGTCGGCGGCGCGAACCTCGCCGCCTCCCTCATGCCCCACCACCTCATCGACGAGTACCAACTGTTCGTCTCCCCCATCGTCCTCGGCGGCGGCACCCCCATGTTCCCGCCGCTGCCCGCACCCATCCCCCTGCGCCTGGTCGAGACGAAACACTTCGCCCAGGTCGTCATGATGCGCTACCTCGCCGACTGATTCCGGACCCGACCCATCACCCGTTCTGCGGGACCCAGGGCCCGTCCCCCAACGGCAATTCCCCACCGCGCACCCCGAGGTCCGCGCGAGCACACTCGTAGAACGCATTGCGCTTGTGCCCCGCGGCCTCGTACGCGCGCAGGTACTCCTCATGACTCATCGGCGCGCCCAACGCCACGAGACTGAGCTCCCACACCGCCTTGTTCCACACCCGCGCCGCCGCAACAGCTTCAGACGATCCGAGCAACAACACCATCTCCCATTTCAGCGTCTTCACCGAATCGGCCTCAGCCAACATCGACGGCCCCTCCGCCGCGGAGATCGGCTGCGCCGCAGTCGGAAACCCCTTCTCCGCCGCCATCCGCTGCGACACCACCGCGAAATCCTTCAACGCGTGCGCGAACTCGCTGTACGCCACCAACCGCCGATCATCCCACCGACTCCCCTGCACCCGCCGCCACTTGGCCCGCTCCGTCAACGCGGCCCCCGCAAACGTAGCCCCCGCCCCGAGCAGAACCCCGACTACCGTAATCACCTGCTGCACAACGGCATTCATCCACCCATTGTGCCGCCGACACCGACCCGACGCCACGAACCCGAGAACGTCCCCGACGCCCCTCACCACACACGCGCCCGGCGGCACGCCCGGACACCGCCAGCTGATGAACACAGCCACTCCCATCCGCCGGTTCAGTGATAACAGACCCACGATTTGGTAGATTGACTACGAAATAGAGGTTTTATTCGCAAGGAGGCGGCTGATGCTCATCCGATTCGAGGTGGAGAACTTCCGCTCGATCCACGAGCCCGCCGAACTGTCGATGGTCGCCATCGACGACCGCGTGGAAGCCCGGTCCTTCCCGAAGTTCGCCGCGTCCCTCGTGCCGGTCGCGGGCATCTTCGGCCCCAACGCTTCAGGCAAATCGAACATGCTCGCCGCACTGGCCTGGCTCCGGTCAGCGGTTCAGAACTCGCTGCGGTCGTGGGACGACGAGATCCCGGTCGAGCCTTTCGCTTTCGGCGATGCCCGCGACCGCGATTCGTCGTTCGCACTCGAACTCGAGATCGACGGAATCCGCTTCGAATACCTGCTCGACGTCGGCAGGCACCGGGTCAGTTACGAGGCACTGTTCCACTATCCGGAAGGACGACGTCGACGGATTTTCGAACGTGAGGGCAACGACCTCACCCTGCAACGCGGCCTGGGCGCCGTCTCCGGCACGCGTGCGTTGTTGACCGACCGCTCGCTGGCCCTGTCGATCATGCGGCGCTTCGACGAGCCGACAACCTCCGCGTTCACGCAGGCCCTGCTTCGCACGAGCGCACTGGGCAAACCTCTGGACCGGTCCCGACGCTTCCCGATCACCCGGCTGCACTCGACCCTGCAACTCTTCGACGCCCCCGCCGAGGACGGCTTTCTCGATGCCGAGGACGGGCCGGTCGACGAGTCCGAGTGGAGAACTACCCGCCGTGAGGCGATGGCGCTACTCCGACTAGCCGATCTCGGTGTGGCCGATGTGGTGATCGAGGAAACCCGGATCGAATCCAGCCGGGGCGAGCCGGTGGTGCGCCGAACCCCGAAACTCGTCCATCTCGCCGACGCCGATCGGCTGCCCTTCGAGTACCACGACGAGTCCGCCGGGACACAGACATGGTTCGAACTCATCGGCCCCGTGCTGTCCGCCCTGCGCGACGGCAGCATCGTCCTGTTCGACGAACTCGACGCCAGCCTGCACCCGACACTCACCGCACAACTCATCAAACTCTTCACCCTGAACTCGTCCAACCCACACGGCGCCCAACTCCTGTTCACCTCCCACGACACCAACCTCCTGAACCACCTCAACCGCGACGAGGTGTGGTTGACCGAGAAGACCCCCGCCGGATCAACCCGCTTCGCCGCCCTGTCCGACTTCGCCGGCGAACGAGTACGCCGCTCCGCCAACCTCGAAAGCAGCTATCTCAGCGGCCGTTTCGGCGCTCTACCGGACGTCTCCCACCCGGAATTCCTGCGCGACCTCGGGCTGATCGGGTGAGCGCCAAGGATCGCGGTAAGAAGTCGAAGGCTCTCAAGCGAACAACGGCAACGAGACCGACTCGAACGACGTTCCGCGTGGGCACCGAACCGCGACTATGCACGATCCGGTGAACCGTCACCCTTCGTGCAGCGGCCCCGTCCCACGTGTTGTTCAGCCGGATGCCCGACTGGTCATGGCTGGGCGGCGGCTGTCCTGATCTCGGCGAGCACTCCATCGAGGAGTCCACGGACCTCCATTCCGCCCAGCACAAGTTGTCGATCAAGGAGGCGGTTCGCTGTCTCGCAAGAAGTCTCACTGACGAGCGAGCACCCGTGGCAAGCCGAGAGGTTCAGTTGGGACGAGCCTTGGCTGTCACTCTCGATACAGACTGGATCATTCGAGCAGAAGTCTGCATCTTCGAGCGCCGACACAAGCAGCGGGATAAACTTCTCGGGCTCACCAAGTCTGACAAGACCGCCAAGCGTTCCCTGCGCGTCGCCCGCGGCCGTGTAGATCAAGATGCCAGCGGTCTTGTCTGCGCGGTCGGTGCTCGCATATATGCGCTCTTGGAGGGCTGCAGACGCATACCCGCTCTCAAAAGCAAGCCGGCGGATAAGCAGGTGGGCGATCGTGTGTAAAGCAATGTAGCGGGGTTCTGGAACATCCAATCGATTCTTTGCCCATTCGAGGCCTGCACGACGCCGTTTGAGGATGCCCGCGCGAGCCTGAACATCAGGCAACGACTCCCAATCGGAAAGCCGCTGCTCATCGAACCGCAAGAAGATGCCTTCGCCGAACATCTCGATCGCCGGATAGGTCGGATAGCGATGCTCGTTCGGTCCGATATCTGCACGGATTAGCGCCGCATCGGCGTCGTATCGACGGAAACCTCTAAGTACCCGAACTTCTCGAACTCGACGGACCTGCCCCACGCCAGTGATGATGTCGAGGGTTCGGGGCCCATCCGTCTCCCGAAGCGAACGGCCGTCCACAACGAAGTCTTCACCGCTCGTATCTCGCCGGTTCGGCAGCTTCTTGAGGAACGCCGCCCACTCGCCGTCCTTGAGGTCGAGCAGTATCTCGTCGGCGGTTGAGCCTTCACCAGCGGCCAACGCAAGAACGGCTTCGGGAGCGACCCCGAACTCTTCAGCGATCCACCCAGCCACAATTTCGGCCTGAGGTCCACCATTGTCAGCGATGATCTTCGCGAAGTAGACGTGTCCTCGGATCTTTTCTGCGACCTCGGCTGACTGTGGTCGTTCCTCTGGGATGTCGAGTGCCGAAATTCGCTCCGCGATGTAGTTGCCGGTTGCTCCTCGCTGCACCCCGACAAGAGGGTGCGGACACGGCTTCCTGTCCACCGCGTTTTCGGGCTCCCATGGCTGGCGGCTGCTACACCGGATACCGTCACGACCGAGGGATCCCTTGCCGACAAGCTCGGCAAACGAACGAGAGTTTCCGCATCCATGACAGGTGACGATCAGCGATCCCAAGCCTTCACCATGTGAAGCAATCTTGCGGAACCGCAACTCCGTGTAGGCACGGCAGACCCGTATGGCTTCGTTCAACTCTGCCTCTCGCCCGCGGTGAACCCACTGGAACCAGGGAATGTCCTGGATGTGGCTGCCCTTCGCACAGATGGCGACGAACCTCATTGGAACAAGCAGTCCACCGCACTCGCAGTGGTTGTCCCACTTCCCTTTCTTACGCCCGGTGAGCTTCGAGAGCTTGCCGCATCGTTCGCAGAAGCGCCACGCCGGAAACCTCCAGTAAAGAAGTGAGGCCGTGTCCTTGCCTACACGTCCAGAATGTGTAGGAGGTTGTCTGAGGACACCTGCCCCAAGCCTTGCGATGAGGCGCTCACAGACAACTTCCTGCGCGAACCTGGTATCCCACCAGGATGTGTCAGGAGCCATGAGGGACTCCCCGCGGATATCAGTAATCGCTCCTACGCCGAACGGCGTGATCGTCTCAGAAAGTCTGAGATCATGCATGATCTTCTCCACGAAGCACCTCCTCTTGCGGTTCCTGAACCGCGACGGCCACATTCGGTTCGACAGACCGCATTGAGTCACCCACTAGCCAACCTTCCCCGGAATCCCCAAACCTCTTGAGTAAGGCGCCCGCCTCAGATTTTGAACGGTGCTCGTACTCGAGTCCCTTCTTCTCTTCCCGCGCTCGATCAGCCCGTCGGTCCCAGTCGCGCAGAAGTCTCCAGACCGTGTCTTCGGTCTCTTGGAGCTCGAGCGACTCGGATTTGCGTACGTAGGAAAGGAAGTTCCCCACAGACCGCTCCACCGCCTGGCGGAATCGGTTGTCCTCGAGGTCAAACCGGACGGCACCGTCGTTGGGAGCCAACGGAGGGATCGTTTGTCGCAGCAACGCGACCAAGGCTCCGGCGAGGGAACGGTCTCGTGAGGCCAACGACCATGGGGTCACGCTAGTCGGTTCAACGCTGCGGTAGAGCGCTTCGTGGTAGCCGCGGAAAGTTTCGAAGTGGGAGCGATCCCTCGCTCTGCTCGAACGGAACAACGTCACGACGACGCCACGGACATCGCCTCGTCCGACGCGGCTTGTGGCCTGGATGTACTCCGCTGTGGTTTTGGGTTGTCCAACCATCAACATCGCTGCCAGGCGCGGAATATCAATTCCCACAGAGAGCATATTCGAGGAAAGCACGACATCCACAGCATCGTCAGACTCGTCAACTCGCGTTCGCAATGCGCGGAGATCCTTGGGCAGTTCCTCCGCACCGCGCCTGCTGGTCAATTCGAGAACCTTGCCTGCCCTGACCTGCCGGAATGGAATGCCGAGCCGCTCGGCTCTCGGGTCGAGACGGCCATTGACGTCATCGACAACAAGGGTGCTGGTCCGTCCCAATTCCCGGAGGCTGTTGTGATACAGAACCACAGTCCAATAGGCGTCCATAGTGGGCGTCACTTCGCCGTTTCGCGCCAGCACATGAGGCAATTCGAACAATGGTGTGACTGCAGAAATTACCGCAGACGGTTGCGACACGGACTGCGGCATCAAACCGACGTACAGGCGCCCTTCTCCATTTGGAACAGGCCGAGAGAAGAACGTCCGGTCATCGTCGAGTCCAGACGGCGGGTAGAGAGCTACCTTTCGCCCGTACAGTCCTTGCACCTGGTCGTCGGAGGCTCTGATGGTGGCTGTCGAGGCAACGATCTTCGGAGTCGTACCGGAGCGGCTGAGCAGCACCTGGATTACCGCATCGAAGACGGCCACCGTCGTGCCGAGCGGGCCCGACAGAAGGTGCAGCTCATCCTGGATAATCATCGATGGTTGTTTAAAAGTCGTACCGATACCAAGGAGCCGCCCTGCTTCGGGCTTGAATTGGAGTCGCGCAAATTTGTCAACTGTCGCGAGCAGGATCGTCGGCGGATCGTCATAGATGGCCTCATCGACAACCTCAAGGGGAAGCCGGTCGTGGAACTCGCACTCCGCGTTCAGACAGTACAGAACTGTGCCATTACCCTCCCGCCGAACGCCATAGTCGGACGGTTTATTGCTCCGATGGTTTGGCACCAGAGAGGTTTGACACCAGGGACAGCTCTCGACTTGAAACTCGTTGGCCTCCTCAGGGCGCGCTGCCTTGGTCAGCCGATCGAGGGATGCCAGCGCATTTCGGCGGGTTCCCGGGGTCACTTCATTGCCCACCCACAGCCCGATCGAAAAGGGCGACATGCCATTCACACACGGATGATCTACACGCATGAGTTCCATGGCACAGACGAGGGCAGCAGCACGTTGGAACTGCTGCGACGTCAGCAGGCGAAGGGTATACCTGGTCAGGATAGCAGTACCGCCTCCAGCCAATCCGTGAACGAGCCGTCTACGGAAAATCTCGATTGATGCAAGACCCAGATACGCCTCGGTCTTGCCGCCACCGGTGGGGAACCAGATGAGGTCGACCAGGTCCCGGTCGTCGTGTTCAGGGTTGACAGTGGAGGCCAGCGCCACGAGTAGAAAGCCGAGTTGGAACGGACGCCAGTGAGGCTCGCGTGGATCCTGTCCGCGTGCCTTCTCCCCTTGGCGCATCTGGAGCCGCATGGCTGTCATACCAAGCGCAAAGGCGGTGCGCACCTGAACCTGTCGAGGATCCCTCAGAAGTTCGACGCCCTGCATCATTCGCACAGCAGCACGCTCGGACCGTTCGACGATACGACGTGCAACCGGGGCATCACGCCCGAATTCTTCTACCCGCCCGCTCTGCTCGTTGCTCCATTGTGCGAATGCTACGACAAATGCATCCAGCGAACCGAGCACGGCCTCAGGGCTTTCACCAATGGAAGCGAGAAACCGCAATTCCAGGGCTTGGGCTTCTACACTCGCCGCATCGAAGCCTGTCGTCTCGACCGCGGGGACAACAAAAGCCGGAACCGGATCGAGTGATACTCGGGTACAGCCCTCGTCACCGAGTTGCCAGTCGGCGGCCATACCGTGACCGACCGCGAACACCTTACGGTCCCGGTAGCGGACACGTAGTTCTGCGGCCTCGGGATCGGCATCGAACGCCCGAGATGTGTCGTACTCCAGGATGTGGCCCCGTGTCACGCACACTGAAAGGCCTGTTTGGAACACCATCAGTTGCACGTCGCGCTTCTCATCATCGGTTGCCCACGTCAGCACGCGGACATGCACCGTCACAAGCTGAACGCCCTTGAACTCTCGCCATCGAGCGCCGATCTCCATCGGCACGTCGCCAGCGCTGATCTGGTGTGGACCAGTCCCCTTCGAGAGCGCAAGATCAGCGAAGGCATGTGGGGTTCGCTGCCACCGTGGTGGACCGTCACTTTCGACCTTGGCATATGTCCCGCAGGCGAAGTCGACGCTCACCGTATCGGCATCAGTGATGAAAGAGATCGCTACCGACGACGGGCGCCAGTCCTCTGCGAGAGGAATAGCAGCTCCGGACTCTTCGACGTCTCCATCAATGACGTCTGCCTCAGTATCTTCAACTTCTTGTCCTCGCCCTTCGCCGCTGCTCGGTTTCCCTTCCCGCGGAAATAGCATGCCGACCGCATACTGTTTGTGCGGAAGATTGCGGACGATCTCATGAGCACCCGCCTCCGGCCCTACATAGGAGTCCCTGAGATGGTCGAGGGCGTCCTGTTGCGCTCCGGTGAGATTCATTTCCCGGCCCGCTTCCGGACAAGGCCTTGTAGTCGTTTCCTGTCCTCTGCGGAGACAAGTATGTGCAGAGTCACTCGCGCACGGGTCACTGACACATAGAAGGCTGCGATGCCTCGATCGTCGAGCTCCGGAAGGCCACATACCACGACGTGTTCAGCTTCGAGTCCCTTGGAGTGGCGCGGCGAGGTGACGACGAACTTTGCATCTCCCAACCGTGGTACTGCATCTGAGCAGACATCAATGATCCAGATGTCGTCCCGCCGTACCCCATCGCTGACCAATACTTTGGAAATGTTCTCTGCAGCCGTTACGTCAGCTTCTCCGTCAACGTTGTGCCAGTGCACTTTCTCGCCATTGACGATGCCCGGGTCCCCCACGTCAGCACCCAAGTATTCCTGCACAATGTGGACGATCGCGCGGGTGTTTCGTACGTTCTTCTTAAGATGGAGCTGAGTCGCCTCGATCTTGACCAGTTCGCACACGTCACGGTCGAACTCCCCATCGACGTGGGCTTGATTGTTCGGGTCCAGGAACATCCTCCAGCGCCCGCCTGCGCGTCCGCCTCGAATCACCTGGTCCAGTGCATCCATGCCGTCCGCATTCATGAGGTCTTGTGCCTCGTCAACGAAGACGACGTCGTACTGCTTACCGTTCGCGAGGTCTGCGAAAGGTATCAGGTCGATACCCCAACCTTCGATTAGAGGGCCGAAAAACCGAATCAGAGCTGGCGATCGGAAGGTAATCAGCACTGCGTTTCCCTCACCTGCCTCCTGCCTCGCCGCCTCGGCGAGAATGAGAGACTTACCGGTACCCGCTCCGCCGAAAACCAGCATGCGCGGGTTCATCGCGAGTGCTGAAAGCACCTGTGCCTGACCCTCGGTCGCCCGGTTCTGCTCCTCAATAAGAGCACCACGCTGAGCATCAATGGCAGGAAGACGACTGAACTCACCAAAGAGACGATCGCGCAGAGCATCCGAACTCGCAATCTTCTGCCGCGGTGGAGCCTTGCGCGCACCCTCGGCCACGGACTTGATTGCCGTTGTGATGCCAGCGACACTCATGGTTTCCTTCGCCCACCAGTGGCTGCTCTTCCACTCCACGGACAACGGAGGCGCGTCGATGTCAGGAGTGACAACGACAGCTTCGTGCGCAAACCAGCCGGCCTTCTCCTCGTCGAGAATGTCCCGCAGGGCGAATGTCGCAGTCTGTGCCTGCTGCATGGGCGACTCCCGAAGCTTGTGCCAATCGCCGCGGCGGTCGATGCTGTACCAGGTGCCCTCATATTTGCGCACGCCACCGCCCTTGACTTCCAAAACGATGATAACGCCATTCCACAACAGGACGAAATCAGCTTCTGCCTGTTGCTTAACCGAGTGACTACGAAGCTTGACGGAGTGAAATGCCACTGCGTCTCTGGGTCCCTCAACCTGCTGCAAGAGCCTCGCAACGAGGGTTTCTCCACGACTGGTGCTCGATGTCTCGATATCCCTGAGACTAGGAACCAGGATCACGCGTTCTGTTCCTTCCACAGATCCTCATACTCGCGGTAGCTGAGGAAGTCGTTGACCGCTCCGAAATTGTCTGCGACATCGACGATGAGGCACTCCTCCTTGCCGCCGTTCTCTGTGCCACGCAAACCACGTCCAGCCATTTGGATGTAGGAACCGGGGCTGAACGTGGGGCGCGCGATGTAGAGCGCGCGGACACCTGGAGCGTCGAAACCCTGGACCAGCAGGTCACAATTGGTAAGAATGCGAATCTCCCCGTCCTTGAACCGCTTGATCACGTCTCGCCTCTCCTGGCGTCCCGTCTGCCCACTGACTGCTGCAGCTTTGACCCCCCGGTACCGCAGTGTTGCTGCAAGCACCTGTGCGGAAAGGATACTCGGCATGAAGACCAAGATCGGCCAATCGTTGTCCTGCGACAGGATGTGATCGACCAGCACTCTCATTCGTGCCTGATCTCGACCGATACGTTCGAGGAGGGGTCGATCAACCTTGCGTTTGTCCTGGATCTCGCGCAGCTCTCCTTCGCTCAGCACGACCTCGACGCCAGGCAGCACCTCATGTTTGACCTTGGCGAGAACGCCAAGTTTCTGCAGCTGGCTATATGCATCGACTTCGAAGGCGACTAGCTTTTTGTTACCGAATCTACCGGCAAGCTCCTTGGTCTGCTGGCCGTCCTCGGCCCGACCTTTGAACGGCGTCGCTGACAGCCCGACGAGAGGACGCTCCCAGTTGTGTCCATCTACACCCAGCCAACTAAAGATCTGCCTGTACCGCTTGGAGCTTCCAGCTCGATGCGCTTCATCAACAAACACAGCTTGTACATGACGGAGCCATTGGTATTCGGGCTGGTGCAGAATCACCTCAAGCTTGGCATCCGTGGCGACGACAATGCTGACCTCGGTATCCGGTTCATGGATGGCGTTCCCCTCCCATAGACGTCCAATTGACAGTGGACGTTCATCAGCGAGGTAGCGCCAGACTGTGATGAAGGTCTGAACAGCCTGCTCGCACAGCTCGACGGATTGCGCGATCCACAGGACCGTCCCGCTCATGACCTCGTCCTGGAACAGTTTCAGCACCGTCTGTGTGGCTACGCGAGTCTTTCCTGCGCCGGTCGGAAGCTCGACCATGGCTTTCTGTGCCAGCCCCTTGTCGGAGCGTTGAGTGAGAACACTTCGAAGGTCCTCGCTGATCTGTTTCTGGTACTTGTGCAGGCCGTTCAACTTCACGGCACCCGGAACGATGAACTCTTCCGGCTGTCGCTCTTCTTTACGTCCCGCGTATTTGGTGCCGAACCCCATCTTACGAAGCCAGTCGATCGTCTTTCCACCTCCGGTCCACCCGGTCGGGACGTCCGGGTAGCCCTCGAGACGGAACTGTTCAGCTAGCTGTTTGACGGAGTCGCTGCCATACACGGTAAGGAAGAGCTCAGCGACCGACGATGAATTGTCGACAAGGTTCTGCGCCTCGAGCGCCTGCCACAGGCCACGCGGCAGGTTCTCCTTCAGAGTGTCTTCACCGAAGAAGACTTCGAGTCGCTCAGCATCATTTGTGGCCGCGCGCGCCTGCTGGCGCCCCTCTTCCAGTCGCTGGTCCAGAGCCACCTGTTCAACGTTGTTGAGGTCCGCGTTGGAAAGTCCGAGTTCAAAGGCTGTGTTGACCGTTTCGAGGACCTGACGCTCGCTCAGCTCATTGGGTACCACTAGAGTCAAACCATCGAGGTGCCAAGACAAAGGCCGATCCTCGACACCATCTTCGGTTGTCACTCGCTTTGCGATGTACAGCGCCCGGGCAACCATCGCGTGGACCAGCTTCCCGGAGTCGAAAAGCCATGATTCCTGTAGACCAGGGTAGAGATCGACAACTGGGTCAGCATCCTGTCGCCCCTCGACAATCGTGGAAAATGCAAAACTGTCTTCGAACCGCTTGCATCCGACAATCGCGACGAAATCGTCGACGTCCGTCTCCTCGACGCGAAGGTGGGGTTTCTGCTTCTGACTCAGTAGTAACTGCTGTTCGTTGTTGGTTGCCAGGTACACCATCCCAGGTCTACGACCCTCAACCGCACGACCGACCCGCGCAGGGATCTGATTCGGGTGGCCGTCAACATAAGCGATCCTGCTAGCTTTCAGGACGAACGATGCCAGGGCCACGTCTTTGACGCCCGGCTTGAAGATGTCCTGGCTCAGTGCCTCGCGAAGAACATCTGCAGGCACGTCGGCAATATCGCGTGGAAGGTCGAGCTTGTCCTCGACAGATCGAGAGCCCTGGTACAGCGGGAGAAAGTCCTGGAACTCCAGCAGCGAAGCCGAAACCACCTGTGACGGGGGCAGTGAGCCTTGCGATGAAATGACGAGCCCCGCCATGGTGACTGCCCAGCGCACCGGAGACGGAACCTTTCTCGGTCGCTGAGCGTCGATATCCTCGCAGGTCCAGACGGGATCCTCGTCTAGTTCGAGCAGTTTGCTTGTCCACTCGGCCCGTATTGATTCCGGCGCGCCTGATTTTGCCATCAGCAACAAAGCCGAGAACGGCCCTGCACCAAGGTACTGGTCGAACTCGATTCTCTCGACGGGACGTTCTCCAGAACCGAGCCTGCTGTTCAGATGAGCGAGCACGAAGTCGTGGTATTGATCTGCGCAGACCTCGTCCTCGAGCGGGTAATCGTGGGTTGGCTTGTGGATGACGCCTGCAGCACGCGCGACCTCAAAGACACATCGGTCGCGGTCCAGCCTTCGATTGCCGAGGCCAGCACTTAGACCGTCAATGTCGAAGACACTTCCAGGAGTAGCCCAGCCTCCGTCTACTGTCGGTACTTTGAGGTTGCCTTTGTCCTTCTGCTGCACGATTCGCGATGCTTCCTCCAGGCGAATGTCCAGCACAGCATCCCAGAACTTCTCATGGTCCTCGACACCCGCAGTCGGCGACAGCTTGTCGATCCGGGCATGGAGGATTGCCACTGGGTCAAGGTCACGAAATCCCTGCTCTCTAAGGATTTTCTCGATCCCACCGATAGCCAGGAATTCCGGAAGGACGAAACTCGATCCCTCGAACTCGATGTCGTCCACCCGTTTGAGGAAGACTTGCGCCCCGTCTCCCAACGCTTTGAGCCCATCAGTTGTCGGAATGATATTGGCCCGTCGGATTCCTTCGATGTTGGGATGTAGACGAACAAAGTCGAGCGCGCGAGCAGCCGAACGCACGTCTCCCGCAGCCCACTCCCGGAGCCACGACCGGATCCCCCGCACCTGCACTTGCTCGAGGGCCTTGTTCTCATCACGACTCTGAATTTCAACACGCTCAGGCTCCACGCTGAACGCGTACATCTGACGGAGTCGCGCGAAACGGCGAGGAGTCGAGTAACAGCGCCAATGAGGAACATCGTCGCCAGTGCATGGCGATTTGATCCAGGCCTCGTGATCCCGACTCGCGACATCCGGTACGAAGAAGCTCAACGGCACCAGTTCATCAGGTAGACAGAGCCGTCCCTTGCCGTCCGGCACCAGGCAAGACTGTGCCGCGAGCTTGGGAACGTGAGCCGAGAGCAGGTCGTCACCGAACGACAGAATCTCTCGTCCACGGGCAGGCATGTAGTCCAGGTGGGCTGCGGGATCATCGACCTGGACCACCCGAGGCAACAGGTCGACGAACATCTTCGAGAGCGTCAGCACGATCTCTCTGTTGTACTGGTTCTTCAGCAACGTAGTACGATCATCGTTCACGCTCCAAGGAGCATTGAAGAGCGCCGATGCAGTGGTCTCGTCTTGGAGAGGGAAGTAGGACCAGAACTCGCCGGTCTGGCGGTCGGCGTAGCGCTCAGGCATCGCGACTGTCACCTTGACCTTCTCACGTGAGACCGCTTCACCTACCTCACGCCGGGCTTCAACACTGGGTGAGTGCATTTCGCTTTCGACATGCCAAACAGTGTCCTTGCCGTCGGGCCTTTCGATCTGGAATTTTCCGTTGCCAAGTGTGCGCGAGATATGGCTGGTTGCGAATTCGTCGCCTGGGCCCACCACACGCAGGTGTACCTCACGAACGGCTTCGACGAACAGCAGGAACTCCGACCGGAACCCCTCGATCTCCTTACTTAGGCCAGCCAGCTTGCGTACATTCGGCAACTTGACCACCGTCGCCGCCCACTGTGAAAGCTCATTGAGAATCGGGTCCTTCGCGAATTCCCCATCGACATCCGGAATCTGGGTCGCAGTACGAAGAACGGGAAGCCTCTTCGCGACACTTCCGACACCCTCCAGTGCTCGGTTCGCCTCGATCGAGTTGAACTCGAACGAAACGGACCGGCTGAACACCTGCGGCTTGTCGGTCACTGCGAGGACCGACTTGAATCCGAGCCCGAAGCGGCCGATCTCATCGCCCCGCTTGCCGCTGAGATGCGCATGGGCAAGTGCCGTCAGGCCTGTACCAGAGAACGGGCGCCCCGCATTGGCGCAATAGAGCGTGCCGCTGTGTAGATCAAGAACGATCTCGACGCGACCGTCGGTGCTGGAAGCAGCATGCATCCCTGCCATGGCGTCAGCCGCATTCTGCACGAGCTCGAGCAGTGTCCGGTTCGCGTACCCGCCAACCCTGATCGACTCCTCATGGTTCGCATGCTCCGCAACCAGGTTCGGGTTCGCCCTATACGAGTCTATTGCCCGCGCGAACAGGCCCTCGAGCTCCGCAATGAGAGCACGGTCCGGCACCCACTCGCTCGTCGTCATTTCGACACCTCCCACTTGCGCACCACCCATCAGTCGGCGATAGGAGGTCTCACTCCCCCGCACGGGGTAACAGTATCGATTCCGCCTGAACATTCCGAACGGGAACGAAAGTTGTTACCTGGCCGATGTGTGTCATCGGCGGGCAGGACGGCTTCGCTACAGGTCAGACGAAGAGATGGTTCATGTGCTGGGAGTAGTCGAGGGGGGCTGAATCACGCGTATCCAGCCACGGGCGGTCTAGCACCTTCGTCGCCTCCTCGGGGTCCACGCTGAAACCCAACGCCGCCGAAAGCACATGCAGTGCCAACACGGGTGGAATGGCGTTGCCGATCTGCTGGGCGATGTCGCTGCCCGACCAGGGGTAGTCGAGCGGAAAGGTCTGTAGGCGGCCCGCCTCGGCCAGGCTGAACCGCGAGCAGGGGGAACCGGTGCTGTCGACGATCTGGTTGCGCGAGACCTTCCCGGTGATGGTTGCCGAGGGTTGCCGCGAACTCCGACGGCCGCGCAGTTTGGGGTCGCCACCCGTGCCGTAGTTGGAGATGACCTGGAAGTCGTAGCCGCGGTTCAGGGCATCGCCCATCGTCTCCCATGGCAACTGTGTCGCTTTGCCCTGCGTCCGGTCGACGCCCTTTCGATAGGGGCGATGCGTGGCGTCCGGCAACTCGGGATCGGATACGCGACTCGCGACGAGGATGGCGCGTTTGCGCGTTTGCGGAACGCCGTACTGCTCGGTGCGCAGGACGCGGGCGGTGGCCTCATAGCCGATCCCTGTCAGGACGTCGCGCATCCGTTGCCAAATAGGCAGCACGGCCGGAACCTGTTCCAGCACGATGAATTTGTACGGATCTCCGCGACGGTGCGCTTCCAGCGCCCACCTGAGCGGCTCCAGCACCAGCCCTGTTCGCTCATCCTCCAGCCCGGCCAGGTCTGCTCTCACGTCGTCGTTCGCGGCCATGCGGTCGACGAAGCCCAGCACCTCGTCCAGAGCTCTCCGTCCCGCGCCGGATCCCGCGACAGTGAAGGTCTGGCATGGCGGACCGCCCGCGAGAATCCAGGCGCCCGGCACATCCGCCGGGCCGAAGTCGCGCACGTCGTGCGGCTGATCGTTCAAGCCCGCGGCACCCCTGGTCATACAGGCGTTGCGGTCCCACTCGAACCCGTAGACATCCAAACCCAACCACCGCGCGGCCACGTCGAGCCCACCCGGTCCGGCGAACAGGTCGACCATGTCCGCTCGGCGTGGGAGCGTCGGCTCGTGGTCAGTGGGCATGACACGAGATCTTAGCCGGCGCGCGGGGCCCGTGACACCGGCAGTCAGCGGGCGGACAGGGCCGTCTTCAACGCCGCTCCCAGAGCGTGCGCGAACGGGGGCGGTGTGGCATTGCCGACCTGGCGATATCGCGCGGTCTTTCGTCCCTCGAAGGTCCAGTACGGCGGGAATCCCTGCAGGGCCGCGACCTGGTCGACGGTGAGTTTCAGCATGTGGTCGACACCCTGCGAGGGATTCCAGACGAAGTCGGCCGACGGCACCTCGTCGGCGAGCGCGCGACCGTTGACCCCGAACTTCGCCCATGCGCGGACCGAGCCCTGCGGACCCAGGTCACCGCCACCGCGATCCCATGAACCTCCGACGATCGTCGGCGAGATCCCGTCCGCCTGTGCTGCCCATTCGGTTGCCTGCGGCCAGCCGCGCGCACCCATCGAGCCACGCAGAACCGCGCCGACGGTCATGCCGAGCGCGGGCGGTGTCGGGCGCAGGTTCGTGGTGAAGTCCTCGACCCCGCCGTCACGGAAGGCGACCATGACCGCGTACTCGCGGTGCTGCGGGACGCCGAAGTCGCAGGCATCGACCAGCAACCAACAGCACTCGTACCCCGCGTCGTCGAGATACTTGGCCACGCGGGCCCGACTCGACTCGTACTCGTCCCGTTTCAGCAGGTCAGGAACATTTTCGAGCAGCAAGGCGCGTGGTCGCAATTCCGCCGTCAGCCGTGCGGTCGTCTCGAAGAGTTCGAGCTCCCAGCCGCTGCCCCTCGGCCGCGAGGCTGTCGCCGCCGATTTCACCCGCGGCAGCCCGGCGGCGAGAACGTCTATCTCGTGGTGCGCAGGCAGATCGGACCTGGGTTCGAACCGGAGCAGGTCTTTGTGCAGCACGTTCCAGCCGGGGCGGTTCGCTCGCAGCGTCTCGCACGCCACATCGCGGTTGTCGAGTAGAAGGACGGGGTCGAAGCCCGCCTGTTCCAATCCGAGCGCGAGTCCGCCCGCACCGGCGCACAATTCGAGCGAGGTGAGGCGCGTCGTTCGAATCAGGCTGTGCGGAGTGTGATCTGGTTCGATCCCCATCGCTGTAAGGATAGCGCCCAGGGCAAGGCCGCGTCGGCGTCACTGGGCACACTGGGGACCATGACCGATTGGGTGCCAACGCGATACGTGTCCCCGGAAGTGCTCGCCGCGAACCAGACGCCGAAGGGTGGGTTCACGATGTGCGCCCGGGCGAGTTGTGCGGGTGATGCGCCTTACTCGCGCAGTCGTCGCCCGTCAGAGCGGCCGCTGCAACCATTCCGATGACACAGGGTCGGCCGGTAAAGGCGGACTCGGACGGCCCCCACCGTAGGCTCCCCTGGGCGTTCCCGACCCTGTGCAGAATCCCAGTCCCGGCCCTGCCGAGTAATGCCCGGCGGGCGTGCATCACCGAAACGACCGTAGCGATGACCGACCGGCGGACCTCGCGTCATGGGTGCACCCGTGCCTCGCGGTACCGGGGTACCCCTGCACTCCCTTCGCCTCCCCCCTCCCAGCGGGTTGGACGAAGCCGCCTGTGAAATCCGAATTGGCAGTAGGACAACAACTTTCACGACAGCGATGAATCGCGAACGCCCTGTTGCGAGTGGTGATCGGCGGTGTAAGTTCGCTGGCACCGCGACATCGTCGCCACGCGAACAGTTCATCCGACACCGACATCAGGGGGACAGTTATGCACGGAGCCGACCACGACACTCTCGGGAAGATGTGGCAGGGCCACGCATTCGAACCCGCGATCCGCCACATCCGGTTCCCCCTGTTCAGAAACCTGTCCACGAACCTCACGATCGAGTTCAAACACCCCATCACCGCGATCACGGGGCCCAACGGGTCGAACAAGTCCGCGATCCTGCGGGCCCTGCAGGGCAGCCCACGGGGAAACGACCTCGGAAAGTACTGGTTCGGTACCGCCGTCGACGAGATCCCACCCGGCGAGCGGCACCGATTCATCTACGGGCGCTATTCGCCGAGCACCGACGGCATCGTGGAGGTCATCAAGACGCGCATCGGCCGTCGTCGCGATTCCAGAACGGGACCGGTCGCCGATCCCGACCTCTTCGAGCCGAGTCGTCCGCTGACAGGTGCGCCGGACAACATGGACCGATTCCTGCGAAGTGTCCCTACCAAGGATGGTGACGCGTCGAAGACCCGGTGGTCGACGATTTCGAAGGATGTCCTCTATCTGGACTTCCGAGCGCAGCTGTCCGCGTTCGACTGGGCTATGAATCACGCGGATGTACAGTTCGAGATCGGAACTCCACAAGAAGAATTGAACCTTGTCAACGCGCGGAAGCGATTGTTGCGCAGCAGGACCTCGCAACTGTCGAAAGCACTCACCGAGTCGCTGTCGTCGGACAATTGGTACAAGCTCGAACGAATAATGCACCCACTGCTGGACATGCCGGACAAGCAGCGAGAATGGGTCGAGCGGATCATCGGAAAGAAGTACTCACGGATTCGACTCATCCAACACCGCTACTTCGGGCGACCCGGCGGCTGGACAGTCATTCTCGAATCGAAGGAAGGCTTGAAATATTCGGAGGCTTTCGCGGGCAGCGGCGAATACGCGGTGGTCCTGCTCGTGCACCGGATCAGCGGAGCACAGGAGAAGTCGCTGATTCTGCTGGACGAGCCGGAGGTATCGCTGCATCCCTATGCCCAGCGCCAGGTGGTCAACTACCTCACCGACGTCGCGAAGCGGCACAAGCATCAGATCGTGTTCGCCACCCACTCGTCGGAGATGATTCGCGAGCTGCCGCCGACGGCGGTGAAGGTGCTGACCATGCGAGCCGCCGACGGCAAGGTCGATCTGCCGGTGCAGGACTCCGCACCGCAGTTCGCCTTCGACGCGATCGGGGCGCACTACGAGCACCCGACCATCGTCGTCGAGGATCGCCTCGCGGCCGAACTGGTCGAACAGGCCCTCGAAGGGCACCCTCGTCGCGATGCCGTTGAGGTCAAGTTCCTGCCGGGCGGGGCCTCCACACTGTGGACCTACTACGTGCCGATGTGGGCCCAGGAGAAGCGAACCGACCTGCTCTTGCTGCTGGACGGCGACCAGCGGATCGATTCCCCCCGACCGATCGAGCAGATCCCACCCGACGACCTCGAAGCCGAGATCTGCCAGACCTTCAAAGACCTCCCCCAACTGCCGTTCAGCGCCTCCGACCCGGGAAGCGCGATACACCGTGCCGATTCGGTGCGGTGCGTGTTGGAGTGGCGGCGCCGGTTCGTCGACTTCCTCCCGTGCTGGACACCCGAGAAGTTCCTCTGGGACTACCGGGTCAAGGTCCCGCAGCGACCAGCCCTGACCACCGCGTCGACGAACGGCAAGGACTCCTGGCGCGAGTACACCGACGCCCAGACAGGCCAGTCCGACGGCGACACAATCCACACGTTCCAGCTGCAGGCACTTCGACGCGTCGAGCCCGACTGTGCGACAATGACCGAAATCCGCAGCATCGTCGACGAGTTCATCGGGAGTTTGTAATGGATCCGAAAGACGTTTCGGTGATCGACTTCTTCTCGGGCTGCGGTGGAACAAGCCAGGGGTTCAAAGACGCGGGCATGAATATTGTGGCCGGAATCGATTTCGATCATGATTCCGCGGAGACGTTCCGGAACAATTTTCGCGGTGCCGCCTTCATCGAATCCGATATTCGGCAGGTCGATGTCGATCAGGTGCGAGAGTTGATGCCCGATGGGCCGACCCTGTTCGCCGGATGTGCGCCGTGTCAGCCGTTCTCACGCCAGAACAAGACCACGACCGCGCAGGATCCTCGACGAAATCTCCTCTATGAATTCAGTCGATTCGTGACGAAGTTGCGACCGGAGTTCGTGGTCGTCGAGAATGTGCCCGGGTTGCAGAACCCGAAGAAGGGTGGGCCGCTCGAGGACTTCATGAAGGCCCTCGCCAAGGCGGGCTACGCGGCGGAATTCGACATCGTGCGCGCACTCGAACTCGGTGTGCCGCAAGAGCGCAAGCGGTTGGTGATCGTCGCCTCGCGAGTCGGCGAGTCCGCGTTGCCCTCGGCCACCCACGATGTTGTCGGGGGCAAGCCCGCGAGCACCGTGCGGCAGGCGATCGGAATGCTGCCGCCGATCCGCGACGGTGAGGTGCACCCGGACGATCCTGATCACGCGACCATGCGCCTGTCGGAGATGAACAAGTTGCGGATCCGCTCCACACCGGAAGGCGGCGACCGTCGCAATTGGGCCAAGGAGTTGGTCCTGCCATGCCATACCGAACACGGCGGTCACACCGACACCTACGGCCGGATGTGGTGGGACCGTGCGGCGTCCGGACTGACGACCCGCTGCATCTCCTACTCCAACGGGCGGTTCGGGCACCCCGAGCAGCACCGCGCCATCAGCGTGCGCGAAGCCGCCTGCCTGCAAACCTTCCCTCCCGATTTCCGCTTCGCGGGGACGTTGACGTCGAAGGCACGACAGGTCGGAAACGCGGTGCCGCCACTGATGGCCAAGCGGATCGGCGAGGCGTTGACTGCCGCGGCGTGAGATCCGATCACGGTGAAGAGTCAAACAACCGAGTTCGCTATCTTTCGATTTCGCTTGTTTGACGCTCAGTCACATGTCCTGATAAAGAAGCGCCGATTACTCCTCCGAGTCGACGACCACGTTCTCGCTACCAGCGTCGACGGTGGTGAACCGTACCGTGCGGGAGTCTCGGCCGATGGCGGTTGATGGGGCGACGAAGCCGAAGGTGATGACCAGTTTTGCTGGGTCGATGGTGTTGTCGGGGCGTAGGTCGGACAGGTTGTGGGGTTCTATGACGGGGTGGAGGAGGACGGCTCCGCGGTGGGGGGTGGTGTGGGATTCGGTGTGGGGGTCGGCGGAGGTGGGGAGGGCGCCGGCCATGCGTAGGGCGATGGTGCGGTGCCAGTTGTAGGCGATGGCGCCGAAGAGGGGGTCGCGGCGGCGGGCTCGGTGCCAGCGGGGGAAGGTGTGGGCGCCCAGGCGGATTCGGTCGTCGTTGGTGGTGCGGGCGGGGGCGAGGATGGTCCAGTCGGTGACGGTGCGGTCGGCGGTGATGGAGCGTAGGTATTCGAGGTCGGGGGCGAATTGGCGGGGGGCGCGCCAGCGGAGGTTCTCCAGGAGGGCGAGGAAGGTGGGGGCGGACAGGGTGGTGTGGTGGGCGCGCAGCAGGTGGCTCTGCTGGCCGTCGGGGAAGTGGTAGGCGAATTCTGTTGTGGTGGTGGAGAGTTGGTCGAAGACGGGTTGCCAGGTGGCGACGTTGTGGCGCAGGTCGGCGGCCGCGGTGGGGTAGGCGGTGGGTTCGCGCCAGCGGCCGGGCGAGCGCAGTTCCACCAGGCGCGCGTTGTACATCTTGTTCTTGCTGGTCGGCGGGAGCAGGGGCAGGTGTTGGGAGACCAGGGGTGGGACCTGGGCGGGAGTCACCTGGGGTTCGCCGTCGATGGTTTCGGCGTACTGCTCGAGCTCCTCGCGGAAGGCGTCCTCGTCCTGGCAGGTGGCCTCGAAGGCGTGGTAGAGGTCGATGTCGCGGTTGCGTGGGCCGGTCTCCTCGCGGCCGATGTAGAGGCGGACCAGGTCGCGGTAGCCGCGGCGGAAGCCGAACCAGCGGCCCATCTGCATCAGCGCGGACATGTTGGTGGCGCGGCGGCGGAAGTAGGAGACGGTGAGGCCCTCGACGGTGAAACCGCGCGACAGTTTCTGGCCGCCGATCAGGATCTTCCAGATCGCGCGCTTGTCGAAGTCGGCCTCGCCGGTTTCCACGGCGGTGTCGCCGTTGACGACGATGATCGGTTTCTGGTCGCCGCCGATGCGGATGACGGCGGGGCTGATGTGAGGTCGCAGGTCATCGAAAGTGGCTGGTACGGGGTAACCTTCGGCGCGCTCGGCCGAGACCAGCGCGACATCGGTGTCGAACAAGTCGCGCAGACGGGCGTGGCCGGTGGGGCCGGAATAGTCGGCGTCCCACCAGACCTGGGTGACCCGGGCCAGCAGGTGGCGGTGGTCGTCGACCCAGCCGGACTCGTGAATGAGCATGGTGTGGTGCTGAAAGTAGCCGTCGCCCAAGCCGTTCGCCTCGCGGTAGACCTTCATGGCGGCGGCGAGGACGAACATGTCGACGGCCTTGCGCAGCGGTTCGGTGTCGTCCTCGTCGGCGACCACCACGTCGCGCACGTGCGCCTTCTCGTTGGAATTGCGGTAGGTGCGTTCAGCTTCGGGGATGTCGGAGTCGATGTCGTGGAAGTCGGCGGCGCCCATGTAGCCGGTGGGGCGGGCCAGCGACAGCAGGAAATCCCGGGGGAAGATGTCGGCGGCGTCGCTGGGGTCGATGAAGACATTGGCGTAGGGGGTGGCGGTGTAGCCGACGTACTGGGCGCGCGGGAGCATCGTCAGCAGGTCGGACAGGCACTGGTTGATGGCGGTGCGTTCGGCGTCGGCCTTGGGGCGGGTGGTGTTGATCGAGGCCTCGTCGGACTCGTCGTCGATGATCAGCACGGGGATCTCGGCCAGCGGGGTCTTGATCTTGCGCAGGTCCTTGACCAGCTTGGTCAGCACCGACTTGTTCTTCTTCACCACCATCAGCCGGGCGGCGGCGCGGTGCAGGTTCGCCGGGTCGTAGAGCGGCAGGGAGGGTTCGCGCTTCTCGAACTCGAGCGCGTAGATGCCCTGCTGCAAACTGCGATAGTCGTTGTCGCGGGTGGTCATTCGGTGAATGTCGATACCCTCCAGGAGGGAGGGCAGTTCGCCGAATTCGAGGAAGCGGCGCTGGATCCAGGCGGGGTCGTCGCTGTAGTCGGATTCGTGGTCGGCGGCGCCGCGCAGGATGTTCTCGCGGCCCACCAGTTCCATGTCGAGGCGGCGCTGGGTCTGGGCGCGCAGCAGGTTCAGGGTGCCGCTGAGCACGATCACCAGGCGGTAGCCCGCGTCGATCGACTTGGCGATCACGCCGGCGAAGTTGGCGGTCTTGCCGGACTGGACGTAGCCGACCACCAAACCCTTTGCCTGGTAGGCGATCTCGCTGGTGGGGTCGGCCAGACGCTCCACGACGTGATCGGTGGCGATGTCGAGATCGGCGATGGCCTCGGGCGACCAGTGCCGGGCGGGCAGGGCCAAACGGTAGTTGTTCCAATAGCCTTCGCGACTGTGCCGGGACGGTCGGCGCTCACGCAGGTGATACCAGGGCTCGAACTTGGTGCCGATCACGACCGGCTCGGGCAGGGTGGACACCGGGGCGCCTGCTTCCAGCAGTTTCGCCGTCGCGGGGTCCAATGCCAGCCGCGCGTACAGGTGGGCGCGGCGCTGCTCGGTGCGCGGCCGGGCATCCGACCACGGCGGGTCGACGGCGAAATCCCACTGGTAGAACTGGGCCCGCCACATCGCGACCAGCGGATCAGCCCGGCCCGCCATGAGCAGGGCCTCGCGGAAGTCCTCCTCGTTCGCGTACTCGTTCGCACCGGGAATCACCTCGGCCTGATATCGCATCGACCGCAGCAACCCGGTGGGCGCGGTGCCCGACATCTCGCCGAGCACCGCGCGATGCAGTGCGAGCCTGCCCGGTGCCTGAATCACGCGTCCACCTGGTCGAATTCGGCGCGGGCCGCGGCCGAGAGCACCGACTGCCACAGCACCAGGTTGTCCTTGGTGCGCGGGCCGCTGTACTCCTTGCCGAACACCTCGTGCAGCAGGAAATACATCAGCGCCTTCATCATCGGGGCGTCGTCGAGACTGCCGCGCCGACCGCCCAGGATCGCCGAGCGGTAGCGGCGGTTGAGCGCGATGGTGCGGGTGTCGCGGTCGATGTCGAAGAAGACCTCGTCGGAGAGCTTGCGCCATTCGATATTGATCGGCTCCTCCCCCGGCACCGACGGGAGCTCCTCGTCGACGGTCTCGCGCACGGTCGCCGCGAAACCGCGACCGGGCGGGATCACCGGTTTGCGGACCGCGCCCGCGCGCTGACGGGCCTCACGGTAGATCCGCTGGGCGTCGGCGAGGTAGTCGGCGAAGGTGCGGCCCTGGTCGTCGACCGCCTTCTCCACGGCGTCGAGGAAGTCCGGGGACACCTGCACGCCCTCCTTCTTCACCGTGAGCCGGAAGGTGTCGCCGAAATCGGCGGGCAGGTCGACATCGACGCGGGCCAGCGACAGGTGCTGTTCGGGCTGGCGCAGGTTGTTCCAGCCGCCCGCCTGCACGATCCGGCCGTGGCGGTAGAAGTAGAAACCCTGCCGTTCGAGCACGCTGCCGACGGCCTTGTACTCGCTGAGCGAGGACTTCGGCGGCCACAGGTGCGCGGTGAGGTCCATGCGGCCGAACCCGGCGAGGTCGGCGGTGAAGGTGCGCGGGTAGTCGCGGTGGCCCGAGACGGGGTAACCGAACGGATTCAGCGCCACCACACCGAAATTGGCGAAGACATCGCCGGTGCGGATGTCCTCGACGGCGATGGTGATGTTGAAATCGGGGCGCTCGAGGAAGCGGTGCAGCTGCAGACCGAGGTGCAGGCCGAGACGGGCGATGGTGCGGTCGAGGTAGCGGCCGGTCTGGCCGACGCCGACGTTCTGCGGGAAGTCCTTGACCCCGTCCCAGCGGATCACGGTGCCCTGCCAGGTGATCGGGCAGTCCTGGTAGCGGTCGATGAGCGACTGCGCGTAGCGGGGTTCGACGATGTCGCACTGAAAACCGGTGCGCGCCTTCTCCATTGCCCATCGGCGACCCGACGGGCGGCTCTTGCGGGTGCGGCTCACCACCGTCACCGACGACGCCTGGCTCAGCGACGCCGATTTCAGGCCGGTGCCGAACATGCCGAGCGAGTCGGGGGCGTAGTCGCGGCGACCACCCACGGTCATGGCGACGTCGAGTTCGTCCTCGGCCATGCCGCGACCGTCGTCGATGATCAGCAGGCTCACCAGGTCGTCGCCGTCGCGCAGGAAATGCACGACCACGTCCTTGGCGCCGGCGTCGAGGGAATTGTCGACCAGGTCGGCGACGGCGGCTTCGAACCCGTAGCCCTGACTGGTGAGGGCCTCCATGTAGCGGGCGTCCGGCGGTAGGTATTTGCTACCGCTGGTCGGAACGTCGAACTGCCACTCTGCCGTCATGTCCACCCGGGCCCGCCATCGGTCGTCGAAAGATCTCTCGCACAGGAATCGGGATGAAATTTACGCGAGGACGATGTCATTCGGAAACGTTTGCTGGAAAGTGGTACTTCGATTCACATGTAATTGTTCGGTGGTTTTCGTTGCTCGACACAGTGATTCGTCGAAGTTCTGGCGCCGGTGGGCGGAAAGGGAGGATGCTCGAGGTCAGGATCGCGCGATTTTCAGGAGCCAGATGACCGACCGAGGAGACCAGGACCGCGGGTTTCCGGTGACCCTGCCCGCGCTGGAACACCTGCCCGCGGATCAGGCGCGGGATCTGTTCGAGCTGATGCGCGCGGCGGCGACCTTCGAGGCCGCCACGCTGGACAGGTCGATCGACTCGATGGTCTCCGCGCTGCCGCGGCCGCTGCGTCGGATGACGAAGACGATCATGTTCGGCGGCAGATGACCGACCTGATCACCCGGGCCCAGGCGATCCTGCTGGCCCGCACCCTGCACGTGCATCCGCAGCGGCTCGAACACCTGCACTACCTCGGCGCCGAGCGGTTGCACGCACTGCACGAACAGATCTCGCGGGTGCTGTTCGACCAGCACGCGGACACGTTTCGACGGATCAACGCGGTGGTGCCGTTCGTGCCGTCCTCGATCGCGATTCCGTTGCTACAGAAGCTGGTTCCGCCGATGATGGCGGGTCGGGCGGCGGGGTCGCTGGGGCTCGAGCATCCGGGCAAGGCGGCGCAGACGGTGGCGATGCTCGACGCGGCCTACGCGGCCGATTGCGCGCCGTATCTGGACCCGCGGGCAGTGGTGGAACTGGCCGGGAAGATGGCGCCGGGACCGATCATCGCGATCGTGAACGAGTTGCTGCGCCGGTGCGATTACGTGACGGCGGGGCCGTTTCTGTCCTGTACGACACCGGAATTGATCGCGGCCATCGAAGGGCAGGTGCGCGACGACACAGGGTTGATCTTCTCCGGCGCCTACTCCTACGACAGCGAGGCGCTCAGCGCGGTGATCCGGCAGTTGCTCGACGGGCCCTATCGCCGGATTCCGGGCATCACCCGGACAGTCCTGTCGGGTCCGGCCGAGTTGCAGCACGCGGCGCTGTCGGTGTTCTCGCGGTGCGCGCCGGATGTGATCGGGCGGGTGGGTGAGTACCTGTTCGGCGAGGCCGAGCCCGCGGCGGTCGCGCGGCTGGTGCACCACGCGATCGAGCTGGGCGCGGTGCCCGAATTCCTCACCATGGCAGGCAATCTCACGCCGGTGGGGTTGGCGGGGCTGGTGGACAATCCGGTGTTCGCCGATCCCGATGTCGCGGTCGATCTGGTGGCACCGATGGACGGGCGCGCGGACGCGGGCAGTTGGCGCGGATTGTTCGCGGTGATGTCGCGGGTGCCCGAGGAGGTGCGGCGCGCGGTCGGCTACGCGCTGGCGCTGACCTCGGACCCGACGGTTGCCGCGCTGCCCGCCCGCGCCACCGAAACCGGTGGTTGGACAACGCTGTTGGATCTGGTGGCGGTGTCCGGGGAGCGCGGGCAGGCGCGATTCGGGGTGGTGTGGGCCGAGTTGGCGCCGGAGCGGCGAGCGTATCTGCATCGCAGCATCACCGAATTGGGCTACGACCTCGAGCTGGCCGAGATCACGGCCGTGGTCGCGCCGGTCGAGGTCGATCTGCTGTTCTTTCAGCGACGTCAGCAGGGACGCTATCGGAACGGGTGAGGTTCTCGATCAGGTCGCGTAAGGCGAGCACGTCACGGTCGAGGTTGCGTTGCAGCATCCGCGCCAGTAACCGGCCGAAGGGCCGTTGGACGCCGTGCGGGGTGACCGACAGGTCGAGTCGGACCAGGCAGCTCAGCGGCGATCGCGGGGTCACCGTGCGGGCGCCCGCGGCGTCGGCGCCCTCGGTGGTATGCCAGGTGAACTGGGCGCCGGGGGTGACAGCGTCGACCTCGCCGAGGTTGTGCCAGGTGCTGCCCGCGAAGCGGAGTTCCTCGGCGGTGTGGGCGCCGGGGGTGACCGGGCCGGGCGGGTCGACGGTCATCGACACCACGCCGGTGCGCCAGCGCGGGTCGTTGGCGTAGTCGGCCAGGACCGCCCACACCCGCGGGGCGGGGTGGTCGATGATGATCTCGGCGAACAGCGGATAGACGGTCACGGTGGGTCCTCACCTCGGCATCGGGAAACTTCGAGGTGAAGGGTCGCGCGGGGGTGTTTCAGTCCTGCTACAACGCCTCGAGCTCGCGTCGACCGGCGACCGTCGCGACCAGTTCGACCACCGCGGGCCAGCTCATCTCGGTCGGCGGTTCGGACGGGGCGGGCAGGTGGTCCACGCGCGCGCGGACGGCGGGGTGGGCGAACTGGGTGTAGCGGCGGGGGTCGGCGCCGATCCGGGCGGAATGGTGCAGGGCGGCGGCGCGCAGGCGCAGGGCCTGCTCGGGCGCGCCGCGCACGACCAGGGCGTAGGTGGCGGCGTAGACGGCGCCGAGGGCGTCGGCGATATTGGACTGGCGGGCGAAGACGGCCAGGGCGCGGTCGAGGGCGGTGAGGGCTTCGGTGGCGCCGTCGGTGTCGTGCGGGTCGGCCAGGATCGCCCAGGCCAGTGCCACCTCGGCCATGCCCTCGCACCACAGGTGACCGCAGTCGGCGCTGAGTCGGCGGGCGGCGCGCAACCAGTCCTGCGCGTCGCGGCGGTGGCCTTCCAGGAGCAGGACCGTGCCCTGACCGAACTGGGCGCAGCCGCGGATCCAGTCGGGGGTGGGGAGCCGGTCGACCTCGGCGAGGAGTTCGTCGACGGCGGTGCGCGCGGTGGCGGGGTCGCCGAGGGCGGTGAGGGCCAGGCCGCGATACATCAGGGCGTGCAGCCACAGTTCGCGCTCGGTCTCGGGGCCGCCGAGCAGGGTCATGGCCGACTCGGCGCAGGTCATGGCCTCGGTGGCGTCGCCGGCGTGGAACGAGACGATCGACAGGCCGAGCAGGCCGTGCGCGCGTTCGGCGGGGGTGGCCTCGGTCGCGGCGGCCAGGGCCGTGCGGGTGAGGGTGCGGCCGAAGGCGACGAGTCCGAGTACGCCCCAGGCGAATTGGAGCGCGGCGACGGTGCGCAGCGCCTCGACGGGGTGGTGTTCGAGGTCGTGGGCGATGCCCGCGCGCAGGTTCGGTAGGTCGGCGGCCAGTACGCGGTAGGCCCGGCCCGCGTGGTGGCCGGTGAGCAGCGCGGCCTGCTCGGCGGCGAAGGCGCGCACCCAGTGGGCGTGGGCGGCCAGGGTCGCGTCGGGGTCGGGGTCGGCGGCACGGCAGTAGGCGCGGACGGTTTCCAGCAGGCGGTAGCGGGTGCCCGAGGTGCGGTCGAGGGTGAGCACGGACCGGTCGACCAGGGCGGCGAGGCTCGCGAGCACGCCCGCGTCCCGGTGCTGCACGGCCGCGGCGGCCTGCCAGGTGAAGCCGCCCTCGAACGGCCACAGGCGCAGCAGCAGGGCGCGGTCGGGGGCGGCGAGGGTGTCGATGCTCCAACCGAGGGCGGCGTGCAGGTCGGCGTGGCGCGACAGGGAGCCGCGCGGGGTGGTGCCGAGGACGTCGCGGCGGTCGCGCAGGTGGGCGGTGATGCCGGCCAGGCCGAAGGCGCGTTCGCGGGCGGCGGCGAGTTCGATGGCCAGCGGGAGGCCGTCGAGGAGGACGCAGAGTTCTTGTGCGGCACCATGATCGGCGGGGGTCGGCTGCCAGCGGGGGTTGGTCGCGCGGACTCGGTCGAACAGCAGGCGCACCGCGGGGCCGTCCGGGTCGACGGGGAGGGGGTCGAGGGTGAAGACCTGTTCGCCGTCGACGCGCAGGGGTTGTCGGCTGGTGGCCAGGATGCGCAGGTCGGGGCAGGCGGCGAGCAGGGTCACCGCGAGGTGGGCGACGGGGTCGATGAGGTGTTCGCAATTGTCGAGGATGAGCAGGCCCGGCCGGGTGGACAGGGCCCGGCAGATCAGGGGTAGCGGGTCGCCGGAGTACTGGACCAGGCCGAGGGCGTTGGCGATGGCGGTCGTGGCCGTGTCGCCGTCGGCGACATCGCCGAGGCGGACGAACCAGCGCTCGGCGGCGGGGTGTTCGATCACGAGTCTGGTCTTGCCGACGCCGGCGGGTCCGACGACGGTGACCAGGCGATCGGTGGTGAGTAGGTCGCTCAGCAGGGCCGAGTCGTGCTCGCGGCCGAGGAAGGTCGACAGCGGTCTCGGGGGTGGTCGGCTCGAAACCTGTTGGGCGCCGGGGGTTTCCAGGAGCAGATCGGGGTCGTGGTCGAGCATGCGGCGTTCGAGGGCGCGCAGGCCGGGGCCGGGGTCCACGCCCAGTTCCTCGACCAGCAGCTCGCGCACGCGACGCAGTTCGGCCAGTGCCTGGACCTGGCGGCCGGTGCGGTACAGGCCAAGTGCCAGCAGTTCCCAGCGTCGCTCGCGGAAGGGCGCGGCGGTGACGGCCTCGCTCAGTTCGGCCACGGCGGTGGTGGGGTCGCCGGTGGCCAGGCGGGCGGCGGCGAGTTCCTCGACCGCGACCTCGCGCAACTCGGTGAGCCCGGTGCGCTCGGGAGCGGCTTCGCTGTCCAGTTCCGGCCACGGCTCGCCGCGCCACAGGGCCAGCGCGGCGTTCAGCGATCGCAATGATTCGGCGGGACCGCTCGCGGGATCGACCCCCTCCGCGACGAGAGCCTTGAACCGGCCGTAGTCGGTCTGCTCGGGAGCCACCGCGAGCACGAAACCGGAATCCCTGCGCTGCAACAGTTCTCGACCGTCGGGGCCGAGGGCGGTGCGCAGTCGCGAGGCCAGCACGCGCAGGGTCGCGCGCGCGCCGCGCGGTTGCCGCTCGCCCCACACCCGCTCGGCGAGGGCGTCGTCGGACAGCACGGTGGCGCCCGCCATGGACAGGGCCGCGAGGAACCGGCGCGGGACGGGGCCGCCGAGGTCGACGAGATCGCCGTCCACCTCGACCGTGATCGAGCCCAGTGCGCGCAGGAACAGCACGTCGAAAGCGTACCGGTTACCCCGGTACGGCGGTCGAGTCGAGGAACCTGGTCCCCCACTCCTGGAGTCGCTCGACCAGTTCCGGCGGGCCGAGGACGCGGAACTCGGCCTCGGCTTTGCCCAGCAGCAGCACCGGCCAGTCGAGGTTGTCGACCGACAACTCGATGTGGGTGCGGTCGGGCGACAGCGCGGTGATGGCGCACCAACGGCCCACCCTGGACCGGACGTGCTCGGCGGAGGCGACGATCTCGGCGGTGACGGCGTAGCCGGTGCGGTAGCCGCCGATGGCGGTGCGGACGAAGGTGGCGGCGTCGGCGGCGGGCAGGGCGCGCGGACGGAAACGGATGCCGGTGGTGGCCGATTCGGTGAGGCGGTCCACCCGGAAGGTGCGCCAGTCGTGGCGGGTGAGGTCGTAGGCGACCAGGTACCAGCGGCGGCCCACCGAGACCAGGCGGTGCGGTTCCACCTCGCGGGTGCTGGTGGCGGCGTCGGCGGCGGTGTAGGTGAAGGTGAGGCGTTCCTCGCGACGGCAGGTCAGCGCCAGGTCGGTGAGCACGGCGGGGTCGAGGTCGGAGACCGGGACGTCGGTCCAGGCGGCGGATTCGGTCATGGCGCGTAGGGCGTCGACGCGGCGGCGCAGGCGGGTGGGCAGGACGGTGACCAGCTTGCCGAGGGCGCGCACGGAGGGTTCGGCGAGGCCGTCGCCCGCCCCCTGGGAGCCCGCCTGCAGGCACACGGTGATGGCCACCGCCTCGTCGTCGTCGAGGACCAGCGGCGGCAGGGCGGCACCGGCCGCGAGTTGGTAGCCGCCGTCGACACCGGGGCGCGCGTCGACCGGGTAGCCCAACTCGCGAAGGCGGTCGATGTCGCGACGCAGAGTGCGGGCCGAAACCCGCAGGCGCGCGGCGAGTTCCGTCCCTGACCAGGACCGGTGGGTCTGTAGCAGGGACAGCAGTCGCAGGGTGCGCGCGCTCGTGTCGGCCATATTCCCAGTATCTCGCGATTGCGGACAGAAACTGACCGCAATGGGTTCTACCTTGGGTTATACACACCGACAAGCGAAGGGACCACCCCATGAGCACCATCACCTCGATCGACACCGAGCGCGCCGATATCCTCGAGATGCTGGCCAAGCACCGCCATTTCCTGCGCTTCACCGTCCGAGGGCTCACCGACGAGCAGGCCGGGCTGCGCACCACCGCCAGCGAACTGTGCCTGGGCGGGCTGATCAAGCATGTCGCCGCAGTGGAGGCGAACTGGGCCGGTTTCATCGTCGACGGGCCCGCGCAGGCCCCCGACTACGAGTCGATGACCGAGGAGCAGCTGGCCGAGTGGCGCGACGCGTTTCGCATGCTGCCCGGCGAGACCCTCGCCGGGCTACTGGCCGAATACGACCAGGTGGCGGCCCGCACCGATGAGCTCGTGCGCACCCTGCCGGACCTGAACGCGAGTCAGCCGCTGCCCGAGGCCCCGTGGTTCGAGCCGGGCGTGCGCTGGACCGCCCGCCGCACCCTCATGCACATCATGACCGAGACCGCGCAGCACTCCGGCCACGCCGACATCATCCGGGAATCCCTGGATGGGGCGAAGTCGATGGGTTGAGGTCGGTGGTCTCGGCCGCCGCGCGATGGTGGGCGGCGGCCGAGGGATCGGTGGCGTCGAGCAGGGCGGCGATGCCGTGGTGGGCTGTCGCCTCCTCGAATCGGCGACCGAGTCGCGGTGCGAGAGTGAGGGTTTCGCGGTAGAGGCGCATGGCCTCCTCGGGCAGCCCGGCCAGGCGGCAGGTCTCGGCGTAGCTGTTGAGGAAGTGGATCTTCCAGTGGTCCTCGAACAGGGCGTCGAGCAGGGCGAAGGCTTCGCGGTGGCTGGTCAGGGCCGCGTCGTAGCGGCCCATCTCGCGCAGGGCCACGCCGCGGCAGTTCAGGCACCAGGCTTCGTTGTGGTGGTGGCCGTCGGCGCGGGCCGTGGCCAGCGCGGTGTCGAGGTGGGTGAGGGCGTGGTCGGGGTCGTCGGCGGCGATCGCGACACCCAGGGTGATCCGGGCTTGCAGGGACGGGTGCGTGTCGAGGGCTTCGCGGGCGAGGCGGGCGGCCTCGGCGCGGTCGCCGAGTTGGAGTACGGCCCAGGCTTCCCCGGCGATGGCGTCGGCGGCGCTGGTCGGGCAACCGCTGGCCGTGTAGAGGTCGCGGGCCTGGCGGAACAGTTCGAGAGGTTCGGCGATATCGCCTTCGTCCCAGCGTAATTGGGCGCAGCGCATGGTCAGTTCGGCGCGGGGTAGCGGGTCGCCCGCCTCGGCGACGAGCGGTGCGGCGGCGGCGTAGGCGGCGGCGGCTTCGGCCATGCGGCCCGCGTTGTAGCGGGCGAAACCGAGGTCGCTGTGGGCTTCGGCGAGTTGGCGGGGGTCGCCGAGATGCTGTGCGGCGGTGAGAGATTGCTCGAACAGGGCGTTGAGGTGGGTGGTGCCGCAGCGGCGGGCGAAGAAGGTGCGCAGGAAGCGCGGTAGTTCGCAGACGTGGGTGTCGGCGCCGAGCTCGACCGCGGCGTAGAACACGGCCATCAGGTTGGTGTACTCGGCGACGAACCAGAAGAACGCGGCGTCGCGATCGGGGAAACGCGGCAGGTCGACGGGTGGGGTACCGGCCGAGACGGGGCGGGTGGGGGTCAGGAACGGCATGGCGGCGTCGGCGGCGGCCGCGGTGTGGACGTAGTAGTCCAGGACGCGGCGCAGGGCGCGGTCGCGGTCGGCGGGGGTGTCGTGGGCGAAGGTTTCCTGGCGGGCGTGGCGGCGGACCAGGTCGTGCAGGCGGTAGCGACCGGGGGCGGGCTGGTCGACCAGGTGCGCGTCGAGGAGATCCTCGAGCATGGTGCGCGCGCCGCGCAGCGGGACATCGGCGACGGCGGCGGCGACGTAGTCGGTGAAGGTGGAGCCGGGGATCAGGCCGAGCAGACGGAACAGGCGGCGTTGGTCGCGGTGGAGTTGGCGCACCGACATGCCGAAGGCGGTGTCGAATTCCGTGGCGCCCTCGGCCATGCGCTCCACGAGGATGCCGACCGACCAGCCCGGCCGGTGCCGCAGGCGGGCCGCGGCCAGGCGCAGTGCCAGGGGCAGGTTGCCGCACAGGCGCAGCACCTCGGCGGTCTGCTCGGGCTCCTTGGCGAGGCGACCGGTTCGCGCGTCGCCGCTGGCGCGCACCAGCAGTTCGGCGCTCTCCTGCGGGGTGAGGACGTCGAGGGTGACCGGGCCGACCTCGTCGAGTTCGAGCAGGCGGTTGCGGCTGGTGATGATGGCGACCGACTCGCCCGCGCCCGGCAGCAGGTGGGCGACCTGCGCGGCGTCGGCGACATTGTCGAGCACGACGACCGCGCGCAATCGGGCCAGCTCCGAGCGCCAACAGGCCGCGCGCAGTTCCACTCCCCCGTCCTGGGGCACCTTCTCCGAGGGGACCTGGAGGGCGGCCAGGAGGGCGCGCAGGGCGGCGTCGGGGTCGAGCGGGCGGCGGCCGTCGGTGAAGCCGTGCAGGTCCAGGTACAGCTGGGCGTCGGGGTAGTCGGTGGCGAGGCGGTGCGCGGCGTGCACGGCCAGGGAGGTCTTGCCGACACCGGCCATGCCGTCGATGGCGACCACACGGTCGGCGCGCACGGCGGCCACGACCTCCGCAAGAGCTGTTGCGCGGCCGGTGAAGTCGGGGATGTCGCGGGGCAGGTCGTTGCGCGGCGGCGGGTCGGCCGGTGGGGTCGGGGGCGCGATCTGGCGGCCGGTCTTCGGCGGGGCGGGCAGGGGGTTGGTGGCGCGCTCCCACAGGGGGCGCAGCGGGCGCGGGTCGCGTTTGACCAGGCGGCACAGTTCCACGACCGCGGGCCAGGGCGGCACGGTCTGACCGGACAGGTAGCGCGAGAGCGAGGACGAACTCAAGCCGGTGTCGCGGGCCAGCGCGCGCACGCCGCGACCGGACAGCTCCTGGATCAGGCGCAACCGCGCGGCGAGTTCGTCGCGCGGATACACCCGCTGTTGCACAACCACCGATGCCACTCCCGTTGTCCCGGCCGGGACCACCCGAATTCCGACCGTCGAGCCGGTGGTCAGGGCCGTTTTCCACTGTCCCACAGTGTCCCACGGCGATTCCGATCCGCCGCCGGACGGGCTGTGATGGAAACACACCGCAAGCGACGAAACAAGGAGAACGACATGCAGTCTCGGATGCAGAACCCGGCCATGGTCCTCACCGGCGCGATGGGACCGATCCAGCAGGTGCTCGAGGCCGTCGACAGCGGCGGAGTGGACAGCGAGATCCTCGAGCTGGTGCACCTGCGGGTCAGCCAGATCAACGGGTGCAGCGCCTGCGTGGACGGCGGCACCAAGACCGCGCGCAAGGCCGGCGTGAGCGAGGAACGCCTCGCGACCGTGGTGGCCTGGCGCGAGACGCCGTACTTCTCCGAGGAGGAACGCGCGGCACTGGCGTTGGCCGAGGCCGCGACCCGGCTGGCCGACCGTCCCGACGCGGTCACCGACGAGATCTGGGACAGCGCCGCGAGCTACTTCGACGAGCGGCAGCTGGCCGCGATCGTGCTGATGATCGGCGTGACCAACATGTTCAACCGGCTCAACGCGACCACCCGGCAGATCGCCGGGGCCTGGGGCTGAGCTCCACTCACCGAAAGGAATTCCGATCATGTCGACCAATCAGCAGGCGAGCCGGCGGCACAGCGGCTTCTCGCGGTGGATGCAGCACACGATGAACGCGCGGATGAACCGCAAGATCCGCAGCGGCAAAGGCACTTTCATGGGCATGGACGTGTTGATCCTGCACACGGTCGGGCGGGTGACGGGCACGCCCCGCGAGACGCCGATCAGCTGGTTTCCCGGCGAGGACGGCTCGTGGCTGCTCGTCGGCTCCGGCGGCAAGGACGGCGACCCGGACTGGTTGCGCAATCTGCTCGCCAACCCCGACCGGGCGACGGTTCAGCTACCCGGTAGCGAACCGGTCGCGGTCACCCCCGAGGTCCTCGGCGGCGCCGCGCGGGCGGCGGCCTGGGAACACATCGCCGCCGCTCAGCCGCGCTACGACAAGTACCAGGCCAAGGCGGGGCGGGAGTACTCGGTGGTGCGGCTGGCCGCGCGCGGCGCGTGACGGTTGGGCAACGAAAGGTCGAGGCCCTGGCCTGTCGTTTTAGACTGAACGACAGGCACGTCGGCCGAGCGCGTGGCACAGCACGGTTCGGCGCCACGAGTGCGGAGGTGAACGTGGGTTATCCAGGATATCCGGGGTATCCACCGAACGGACCGTATGCGCCACGGCCCTCACGGTGGCCGTGGGTGCTCGGAATTCTCGTGGTCGTCGCGGCCCTGGTGGTCGGCGTCATCGCCGCCGGCATCATCATCGTGCAACACGAGCGCAACTCGCGCTCGGCCGCCCCGCTGACCGCCGCGACCATCGCCGCCACCGGGCCCGAACTCCCCGGCACCGCCTACGTGCCGCCCGCGCCCACCGCACCCCCGGCGGCACCGGTCGACCCGCAGGTCGCGGCACTGAACTCGCTGCGCGGCCAAGCCGACGCCGACCAGCCCTACGTCAGCGCCAACCTGGCCGAACGGTGGGTGCCGCAGCTCTCGGCCAAGCAGAACGGCCTGGTCGCCGCCGATGTCGACGGGCGAATGGTGAACTGGACCAACAGCGAGATCCTCGCCCAGAACCAGCGGCTGCGCCAGCAGTACCCGGGCGCGCGCCTGGTCTCGAGCGACGACTGGAGCACCTTCGACCTGCAGGGCTGGTGGATCACCCTGGCCGGCGCCACCTTCACCGACCCCGACTCGGCCAACGCCTGGTGCGACGCGCAGGCGATCCCGGCCGACGAGTGCTTCGCCAAACTGGTGAGCAACTCGCGCGGGTCGGCCGGCAGTACCAAGTACCGCTGAGTCAGGCGGGCAGGAGTCTGCCGATGACCTCGGCCAGCTGACTCACGTTGCGGCATTCGTGCATGGTGACGATGTCGGTGTAGTCCTCGGCGGCCGAATCGCCGGTCGACCAGGACCGCGACGGTTCCGGGTTGAGCCAGTAGACGGCCTTGGCCCGTTCGGTAATGGTGTGCAGCGCAGCGAGATTCGGGTCGGTGCGGTTGGTGCGGGCATCGCCGAGGATCAGCACGCAGGTGCGCGGGCCCACGGCGTCGAGGTAGTGGTCGACGAACCCTTGCAGGACCTCGCCGTAATTGCTCGACCCGAAACGGGCCACACCGCCCTCGCGGACGATGTTCTGCGCGAAGCCGGGCGGCGGGGGTTCGCCGGGGGTGAAGTGGTGGGTGATCTCGGCGCAGGTGTCGACGAAACCGAAACTGCGCACCCTGCTGAACTGGTCCTGCAGCGCCTGCACCAATTGCAGGGTGAACTCGGCGAAACCGCTCACCGAGCCCGAGACATCCGCCAGCACAACGAGATCGGGGCGGCCGCGCTTGCGGGCGCGCAGGACGGGATCGACGGGAACACCCCCGGTGGCCATCGACCGACGCAGGGTGCGACGCAGGTCGATCTGGCCTCGGACGGCCTTCTTGCGACGAACCGCCAGGCGGGTGGCCAGCTTTCGCGCCAGCGGGTGCACGAGGCGGCGCATCTCGGCGAGGTCCTGTTCGCGGGCACCCAGGAAATCTGTTCGGTCCGAAGAGGTTTCGACGCCGCGGCGGGCGATGTAGTCGGTGCCGCGCAGTTCGGCCGAGCGCAGGCGGGCCTCGGTCTGCACATCGGTACGGAACCGGTCCACGCGGCGGCGAGCCTCGATCGTGCGCACGGCGGTGTCGAATTGGCCGGTGCCGCCCATGGTTTGGGCAACCTGTTCGGAGATCTCGTCCGGGCGAAGGGATTTCATCGTCAGGTAGGACGACCAGCCCGCGCCGGAGGCCTGGGTGACCCGGCCCGCGCTCTCGCCCGCACCGCCGTAGGCGCCGAAGGTGTTGAGGGCCTCGCGGGCGAGGGGGGCGGTGTCCTCACCCTGAACGAGGGTGGCGATCAGGCGCTCGCGCAGGGTGTCGGCGTCGGCGCTCGGGGTGGCGGCGGGCAGGTCGACACCGAGAAAGTACAGGTCGAAGAGCTGGTCGAAGACCTTGCGCTGGCCGTTGCGGCGCAGCAGACAGGCCGCCAGGCCCGAACGCAGGATGTTCGGGTCGGCGGTGCCGAGGGCGACGATGGCCGACGCGGCATCGATGGTTTCGCTGGGACCCGCGTGAATGTTGTGCTCGCGCAACAGGGTGACGAAATCCACCAGTCGCGCGCTCGCCGGGGGGTTCATCGCGGGGAGTCCTCGTCGAGGCCGAGTCGGTCGATGGCCACGCGATGGTCGGACTGGTATTTCAGCAGGACGCCGAGGGTCGAGCGGACCACACCGCCGGTCAGCGTCCGGGTGCCCAGGGCCACCAGAGTCCTTGCCCAGTCGACGGTTTCGGCGATCGAGGGGGCCTTGCGCAGCGAGAGCTGACGCAGCGCGCTCACCGTGGCCACCACCGGTTCGGCCAGCGCGGCATCGAGTTCGGGCACCCGCAGCGCCACGATCGACTTCTCCAACGCGGCGGTCGGATAGTCGATGTGCAGGTACAGGCAGCGGCGCTTCAACGCCTCGGACAGCTCGCGGTGCGCGTTCGAGGTGAGGATCACGAACGGCTTCCTGACGGCGGTGACGGTGCCGAGTTCGGGGATGCTCACCTGGAAATCGCCGAGCACCTCGAGCAGCAGGCCCTCGAGTTCCACATCGGCCTTGTCGAGTTCGTCGATGAGCAGGACCGTGGGGTCGGGATTGCGGATCGCGGCCAGCAGCGGGCGGGCCAGCAGGAACTCCTCGGTGAAGACATGATCGCGGGTGGCGTCCCAGTCCGTGCCGGCGGTGGCGGTGATCCGCAGCAGCTGCTTGGCGTGATTCCACTCGTAGAGCGCGCGGGCCTCGTCGACGCCCTCGTAGCACTGCAGGCGGATCAGTTCGGCGCTGGTCGCCGCGGCCACGGCCTTGGCCAGTTCGGTCTTGCCGACACCGGCGGGGCCCTCGATGAGCAGGGGCTTGCCAAGGCGGTCGGCGAGGAAGACCGCGGTCGCGATATCGAGCGACGGCAGGTAACCCGCGGCCGTCAGCCGGGCGCTCACCTCGTCCACCGAGGAAAATAACTTACTCATCGGTAACGAGTGTATCGAGTGCGACCGGGGCGCCGACCACGCACGCCCCGGTCACCCCCGATCAGTACGGGTTGTCCGCGACCGGCACCTGACCGTCCTCGATCGCGGCCATCAACAACCGGTAGTCGGCCATGGTCTGATCCGAATACGACATGGCGAAATCGCGCAGGGCCTTGTCGAACTTGTCGCTGCCGCCGATATAGGTCTCGATGGCGATCGGATCGCCGGAACGGCAGTGCGCGCGAGCCAGCACCGCACCGCACAGCCCGCCGTAGTTGGCGAGCTGATGGTGGGTCATGTCCTCGATATCGGCCGAGCCCTTCATATCGCGGAACTGGCGCCAGTAGAAGTTCACGCCCGCCGGACCGGTGGCCCAACCGAGGAAGATATCGCTGGCCGCCTGCATCAGGCGCTGACCGGCGACGACGCGATGGCCCTGATGCTGGTACTTGCTCGGCTTCTGATACGCCGCCAGCACCGAGATGTCGGCCTCCTTCACCTGCAGGAACAGCGGGGAGCCGGACTCCTTGTCCATCAGCAGCGCGATGAAACAGCGGGTGCCGACACTGCCGACGCCGACCACCTTCACCGCGGCGTCGACGAAGGTGTAGCGGCCCAGCAGCACCCGGACCTCGTCGGACAGGGTGCGGCGATACTCGGCGAGCACGGACTTGACCAGCTTCTCGTCCGGGCTCGAGATCGGCACCAGCAGCGGCGGCTGGCTCTTGATCCGCGGGATGCCGTCGGCGTCGGGCTCGGTGAGCTTGTTGAACGCCTGCAGACTGGTGCGCTTCTTGGCCGCGGCGATGGTCTTCTCGGCCTTCTTCTGGCCCTTCTTCTTCGGGATCAGGGCGAGCACCTGGTCGGCGTCGACCCGGTCGTACCAGATGTCGAGGCTGTCCTGCTGCACCATCATCTCGATGCCCTCGCGGTAGCCGCGCGCGGTGCGTTCGGCCGCGGTGGCCGCCTCGTGCTCGGAACAGCCGTTGTTGAGCGCGGCCACCGCGACACTGGCGACCAGGCGTTTGACGTCCCATTCGAACGGTCCCGGCAGGGTCTCGTCGAAGTCGTTGACGTCGAAGACGAGATTGCGTTCCGGGGTGCCGTACAGGCCGAAATTCGCCAGGTGCGCGTCACCGCAGAGCTGCACGGTGATTCCGGTATCGGGCTGACAGCCGAGGTCGTACGCCATCACCGCCGCCGCTCCCCGCAGAAACGTGAAGGGCGACACCGCCATTCGCGCCATCCGGATCGGCACCAGGCTCGGCACCCGCGACTGATTCTGCTTCACCAGAATCGCCACCGGATCCTCGCGCCCCGGCTCGGCCCGCCACTGTCCCAACTCCGAACGCGACACCCGCTTGCGGGCCTTCTTCCCGATTTCCGCCGCCTGCCGATCGAACTCCTCAACCGTGGTCATCGAGCAAGTCTCCCGCTACCGACCCCGCACAGCAAGAACCAGCGCATAACCATGCGGTGACAGCGCGCGTCGAACCCCCGG
>NZ_JBHSQN010000011.1:379086-386070 GCF_042658545.1 Nocardia lasii
GCTGAAACCTTACGCGGTTTCGGTGATCGGGCGGTCGACCCAGCTCATCAGGCCGCGCAGCTTGGCGCCGGTGACCTCGATGGGGTGCTCGGCGTTGGCCTTGCGCAGGCCCTCGAGCTCGGTGTTGCCGTTCTCGACGTTGGCGACCAGGCGCTTGACGAAGGTGCCGTCCTGGATGTCGGTCAGGATCGCCTTCATGCGCTCCTTGGTGCCGGCGTCGATGACGCGCGGGCCCGACAGGTAGCCACCGAACTCGGCGGTGTCGGACACCGAGTAGTTCATGCGGGCGATGCCACCCTCGTACATGAGGTCGACGATCAGCTTGAGCTCGTGCAGGACCTCGAAGTACGCCATCTCGGGCGCGTAACCGGCCTCGACCATGACCTCGAAGCCGGTCTTGACCAGCTCTTCGGTGCCACCGCAGAGCACAGCCTGCTCACCGAACAGGTCGGTCTCGGTCTCTTCCTTGAAGGTGGTCTTGATGACGCCGGCGCGGGCACCACCGATGGCCTTGGCGTAGGACAGCGCCAGGGCCTGGCCCTCGCCCTTCGGGTCCTGATCCACGGCGATGAGCGCGGGCACGCCCTTGCCGTCGACGTACTGACGACGCACCAGGTGGCCGGGGCCCTTCGGGGCGACCATCGCGACGGTGACGTTGGCCGGAGCCTTGATCAGACCGAAGTGGATGTTGAGGCCGTGGCCGAAGAACAGCGCGTCGCCGTCCTTGAGGTTGGGCTCGATGTCGTTGGTGAAGATCGACGCCTGGGCGGTGTCGGGGGCCAGCACCATGATCACGTCGGCCCACTCGGAGACCTCGGCGGGGGTGCCGACGGTCAGACCGGCCTCTTCGGCCTTCGGGCGAGACTTGGAGCCCTCGGTCAGGCCGACGCGGACGTCGACGCCGGAGTCGCGCAGGCTCAGCGAGTGCGCGTGGCCCTGGCTGCCGTAGCCGATCACGGCGACCTTGCGGCCCTGGATGATCGACAGGTCAGCGTCGTCGTCGTAGAACATCTCGACTGCCACAGTGGAGTCCCTTCTGGGTTATTTCTCGGATGATGAAAAGTTAGCGGGTGGCGGTGATCGACTTCGGACCGCGTCCGACAGCCACCACGCCCGACTGCACGATCTCGCGGATACCGTACGGCTCCACCATGCGCAGCAGGGCATCCAGCTTGGAGCGGGTGCCGGTGGCCTCGATGGTGAGCGCGTCGGGCGAGACGTCGATCACCTTGGCGCGGAACAACTGCACGGCCTCGATCACCTGCGTGCGCACCGACGCGTCGGCACGCACCTTCACCAGGATCAGTTCGCGGGCCACCGAGGCGTCGGCGTCCTGCTCCACGATCTTGATGACGTTGATCAGCTTGTTGAGCTGCTTGGTGACCTGCTCGAGCGGCAGATCATCGACGGTCACGACGATGGTCATGCGCGAGATCTCGGGGATCTCGGTGCCGCCGACGGCCAGGGATTCGATGTTGAAGCCGCGCCGCGAGAACAGGCTCGCGACACGTGCCAGCACGCCCGGCTTGTCCTCGACGAGGACGCTCAGGGTGTGGGTGGTGCTCATTCGTCGGCGCCCTTCTCGAATGCGGCCTGCTCGCGTTCCATCGCCTCGTGGATGACGGCCGGTTCGGAAACCGACTCGTCCTCGTCGAAGAGCGGACGGATGCCGCGGGCGAACATGATCTCGTCGTTGCTGGTGCCCGAGGCGACCATCGGCCACACCTGGGCGTCCTTGCCGACGATGAAGTCGATCACGACCGGGCGGTCGTTGATCGCCTGGGCCTGGCGGATCGCGGCCTCGACCTCGTCTTCCTTCTCGACGCGGATGCCGACGCAACCCAGCGCCTCGGCCAGCTTCACGAAGTCGGGGATGCGCAGGGTGTGGGTGCCCAGGTCGGTGTTGGAGTAGCGCTGTTCGTAGAACAGGGTCTGCCACTGGCGGACCATGCCCAGGTTGCCGTTGTTGATCAGCGCGACCTTGATCGGCACGCCCTCCACGGCACAGGTGGCCAGCTCCTGGTTGGTCATCTGGAAGCAGCCGTCACCGTCGACCGCCCAGACCTCCTTGTCCGGGGTGCCCATCTTGGCGCCCATGGCCGCGGGAACCGCGTAGCCCATGGTGCCGAGGCCACCGGAGTTCAGCCAGGTGCGCGGGTTCTCGTACTTGATGAACTGCGCGGCCCACATCTGGTGCTGACCCACGCCCGCGCAGTAGACCGCGTCGGGACCGGCCAGCCGGCCCAGGGTCTCGATCACGAACTCCGGCGAGAGCGAACCGTCGCTGGGGGTCTTCCAACCCAGCGGGTAGTCGTCGCGGATGCCGCTGAGGTAGCCCCACCACTCGGTGAGGTTCAGCAGCGGCGCCGCACCGGACTGCGGGTCGGCCTTGAGGGTCTCGATCAGCTCGATGATGACCTCGCGCGCGTCGCCCACGATCGGGACGTCGGCGTGGCGGTTCTTGCCGATCTCGGCCGGGTCGATATCGGCGTGGATGACCTTGGCGTCGGGCGCGAAGGAGTCCAGCTGGCCGGTGACGCGGTCGTCGAAGCGGGCGCCGAGGGTGATCAGCAGGTCCGACTTCTGCAGCGCGGCCACGGCGCCGACGGTGCCGTGCATGCCGGGCATACCCATGTTCAGGGTGTGGCTGTCGGGGAACGCGCCACGCGCCATCAGGGTGGTGACGACGGGGATGCCGGTCAGTTCGGCCAGCTCGAGCAGCTCGGCCGAGGCGTCGGACTTGATCACGCCGCCGCCGACGTAGAGCACCGGGGACTTGGCTTCCAGGATCAGCCGGGCGGCCTCGCGGACCTGCTTGCCGTGCGGCTTGGTGACCGGACGGTAGCCGGGCAGACGCATCTCCGGCGGCCACGAGAACGTGGTCTGGGCCTGCAGGGCGTCCTTGGTGATGTCGACCAGGACCGCGCCCGGACGACCCGAGGCGGCCAGGTAGAACGCCTCGGCCAGGATGCGCGGGATCTCGGCCGCGTCCTTGACCAGGAAGTTGTGCTTGGTGATCGGCATGGTGATGCCGGAGATGTCGGCTTCCTGGAACGCGTCGGTGCCGACCAGGCTCGACGGCACCTGTCCGGTGATCGCCACGATCGGGACCGAGTCCATCTGCGCGTCCGCCAGCGGGGTCACCAGGTTGGTGGCGCCGGGGCCGGATGTGGCCATACACACACCGACCTTGCCCGAGGACTGCGCGTAACCGGTCGCCGCGTGACCGGCGCCCTGCTCGTGGCGGACCAGGACGTGGCGGACCTTCTTGGAGTCGAACAGCGGGTCGTAGACGGGAAGGACCGCGCCGCCGGGAATGCCGAATACCGTGTCGACGTCGAGCTCTTCGAGGGACCGGACAACCGACTGGGCGCCGGTAACGCGCTCGGGCGCGACCTGCCGACGGGCGGGGTTGGTCGCCGGGCTACCCGAGGGGGTAGCCGAAGGCGCTGACCTGCGGGCCGATGGCCCGGGTCGTGCGGTTGGTGCACTCACCGTCTTCGTTCCTCACTGTGTTGTTCTGACTCGGACTGGCCACGAGGGCCACTGGCATTCGCCCGAACACAAAAAAGCCCCCGCCCAGCACATGGCTGTTCGAGGGTGGCGCGTCGCAAACGCGAGCTGACGTATTGACTCAGGCAGTCAGGCTCAACGCTGGACGCGCCGGCTGAGTACGAGCTCGCTTCGAATCACGCATACGACGTTAGGCGCGCGTAGTGCGTCGAGTCAAACAGGCTATCCGCTCCGGTCCCATTCTGTGGGACTCGAGTGGTTGCGTGGGTCCGTATACCGAGATGCGAGGATAGGAGGGTGTCATCACCGCATCAGTCCGTGCCACCGTCTGAATCGTCCCACACCGCCGGCGAGGGAACCGAGACGGGTCGCCCGTCGCGACCCGGTGGCCTGCGCTCGGCGTCGCCGGGCAGGCTCGCGGCGATCGGGGCGGTGGTGCTGGCCTACCTGATCGTCGTCGTGGTCGGCACGGCGCAGGACTGGTCGCTGGGATTGCGGATCGGACTGCTGGTGCCCGCGGCGGTGATCGTGTGGTTGCTGGTACCGCGCCGGACCAACACCCCCACCCCCGGTCTGCACGTGATCGGGGTGCCCCGGCTGGCCTATATCGGCGTGCTGGTGTTGGCGTTCTGCGTGTTCTTCCCGTTCGTGGGCTGGCCCGCGGCGCTGTGGTGGCTGCTGCTGCTACCGGTGATCGCGGTGTGGTGGGTCACCCGGACGTCGACGACGGTGTCCGAGCGCGGGCTGGATCTGAGCACGATGTTCGGCAAGCGGCACTACGACTGGGCCCAGGTCAAGGGGATCAGCATCCCCAAGCGCGGGTACGTGCGGGCGCGGCTGGTCGACGACTCCGAGGTGAAGTTGCCCGCGGTGGGTTACGACCGGTTGCGCGAGTTGATCGAGGCGTCGGGCGGGCGACTGCCGGACGTGTTCGCCTCGGCCGAGGAGGCGGAGGCCGAGCGGGTCGCCGCCGAACGGGCCGCGGCGAAGGCGAAGCCCGAGGCCGAGGCATCGACCGAGACCGAGTCGGCGGCGGAGTCCGAGGCGTCGGGCGGGACCAAGTCGTCGGCGGAGCCCGGGGCGTCGAGCGGGACCAAGTCGTCGGCAGAGTCCGAGGCATCGACGGAGACCGAGTAATCGGCGGAGCCCGGTCCGTCAGCGGAGACCGAGTCGTCGGCAGGCGCCGAGTCACCGGTCGACCCCGAGTCGCCGACGAAGGCCGGGCCGGACGCGTAGTCGGGGTCGAAGACCGAGAAGTGACCACGTCGCAAACCGCTCGCCGCGGGCAGTGACCGTCGGCACTGTGGGAATCAGCGTGGCCAACGGTGTCGTTGCACCGGTAGGCTGACATCGGACCGGGCGATCCCCGCGCCGACGGCACCACCGCGGCGACACCCCACGACAGCGACACTCCCGCCTCGAGCCCGGTCTCTTCGATCCCTGCACGCCCACCGGCCCGACGCGACCACCGCCCGCCGGAGTAACGTGGAGGGTTGCCGGACGCACCGCGCACTCGCCCGTGCTCGCGCAGGTCAGCCCCCTGAGCGCACGTTTCGGACGCGCACCCAGCGACATTACGAGGACTCCCATGCCACCGCTTCGCTCACGCACCACCACCATCGGCCGCAACGCCGCGGGCGCCCGCTCGCTGTGGCGCGCGACCGGCATGACCGACTCCGACTTCGGGAAGCCGATCATCGCGATCGCGAACTCCTACACGCAGTTCGTTCCCGGTCACGTGCACCTCAAGAACATGGGCGAGATCGTCGCCGAGGGCGTGCGCGCCGCCGGTGGCGTGCCGCGTGAGTTCCACACGATCGCTGTCGACGACGGCATCGCGATGGGTCACGGCGGCATGCTCTACTCGCTGCCCTCGCGCGAGATCATCGCCGACTCGGTGGAGTACATGGCCAACGCCCACACCGCCGACGCGCTGGTGTGCATCTCCAACTGCGACAAGATCACCCCCGGCATGCTCAACGCCGCGATGCGCCTCAACATCCCCGCCGTGTTCGTCTCCGGTGGGCCGATGGAGGCCGGTAAGGCCGTGATCGTCGACGGTGTCGCGCAGGCGCCGACCGACCTGATCACCGCCATCTCCGCCAGCGCGAGCCAGGCCGTGTCCGAGGCGGGCCTGAGCGAAGTAGAACAGGCCGCGTGCCCGACCTGCGGTTCATGTTCGGGCATGTTCACCGCCAACTCGATGAACTGCCTGACCGAGGCGCTGGGTCTGGCCCTGCCGGGCAACGGTTCCACCCTGGCTACGCACGCCTCGCGCCGCGCGCTGTTCGAGCGCGCGGGCACGGTGATCGTCGATATCGCCAAGCGCTGGTACCAGGACGACGACGCCTCGGTGCTGCCCCGAAACGTGGCCAACGCCAAGGCTTTCCGCAACGCGATGGCCCTGGACGTGGCGATGGGCGGTTCGACCAACACCGTGCTGCACACCCTCGCCGCCGCGCAGGAGGGCGAGATCGACTTCGATCTGCAGACCATCGACGAGATCAGCCGTCGGGTGCCGTGCCTGGCGAAGGTCTCGCCCAACTCCGATTACCACATGGAAGACGTGCACCGCGCCGGTGGCATCCCCGCCATCCTCGGTGAACTGCGTCGCGGCGGCCTGCTGGAAACCGACGTGACCACCGTGCACACCGCCGACTACGAGGAATTCCTCGACACCTGGGACATCCGCTCGGGCAAGGCCTCCGACGAGGCGATCGAGCTGTTCCACGCCGCGCCCGGTGGCGTGCGCACGGTCGAGCCGTTCTCGACGAAGAACCGCTGGTCCTCGCTGGACACCGATGCCGCCGGTGGCTGCATCCGTGACATCGAGAACGCCTACACCGTCGAGGGCGGGCTGTGCGTGCTGCGCGGCAATATCGCCCCCGACGGCGCGATCCTCAAGACCGCGGGCATCGACGAGGACCTGTTCACCTTCGAGGGCCCGGCCGTGGTGGTCGAGTCCCAGGAGGACGCGGTGACCATGATCCTGAGCAAGAAGATCCAGCCCGGCGACGTGGTCGTCGTGCGCTACGAGGGCCCCGCCGGTGGCCCGGGTATGCAGGAGATGCTGCACCCCACCTCGTTCCTCAAGGGCCTCGGCCTGGGCAAGGTGTGCGCGCTGATCACCGACGGCCGCTTCTCCGGCGGCACCTCGGGCCTGTCGATCGGTCACGTCTCCCCCGAAGCCGCCTCCGGTGGCGTCATCGGCCTGGTCGAGAACGGCGACCGCATCCGCATCGACGTGCACACCCGCGCGCTCGAGGTGCTGGTCTCCGACGAGGTCCTGGCCGAACGCCGATCGAAGATGGAAGCCTCCGAGCGCCCCTGGCAGCCCGTCAACCGCGACCGCACCGTCACCACCGCCCTGCGCGCGTACGCGGCCCTGGCGACCTCGGCCGACAAGGGCGCGGTCCGCAAGGTGCTGTAGCTGTCACACCGAACAGGAGCGCGCCGCCGGTCGTTGAGACG
>NZ_JBHSQN010000011.1:386075-420147 GCF_042658545.1 Nocardia lasii
CGTTGAGACGACCGGCGGCGCGCTTGTTTGTGGGGGTGCCCCCGCGAAGAAGGTGGCGTAATCGTGCATTCCCGCGCGAATCAGTCGGAAAAACTGGTTCCCGGAAGCCCGGTCGCACGTTTATGCCACCGCGCGGGCCCGGATCAGACGAGCGCGGGTTGACTTGTCGGCGTTGACGACTCGTCGTCGCGGCCGGTCCGGGACGGGATCAGCGCGGTGGCCACCAGTCCGAGCAGAACGAACCCTGCGGCCAGGTAGGCGCCGAGGTTGATGCCGGTGGTCATCGCGGTGCGGCCCGCGGTGGCGATCTGTTGGGTTTCCGGTTGGGCGGCGAAGCCGTCGATCGCCGCGCCCGCGCTGCCGGTGATGACGTTGGCGTACTGCTGGGCCTGGGCCGGGGGCATGCCGGTCGCGGTGAGGTCGGTGTCGACCTTCGAGCTCAGCGTGGTGAAGAAGACCGTGGTGAGCAGGGCGATGCCGAGGGCCGAACCCAGTTGACGGAAGGCGCTCTGGATGCCGGAGGCCTGGCCGTTGTCGGCTTCGGGGATGTCGGCCAGCACCACATTGGTCACCTGGGCCGTGGCGAAGCCGACACCGATGCCGTACACGCACAGGACCAGCGCGATCGACCACCACGGGCTGTCGGTCGTGGCGAAGAAACCGAGCCCGACCAGGCCGATCACCTCGAGCCCGAGGCCAAGGCGGACCATGTTCAGCGGGGACGCCTTGCCCGCCAGCCCGAAGCTGGCGCCGCTGGCGACGAAGCTGCCGATGGCGATCGGCACCAGGGCCAGACCGGATTGCAGGGCGCTGTAGCCGAGGGTGAACTGCAACCACAGCGGCAGCACCGCGACGATGCCGAACTCGCCCAGCCCGATGATCAGCGTGGCGATATTGCCGTTGCGGAACGAGGCCAGCGAGAACAGGCTCAGGTCCATCAGCGCCTTGTCGGCGTTGCCGCCGCGCCGCAGCAGCACCTGCCGCAGCACGAAACCGGCCAGTGCGAGCACGCTCAGCACCAGTGCCACCAGCACCGGCGAAGGCCCACTGCCCCAGGTGAAGCCGGCGATCCCGAGCGGATGGATGGTGGTGATCCAGCCGTAGGTGCGCCCCTCGACCAGGCCGAAGGCGAGCAGCCCGAGACCGAGCATCGACAGGATCGAGCCGAGCACGTCGAGTCGACCTGCCACCTTCGGTGAGGGCGCGATGCAGGCCAGCACACCGACCACGATCAGCACGGCCAGCGGAACGTTGATGCCGAACGCCCAGCGCCACGACACGTGTTCGGCCAGCCAGCCACCGAGCAGCGGGCCCAGCGCGGCGGCGGCGCCGATGGTCGAACCCCAGACCGCGAACGCCTGACCACGGGCTTTGCCGGTGAAGGTGGCGTTGAGCAGGGCCAGTGAGGTGGGCAGGATCATCGCCGCGCCCGCGCCCTGCAGGAATCGGGCGATTACCAGCAGTCCGCCGCCGGGGGCGAGCCCGGCCAGGATGCTGGTCGCCCCGAACACCACGACACCGGCGACGAACACCCGCCGTGCCCCGACGATGTCGGCGACCCGGCCGACCACCAGCAGCAGGGCCGCGAACACGATCGCGTAGGACTCCTGAATCCATTGCGCCTCGGTGGAACCCGTGTTCAGGTCGCCGATGATCGACGGGATGATCACGTTCACGATCGTGGTGTCGACCACGATCAGCGCGACGCCGAGGGCGATGGCGATCAAACCGAGCCATCGGCGAAGAGACGACTCTCGAGTCATCGCACACTCCTATTTCCATGGTGGAATATTTCCATGGTCAAAGTAGATTGTGGGCAATAGGATGTCAACCGATGCGAAAGGAACCCATGAGCCAGGCCGACGAGCACGCCCAGCACGAACGACTGCTCGAGGGCCTGCGGGCCTACGGCGCGAACTACCGCGAGTTCACCCGCCGGTTCGCGACCTGGCTCGGGTTGCACGCCACCGACGCGGCGGCGTTGATCGAGATCCTGACCGCCGAGGAGCGCGGGACCACGCTGTCACCGGCGCGGCTCAGCGAACGGATCGCCCTGTCCAACAGCGCGACCACCGCCCTGCTGAACCGCCTCGAACAGGCGGGTCACATCGTGCGCAGCCGCGAGCACGATGACCGCCGGGTCATCACGTTGCGCAGCACGCCCCGCATCCACACCCTGGCCGACGAGTTCTTCACCCCCCTCGGCACCCGGGTCGGCACGGTCATGGACAAGTACTCCCCCGAGGAACTACAACGCTTCGAGGCCTTCGTCACCGACCTCCAGTCCGCGATGACCGCCCACCTCGCCGAACCCACCCCACCGCAGCCACTGACCTCATAAGCACATCGGCAACTCACCGGATACGAGCTGATCCAGCCCACCATCGCCGGTCGAATCATTCGACCGGCGGCGCGTTCTTCTGTCGGGTGGGTGCGGTCAGCTCTTGCTCTCGAAGGGCCCGATGCCCTGCAGGGGGTTGCCGCCGTGGAGGAACCAGTAGGTGGCGATGGCGGCGGCGATGGCGAGTAGGGCCACGACGACCGAGCCCCAGGCGGGGCGGGTGGCCCAGCCTCGGGAGCGGTCGAGGGACCAGCGGCCGGGGCCGGTGAGGATGATGGCCAGGGCGGCGCCGGTGAGGACGGAGTCGAGTTCGACGCCGGTGGGGGTGGCGGAGTTGTACTGGAAGCCGGGGACCATGCCCTGCTTCCACATCCAGGCGTTGAGGATGGTGGCCAGGATCGCGCCCGCGGCCAGGGGGGTGGCCAGGCCGACGACGAGCAGGACGCCGCCGCCGAGTTCGCCGGCGATGACCAGGGCGGTCGACAGGGAGGGGTAGTCCCAGCCGCCGCTTTCCATCATGGTCTTGGTGCCGTCGATGTTCGGGCCGTGGAACCAGCCGGTGAGCTTCTGCAGGCCGTGGTAGATGAAGGTGCCGCCGACCACCACGCGCAGCACGAACAGGCCGAAGTCGAGGGTGCCGCGGCGGGCTTCGCGGTTGCGGCGTTGCAGGCGGGCCGCGCTCGCGCTGGGGGCGGCGGCGGGCGGGATGGTGGCGTAGCCGTATTCGTCCTTGCCGCCCGTGGCTTCGGAATGCGGTGCGGCGGAATCGGAATGGGCCGGGGCAGCCGCGGCCGCCTTGGTGGTGGAGACCGGTTCGGTGCGCGCGCTGCTCGCGCCGGGCACGTCGTCGGGGTCGAGACCGAGATCCTCGTCGGTACGCGGGATGTCCTTCGGGTCCGAGGTGTGCAGCTGCTCGGTCGGCGAATCGAACGGGCTGGTCACCGGGCGACCCGCCGGTGTGGCGCCCTTGGTGACCTGCGGCTGCTCGACCCGCGCGTGCCCGGACGGCGCGGTGGCGGCCTCCGTGGGGTCGGACTTCGCGGGCGGGGACGTCGCGGGGTCGGATTTCGCCGCATCGTCGGCGCCGGAGGTGTCCTTCGACTTGTCGGTCACGGCCATACCTTATGACGTGGCGCGGCGGTGCGGTGTCCTTCCTCGCAACAGGCGTGTCAGTCCCGCTCGACGGACCGCGGCCGTGCCGGGCGGGCGCGGTGGGCGGTAACGTCTGGGCTATGAGTTCGGGAATCACGGGCCGGTTGGTCGTCGGGGTGGCCATCGGCGCCGTGTTGATCGCCGGGTGCGCTCGTTTCGACGAATCGGCGTCGAGTCCGTTCACCGAGGAACCGCAGCTGGGCGGGTCCAATGCCGAGCCGAAGAAGCCGCAGGACGACCCGTCCAAGCCGCCCCGCCCGACCGGGCCGTGCATCGACCCCGACCCGAACGTGATCGCCACCTGTCTGGAACCGGGCGCGGGTCTGATCGCGGTCGGCGAGAGCGCCTATGTCGCCGAGCGCACGACCGGGCGGATCCTGCAGGTCACGCCGGTCGACGAGAGCACGCCGCAGCGGGAGCCGGTGGAGATCGCCAGCGTGCCCGTGGACGGCTCCGGCGACGGCGGCATCTCCGACATCGTGCTCTCGCCCACCTTCGGCGAGGACGGGCTGATGTACGCCTACATCACCACCCCCAGCGACAACCGGGTCGTTCGCCTGTCCAAGGGCGGCGCCGCGCGTCCGATCCTGACCGGAATTCCCAAGGGCGCCACCGGAAATCGTGGTGCGCTGGAATGGTCGACCCCCGATCAGCTGCTGGTGCTCACCGGCGACGCCGGAAACCCGGGCGCCGCCGCCGATCCCGGCTCGCTCGGCGGCAAACTGCTGCGCCTGGACTCCCCCTCGGGCGGCACGAACACCCCGCAGGTGGTGGCCTCGGGCATCGGCACCGCCGGTGACATCTGCCGCGACGGCAAGGACGGCATGTGGGTCACCGACCGCACCGCCGCCGAGGACCGCCTGCAACACCTGAGCACCGACGGCACCCTCAGTGTCGCCTGGACCTGGCCGGACCGGCCCGGCGTCGGCGGGTGCACCGCCACCGGCGACGGCGTCGGCGTGGCCCTGTCCGAGGCCAAGGCGCTGGCCGTGGTCACCGCCGACCCCGGCACCTTCGCCGTGACCACCGCTCCCACCCTGATCGTCCAGGACAAGTACGGCAAACTCCTCGGCGCCACCGCGGGCAGCGACGGCGCCATCTGGGCCACCACGATCAACAAGTCCGGCGGCACCCCGGGCGAATTCGACGACCGCGTCGTGCGCATCCCGCCGCCGTCGGGTGGCCAGGGCGGCGGACCGGACTAGCTCGTCGGCACGGAACCGCAACCACGGGGTGCTACACAGAGGGCATGAGCATCCCCTCCGGTGAACCACCGATCGGCGGCACCCTCAGCGTCATCCGGTCGCTGCTGCCCGCCCTGGTCCCCAGCGAGCAGCGGGTGGCGACCCAGTTCCTCGAGCATCCCTCGGAGATCTCGCTGCTGTCGGTGGCCGATGTGGCCGCGCGGGCCAATGTGTCGGCGGCGACCGTGGTGCGCACGTGTAAGAACCTGGGGTTCAAGGGTTTTCAGCATCTGCGGTTGCTGCTGGTGCGCGATATCGGGTCCGATCGATCGGTGCGGGACGAGCGACTGGAGTCCTCGGCGAGCCAGGACTGGGTGCCCGCCTACTTCGCCGCCTCCGCGCGCCGCTCCTCCGACGCCCTCGGCACCCTCGACTACGCGGAGTTCGACAGGGCCGCGGCGACGGTGGCGCTGTCGCGGCGCATCCTGATCGTGGGCAACGGTGGATCCGGCCCGCCCGCCCAGCTGTTCGCCCTGCACCTGCTCACGCGCGGACGCGGCTGCGAGGCGCCGACGGATTCGGTGACCCAGCAGGTGACCGCCCGCACCCTCGACGAACGCGATGTGCTCATCGCGATCAGCGACAGCGGCGAGAACGCGGTGACGCTGGCGGCGGTCACCGCGGCCAAGGGTACGGGGGCCACGGTCATCGGGGTCTCGGGATACGCGCGCTCGCAACTGTGTTCGGACAGCACCATGGCCCTGGTGGCGGGCGCGGGCCATGCCGGGATCACCGATTCCGAGGCCGGGATCGCCAGCACGGTGGTGCAGGTGCTGCTGCTGTTCGCGTTCAACGCGGCGATCGCGCGGGCGGCGGGTCAGTCGCTGGATCCCTCACCGGCGGTGCGTGATCAGGTGATGACCCTGGTGAGCAAGGCCGAAAACAGCGACTGAGCGGGTCCGGCGGTTGTGCATCGGTGCGACGCCGGACTTTCGCTCCCGCGACGACCGGAGTTCACCTGACTCCCCGACCATATCCTCGTAACGAAAATTCATAGATCAACTCATCTATGAAATTTCATTTCACGATGATTGGCGGGCCGATGGGCACTATCGAGATCACTGACCTCCACCGAACCTTCCAGGGTGTCGCCGCCGTCGACGGCATCAGTCTGACCATCGACGACGGCGACTTCCTGGTCCTGCTCGGCCCCAGCGGCTGCGGCAAGACCACCCTGCTGCGCATCCTGGCCGGACTGCTCGAGCCCACCTCGGGCAGCATCGCCATCGACGGCGCCGACGTGACCCGGGCCGGCGCCAAGGACCGCGATCTGGCCATGGTCTTCCAGAGCTACGCGCTCTACCCGCACCTGACCGTGGCCAAGAACCTCGCCTTCCCGCTCACCTCGGGTCGGATGAAGCGGCGCTTCGCCAAGGCCGAGATCCAGACCAAGGTCGCCGAGGTCGCGCGCTCGCTCGAGATCGACCACCTGCTCGGTCGCCGCCCCAAGGAACTCTCCGGCGGTCAGCGTCAGCGCGTCGCCGTCGGCCGCGCGCTGGTGCGCGACCCGAGGGCCTATCTCATGGACGAACCGCTGTCGAACCTGGATGCCAAGTTGCGCACCGCGACTCGGCACGAGCTGACCAAACTGCACCGCAGTCTCGGCGCGACCTTCGTCTACGTCACCCACGACCAGGTCGAGGCCATGACCATGGCGACCAAGATCGCCGTGCTCAACCAGGGCAGGCTCGAACAGCTCGGCACGCCCACCGAGCTCTACGACGCCCCCGCCACGCGTTTCGTGGCCGGGTTCCTCGGCAGTCCGGCGATGAACCTGTTCGAGGTCGAATTGTCCACCGTCGCCGGGCATATCGGTGCGCGCGCGGCCGGGGTGAACGCGCGGCTGTGGCCCGGACAGCTCGAACCGACCACCGTCACCCTCGGCGTTCGCCCCGAACACCTGCGCCCGCTCGCACCGGGTGACCAGGGCGCCGACCTCGCGCTCGACGTGATCGTGGAGACCGTCGAGAACCTCGGCAGCGAGCACATCGCCTACTGCACCACCACCGGCGGCGTCTCGATCGCCCTGCGCGGCAACGGAAGTCCCACACTGCGCGCCGGAACCCCGGTCACCCTCGGCGCCGATCTCGCGCGCCTGCACCTGTTCGACCAGACCGGTGGCACCCGCCTCGAGTGGGTGGCCGACCCGGCCGCCCCCAGCGACCCCGCCACCGCACTCGCCACCGCGAGTGCCTGAACCACCCTCTCGCACAACAATTCTCAGGAGATTCCCGATGCGTCGTCATCGTTGGGCGATCACGGCTGCCGCCACGGCACTGTGCGCCCTCACCGCCTGTTCCACCGGCACCACGAGCACCGGCTCCGCGGCCGGGCGGATTCCCGAACTCGGACCCGACCAGAAGGTCTCGATCGTGTTCGAGTCCTACAACCTGCTCCAGGCCGGCGTCTGGACCGACACCATCAACGGGCTCGTCGCCGATTTCGAGGCCGCCCACCCCAATATCGACGTCAAAGCCCAACCGACACAGGGTGCTTCGGCCGCAGGCCAGAACACCGTCGGCAGCGTGCAGACCCAGCTGCTGGCGGGCAACGCCCCCGATGTCGCCCAGCTGACCTTCGACGGACTCGACTTCGCCGTCACCAAGCTCGGCGCCGAGAACCTCGACACGCTGGTCGGCAAGGACGCCATCAGCGCGCACTTCGCCGACGGCTATCCGTTCCACCCCAAGGCCACCACGCTGGCTGACTGGAACGGCGCCACCTACGGCCTGCCGTACGTGTTCTCCACGCCGGTGCTGTTCTACAACGCCGACATGCTCGCCGACGCCGGCCTCGGCGACAACCCCGACCTGTCCTCCTGGGACAAGGTCCGCGCCGCCGCGCAGGCCGTGACCGCGCGCACCGGCAAGCCCTCACTCAATGTCGGCTGCGTGTCCGGCGGCAACTGGTGCATGCAGGGCATGATGCGCTCCAACGGCGGCCGGGTGCTCAGCGAGGACCGCACCACCGTCCAGTTCGGCGAGGATCCCGCCGTCGGCACCGTGTCGATGCTGCGCGACTTCTTCGACGCGGGCCTGCTCAACAACTTCGACAGCTCGGGCCAGACCGAGTCGTTCTCCCGGGGCGGCGCCGCGATCCAGTTGCAGACCTCGGCCCTGCAGGGCGCCTACATCACCGCCGCCAAGAACGGTGGCTGGACCTTGAAGAACGCGCCGATGCCCGCCTTCGCGGGTAAGCCGGTGATCCCCACCAACTCCGGTTCGGCGCTGTTCACCTTCGCCAAGGACCCGGCCAAGCAGCGCGCGTCGTGGGAGTTCATGAAGTTCATGACCAGCGCGCACGCCTACGAGGCGATCACCTCCAAGATCGGCTACCTGCCGCTGCGCCCGGCGATGACCGAGGGCAACGGCCCGCTGGCGCCGTGGGCCGCGGCCAACCCGCTGGTCAAGCCCAATCTCGAGCAGCTCGACCGGCTCGAGCCGTGGGTGAGCTTCCCCGGCGACCGCTACACCCAGGTCGAATCCATCCTGAGCAAGGCCGTCGACGACTCGATCTTCTACGGCAAGGATCCGCGCGCCACCATGTCCGACGCCCAGCGTCGCGCCCAAGACCTGATCGGGAAGTAGCCGCATGCGCACCGACACCGACCACCGCCGCGTCCTGGTCGAGGGCACCTACAACTTCCGCGATACCGGCGGCTACCGCGCCGCCGCCGGGCGCACCCGCTGGGGCAAGCTGTTCCGCTCCGACGCGCTGCACGCGCTGACCGACGCCGGGCGCACCGCGCTCACCGACCGCGCGGTGGGCGTGATCATCGACCTGCGCACCACCGAGGAACGTCGCACCGCGCCCAGTGAGCTGACCGGACTCGGCGCGGTCGTGCACCACGCGCCGATCTTCGACACCACCGGGACCACGGCCGATGCCCGGCTCGACGACATCTACGCCGCCATGATCGAGCAGCGCGGCACCCGCCTGGCCGGCGCGGTCGGACTGATCGCGGCCTCGGGCACCAGCCCGGTGGTGGTGCACTGCACCGCGGGCAAGGACCGCACCGGCCTGGTGATCGCGCTGGCCCAGCTGGCCGCGGGCGTCGAGCCCGAGGACGTGGTCACCGACTACGTCGCCACCGAACAGCACCTGCGCGGCGAATGGGCCGACCGGATGCTGGCCCGCTACACCGACGCCGGGCACGAGGTGCCCCCGGCGGTCCGCACGATCTTCACCGCCAGCCCGGCGCCGCTGATCACCCAGATCATCGAGCGCCTGGACGAGCGGTGGGGTTCGGCGCGCGAGTACCTGCTCGCCCACGGCCGCACCGAGGCCGAGATCGATTCGCTCACCGCACTTCTCGTCGACACCGACGACACCTTCGAGAGGACCCCCCGATGACCACGATCCCCTCCCAGTACCCGGCCCCGAGCCACTTCCTGCTCCACGTCAGCGACACCCACTTCGTGGGCGATGACGAACTGCTGCACGGCAGCATCGACAGCGACACCAAGCTGCGCGCCCTGTTCGACGGTTTCGCCCGCGCGCAGACCCGCCCCGAGGCCATCATCTTCACCGGCGACCTCGCCGACACCGGCAGGCCCGACGCCTACGCCCGCCTGCGGGCCATGGTCGAACCGGCCGCGGCCGAACTCGGCGCCGAGGTGATCTGGGTGATGGGCAATCACGATCGCCGCGAGACCTTCCGGGCCGGTCTGCTCGACGAGGAGCCCACCGACGCGCCGATCGACCGGGTCTTCGACGTCAACGGCCTGCGGGTCATCGCACTGGACTCCACCGTGCCCGGCCACCACTACGGCGAGATCTCCGACGAGCAGTTGGACTGGCTCGCCGCCGAATTGGCCACCCCGGCCCCGCACGGCACGCTGCTCGCGCTGCACCACCCGCCCGTTCCCAGCCCGATCGGGCTGATCGCGCTGGTCGAACTGCGCGAGCAGCAGCGGCTGGCCAAGGTGCTCGAGGGCACCGATGTGTTGGCGATTCTCGGTGGGCACCTGCACTATTCGACGAACTCGACCTTCGCGGGCATCCCGGTGTCGGTGGCCTCGGCCACCTGCTACACCCAGGATCTGAACGTGGTGTACCCGACCGCGCGCGGCCAGGACGGCGCGCAGTCGTTCAACCTGGTGCACGTGTACGAGGACCGGGTGCTGCACTCGGTGGTCCCGATCGGTGACCACGAGACGGTGTACGAGTTCTCCGCTGATCGCCTGCAGGCGATCCTGGACGGCAGGGTCGTGCTCGGCGTCGACTCGGCGGACGCGGAGTAGTCATGCTGGTCGCGGTACGCACGGCGCCCGATCGGGACGCCACGGAGAACGTTCGCGCGGTCGTGCGTGCCCGGCCCGCGTGGCGCCGGCTCTCGCTCGCCCCCTACCTCTACATCCTGCCCGCGCTGACCATGCTCATCGTCTGGGTCTACAGCCCGCTGGCCCAGACCTTCCAGCTGTCGTTCTTCCGCTGGAACCTCATCCCCACCCAGCCCAAGACCCCGGTCGGCACGGCCAACTACACCGAAGTGGTCGCCCTGCCCGAACTCCATCGCGCCCTGCTCAACACCGGCATCTACATCGGCGCGCTGCTGATCTTCTCGCTGGGGCTGCCGCTGCTGATCGCGCTGGTCTCGCGCCGGGTGAACGGTCGCGCCAAGACCGCCTACCAGGCCCTGATCTTCGTGCCGTTCCTGGTGACCCCGGTCGCCACGAGCGCGGTGTGGCGGTGGATGTTCGACCCCGCGGGCGGCACCATCACCGCCCTGGCCAGCCATCTGGGTTGGGATCTGGGCAATGTGTTCCGCAGTCCGTCGATGGCGATCTGGGCCGTGGTGGTGATCGTGGGCTGGCAGATGCTCGGCTTCGGCGTGCTCGTCGTCTCGGCGGGCCTGGCGGGCATCAGCCCCGACTACGCGGCCGCGGCGGTGATGGACGGCGCCAACGATCGCACGATCCTGCGTCGCATCACCCTGCCGCTGCTGTCGCCGACGCTGACCTTCCTCGCGCTCATGACGATCCTGCTCGGGGCGCAGTGGACCTACCCGGTGATCGACATCCTCACCCAGGGCGGGCCCAGTGATTCGACCACCAATATCTACTACCTGCTCTACGAGTTCGGCTTCCGCAATTTCGACGCGGGTGCGGCAGGCGCGGCCGGGATGCTGTTCTTCCTGGCCTTCGGCCTGATCGCGCTGATCTTCGTCGAGCTCTCCGAACGACTCAGCTTCCACGACAACTGAGAGGACATGATGGCTCTCGTCACGATCGCCCCCGTCGCGCCCCCGTCGGCTCCCGTGTCCGTCGAACCCGGCAGGCGGCTGCTGCCCACCGGGTTGCTCGGGCACGCGGTGCTGGCCGTGCTCGCGGTGGCGGCGATCTTCCCGATCTACTGGATGTTCGCCACGGCCCTGCGGGCCCCCGACGACGCGCTGTCGCTGTCGCCGCTGCCGTGGCCGCTCAGCCTGCACAATTTCCGCTACGTGTGGGACACCATTCCGATGGGTTCGATGCTGGTCAACACCTTCGCCATGGCGCTGGCGATGACGGTCTCGCAACTGCTGCTGGCGATCCTGGCCGCCTACGGGTTCGCGATGTGGAACTTCCCCGGCAAGCGGCTGCTGTTCATGGTGTTCATCGGCTCGTGGCTGATCCCGTTCCAGGTCACCATGATTCCCAACTACCTGCTGATCTCGCAGTTGGGGCTGCTCAACACCATCGCCGGGGTGGTGATCCCGAACCTGTGTTCGGCCTTCGCGGTGCTGCTGTTGCGCCAGCACCTGCAGGCGTTCCCGCGCGATCTGGTCGACGCCGCCCGGATCGACGGCCGCAACAGCTGGCAGACGCTGTGGTGGGTGGTGCTGCCGAACCTGCGCCCGGCGCTGGCGGCGCTGGGGATCATGTTGTTCATCAGCGCGTGGAACGAATACCTGTGGCCCTCACTGGTATTGCGGCAGTCCACGGCGCTGCTCCAGGTGGGCGTGCGCAGTTTCCTCGGCGCCGAGGGCGACAACTGGGGCGCGGTGATGGCGGCGTCGGGGTTGGCGTGTCTGCCGATCTTCCTGATCTACCTGTTCCTGCAACGCTATGTCGTCGACGCGTTCGTGCGCTCGGGTCTGAAATAGACCGCGACACAAGACGGCTCGCCCCCACGCGCGTGAATGCGGGTGGGGGCGAGCCGTTTTCGTTGTGTCAGCTGCAGGCGGCGATGACCAGGTCGCGCACGCGGGCCGCGTCGGCCTGACCGCGCGTGGCCTTCATGACGTCGCCGACGATCTTGCCCGCGGCGGCCACCTTGCCGGAGCGGATCTTCTCGGCGATATCCGGGTTCGCGGCGAGGGCCTTCTCGACCTCGGTCTGCAGCGCGGAGTCGTCGCTGACCATGCCCAGGCCCTTGGCCTCGACGATGGCGGCGGGTTCGCCCTCACCGGCCAAGACGAAATCGACGACCTGCTTGGCGACCTTGTTGTTGACGGTCTTGGTCTCCACCAGCGCGATCACGGCCGCGACCTGGGCGGGGGTGATGGGCAGCTCGGCGAGGGCGACCTCGCGCTCCTTGGCCTTCTCGGTGAGGTAGGCGACCCACCAGGAGCGGGCCTCGTTGGCGGGGGCGCCCGCCTCGACGGTGGCGATGATCAGGTCCAGAGCACCGGCGTTGACCAGGTCGCGCATGACCTCGTCGGACAGGTTCCACTCGGCCTGGATGCGGGCGCGGACCAGCCACGGGTACTCGGGGATGGTGGCGCGCAGTTCCTCGACCCACTCGGCGGCCGGGGCGACGGGCTCGAGGTCGGGTTCGGGGAAGTAGCGGTAGTCCTCGGCGGTCTCCTTGCGGCGACCGGCGGCGGTGGTGCCGTCGGCCTCCTGGAAGTGGCGGGTCTCCTGGATGATCTCGCCACCGGCGGCCAGCACGGCGGCCTGGCGGCGCATCTCGTGGCGCACCGCGACCTCGACGCTCTTGAGCGAGTTCACGTTCTTGGTCTCGGTGCGCGTGCCGAACTCCTCGGCGCCCACCGGCATCAGCGAGACGTTGGCGTCGCAGCGCAGCGAACCCTGCTCCATCTTCACGTCGGAGACGTTGAGCGAACGCAGCACCTCGCGCAGCGCGGTGACATACGCCCGAGCCACCTCGGGGGCGCGCTCACCGGCGCCGGTGATGGTCTTGGTCACGATCTCGATCAGCGGCACACCCGCGCGGTTGAAGTCGAGCAGCGAGTGGCTGGCGCCGTGGATGCGACCGGTGGCGCCACCCACGTGCAGGGACTTGCCGGTGTCCTCCTCCATGTGCGCGCGCTCGATCTCGACCCGGAAGATCGAGCCGTCGTCGAGGGTCACGTCGAGGTAGCCCTCGGTCGCGATCGGCTCGTCGTACTGGCTGATCTGGTAGTTCTTCGGCTGATCGGGATAGAAGTAGTTCTTGCGCGCGAATCGACCCCACGGGGTGATCGAACAGTTCAGCGCCAGACCGATGCGGATGGCCGATTCGATGGCCTTCTCGTTCACCACGGGCAGCGAGCCGGGCAGGCCAAGGCACACCGGGCACACCTGGGTATTGGGTTCGGCGCCGAACTCGGTGGGGCAACCGCAGAACATCTTGGTCGCCGTGGACAACTCGACGTGGACCTCCATGCCGAGCACCGGCTCGTACCGGGAGATGACATCGGCGTAATCCATCAACTCGACCGTGGGTGCGCTCATGGGTAGCAGTCTAGGTAAGCCCTATCGGGGCGGGATGTGCTGGGTGAGCCAGTCGGTGACGTAGGTGAGCACCGCCGGGTCAATGGTGGTCTCGATCGACGGGTATTCGGTGGGTTTGCCGTCGGCGGAGGGCTGCATCAGGTGGTTGAGGCCGGGGAAGGTGTGCACGGTGGCCTGCGGGTCACCCGCCAGAGCCGCCCGCATCGGGGCCTCGTTCTGGGTGGCGATCACCTGCTGGTCGGTGCCGCCGTAGAACGCGAGGACCGGGATCCGCAGGGCCTCGAGCGCGGGTTTCGGGTCGTAGGTGATCAGCGCGGTCATGTACGGGGTGTTGAGGGAGTCCACCGCGGCCTGGGGTGCGCGCTCGGCCTCGGGCAGCGAGTCGTTGTGCTGCTGGGAGAAGGCCGCGGCCCCGGCGGTGTCGCCCGCGCGCAGCAGCGTGCTCCACTCGGTGAGGTAGTTCACCTGCGCGTCGATGGCGTCCTGCGGGGCCCCGGCCGAGGCGAGCACGACCTTGTTCTGTTCGATCAGGACCTCCGAGCCCGGCACCGAGGGCCCGGCCATGAGGATGGCGAAGGCGATATCGCTGCCGGGCTCGGCGGCCACCAGCGGCGCGAGGTAGCCGCCCTCGCTGTGTCCGAACAGCCCGATCCGGGCCGGGTCGATCTCCGGGCGCGCGCGCAGGAACGCCACGCCCGCGGACGCGTCGGCGGCCAGATCGGCGTAGGTGGCGTCGTCGAGCACTCCCCCGGTGCCGCCGACCCCGCGATCGTCGGTGCGCAACACCGCGTAGCCGGCGCGGGTGAAGGTGTCGGCCAGCAGCAGGAACGGGCGATGGCCCGCGATCTCCTCGTTGCGGTCCTGCGGCCCGCTGCCGGTGATCATCAGTATCGCCGGAAACGGCCCGCTGCCTTCGGGTTCGGTGAGGGTGCCCGCGATGGTGAGGTCACCGCTGCGGTAGGTGACGTCCTCGCTGCGGTACGGGTACGGCGGTTGCGGGTCCTGCGGGCGGGCCGGGTTCTCGATCACCCCGCGATCGAGGGTGAGCGGGAAGCGCTGACCGGACTGCACCCAGTCGCCCACGATCCGCTCGCCGTCGAGCTTGCCCTCGAACTTCGGGTCGCCGGGGGCATCGGGCAGGGTGAACTCGATCCGATCCGGTTCGGTGCGAACATCTTTCAACGTTGCCGCGCGCACGCCCTGTAGCGGGATGTCGAGGGTGGCCGATCCGTTCTCGGCGAAGCTCACCCCGACCCCGATCGCCTGATCGGGCACCTGGATGTCCCCGTGCCACGCCCCCTGGACCGCGGGCCCGGCGGGTTCGTCCCCCGACGAGCAGCCCGCCACCAGGGCGGTGACGACGAACAGAACCGAAACGATCACTCGACCGGTGCGCATGAACCCCACGGTACCGACCCCCACCGACAGAAACGGCGAACCGGGTCGATCTCAGCCGAAGAAGGCCGACGCCTCGCTGAGCCGTTCGGGCGGAACGCGTTTGAGCTGCTTGGTCGCCTCCGACAGCGGCACGAGCCCGATCGTGGTCCCGTGCAAGGCCACCATCTGCCCGAAATGCCCCGCGTGCACGGCCTCGGCCGCGTGCACCCCGAAGCGGGTGGCCAGGATCCGGTCGTAGGGGGTGGGGCTGCCGCCGCGCTGGATGTGGCCGAGCACCGTGGTGCGGACCTCCTTGCCGATGCGGCGTTCGATCTCCGAACCCAACTGCTGGGCCACGCCGGTGAAGCGTTCGTGGCCGAACTCGTCGATCCCGCCCTCGCGCAACGCGAATCCGGAATCCTCCGCCGGATGCGCGCCCTCGGCGACCACGCAGATGAAGCTCTTGTCTCCGCGCTGGAAGCGGCTCTTGATCATCGCGCACACCTGCGCCACATCGAACGGTTCCTCCGGCACCAGCGTGAGATGGGCGCCGGCGGCGATGCCGGAGTTCAACGCGATCCAGCCCGCGTGGCGACCCATCACCTCGACCAACATCACCCGCTGATGCGATTCGGCGGTGGTGTGCAGGCGGTCGATGGCCTCGGTCGCGATCGACAGGGCGGTGTCGTGGCCGAAAGTGACGTCGGTGCAATCGATGTCGTTGTCGATGGTCTTGGGCACGCCGACCACCGGCACGCCCTCGTCGGACAGCCAGCTCGCCGCGGTGAGGGTGCCCTCGCCGCCGATCGGGATCAGGGCCTCGATGCCGTTGTCATCGAGGGTGCGCATGATCCGGGGCAGTCCGTCGCGCAGCACCTGCGGGTTGGTGCGCGCGGTGCCGAGCATGGTGCCGCCCTTGGTGAGCAGGCGGTCGGTGCGATCGTCGTTGTGGATGCGGATCTTTCGATCCTCGAGCAGGCCGCGCCAGCCGTCCTCGAAACCGACGACGGCATCGCCGTATCGGCCGTTCGCGGTGCGGACCACCGCCCGGATCACCGCGTTCAGGCCTGGACAGTCTCCGCCTCCGGTCAAGACTCCGATGCGCATGCCGACCATCTTGCCGCACCGGCGCCGATCAGGGGCAGTGACCTCCGGTGAGCTCGCTCAGGTGCCCCGAGATCAGGGTGGTCATCTTGTCGAGCATGGCCATGCCGTCGGTGAAGCTGCCCGAATCCGGTTGCGCGGCGAAGGCGATCGCGATCCGACCGGTGGGCGAATCGATCAGCCCGAACTGGCGGACCAGGTACTTTCCCGACTCGTCGGGACCCCAACCACCCTTGAACTCGGCGCTGCCGATCGCGCCCAGACCCCAGCGGTGGCTCGGGATGATCTGCGACATCAGCCCCACCACCCGCTCGCTGCGCGGCAGGCACGGCAGCTGCGCGGCGAAGCGCGCCTGATCGGCCAGCGACCACTGGGCCTGCCCGAAGACCGAGGCGTCGGCGCGGGTGCGCGTGGTCGGCACGGTGGTGCCGACGTCGCCGCCCTCGCGCAGGACCTCCTCCACGGCCGCCGCGGCGGTGGTGGCGTTGCCGAGCGAGGACCACAGGGTGTCGGCCGCGGCGTTGTCGGAGGCGGTGATCGCGGCCGAGGCCGAGGAGGCGTAGGCGGCGTTGTTGCGCACGGCCGCCACCGCGAGCGGCACCTTGATCGTCGACCAGGCGGGCCCGGTGGTCCAGGTGCCGAAGCTGACCAGCTGCGCACCGCCCACCGGCGTGATCGCCAGGCCGATACTGCCCCGCGTGCCCTGCTGGAGCGCGCCGAAGTCGGCGGCCAGGCTGCCGGGGATCGCGATGGACACCGCGCCGCCGCCCGTGCCGGAACCGACAGACGGCGCCGTGGTCGGCACGGCGGACGGGGTGGGCGCGGGCGGTGTCGTCTCGGTGCCGCAGCCCGCGAGGGCGAGCGCGAGCACACCGGTCAACGCGGTCAACGTCACCCGGACGCGATGGCGTCGGCCATTGTTCATCATGTGAAGCATTTTCTTTTGTAAACTCCCCCGGGCGTTCGGTACTGACGGCCCGTACCGTTACCGTACTGCGACCTGCGACAAACGCCCACCTCGACGCGAGAATGCTCAGGTCAGGCGATGTTCACCGGTGTAGATGTTCATCGTCTCCCCGCGTAGGAAGCCCACCAGGGTCAGTTCGGACTCCGCGGCCAGGTCCACGGCGAGCGAGCTGGGCGCCGACACCGCGGCCAGGATCGGGATGCCGGCCATCACCGCCTTCTGCGCCAGTTCGAACGAGGCGCGACTGCTCACCACCAGCACCAGATCGTGGGCGGGCACCCGGTTCTCGCGCACCGCCCAGCCGATCACCTTGTCCACCGCGTTGTGCCTGCCGATGTCCTCGCGCGCGGCGAGCAGGGTGCCGTCGGTGGTGAACAACCCGGCCGCGTGCAGGCCGCCGGTGGCGTCGAACAGCTTCTGCTCGTCGCGCAGTCGTTTCGGCAGGGTCGCCAGGATGTCGGTGCTGATCGTGGTCGACTCGTGCGGGATCGGGTAGCGGCTGTGGGTGCGCACCTCGTCGAGGGCGGTCTTGCCGCACAGGCCGCACGCGCCGGTGGTCAGGACGTGGCGCGAGCGGATGTCGACGGGGGCGCGCAGGTGGATGTCGAGGACGTTGTAGGTGTTGCGGCCCTGCTCGTCGGTGCCCGCGCAGTAGCGGGCGCTGACGATGTCGTCGACCGAGCCGATGAGGTCCTCGCCGAACAGGAACCCGTGGACCAGGTCGATGTCGCTGCCCGGCGTGCGCATGGTGACGGTGAGCGAGGCGCCGTCGACCCGGATCTCGAGCGGTTCCTCGACGGCGAGGGTGTCGGGTCGCGCGATCCGCCCGGCCGGGGAGAGCCGAATGGTCTTGCGCCGGGCGGTGACTCTGCTCATATCACGACTCTGCTCACTGGGAAGGATTCGATCAACACCGATTGCCGATCGAGTGTTCGGCCGTACCGATCAGTTGGTGGCCAGCCCCGCCACGAGATTGATGGTGGTGGCGAGCAGGACCGTGCCGAAGATGTAGGACAGCAAGCAGTGTCGCAGCACCACCGCGCGAATCCGCTCATCGGTGAGGTTCGTGTCGGAGACCTGGTAGGTCATGCCGAGGTTGTAGCTGAAGTAGAAGAAGTCGCGGTAGTCCGGCGGCTCCGAGACGTTGAATTCGATGCCGCCCGCGGGCGCCCGGTAGTACATGTAGGCGTAGCGCGCCGCGTACATCAGATGCACCGAGGCCCAGGCCATGAACACCCCGCCGAGCGCGGTCGCGGCGGCGATGTCGGTCTGTTTGGTCTGGCGCAACACCAGCACCACCACGATGCCGACCAGCGCGCCCAGCGCCGAGGCGACCACCGACAGTTCCTCGACGAACGGCTGGAAATCCTCCCGCCGCGCCACCCGCTCGGTCTCGTGCGCGCTCATCGGCCACAGCACGAACCAGCCGACGATGACGAAAACCGTTGCCGCGCTCGCGATCCCCGACAGAATGCCGAGGGCCAGGTTCGTGGTGATCCCGACGACGACGCCAACGGCCACCCCGATGAGCACCGAGCCGACCAGGCGAAAGACCGCTGACAGACGCAACCGTTGGGCCATGGAGGTGCACAGTACCCAACGCTGTCGCGCTTCCCGCCGATTCTGCTCAACCTGTGACCGGGCGCGGCGCGGGCCCGAAATCGAGGCCGCGGGCGGTCTCGACGAGCGCGCCAGCCAGCACCGACGCCGGTTCGTCCGCCGTGGTGACCAGCGCGATCTGGGCGGTGACAACCGGATCGGCGAGGTCGAACACCCGCACCTGCGCGGTCGGCCCGAGCGTGGCGACCCACGGCTGCCCCACGATGCACGCCCAGCGTCCGGTGCGGGCGTGTTCGAGCAGGGTGGTCACCGAATCGCTCTCGAGTTGCGGGGTGGCGGTCAGGCCGATGGTGGCCAGCGCGTCATCGATGAGTTGGCGACCGCGCATGCCCTTGGGCAGCAGGCACATCGGGAACTCGAGCGCGTCGGCCCAGGTGATCGGCGCGGTGCGACCCGCCACGAGCGCGTTGCCCGCCACCAGCACGTGGCGTTCGCGGTAGAGCGGGGTGAGGGTGAGCCCGGCGGTGTCGACCCCGGAGGCGTAGACGATGCCCGCGTCGAGTTCGAACCGGCGGATCCGTTCGACGATCTCCTTGGACCGCAGACTGGTCCGCACCCGCACCCGCAGCAGCGGATGGTCGGTGCAGAACGGGTCGGTGAGCCGGGCCAGGGTGCTCGACGCCGCCGGGATCACCCCGATCCGCAGTTCGCCGGTGAGGCCGGTGCGCAGCGCGCGGACCTCGTGTTCGAGGGCTTCCCGGTCGGCGAGGATGCGCCGGGCCCACAGCACGAGGCGCTCACCCTCGGGGGTCAGGCCCTCGAAGGTGCGCGCGCGGCGCACCAGCGGCACACCGAGTTCGTGTTCGAGTTTGCGGATCGCCTCCGACAGCGCGGGCTGGGAGACGTAGCAGGCCGCCGCCGCCCTGGCGAAATGGCGTTCGCGGGCGAGGGCGACGAAGTACTCGAGCTGACGGAACAGCATTCAGCGGTGGGTCAGTCGTCCTGGTCGTCGGCGGCTTTGTTGCGCGCCTTCACGATGTCGAGCGCCCTTTCGGCGGTGGCCTGGTCCGGGTAGGGGCCGAGCCGATCGGCGTACCAGCAACCCTTGCCCTGCTCGGCCTTGTGATGCTTGACGCAGTAGTACCACTCGTTGTCTTCAGCCATGTCGACAGTATGCAACGTTTCGCATGCTTGCGTCTCGTCTGTCGGTGACACCGAGGTAGCGGGTTCGCGAATGAGCAGGGCGACCGCGACACCCACCGCGACACCGAGCACCGTGTCGATCCCGCGTTCGGTGAGCAGGGTCAGCGGATCGCTCGGATCGGCCAGTTCAGTCATCGACATGATCAGCGGGGTGAAGAACCCCAGCGCGACCGCGTAGTGGCGCGCCATGAACAGCTCGGTCGGGTAGAGCAGCGCGATGATGGCCAGGCCGAGCAGCGCCGGGCTCGGCCCGGGGATCAGCAGTGGCGCGGTGACCGCGAGCCCGATGAAGGTGCCGACCACCCGGTGCACGCCGCGGGTGATCCGATCGCGCGAGCTGGCCGCGGCCAGCGGCACCGCGGCGCCCGCCATCGCCCAGTTGGCGTGGCCGACCCCGCACAGCAGCCCGATGCCGCCCGCGATGGAGATCGCCAGCGCGTAGCGACCGGCCTGGACGTAGGAGATCCGCCCGGTGCGGTGCGGCACGATGCTGATCGGCGACCCGTACTCCCCGCTCCGGCGCGTGCGGTGGGTGGATTCGAGGTAGCCGACCAGCACGCACAGCACCGCGGTGCCCGCGCACAGCAGCAGCGCCCCCAGCGGGTTGCGCTGGGCGCCGGCCACCATGGCGATCGCCCCGAACGCGAAGATCCCGAAGAACGGCCCCTCCGGGCGCAGACCGAGCCGGTCGGTGATCGGGGAGGCCACCGCCGCGAACACCGCCACCGCCGAGACCAGGACGGCCGGGGGCGCGTGCAGGCGGGCGAGCAGGATGCCCGCGCCGACCGCGCCCACCAGCATCACCGCCGCCTCGCTCTGGTGGATCAGCCGTTGGCGAGCCGATTCGGCGAAGCCGTACATCCCGGTGAAGGAGCCGAACACCGCGTAGATGAGCAGGTCGGTGCGGCCGAGCGCGATCAGCACCAGGCCGGGGATGGCGAGGCCGACGAAGACGCGGGCGGCGGGCAGGTGGTCGATCTCGGTGACGAACCGTCGACGGATCGGACGCGCCCCCAGTGTCATGGTGCGCACAATTCCTCCGAAGCTCGGTCGCGGGGCATGCCCGTAGGGCCGATGTCCCAGCGTGCCCGATCGGCTCGTACGCCGTCAACCTGCGGTGATGTGGGTTGCGGCACCCGGTGCGCGCGGTAGCTGGGGTGATAGCCGCCGCCGATCGACCGGTCGAAATCCGGTCTTGGACGCGACCGGACGACACGGAGAAAGGTGACCTACGCCCTTTCGTGACCTCGGCGGTAGAGAATCCAAACGAGGCACTCCGGCGCACGCTCCATCTTTCTCGATCCGCATTCACGCGAAGGGAAGATTCATGGCTGACGGTCCGTACACCACCTGGGATCCCGATCTGGGCCCGAGTCGAGAAGCCGACCTGGCGGCGGTGCCGACATTCAAGCCCTACCGTCACCCCGCGGCGGGCTGGGGCGCGGCGATCGCGGTCGGCAAGTTCATGGTGCTCAAGGAACACGAGACGTTCATCGGCACCAAGGCCATCTTGAAGATGAACCATCAGGTGCACGGCTTCGACTGCCCCGGCTGTGCCTGGCCCGACGCGACCGACGGCCTGGTGCTCGACGTGTGCGAGAACGGCATCAAGCACGTCACCTGGGAGATGACGCACAAGCGCTGTACGCCCGAGTTCTTCGCCCAGCACACCGTCACCGAGCTGGCCACCTGGAGTTCCTACGATCTCGAGGACCAGGGCAGGCTCACCGAGCCGATGGTCTACGACCCCGCGACCGACCACTACGTGCCGATCAGCTGGGCCGACGCGTTCGAGATGGTCGGCAAGGCGCTGCGCGAGCTCGACGACCCGAACGACGCCGCCTTCTACACCTCGGGCCGGCTGGCCAACGAGGCCACGTTCCTCTACCAGCTGATGGTGCGCGAGTTCGGCACCAACAACCTGCCCGACTGCTCGAACATGTGCCACGAGGCCAGCGGTCGCGCCCTCCAGGCCTCGATCGGCACCGGCAAGGGCACCTGCGACCTCGAGGACTGGGACAAGACCGACGCGCTGTTCGTGATGGGCATCAACGCCGCCGCGAACGCGCCGCGCATGCTCACCGCGCTGGCCAAGGCCACCAAGCGCGGCGCGCAGGTGGTGCACGTGAACCCGCTGATCGAGGCGGCCTCGCGCGACACGATCATCCCGCACGACTTCCTCGCGATGGCCACCTTCCATCCCACCAAGTCGGGCACCCTGAACCTGCAGGTGCGCATCGGCGGTGACTTCGCGCTGATCCGCGGCATGTCCAAGGCGGTGCTCGAGGAGGCACAGCACAATCCGAAGGCGCTCGATCACGAGTTCATCGAGCGCTACACCGTCGGCTTCGACGATTACGTGCGCGAGGTGGAGAACACCACCTGGGCCGATATCGAGAAGCAGTCGGGGCTCAGCGAATCGCTGATCCGCAAGGCCGCGCGCGTGTACAGCAACGCCGATCGCAGCATCATCAGCTGGTGCCTGGGCGTCACCCAGCACGAGCACGGGGTGGAGACGATCCGCGAGATCGTGAACCTGCTGCTCATGCGCGGCAACCTCGGTCGCGAGGGCGCGGGTCCGTCGCCGGTGCGCGGGCACAGCAATGTGCAGGGCAACCGCACCTGCGGCATCGACAACAATCCGCCCGCGGAATTCCTCGACCGGCTGGCCAAGGTCTGTCAGATCGAGGTGCCGCGCGACAACGGCTACGACGTGGTCGCCACCATCGAGGCGATGCAGGCCGGCAAGCTCAAGTTCTTCATGAGCATGGGCGGCAATTTCGTGCAGGCCGCACCCGACAGCGCCTACACCTTCGAGGCGTTCCAGAAGACCGACTTCACCGTCATCGTCTCGACCAAGCTCAACCGCAGCCACGTCGTGCACGGCAAGCGCGCCCTGATCCTGCCGTGCATCGCGCGCACCGAGCACGACCACCAGCGCAGCGGCCCGCAGGTGATCTCGATGGAGAACGGGATGGCGGTGGTGCACCTGTCGCGCGGCATGAAGAAGCCGGCCTCGCCGCACCTGCTGTCGGAGCCCGCGATCCTGGCCGGCATCGCCAAAGCCGCACTGCCGCAGACGAAGACGCCGTGGGACCACTACGTCGAGAACTACGACCACATCCGCGACACCATGTCCAAGGTGCTGGAGGGATTCGAGGACTACAACCGGCGCGTGCGCATGGGCCTGGGTTTCCGCATCCGCCAGCCCGCGCGCGAGCTGATCTTCCTCACCCCCTCGCAGAAGGCGGAGTTCTCCGCGGCGACCCTGCCCGACACGACCAATCCGCCCGGCATGCTGACCCTGGCCACCCAGCGTTCGCAGGATCAGTGGAACACCACCATCTACACCAACAACGATCGCTATCGCGGCGTGCACAACCTGCGCACGCTGATCTTCATGAACAAGCAGGACATGCGCGATCGCGGATTGAAGGAGTTCGACAAGGTCGATATCACCAGCACCGCCCGTGACGGCTCGAAGCGGTCACTGCACGAATACCAGGTGATCCCGTACGACATCCCGGTGGGATGCGCGGCCGGGTACATGCCGGAGATGAATGTGCTGTGCGCGATCGGTGATTACAGCACCGAGAGCGATCAGCCGTTGATGAAGAGCGTGAAAGTGACTGTCACACCGTCGAGTTGACCTTTCTTCGAGGAGACGTGAATGAACCAGCACACGCGAAAGACCCTGGCCTCGATCGTCGGGCATCCGGCGCCGCGCGACATTCTGTGGACGCAGTTCATCAGCATGTGGGACGACATCGCCGATGAGGTGGACCAGGAGCACGGCGACCGGCTCGCGGTGAAGATGAACGGTCACCGCGAGGTGTTCCACCGCCAGCACGACGGGCGGGTGTCGATCGGCGATATCGAGCACGCGCGCCAACTGCTCAAGGACCACCCCGATCTCAAGGGGTCGGGCGATATGTTCGTGGTCGCGATGGACAGCGAGAAGGCTCGGGTGCTGCACTTCAATCTCGACACCCCCGAGGTCGCCGACACCGAACACGACGTGATCAATCACGACAAGGTCGCCCACCACATCCGCACCGTGACCCGGCGCACCGGCCACGACGACGACCAGGTGTTCGTCAAGTACTTCGACGATCTGGCGGTGACCCTGATCGAGGACATCGGCACCGAGGATTTCGTGCTGCTCGGGCACGGGCGCGGCAATTCCGATGTGGCCGACGATTTCGTGAAGCGGTTGAAGGAGATCAATCCGCCGCTGGCGAAGCGGATCGCCGGGGTCGGGGTGATCGATCTCAGCGCGGCCAATGACGCGGCGATCGAGGCCGCGGCGCAGAAGATCCTCGACGACGCGAAGTAGAAGGGGACCTCGATGTCATATCTGCTCGCACTCGTCGCCGATCCGGCGCAGGATTCGACCTCGGCGCAGTTGGCGACCGAGGCCCAGCGGGTCGCGATCCGCAACAATATCGACGTGGTGAGCCTGGCCGAGCTCGACACCCTGCCCGCCTACAGCGCCGAACTCGACACCGACGACGGGCGCCCGCTGATCGCCAACCAGCTGCGCCGCTCCACCCTGGAAGCCGACGGGGTGCTGTTGTTCACCGCCGAGGGCGCCACGGTGCCGCCGCTGGCGCGCAGCGTCATCGACTGGCTGGCCGGGCCGAAGTCGGCGCCGACGGTCGGCGGCAAGCCGGTCGGGGTGATCACGGTGGGTCCGGGCGAGGTGATCAATCAGGGCCTGGCCGACCTGTTGCGCGACGCCGGGGCCGATGTGGTGGCCGACGGGATCTCGATCACCGGGTCGTGGAGCGATCCCGACACCCTCAACCGGCTCGGTGACACCGTGGTGGCGGTGGCGTCGGCGAGCTGAGACTGCTCACACGGCCGCGGCCTCCCGAGGGGGCCGCGGCCGTGTCGTGTCAGTACACGTAGACCACGGCGTTCTCGCCGCCGGTGCAGGTGACGAGCTTGCCGTCCGAGGTGCACTGCATCGTGTAGGTGGTGCCGGTGACCGGGCTGGTCGCCACCACGGGCCGCGTGCCGCCGCTGCCGCCCGCGGCGTAGGCCTGCCGGACCGCCTCGGCGAAACCACAGCTGGTGACCGGGGTGCCGATGGCGGCCTTGCCGTAGGCGCCGGTGCCCGACCCCGCACCGCAGGGCTGGGCGCCCGCGGGCAGGGTGACCGGGCCCGCCGAGGTGGTCGGGGCCGCGGTCGTGGCGCGCGGGGCGGTGCTGCCCGCGGGTCCGCCGGAACCACCGGGGGCGACCGAAGTCGGTGCGGCGGTGGTGGTTTCCTCGGCGACCGAGGACATCAGCCGCCACCCCACCAGCCCGCCCGCCACGAGCACGATCACGCCGAGCACCCCGATCAACACCGGGATCAGGACCGAGCGCCGGGGCCGCTGGTCCTGGTGCGACCAGGCCGGATCGGGGCCGTAGGCGGGGTCGGGACCGTAGACCGGTTCCTGGGCGTAGCCGTGCTCCGGGCCGTAACCGTGCTCCGGGGCCGGGTCGCGGTAGGCGTGGTCGCCGTAGGCGCTGGGCGGTTCGTCGTAGTTGGAGTAGGCGTTCTCGCCGTACTGGCGGGTCGCGGCGGACCGGGCCGGATCGTCGGCCTGATGGGCCGGAAAAGGCGCCGCGCCACCCCGGTACTGGTGGGTCTGCTGGGCGCGCTGCGGGTCCTCGTCGGCCGGGTTGACGCCGTAGTGCTGCGTCGGCGCGGCCCGCTGGATCTGCGCGGGGTCGTACTGCTCGGTCGCGGGCGAGCCATCGTAGTGCTGGGTGGCGGCGAACCGCTGCGGGTCGTCGAAGCGGTCGTTCGGGTCGTCGAGTCCACCTGCCGGATGTCCGAACCCGGCGTCGTCGCGATCGTCGAATCCCGGAGCGGGACGGGCTGATCCGTCGCGGTGCTCGTCGAACCGACCCGCCGGACCACCGAACGGCGGGGTGGGGCCGTTCGATCCACCCTCGAAGCCGGCCTGCTTTCGCTCGTCGAAAAACGGTGCGTGGCTACCGAATTCGTCCTTCGGGTCGTCGAAGCCGGCGGGTTCGCCGAAACGCGCGCCGTCTCGCGCCTCGAAGGAGGAAGCGGGACCGGCGAATTCGTCCCGGGGCTCACCGAACTGCGGGTGGGGGGAGTACTGCTCGGTCGGTGGGCTGAAGGCGGCGGGGTCGTTGCCGAAGAGGTCGTCGGCGGGGAACCGCTGGGTGGGGGGTGCGCTGTACTGCTCGGTCGGGGGCGTGAAGGCGCCGGGGAGCGGGTGTTCGGCGGAGTAGCGCTGGGTGGGGGCGGCGCGGTGCTGCTCCGGGTTCGGCGGGAGGCGGTGGGGGCCGGTCGGGGCCGGGTAGGGGGTGGCCGAGGCGGGGCGGGGGCCCTGTGGGACGGGGGCGGAGGTTTCGCCGGGGTGGGCGCCGTCGTAGAGGTGCGCGTCGGGGAACGGGCGCATTCTCGGCAGGCCCTGGTCGGGGGTGTAGGCGGGCGGGGCCTCGACGACGGGCTCGGGTTCGTCGGTGGACGGCAGGGGGGTGAAGACGGCGTCGGCGGGGCGGATCTCGGCGGGGCCGGTCGGCTGGATCACCGCCGGGATGGAGACCTCGCCGGGGCCCTCGGCCGGAACACGACGGAACCCGGAGGTCTCCGCGCCGACGACGCGCGCGTCCGGCGGGCGCACGATCAGCGTCGGCTGCGCCCCCGTCGCGCTCGACTGACTGCGCGAGGTCTCGACGCCACCGGTCGCGGTCACCGCGCCGATCACCCGGAACTCCCCGGTCGGCGTCGGCGGCTCGACCCTGTCGGACTCCTCGGCGCCCTTGCGCGCACCGACCGGCATCGCCCCGGTCGCGGACCCGCGCAACTCGGCAGACCCCGCGGGCGCGGCCCGCCGGACCACACCGGGCCCGGTGGCGCCCCCTTGATCGGCACCGGCCTGGGCGCCGGACGCGGCACCACGACCCGCCCCGGCCGGTCGGCCGCGTTCCGCGCCGGGAAAACGGGTGCCGACGCCCGGAGCACCGGGCGGTACGACCCCACCGGGCACCCTGTTCGGGCCGCCGGCGACCGGTACGCCGCCGATCGGCGCTCCGTTCGGATCAACGCCTGGGGCCCCGCTCGGTGATCCGGCGGTGACACCACGTCCGGCACCGGCGGCGAAGCCCGCCGCGGCCGCGAACCCGCGCCCCGGGGCCGCACCGGGTCCACGCACCAGCGCACCCCCGGCAGAACCGGCACTCACCTCGCGGCCCGCGAAGGCAGGATCGGACGCGCCCGGATACCCACCGAACCCACCGGCGGCGAGAGCCTGCCTGGCCGCCACCGCCAGCGCACCCGCCGTCGCATATCGCGCGGCAGGATCCTTGGCCATGCCCGTGGCGACGACCTCGTCGAGCCCGACAGGAATGCCCTGGATCAACGTGCTCGGCCGCGGCGGTGCCTCCGACAGATGCGCCCGCACCAGCACACTCATGCTCGCGGCCGGGAAAGGCGAAGCGCCGGTGAGGCATTCGTGCAGCACACAGGCCAGCGAGTAGATGTCGGCGCGGTGCGAGACCGGGCCAACGTCGAAGCGTTCGGGCGCCATGTAGGTGTAGGAGCCGACCGCGGTGCCCGCCTGCGTGACCGCGCTGTCGCCCTCGGTGTGGGCGATGCCGAAGTCGGCGAGGTAGGCGAAGTCGGCGGGGGTGACCAGGATGTTGGCGGGTTTCACGTCGCGGTGCACCAGTCCCCCGGCGTGCGCGGCGTCGAGCGCGGCGGCGATCTGTTCGACCACGGCGACGGCGCGGTCGGGGCTCATCGGCCCGCCCCCGCGCAGCACCGAGCGCAGATCACTGCCGGGGACCAGGCGCATATCGATGAACAGGACCCCGTCGATCACGCCCCAGTCGTGGATCGGGATGACGTGCGGTTCGGCCAGCTTGGCCGCGGCTTGGGATTCCCGACGGAACCGGACCTGATAGGTCGGATCCTGGGCGAGCTCGGCGGCCAGCAACTTCAGGGCGACCACCCGGTCCTTGCCGGTGTCGTAGGCCTCGTAGACCTCGCCCATGCCGCCCTTGCCCAGCAGCGACCGCAACTCGTAGGGGCCGAAACCGCTCCCCGTCCGTGACCCAGGTGCTCCCACCAGCGTCCGCCTCCCACTTCTGGCAGGTCCGCCGGACCTGCTGCTCAGTAGGAAGATTCTCCCGGTGCTACTACACCGTGGTCAAACGCGAACACGATCGCGGCGGCCCGGTCGCGCAGGCTCAGCTTGCCGAATATGTGTCCGACGTGGCTTTTCACCGTGACTTCGGAGATGCCGAGTTCGGCGGCGATCTCGCTGTTGACCCGCCCGGAACCGATCAATTCGAGCACTTCGTACTCGCGTGCGGTGAGTTCGCCGAGGCGGCTGTCGTTGCGCGTACCGACCGGTTTCACTGTTCGATAGGCGGTGAGAACCCGTCCGGTCACCGCCGGATCCAGCCACGCGCCGCCGCCCGCGACGGTGCGCACGGCGCGGATCAGATCCTCGGCGGGCGAGTCCTTGAGCAGAAAGCCCGCCGCGCCCGCGCGCAACGCGCCGGAGAGCAGTTGGTCGTCGTCGAAGGTGGTGAGCACGAGCACCGGCGGGGCGTCGCCGCGCGCGTGCAGCAACCGGGTCGCATCGATGCCGCCGACCCGTTTCATCCGCAGGTCCATCAGCACCACATCGGGGCGTTCGGCGGCTACGGCGGCCACCACCTCGTCCCCGTCGGCGCATTCGGCGATCACGAAGCCGTCGCGGCGCCGCAGGATGCGGCGCAGTCCGCCGCGCACGAGTTCCTGGTCGTCGACCACGAGCACCGTCATCAGCTGCTCGGTCGGCGTTGCGGCGGTCACGCGTCCTCCTGGGGTTTGCCGCGCAGCAGGCTCGGCAGCATGGTCGAGATGGTCGAGCACCCGGCGGTGTCGAGCGGGAATTCCGCGCGCACGGTCCAGCCGTCGTCGCCGGTGCCCGCGCTGATCGTGCCACCGAGCAGTTCGGCGCGTCGACGCATCCCACGCACGCCCATTCCGGTGTCGCGGCGGGGTGCGGCGCCGGTCGGCAGCGGATTCGACACGACGAGGGTGGCCGCGTCGGCGGTGACGGTGAGGCGGACGACGGCGGCGGTGTCGGGCGCGTGTTTGGTGACGTTGGCCAGCGATTCCTGGCCGATCCGGTAGAGCGCGTGGCCGATCGCGCCGCTCACCCGACTCAGTTCGCCCGCGCGGGCGTAGTCGACGGCAAGGCCGGCGCGGCGGAAGTCGCCGACGAGCTCGTCGATGTCGACGGCGTCGGGTTCGGGGGCGGTCTGAGCCGGGCCCGCGTCGAGCATGCCGACGGTGCGCCGGATGTCGGCCATCGCCTGCCTGCCGAGGCGTTCGGCTTCGACCAGGGCCTCGGTGGCCTCGGTGGGGTCGTCGTCGGTTTGCAGGGCACGCCGGGCGGCGGTCAGGTGCAGCAGGGTGATCGAGAGGGAATGGGCGATCACATCGTGGACCTCGCGGGCGATCCGGCGGCGCTCGTCGTCGGCGGCCTGCCCCGAGCGGATCGCCTGATTCTGCCGTTCCTGGTAGAGGAACCGGCGCTGGTATTGCAGCAGGATCCCGACCATCGTGCCGAGCAGGATGCCGAGGATGTACATCGGCAGCCCCTGCAGGCGTTCGCCGGGGATCCCCCAGTGCACGTGCCCGGCCAGATCGAACGCGACCAACTCGGCGATCGCCAGCGCCGAGAAGCCCAGCGTCATCCCGCGCGAGGCGATCGCGGCCACCTCACCGGCGACGATCACCAGCACGAACGGGGCGAAATCGGCATTGACCGGCTGGAGCAGGAACAGCGCGCACGAGACCAGCGCGCTCGATTTCAACAGCACGGGATGCGGGTGCACGCCGAAGATCGCGAACAGCGGGATCGGCAGGAACGCCACCGCCATCGCGATCAGCGGCAGCGGATTCGGGAAGTAGGAGTGGCGCTGGATCACCGCGCTGGTGGTAATGACCAGCAGGGCGAGATCGGCGCCGATGATGACCGCGGGCGGATAGTCGTACGGCAGCGCATCGATCCGCTGACGGACGGTCTCGAAGCACCGCGACAGCCCCGCCGGTACCCCGAACCCGCGCCGGGGGCGCTGCTCGCCCGGCGTGTTCGCGGGGATGGCGTGGCTGACATCCATGTGTCAAGGCTAGTCGCCGCGCCGACGGCGAGCATCGTCCCGGGAACGGTGCCCTTCTCCTACCCAGGTAGGAGAGGAAGTCGGGTCCGGGGCACGACGTTTCGCCGGTTCGTCGACCGTAGCGTTGGACACACCCGCTCACGGAAGGTGAAGCCCATGACCTGGACCGATCTGCACCACCGCACCGAGATCGTGCACACCGTGCTCGCCAGGGCCGCGATCGACCCGCACGATCCGGCCCTGTTCGACGGCATCGAGGAGTTGGACCGACTCTTCGGCGGTGTCGACGGGCTGATCCAGGCCTTGGCCAACCGTTGGGACAACCATCTGCACGTCAAGCTCGAACTGGCCGAGATCGACGGCCGCACGCCGGTGGAGGCCTACCTCGCACTGGCCGCCGAGCAGCCCGCGTTGCGTGCTGTTCTCGACGCGAGACCGACGATCGGGCAGACTACCCGCGACCGCGCATTCGCACGCTGAAATCCGAATCTCCTTGGGGGACAACAACCATGCCGGAATCCGAAGACACAAGCCAGCCCATGCTGGAACTGACCGACGTGGTCAAGCAGTACCGCGTCGGCGATCAGGAGGTGCGCGCGCTCGATGAGGTGAGCCTGCGCATCGAAGCGGGCCAGTTCACCTCGATCATCGGGCCGTCGGGTTCGGGCAAGAGCACCCTGCTGCACCTGCTCGGAGCACTGGACCGGCCCGACGCGGGCTCGATTCGCTTCCGCGGCACCGAGATCGGCGATCTCGACGAGGACGCCCAGGCCGCGTTCCGGCTCCAGCAGGTCGGTTTCGTGTTCCAGTTCTTCAACCTGCTGCCGACGCTGTCAGCGTGGGAGAACGTCGCGGTGCCGAAGTTGTTGGACGGCACCGGCTTACGCAAGGCCAAGCCGCGCGCGCTGGAACTGCTCGAGCTGGTCGGGCTCGGCAACCGGGCCGACCACCGTCCCGCGGAGCTGTCCGGTGGGCAGATGCAGCGCGTGGCGGTGGCGCGGTCGCTGATCATGGATCCGCCGCTGATCCTGGCCGACGAGCCCACCGGCAACCTCGACTCCAAGACCGGCGCCGCCATCCTCGGCCTGCTGGGTGACATTACCGCCCAGGGCAATTCGGTGGTCATGGTCACCCACGACATGAACTCGGTGGACTACTGCGACCGGGTGATCACCCTGCGCGACGGGCAGATCGGCGCCGACGAACGGGTCGCCGCGCGGGTGGACGCATGATCGCCGCGCTCTGGAATCGACTGTGGCTGTTCAACTTCGGTGAACTGCTGCGCCACCCCGGCCGAACCCTGCTGTCGGGGGCGGTGATGGGGGTCTCGGCGGCGCTGATCGTGGCCGTGCTCAGCATCTCCGGCTCGGTCACCGGGTCGGTCGACAAGCTCACCAAGGGATTGGCGGGCAGCGCCGATCTCGAGATCACCGGCATCACCGACGCCGGCTTCGAACAGGCCATGCTGGCCCAGATCTCGGCCACGCCGGGGGTGAAAGCCGCGGTGCCGATGCTGCGCGGCACGCTCGGCTCCGGCGAGGATCGGGCGCTGCTGATCGGCGCCGATCAGACGATCACCGCGCTGGGCAGCGACCTGGCCGGACCGATGGCGCAGTACGTGAACAAGCTGGCCACCACCGAACGCGGCGTCTTGGTCGGCGCGGCCATGGGTCTGCAGGAGGGCGATCCGGTGCGGATCGGCGCCGGGACCGCGACGGTGGCCGCCGTGCTCGACTCCGGGGCGACCGGTCGGCTCAACGGCGGACACGTGGTGGCCGGGCCGCTGCCGCTGCTGCAGTTCCTCACCGACCGGGTCGGCAAGCTCGACTCGGTGCAGATCGTGGTGAAACCGGGCACCGATGTGGGCGCGCTGCGCACCACTCTCACCGAGGTGGTGGACGGACGCGCGGTGGTGGCCGAGCCGAGTCTGCGCACCGCCCAGGCCGGCGGCGCGATCCAGATCATGCGCTACTCCACGCTGATGTCCTCGGCGGCGGCGCTGATCGTGTCGACCTTCCTGATCTACAACGCCATGAGTATGGCGGTGGCGCAACGTCGTTCGACGCTGTCGCTGCTGCGCGCGATCGGCGGCAAGCGCGGGCCGATGGTGCGTGACCTGCTCGTCGAGGCGGCCCTGCTCGGGCTGGTCGGCGGGGCGATCGGCGCCGCGGTCGGCGCGCTGATGGGACGGTTCGCGATCGGCAGGCTGCCCGCCGCGATCGTGCAGTCGGTCGAGGCGCGCACCGAGTTCGAGGTGCCGAACTACGCGATCCCCGCGGCCATCGCGGCGTGTGTGCTGTCCACGGTGGTGGCGGCGGCGATCGCGGCCAGGCAGGTGTACAAGGTGGCGCCCGTGGAGGCACTGGCGCCGGTGGAGGCCGGGGACGTGGCGGCCACCGGCAAGGTGTTGCGCTGGGTGGCGTTGGTCGCCGGGTTGATCCTCGGGGCCGTCGCCATCGCGGTGGCGTTCACCGATCTCGGGCGGCTCTCGCTCGGGGCGATCACCACCTCCTTCACCGCGACGGTGTTCCTCTGCTTCGCCGCGACCGGGCCGATCGTGCGTGGTTCGGCGGGGATCGCCCGCTGGTTCGGGGCGCCCGGTGCGCTCGGGGCCACCTCGCTCGAGCGCGCGCCGCGCCGGGTGTGGGCGACCGCGATGACGGTGATGATCGGCGTCGCGGCGGTGGTCGCGCTCGGTGGGGCCTCGGGCAACATGGTGAAGTCGGCGACCGACTCGTTCCAAAACCTCGCCGAGACCGACCTTTACGTGAGCCCGAGCGCGGTCGAGCAGTTCCCGACCGGGCCCGTGCTGCCCGCCGGGTTGGCCGAGAAACTGGCCGAGGTCCCCGGGGTCGACCAGGTGGTGCCCGCGCAGATGGCGTTCGCGACCATCGGCAGCGGGCGGGTGATGCTGCAGGGGTATTCGACGACGGTGTCCGACGCTCGCCTCGGTGACGTGGACGCGGCGGTGATCGAACAGATGCGGCGCGGCGAGGGCATCGTCATCACCCGCGATGTGGCGCGGTCGCTCTCGCTCGCGGTCGGTGACGAGGTCACCATGCCGACGCCCTCGGGTCAGCATAAAACCACTGTGCTGCAAGTGATTCCGTACTTCACGGCTGTGTCCGGGGTGGTGATGATGAACCTCGACCAGCTGCGCGAGTGGTATCAGCGTCCCGGCGAGACCATCCTGTCGATCAAGTACGCGGCCGGGGCCGACCCCGACGCCGTGCGCGCGGCGGTCCGGGCGCAGGTGCCGCCGGAGATCCACGTCAACACCGGCGCCGAGACGATCGACGCGATCTCCTCCGGCGTGCAGCAGGGCGCGGCGATGAGCAACATGATCCTGTGGATCGTGGTGCTGGTGGCCACGGTCGCGCTGCTGAACACGCTGATGCTGTCGGTGCTGGAACGGCGACGCGAACTGGGGGTGTTGCGCGCGATGGGCACCAACCGCAAGTTCCTGTTGCGTTCGGTGCTGGCCGAGGCCGCGGGCATCGGATTCATCGGCGCGGCAATCGGACTCGTGGTCGGCATCGCGGTGCAGTACCTGGCCACGGTCGCGATCGGACACGCGATGACCATCGACATCGTGTACCGACCGAGCCCGCTGATCGCCCTCTACGGCGCGGCGGCGTTGGGTCTGGCGCTGCTGGGGTCCATTCCGCCCGCTCTGCGCGCGGCCCGGATGCCGATCGTGGCCGCGCTGGCCGTGGACTGAGGCAGGAACCGGTGACCGACCAGGTCGGTCACCGGTTCTCCAGTGGGACTTCCTCCCACCACGAGATGACCTCCTCCTGCGCCGACGGGCGCGGGGCCCCGGCGACGCCGCTGCTGCCGCGCCGGATCACCAGGACCACGTAGTTCGCGCGGTCGGTGTCGTCGGGGAAGCTCACCACCTGGTGGGCGGTCTGCGCGCGGACATTGACCGGGTCGGGAATCACCCACCGCCGCAACGAGAACGCTATGCCGTCCTTGTCGCCCGCGTAGCGCACCGCACCCGGCAGCGCCTCCACCACCGACCGCGCCTGCCCCGCGTTCGCGTACTCGAGCACCAGATAGCTCACCGACCCCGCCTGGGCCTCGGCCCGCTCGCACTGCCAGCCCACCTCGATCGGCGTCCACTGCAACGCGGACTCCTTCCACGCCAACTCCCCCACATCGCGCACCCCCACACACCGCGCCCCCCGATACCCCACCCCGTCACTCATCTCCCCCTGCGGCACCAACGTCGGAAACACCCGCCGACTCTGCGCGAACGCATCCGGCCCCTCCGCCATCGCCCCCGACGTCACCCGAGCACCCCCCTCCGCCTCGA